>JBDRRP010000139.1:0-146221 GCA_043825735.1 Pseudomonadota bacterium | reverse complement strand
TACCAAATCTTAAGAATCCATATCTGAAACTCAGCAACAGACTCATTTTCATGTATTCTGACCATGATTCAGTATTAATTTCGATCCGTCCGTTATGGTTGGTAAAGATAGTAATAGTATTTTTCATTTATACGTATAACGCTTGAGCCTTGGGGCGCGGGTTTTTGCGTCCCCAACGGCGATTTGTTAGAAAGAGCTCTCCGCAAATACTAATTCAATCACATGCATTAATACACTGACACTGTAAGTAAGGTTGCGAAAATAATTGAAATCACAATCGAGAAATATACAAGATGTTTATCGTGACCCATGAAATTGAATTTGAACAAATTCATTATGTTCTGGCGGCTAAACGCTTCAAATTGCCGTTGTGATCCAAGCAATAAAATGCACATAAAAATATAATAAATTATGACAAATGTTACTATTGGGTAAATATGCGTCATAATTAGGATATCAATTTCTCTTTCTAACTTTATAATGATTCGCTAGCGTGTTTTTGCGGAAAACTGATTTTGAACCTGTCATCCGCAAAAACTTTCCTAATTTCCAGATGGTTCCACTTGGTCCGGATAAGCCTTCATATCAGCGTGTTATGGGCAATCTATAAAATGTGTATTTTAAAACTAAGCAAGATTTGCCGGGTATTAGCCGCATTATCCTAGCTGCAAGCTATTTGACAAAGGCCGTTATCTCTTTACTTATCCTTGTCATCTAAAGGACTTTTGACTCCGAGCCTGTGCGTTCTTGCTACGTGTGTATAAATCATGGTTGTTTCAAGGCGCTTGTGCCCCAACAACTCCTGCACGGTGCGGATGTCTACCCCTTTTTCCACTAGATGAGTGGCAAAGCTGTGCCTGAAAGTGTGAACCGTGACGCGTTTCGTGATTTTCGCCGAGAATGCTGCCTTTCTGACATGCCTGTAAAGGACACTCTCATGCAGGTGGTGGCGTCGGATCACACCGGATCGGGGGTCCTCCGAAAGCTTTGCGGATGGAAATACCCAGAACCAACCCCATTCCGTTCCTGCATTGGGTAGTTTCCGTGACAGGGCACCCGGCATCTCAACACCTGCTATACCATGTTCTCGATCTTTTTCGTATAGGCTTTTAATTATCTGTAAGTGCGCCTGGATTTTTGGTACGACTGTTTCCGGTAGCATCGTCTCTCGGTCCTCATCGCCTTTTCCACTACGGATCACTATTGTGAAGCGCTCAAAATCCAGATCCTTCACTCGCAAATTTAGACACTCTTTCAACCTTAGGCCGCCACCGTATGCGATTTGTACCATTAACTTGTGCACACCGCTTAACTCCGCCAGAAGACGTGACACCTCTTTTTGGGTCAATACTGTGGGCAGTCTGCGTTTCCGTTTTGCACGGACGGCATCGCGAATGTCCTCTATGGTTTCCTCGAGAACATTCCGATACAGGAACAATAATGCATTGAAAGCTTGGTTCTGCGTGGAAACCGACACATTTTTTTCTACTGCCTGATAGGTCATATAGTTTTTGACATCAGTACCTGTTAAGTCACCTGGTGCCTTGCCATTTACAAATCGGTAAAACCGGCGCACCCAACCTAAGTAGGTTTTCTCCGTCTTCAGCGCCAGGTGCTTCAAGCGCATCAACTTGCGCATAGTATCAATTGCAATTTTCCATTGAGTTCTGGCATTTATCGATCCCTTGAAACGTCCGCCTGCAGTTTGGCCTTTCCAGAAGGTGAAAATCTCAATGGCGTGCCTGGCTTGGTCTATCTGCCATGATTCTCGTTTCCGGGAAGCATTCTTTAAAAATAGCTCGATGTCTGAAGCGTCAATGGCGTCTCCGGGGTGCTTGCCGCAGTGATTGAACAAACTGACCACCCAATGGACATAAAATTCCACTTGCTTTGGTGTCGTGATCCGTTTGTCCATTAAATATTTTCTAAAATCCTCCATGATCGCGACCCTCCTTGCTGAATTCGTATTTTTCTGTGGTTGTTAGAAAATCAACGGAATGCACTTTAAAATAGAGCAAGGCCCATGCCAATGTAACATAACTGAATTTCAAGGCTTTTTCAGTAAACGGATTTTAGAGCATGCCCTGTTTCCTGTGCATCGTGCACAAAAATCAGGGCATGGTTTTGGCCTTCAGGACGATCTGAGGAGGGGGGGGAACAGCCTCACTCGCACCTACTTTGGAAAATCGGTCGTCGACCGCGGACTGGTCTGAAAAGGCAAGAATCGCTTTCAGCTGCCGGCGGCAGCACTGGTGCCTGCCTGGCCTCATACTGAAATCTGGGCCTATCGAAATCCGGATTTCAATCGGAAGCGCTGGATGACGGTTCAAGTCCGGCATGACTGGGAGGGGTGCAGCTGTTTCGATTCACGCGTTCGGAGGGGTCCTGACGGTAGTATTCCTTCAGAACCCGGTAAATATCCGGTGCATGCTCAAGCATTAACCGCGGCTGATCGAAGAATTGCTCGGTGGCAACGGCGAAAAACTCCGCTTCGTTGGTCGCACCGTAGGCATTGAGAAATGATTTTCTGCCTTTGTGGGTATCATTTTTTAAGCGCAGGTACTCCCGCGAGCAGGTCGCGACCCAGTCACGGTATTCAGCCCTGTCGCGCAGCGGTGGCGTGCCGTCGGCCGCGCCATCGAGCATGTCCAGTTTGTGGGCGAACTCGTGGTAAATCACGTTGTGGCCCAATTCAGGGTGGCGTCCGCCACGCAGGGCGGCATCCCAGATAATGATGACCGGCCCCTGCTGAAAGGCCTGCCCGATGATGGGATGCGCCTGCGCCACCGGTGCGATTCGGTTGTCAAAAAAACCCGCCTTTTGCTGCGGCGGAACAACAGTAGAGGGATAGACAATTATGGATTGCACATTTCGGTAGTAGTTGTGGGGCAGCCCCAGAAGGAGCAGGCAGGCCTGCGCCGAGATCGTGACGCGGATCTCATCGGTGATTTCAAGTCCGCCGGCGCCTTCCCAGTTTTTCTCGGCGACAAACACCTGGATCAGGGCCCGCAGTTGCGCACGCTCTGCATCTTCCAGCATGCAGTAATGGGCCACGTTCCGGCGGATGATGTCCTCCCACAAAGAGGGAAATGGCACTTCCACAAGCTTTTTCCGGCGGCGATCAACCAATAAGTGAAACATCAGATCTCAGTTTCCCAACGGGTTAAAGAAGTCCATGGTATATCCGGTATCATGCTTTCAAGTTTAATAGCTCCGTAAAAAGTGATTTTGAACCACAGAGACCGCAGAGAGCGCAGAGAACATACTGAATAATTATTAAGTTATCTCTGCGCTCTCTGCGTCCTCTGTGGTGATTTCAGACTTTTTACTGGACTGTCAACGTTGGTATCGAAAGCTTTTTAAGCCTTCGGCGTCAGCGTTCCGGCACCGGTCAGCAGAAACCGCACCCAGTCGAAGCCAAAGCGCATCAGCGCCGCATCATCGGTTTTCATCTGGTCCAGACGCTCGGGGGCGACCTCAAAACGGGACAAAAACGTGCTCTCGAAGACAAAGCGGCGGAACCGGTCGCTGTTGAAGCAGGCCATGAAGGCCATGCCGAACGCCGGACTGGCCAGGCCCTTTTCGCCCCAGGGGTTCTTGCGAAAGAGACTGTCCACATCCACCCACAAATCGTTGGCCGCGTTGTAATCGGCAACGCCCTGGTCTGCCAGCCACGCGCCCACGGTCCAGACCTGTTTTTCCCGGTGCCCCTTGCAGTGGTCATGGCGGGCGATGGAATAAAAGTCTATTTTCCGGCCCTCGGCGCCGCTGCGTCCCACGCCCCGCTCGATGGGGTAGGCGCGGCACGAAAACGGCCGGTCCTCGTAGACCGTGCAACCGGCGGCGGTGAGAAAGGGGCAGGCCGCATCATCGGCGTCGGTCATCTTGAGCATGACACTGGGAAAATACGGGTTGTCCCTGAGCGCCGTTTCGGTGTGCCGCTCTAAAAAGGCGTCCGAATCCATTCCCAGGCGGTTTTTCAGCCGGATCACATCGTAGGGATAGAGGTACATGTCAGCGCCCCGGCAGCACCGGGTGTAGCAGGGCACGCCGGGGTGGCAGGCGAAGGTGAAGGTGTCGGTGTCCGAGAGGATCTGGCCGGCATGGGAGCCGGGTGTCGGGCCTTGCATCGTGTCATGTGTCCTTTATGTTGGGTTCTGTGGTGCCCGCAGCCGGGCGATTGGTGGGAATTAGCAGATCGGCGCCCTGATGTAAAACACGGCTTAACGGCAACTGCGAAAGGCGGTTTATCCACAGATTACACAGATTTTCACAGATTAAAACCAATAGGTGGGCGGCCTGCGGCCGGACAGCGAAAGAGAATTAACCGCAGATTGCGCCTACACGGCTTAAAAAGCGACACAGATAACGCAGATGGGCGGCCTGCGGCCGAACAGCAACGGCAAGGGCGGATTAATTGCGGATGGTTGCGCATAGAAGCAACATCACTGAGGCACTGGGTGTTTAACATGCCCGAAGGGCATGGCACACTTTGTTCGAATCGTGAGCCGGGAGGCTTTTTTCCCGGCGACCCGATTCGGACAACACTTTGCGTCCTTCGCGCCCTTCGCGGTTCAATGTCTTTTGCCTTTTTCTGCCGTCTGCCGTCTGGCTTTTTTCAGTGTCTATCTTCGCAGCGCGATACACAGTCCGTCGCGCTCCGGGGAATGCCCGGGCAGGAAAGAAAAGAGATTGACCACTTTCCAGCCCGGATCGATGTAGATGCCGCGATTGAATCGGTCGGCGTCGGCAAAACCCGTGTTGTCTGCGACCATGACGCCCCCGGAGCGCAGTACCCGCCGGCACTGGGGCAGCACCTTGAGATAGTCTGCCTTTTCGATGTCCAGGAAAAGAAAATCGAAATTTTCCTTCATGTTCGACATGATGGCCACGGCGTCTCCGGTGATCACTTCCACCCTTTCCTCAAGACCCGCTTGCCGGATGCGCTCCCGCGCCCGGTCGGCCAGTGCCGGATCCGATTCCAGACTCGTCAACCGGCCGTCCACATCCAGGGCGAAGCCCATGTACAGCGCCGAATACCCGGTGGCCGTTCCCAGCTCCAGCACCCGGCGGGCCTTGATCGCCCGAACGAGAATGTAGAGCAGCTCTCCCACTACCGGTCCCACGATGGGGATATCTTCCTTTGCGGCCTCTTCCTCCATCAATGTGAACACCTGCCGCCGCTCGGGAACGAACTGGCGAAAGTAGTCTTCCGGGTTTTCGATCATCTCACTCATCGTTTCTCTCCTGGTTGGCGCCAGCCCGCGGTTCATAACTCGAGGCGCCGTTTTCTTCCATATCCGACAAACGGGCGATATGCCCCATGATCCGCGCGACAAAGGCAGCACCCGACTCGGAGGGCTCCGCCAGCAGCGGGTCCCCGAACCGGACGGCCGCCCGCGTGCGCAATCCGTTGGGATAGTAGTGAATCCCCACGGGGATGAACGGCAGCGCGAGCCGGTTTAACACGAAGCGCACCACACCGGTCTTTGGAGGTCCCACGGCACCGGGACAGTAAGTGCCTTCGGGAAAGACCACGAGCCCCTCGGCGCGCTCCAGCACCCGCACCACCCGGCTGAGGTATCGCCGGCTCTCAAGGGGCCGCTCCCGGTTAAGTGGAATACCGCCCAGCCGCTTGAAAAACCAACCGGCGGCGACGGGCGCAAACAGCCCATGCTTGGCCACAAAGTAAAGCGGTTTCGGCACACACATCCCCAAAAGCGGAATATCCTGCCAGCGTTGATGCTTGGGCAGCAGTACGTAGGCGCTGTCAGTGGGGATCTTCTCGGTGCCGCTCACCTCGAGCCGAAATCCCGGCGCCAGCACCATCCTGGCCGCAAGACGCACCAGCCGGTAGAGGCGCTCATCACGCCGGGGCGTCATCATCGCCGACGCCGCCTTCAACGGCGCACCTGTCGATTTTCCTCCAGCGGACACCGATCATTACCCCCGAACAGTCACAATCATCCGATCATGGCGGCAATCCGCCCGGCGATGTCCTGAATTTTTGACATGTCCCCGGGTGCCAGGTCCCAATGGCTGATAGGCAGCGGCTTTGCGCCTTCGGGGCGGGGCACCAGATGCAGGTGGTAGTGCATCACCACCTGGCCGACCCCGCTGCCGTTGAGCTGGAGGGCGGCCACGCCGTTGGGTTTGAGCGCCTCTCTGATTCCGCCGGCCACTTTTTGCGCCGCCAAGTGGATGGCGGCAAGATCCTCCGGAGAGATCTCCCAGATGTTTTCGGCATGCGCCTTTGGAATCACGAGGGTGTGCCCGTCGGCGATGGGGTTGATGTCGGCAAAGGCCAGCACGCGGTCGGTTTCGTATACTTTGGTGCAGGGGATATCCCCTTTAACGATCTTGCAGAAGATACAATCGCCCATTGCCCCTCCTTGGTCTGTTGGGTTGATGGTGAATACAAGATTGATACTCTCGTAAAAAGTCTGAAATCACCACAGAGGACGCAGAGAGCGCAGAGATAACTTGCAAATCATTCAGCATATTCTCTGCGATCTCTGTGGTCTCTGCGGTTCAAAACCAATTTTTACGGTTTCATCAAAATTGGTGGCTCCAAACGCCTTTCACCCATATATTCAAGTTTGGTGCATAACCAGAAATGGCTTTTGGCGCAAGCTCACAGTTTCACTAAACCTTCAGAAAGCAGCCACTGCCAGCAGTCCTGGAGCATGGTCTCCAGCGGCACGGGGCGATAGCCCAGCTCCCGCTGGGCCCGCTCGGAGACAATGTGCGGCGCGGCGCTGACCAGCATGGCCCCTTCGGGGCTGATCTCCGGCGGCCGACCGCTCACCGCGGCCACCATGGCCTGCCAGCGCCCTACGAGCTTGACGGCCATGGCCGGCAGCGGGCGCGAGGGAACCTTTTTCCCGGTGATCTTTCCGATGGCGGCCACCACTTCGAGAAACGTGGCGTCGGTGCCGCCCAGCAGGTAGTTTTTCCCGGTCCGACCCCGGTCCACCGCGGCGATGTGCGCCAGAGCCACCTGCTCGGCATGACAAAAACTCCCGGCGCCCGGGGGCACTCCCGGCAGCCGGTTTTCAGCCACCATGCGCACCATCCGGGACCAGTTGGCCGGATCGTAGCGGCCGATAATGTGAGAAGGGTTGATGATTACCGCATCCAGGCCTCGGTCCACGGCCGCGCGCACTTCTTTCTCGGCCTGAGCCTTTGTGCGGTCATAGTTCACCGGCGAGCTGATCCCCATCTGGGGACTTTCCTCTGAAATGACCGGCTGCCAGAAGCCGTAGACGTTCCAGGTGGAGGTGTGGATAAATCGCCGCGCCCCTCGCCGCTGGGCGGCCGCCACCACATTGCGGGTGCCTTCCACGTTGACCCGGTACTGAATGTCGTTGTGCCGTGACCAGGTGGATGTGTTGCCGGCCACGTGAAAGACGGCGTCCACGGCCTCGGGCATGGCGTCGACCATCGCCCCGGCGTCAAGCACATCGGCCGGTACCGTGGTGATGGCATCATGACTCAGATGGGGCGGTGGCGGCTCGGAACGGTTGATAGCCACTACCGACCACCGCTGCTTGACGAGTTGCTCGATAAGGTTGCGGCCCAGAAAACCGGTGCCGCCGGTTACGAACGCCGTTTTGGTCATTGTCTTTGTCCTAATAGATTAACATCCGAAAACTGAAGAAAATCCCTTCTGTCCGAATCATGACACATCCGATTCAGAGCTAACAACCAACGGCAAACACCCTGGTCTCGCGCGGAGGCGCAAAGACGCTGAGAAAAATACCTCTAAAGGGTTTCCCCGCGCCCCTGCGTCTCAGCGCGAGAAGCGGTCTTGGTTTTAGCCGTTGTCGTTGCCCTCCGGCCGCAGGCCGCGCTTCACCGTGCAATCCGTGTAATCCGTGCCAAATTTTTGCCGTTGCCCTTCGGCCGCAGGCCGCCAATCCCTAAATCCCTCAATTCGGCGTCTCCCCATCAACGCCCATTGCCCGTGAGGTAATCGCTTCCGATGGCGCGGGCCACCACGGGCAGCTGCCCCAGCGCCGGAGGCACAAAGTTATGAACGATCCTCAGATAATCCAACGCCATTCTGAGTGTGGCCCCCCAGAGCACAACCGTGCCATCCGGGCCGCCTTCCACCCTGAAGCCATGAAAATCCTTGATCGCCGTGCCTGTAATGGGATGTCTCACCCCGTCCGTAAACCGCAGCCGGTAACAGATATAGCCGCCGGGAGACAGCAATTGCGCGATGGGAATCGATACCATGGCGTCCACTTCCCAGTTAGGCCTGAACCGCCGCTGCCGCGGCACCCAGTAGACCACCGGTATGATGGCCCGCTTGAAGAGCACGAGCTCCTGGGCCGGCAACACCCCCAGAAAGCGCACCCCGAAAGGCAGCAGGCGGATTTCTTCGAAGCTCTCCCGCAGGGCGGTGGCCATGAGCGCGGCCAGTTCATGGCCGTCTGAGCCGGTGTCCTTGCGCCAGCGGCCCCAGAGCGGCCACCGGGTGAGGGGGGTACCGGGAAGCCGCAACAATCGCGCGATCGCCGCATCCATGCGCGGTTCTGCACCGCCCCCCGGGCAGCACAGATCACCGGGCTGGCGCACCCGGTCTGAGCGGCGGGTCAGCACGAGCTCCGCGCCGCCGCTGGCTGACGGGCGCAGCAAAAACGCCACCACACTGCGCACCAGGGCGTTTCCAGTCGGCGCCGGCATGAGATACCGACGCGTTCCCTGCGCATAGAGGTGGTCAATAATCATGCGTATCTCTTGACGGAATGCCCCCACGTGACCACCCTTTCGTTCAGCCCGGACCTTCGATAGAACAATGGCACAGCCTAATGCCTAAAAAAGCGTTGCACAAGGTCCGCGTTCTGATATGTGGTTAGAGTGTCCATCCACAGATGGCATCTTTTCAATTGCCCTGGAGTAACTCATGAACACACACGACGCACACGACACGGAGACCGATGCCCTGAAATGCCCGGAATGCCGGTATCCTTTGAAAAAACGACGCAGCCGCACCCCGAACGCCTGCGAGATGGTCTGCGGCGGCTGCGGTAAACAGTTTGACATCTGCGATGTGAATACACTGGGAACCTTGAAAGGGGAGGCTCCGTCGTGAAGCAGTGGATCCCCTTTCGCGAAGGCGAATATTTGGTAGTACGCGCCTTTCTCGTTTCACCCGACAACGGCATTGAGCCCGTCGATCGTGCGGTCATCGATATCTACGCAGATAGCACCGGCATGCGCCAGTTGAAGGGCTCCGGGCGGGTTGAGAACTACAAGATGGTCGCGCTGCTGGAAAACCACGGCAGTCTCGATCTCATCCTCGAGCTGGGGGAAGACCTCATTTACCGGCTTCCGGCACCGGAGCTGACCGCCGGCAAAGTCTTTACCCCGGGGGTGCGCTCCATGATGCAGTTTAAGCCTACTGAACCATGGCAGTCCATGTCGACAAAAGACCTGGACGACCTGCTCGAAAACGCCCAGCGTCCTTAGTGAGACTGAACGGACGTGAAACCGCCTTAAGGGACCATGTTTTTCTCCTGAAACTCTGCGCGCAGCGCCGGGTTTCTAAGGCAAGGACGATGTCTGTGAATCCGGGTGTCCATTTATGACCGCCGCCTTTGAATCCAGCACCAACCGGCGCACCTATATCCGCCTGGCCTACGGCCCGGGTCGGCGCCCCGCGCTGCTGACGGCGGACGCGCGCTTTGAGATCATCGACATCAGTGAAAGCGGTATTCGTTTTCACAACCCCTCCCGCCTGCCCCTGGCACAATCCTTCCAGGCACGGATCTCCCTTCTCGGCGGCGGCGCCATCGACATTGACGCCGACGTCCAGTGGCAGCAAAACGGCGAGGTGGGCATCAGCCTCGCCGAGCCCCTGCCGGCGGCCCTCATCAAGGAGGAGCAGCGCCGCGCCATCCTTCAGGACACATAAGGGTTGTCTGCGGGTGAATTGACCGCAGATGACACCGGTGAAGTGGCGGCCTTCCACCTTCGCCAAGGCTACGGCGGACAAGGCGGCCGAAGGGCAACTGCGATAATTGACAGGATTTACTGGATCAACAGGATATGGGCCGCTGCGCGAAAAAAATCTGAAATTGTTGTTTTTCTAATCCCTCAATCCCTGTCTCTTTTAAGCCGTATAGGCGCAATTCGGAATTCGAGAATCGATCTTTACCCGTTCACCGCGCACCGTGCCCTATCCCCCACCACGCAAATATCCCTTGACAGGTCTGTGAGGTTATCTTATTGTTCGAAACATGTCGAACAATGAGATCGCTAATATCGAAGACCTCGCCGACATTTTCAAGGCGCTGTCAAACCCCAACCGGCTGCAGATTTTCCATCAACTTGCCACCTGCTGCACTCCGGGAACCATCGGGGTTCTCGAAGACCAGGGCAGTGCCTACATCGGTGAACTCGGCGAGTCCCTGGACATCGTTAAATCCACGGTCTCCCACCACATCAAGGAATTGCGGCGGGTGGGTCTGATACGCACCCGGCGCGACGGCCAGAAAATCGAGTGCTGGGTGGATCCTGAAAAAATCGCCATGCTCCATCGATTTTTTGCCCTGAAGTGAATCGGAAACGCTTTTTTTTACCCTTATTGTTCGAAACATGTCGAACACTAAAACAAGGAGGCTTTATGCCAGCACCCCTACCGGATGAAACCGCCGCCCTCTTCGATACCCTCAGCGATCCCGACCGCTTGTCGGTCTATCTGCGCCTCATGGCCTGCTGCCGCGGCGCTGCCATCCGCATGACCCCGGATCAGGCCCTTGCCTGGGTCGCAGACGCGGCAGCGGGCACCGGGCTTGGACTGAAGACCGTCACCGATCACCTCGCAATTCTAAAAAAGGCCGGACTGGTCCACGTGAGCGTGGATGCAGACACCGTCGACTGCCGATTCGACAGTCACCGATTCAAAACCATGGCCGACATCTTTCATGCCGCCGACCGCAGACCAGCGACAACCACCCCAGCCACACAACCCGAAAAGGAGAACGCCATGAGAACACCCATTAGTGCCGATGCCATCCGCGCCAATGTCCGTAACGTCTACGGTGATATCGCCCGCACTTCCACCGCCAAGGCCAGCGCAGCCGCCTGCGGCTGCGGCTGCGGTGCCGGAACCTCGCTGATCCAGGATGCCAATGCCTATGCCCGGGCCGTGGGGTACACGGCCGAGGATACCGCGATCGGGGTCGACGGCGCCAATCTGGGGCTGGGTTGCGGCAATCCCGGCGCCATCGCGGCGCTGCGCCCCGGCGAAGCCGTGCTGGATCTGGGCAGCGGGGGCGGGTTCGACTGCTTCCTGGCGGCCCGGGCAGTGGGGCCCGCCGGGTCGGTCATCGGCGTGGACATGACCCCCGACATGATCACCCGCGCCCGAAAAAACGCCGCGTCCGCAGGCGCCCCCACCGTCAGCTTCCGTCTGGGAGAAATCGAGCATCTGCCGGTGGCAGACGCTACCATCGATGTGATCATCTCCAACTGCGTGGTCAATCTGTCACCGGACAAGTCGGCCGTTTTCAAGGATGCGTTCCGGGTACTCAAACCCGGCGGGCGACTGGCCATGAGCGACATGGTGGCCTTGAGCGAACTGCCGGAGGCCATCAGTGGCGACATGGACCAGGTCGCCGCCTGTATCGGCGGGGCGGCCACGGTGGATGAGCTCACCGGGGCACTGGCCGTGGCGGGTTTCGAGGACGTCCGCATCGCGCCGCGGGAGGCTGAAAGCCGACGCGTACTCTCGCAGATGCCCGGCTACGAAAAACTCGCCGGCCTGGTGGCCTCGGCAACCGTTGAGGCCGTCAAGCCCATATCGGCTGCCGGCGAACAAAAAGGAGGCCGCCAATGATCCCTGCCATCTCCTTGCCCGAAGACTCCGGCTGGCCGGCCTCCGTGGCGCGGCAGGCCGCCGTCTACATGGCCGGCGACGGTCACACGCACTGCGTCGCCCGGGTCGAAGAAGGCGCCCTGGTCATCGCCGACCATTTGATGAGGCTGCAACGGGCCGGGGAGCTCTTTAGTCCGGAACTCAAAACAGCCGGGGCACACGCACATTAACCGCGGACGGGGGGCGCGCCGCGTGACACCTAAAACTGCAGTTCTCTGCGTCTTTGCGCCTCTGCGCGAGAATCGCTTTTCGGGCTTGCTTATTAGGTTTTCTTCGTGCACTTCGAGGTTCGCACGCAGCGCTGCGGCCGCGATCCCATTTGAAACCTCCTGACCGGGATCATGGTTGCCCCTTGCACCCAAGGCGATCCAGTATATAATACCCTCCGCGTCGGCGCTTTGCAGCCAGCCATGATACTCTCCGGAGAAAGGGAAAACCGCATGTCAGAAGCCATTACTTACGATGACGTCCTCCTGGTACCGTCCTACAACCACTGGGAATCCAGACGCATTGTCGATATCTCCGTCACCGACAAGTCCGGTAAGCTGACACTCGCGCTGCCGCTCATGAGCGCCAACATGGATACCGTCACCGGTGCCCGCATGGCCGATTTCATGGGCACCAAAGGCGGAATCGGCGTGCTTCACCGCTTTTGCAGCATCGAAGACAACGTGGCCATGTTCAAGCGCTGCACGCACCAGACCTTCGTCTCCATCGGCACCACCCACGAAGAGCTCACCCGGGCCGAGGCGCTGCGCGGTGCCGGAGCGAACCTGTTTTGTGTCGACGTGGCCCATGCCCATGCCCGTTACGTGGGCCGGACCCTTAAAACCATCCGAGACATGCTAGGCAAAGAGAGCTGTATCATGGCCGGCAACGTGGCCACCTATGCCGGTGCCGACTACCTGGCTTCCTGCAGCGCCGACATCGTCAAGGTGGGCATCGGCGGCGGCTCGGTCTGTACCACCCGCATCAAGACCGGCTTTGGCGTGCCCAACCTGACCGCCATCAGGCAGTGCTCCCGTGTGGACCGCTCCCTGGTGGCCGACGGCGGCATCCGAAGCCCCGGCGACATCGTCAAGGCGCTGGCCTTCGGTGCCGACTTCGTCATGGTGGGCAGCATGCTGGCCGGCACCACTCCGACGCCGGGCGAAGTCATTACCCGAAAAACCGCCGATGGCCAGGAGGAAGGCGTGAAATGCTACCGGGGCATGGCCAGCAGCGAGGCCCAGGACGACTTTCACGGCGGCATGGCCGAATGGAAGACCGCGGAAGGCGTGGCCACTTACGTCCCGTTCAGACAGACTGAAGATCGCATACTGGCCGACATCGTCGGCGGCCTCCGGTCAGGGCTCACCTATGGCGGCGCCTCCACCATCCGCGAACTCCAGCGCAAGCTGGACTACATCCGCATCACCCCGGCCGGCCGTATGGAAAGCCTGCCCCACCGGCTGATGGAACCATAGCCAGTGCTCAGTGAACAACCATCAGCGGACGAAACAACGGAAAAACATATTATCTCTCGCAATCGGCCAAGATGCCCCCAACCGTTCTTGTTCACCGTGCACGGGCGGGGATAAACCCCGCACCCTACACGATTTAGGGTCCCACTGTGCCCATATGAAATGCCGCGATGGGCGCTTCGGTGCAATGGCCAATTTTTGGTTTTCTCAGCGCCTCTGCGTCTCAGCGCGAGCAGTCGGGTTCTGGTTTTCGCCGTTGCTGTCATCCGTCATCTGTCCTCCGCCCTCCGCCATCTGGCCGTTCCCGCCCGAAGGCCGTTCATCCGCGTAATCCTTGCCAGACTTGCAGTTGCCGTTGCTTTCCGGCCGCAGGCCGCCAATCTTTATCCGCGTTTATCAGCGTTCATCCGCGTCCGATTTCGCAGTTGCAGTCGCTTTTTCTGTCCTCTGTCGTCTGCATGCCCGCCGTAGCTATTTATAGCGAAGGCGGGTCCTCTGTCCTCTATCAGTTCCCGGCCGCAGGCCGCCCACCTGTTGATTTTAATCTGTGTTAATCTGTGAAATCTGTGGATAAACCGCCCTTGCAGTTGCAGTAGCTTTTTCTGCCCTCTGTCGTCCGCCCTCAGCCCGTTCCCGCCCGCCAAATTGACATTTGCCGCCGGAAGGGCTAACAATTCTCCCGTTGCCGCACCGGAAGTGGGTATCCACACTCCCGGGTGCCTGCGCGCAGCGCAACACCCCCCGCTGTAAAGACCGGCGCCCGACACGGAGAGGAGATTTTGGCCATGTATCTTAGCCAGTCCGACTTGTTTCTCGGCATGGGGCACCAGTTTCTCAAAAACGCTATGGCCCTCTCCGAGCGCTTGAGTCTGCCCGAGGGCTGCGTCATTTTCTCCCAGGGAGAAGCTGCCCACCATTTTTTTATCCTCATCGACGGCTGTGCGACGCTGCGCGTGGAAGGCTCCGGCACCGTTTACAACGGCTGCCGTGTTGGAGAACTCTTCGGGTGGTCCAGCCTCATCGGCAATCCGACATACACCGCCACCGCCGTGAGCACATCCTCAACCCTGTTGCTCAAATTCCCGGCCGCCGGCTTTCTCGATCTTCTGTCCTCGGAGCCGGAAGCTGCGACGTTATTCTATGCGCAACTCGCGCGCGCACTGGGCAAGCGGCTTTTGGCCTGCTACGAAAAGGACCCGGCGTGAACGACGACACTATCGCCCATCTCAAAAAAGAGATTGTTGAAATAGTTTCTAAGCACCACCGGCGCCCGATTGTTATCAGAGAGTGCAATCACCGCGGGTACGCCGGCAGTGAACGGGCAAATAAATATCTGCCATCGTCATATCGTCAGCGCAGTTTTCCGGAGGTCTGCCCTTGCCCCACGCATTGACGGAAGACGACCACCGCAATTTAGGCGCTGTCAGACAGCGACTGTCCGGCATTGCTCGTAACCGCACCCAGCTCATCCCGATCCTGCAGATGATCATGGCGCTCTGCCGGTTCGTGCCCGTCGAAGCCATGGAAATGGCCGCCACCCACCTGGGCATCCCCATCAGCGAAATCTACGGCGTCGCCACCTTTTACAATCAGTTTCGATTCACACCGCCCGGCCGCCACCCCATCAAGGTCTGCCTGGGCACCGCCTGCCATGTGCGCGGCGGCGACATCATACTGGAAAATTTTGAGCGCCGGCTGGGCATCGTCGAAGGCGAGACCACGGCCGATCGCGAGTACAGCCTGGAGCGGGTGGCTTGTGTGGGATGCTGCGCCCTGGCGCCGGTGGCCCTGGTGGGCGACGCGGTGCACGGCCACATGGCCCCCAGCAAAACCGAAGGGCTGGTGCTGCGCCATCAGATCGAAAAAGAAAAAGCGGAAAGAGAAGATCGAAGAGATGACGCAGATACTGCATAGTGCCGTTGGCACTGCCTACGAAGAACGCCGCCGCGATGCCGAATCACGCCTGGCGGACCTGGCCGCGTCCGCCGTGCCCACCATCCATATCGGCACCGCCACCTGCGGCATCGCCGCCGGTGCACTGGAAACCAGGGCGGCCTTCGAGGCGGCCCTGGCCGAGCGCGGTCTCACCGCACGAATTCACACCGTGGGGTGCAACGGGCACTGCTATGCCGAGCCGGTGGTGATCATCGATCATCCGGCATCCGGGTTTCCGCCGATTTTCTACCCCGAGGTCACAGCGGGCAAGGCCCGCATGCTCACCAAGCTCTTTATAGAAGAGGGCGACCCCCGCCTGGAGCACATCCTGGGGGCCATGGAAGAAAACGACCTGATCCCCCCGGTATCCGTCTTCCCGCGGTTCAGCGGCGAAACCCGGGTCATCATGGATCTGTGCGGCCGCATCGATCCAGGCAGCCTGGACGAATACCTGGCCGCGGACGGTTACGCGTCGCTGGCCACGGCCATCGACGCGCCGGCCGAAACCATCCTCGAGAACATCCGAACGGCCGGATTGCGCGGCCGCGGCGGCGCCGGGTTCCCCACCGGCGATAAATGGGCGGCGGCCCTGGCAGCGCCGTTTGCTGAAAAAATCGTCATCTGCAACGCCGACGAGGGCGATCCCGGCGCCTACATGGACCGCACCCTGCTCGAGAGCAACCCGCACCAGATCATTGAGGGACTGGCCATCTGCGCCAGGGTCGTGGGCGCCCAGAGGGCAACGATTTACGTGCGCGCCGAATATCCCCTGGCGGTCAGCACCGTCACCCGGGCCATCGCCCAGGCCGAGGCATCGAATCTGCTGGGAGAAAACATCCTGGGCAGCGGCATGAGCCTTTTCATCGACGTGTTTCAGGGCTCCGGGGCGTTCGTCTGCGGCGAGGAGACGGCGCTGATCCGCTCCATGGAAGGCTTTCGCGGCATGCCGGTGCCGCGCCCGCCCTACCCCGCCGCCTGCGGCCTGCACCGCCGGCCCACGGTCATCAACAACGTGAAGACCCTGGCGGCCGTTCCGGGCATCGTCCGCGACGGTGGTGCGACGTTTCGCGCCACGGGAACGGCCACCAGTCCGGGCACAGCCATCTTTTCAGTGGTGGGCAGCGTGGTGCACCCGGGCCTGGTGGAAATCCCCATGGGGACTACGCTCAGGCACCTCATTTTCGATGTCTGCGGCGGCATCGCCAACAAGAAACGGTTCAAGACCGTTCAGATCGGCGGCCCTTCCGGGGGCTGCCTGCCGGAAGCCTTTCTCGACACTCCCATCGATTTCGACTCGCTCACCGAGGCCGGCGCCATGATGGGCTCGGGCGGCATGGTGGTCATGGATGAGGATACCTGCCCGGTGGAGATGGCCCGGTATTTTCTCGACTTCACCCAGAAAGAGTCCTGCGGCAAATGCACGTTCTGCCGCATCGGCACCTTTCACATGCTCACCATCCTGGAACGGCTCACGCGGGGCGAAGCGATTGCCGAGGATCTGGACCGGCTGGAGGCCCTGAGCCGAGATGTGGGGCAGGGCTCGCTGTGCGCCCTGGGTCGCACCGCCCCCAATCCCGTCATCACCGCACTCACCTATTTTCGTGAAGAATTTGAAGCCCACGTCCACGAGGGCCGGTGCCCGGGCCGGGCCTGCCGCCCGCTCACGGCGTTTTACATCGACCTGGAAAAATGCGCCCGTGGCTGTGACGCCTGCGTGGGATGCTGCCCGGTGGAGGCCGTCTTCACCACCAGCACCCGAAAAAAAGGCATCGACCAGACGCTGTGCGTCAAATGCGGTGAGTGCATGGTAGCCTGCCCGCCCGAGTACGACGCGGTGCGCAAGGTCTCCCCGCCGTCTCTGGCGCCGGTGGTGCCCCGACCCGAAGAAAAAAAATCCACGGAGGGCGCGCAATGATCCGGCTCACCATCGACGGGCGCGCCGTCACCGCTGCCACCGGTGCCGACCTGCTGTCGGTGTGCCTTGCCAGCGGCATTTTCGTTCCCCACCTGTGCTATCTTCCTGAAAGCCCCGAGCCCGGCGGTGCCTGCCGGCTCTGCCTCGTTGAAGTGGCCGGCGCCGTGAGACCGCTGTGCGCCTGCACCGTCACAGCGACCGAGGGTATGGAAGTCTTTACCAATACCGCCCGCGTCCGGGAGCTCCAAAAAAGCGCACTCCGTTTGCTGCTGTCCGCCCACCACATCGACTGCGCCGCCTGTGCGGCCAACCGCCGCTGCGGTCTCCAGGACACGGCGCGGTTTCTGGGCATCGGACTGACCAGCGCCCCCCACCCCGGCCTGCTCGCAAATGGCGCCGCAGACACCACCCACCCGCAGTTCGACTACCTGCCTCACCGGTGCATTCTGTGTGGTAAATGTATCCGGATCTGCCGGAAGCACCACCCGAACGTGCAGCTGTCCTTTGCCGGGCGGGGTTTTAAGACCCTCATCACCAGCTTTGGCATCACCGAAAAGACCGCTGCGGCCTGCGCCGAGTGCCTGGCCTGCATCCGGGTCTGCCCCGTGGGCGCACTCCTTCTCAAGGACGGAAGCCTGCCGGAACCGGCACCCGGTGGACCGCCGTAACGACGGGGTATCGACCGACCCGGGCGGAATTCACTTTGCCACGGGCCTCCGGATCTGAGATAATACCCACGGGCCATGATTTCCCGAGAACCCGGCATTAGAAATCAAGAGGCCGCCCATGGAATCGTCGCTGGACATCCGGACCCTGTTCACCGTATTTGGCGCCATCGCCCTCACCTTGGCCGCGGCCATGGTCTACGCCGCAGCCCGGCAAAAAACCTACAGCGGCTTCCACCTCTGGACCCTGGCGTTCGTGTTGAACGGCGCCGCCATGATCCTGCTGAGCCTGCGACATCTGTTGCCCGACATCCTCACCGTGGTGGCGGCCAACACACTGTTTCTGATCCACCTCATGTTGATTCACCGCGGTATCCTACGTTTCGCGGGCCGCACCACGTCCCCGGCACCAGATATCCTGCTCACCGCCGCCGTAGTGATTCTGTTTTTCCTCTTCACCTTCCGGCATCCCGACGTCAGCGCCCGGATCGTCGTCATCTCCCTGGCCCTGATGCTGGTCTATCTTCAAATCGCCTGGGCTGTGCACCGCGGCGGTCGTTCCCCGTCCCCCGTGAACAACCTCCTGGTGATGGGGACCGGTCTGCTGTCAGCGGCATTTTTCGCCGCCCGCGCGACGGTCACCCTCCTGCTCGAGGGGCACCTGACGGATTTCATGACCGCCGGAACCCTTCACGGGTTCAGCGTCATCGTCTACGGCCTGGCCGACATACTGCTCATGATCGGGCTGATGACCATGAACAACCAGCAGATGGAACTGGCGCTCAGGGACAACGAGCGACGATACCGCCTGCTGTTCAACCAGTCGCCGCTGGGCATCGTCCAGGTCGACCGCCATGGGGTCATCATCGACTTCAACGAAGCGTTTTCGCGCATCCTCGCAGTGCCCGCCGACATCCTGCAGGGAATCAATACGATTGCACAGGTGGAGAATCCGGAGATGAACCACGCCATTACCGACGCCCTGGCCGGCCGCCAAGGGGCTTTCAACGGGGATTACACCTCGATTATTTCCAAAAAAGTCATCTCGCTGCGAGTGCTGACCCAACCCATCCGAGCCCCGGAGGGAGACATCGCCGGCGCCATCGGAATTTTCGAGGACACCACGGATCGACGGCGCAAGGAGGAGGCCCTGCGGGAAAAGGAGCGCCTCCAGGGGGTGCTGGAGATGGCCGGAGCCGTGTGCCATGAGATGAACCAGCCCCTCATGGCGATCCTCGGCTATGTGGAACTACTCGGGCTGGACACCCCCGGGCATGAAGCCGTTACCAACCGGCTCGCAAAAATCATCGCGCAGGTGGAGCGACTGAAGGTCATCAGCACCAAGCTGATGAGAATCGCACGCTACGAAACCAAAAGCTATCTGGAGAAAACCATCATCGACATCGACCGGGCATCCGATCGCAAATGAGCCGCCGGCGCCGGTCCAGGCCCCGGCGCGCACCTCCCCGCCGACGACAAAGCGGGTGTTGCGGGCGCCGGGGTCTCTCAATCCCTGAATCCCGCCCTCGCCCCCCGCCGATTCCCATTGCCCGGGCATCGTTTTGTGGTGTAGCGTTTTCCTTCCTGAAGTGAACCCTTCCTTGGAGGTGTTATGACGCCCGCTTTCCGATCCGCAGCTTGCACCCTGTGGCTTCTTTTCCTCTCGGCCGTTCAAATCCCAGCCCCGGCGCACGCCGGCGCGCCGGAGGCCGAAGCGCTATGGGACCAGGGCCAGGCGGCCTACCAGCAGAACCGATTTACAGAGGCCATCGGCTACTACCAGCGCGCGCTGGAGGCTTTTCGCCGGGCCGGCGATCTCGATGGGGCCGGCACCACCTGTTACAACCTGGCGCTGGCCTACGAAGGCATCAAAGACGACCGGCAGGCCCTGGCCAGCTACCAGGCGTCGCTGGAAATCTACCGGAAACTGAACAGCCCTCCGGACATGGCCGTCAACTTGCTCAACATCGGGGTGCTCGAATACCGCACCTTCAGGCGCTACGATGCGGCCCTGACCCACATCCAGGACGCCCTGAAGATCTTCATGGACATAAACGAAGAGGAATTTTCAGCCCTTTCGGCCTATCACCTGGGTTCCGCAAAGGTCTATATCGGCAAATACCGCGAAGCGATCACGTCCCTGGAATTTGCGCTGCGGACCAACCGGAAGCTCAAAAACGCCGGGGGGATCGCCGCGGTGCTCCACAACATGGGCAGGGCCTATGCCGGCCTCGGGGAATATGAGCGGGCGATCCCCCTCTACGAAGAGGCGCTCGCCGGCAACCGGCAACTGAACCAACCCGACGACATCGCCGCGGGCCTCAACAGCCTGGGGAGTGCCTACGCCGACCTCTACCGATATGAAAAAGCCATCGACTACTACAACCAGGCCCTCGACGAAGCCAGAAGACACGACCTGAAATTCCGGATCGCAATGGGCCTGAACAACCTTGGCACCACCTATTTCGATCTCGGCAGATACGACATGGCCCTTAGCGCCTACCAGGAGTCGCTCACCCTCAACCGGGCGCTTTCCAGAGAGGCCGACGTCGCCGTCAATCTCAACAACATCGGCAATCTTTATGCGACCATCGGTCAGGACGAGAAGGCCCTGCCCTATTTCAAGGAGGCGCTTGTCACCAACAGGGCGCTCCACCTGCCCGCCGAGACGGCCATCAACCTCAACAACATCGGCATGAACTACTATCACACGGGCCGCTACGAGAGTGCACTCACATATCTCGACCAGGCGCTGGATCTGCGCCGGCAGATGGACAACCCGCGGGAAATCGCAAAAACACTGGATAATATCGGCGCGGTCTATCTGTTTCAAAAACGCTACCGGGAGGCGGAGGCGGCCTTCAACGAAAGAAAGGCGTTGCAGGCGCGGATCACGGGAGTCCGGCTCAATTATTCAGGGCTGGTGGAAACCTGCATCGCCACCGGGCGCTTTGAAGAGGCGATGGCATATCTGAAAAGCATGCCCGACGATGCCCGGCAGCGAGACGCTTACCGGGCCGACTATTACAGCCAGTATGGCCGGGCACTCAAAGGAGAGGGCCGCGCCGCCGAAGCGTCCCGGCAACTGCTGAAGTCGGTTGCGATCATCGAGGAGATGCGCCGGTCGGCGGGCGACAAAGGGGGATTTCTCGGCGGCGGCAGCGCCGGCGGCCGGTTCCGGGCCTACCGCGCGCTGGTCGAATCGTTGGCCGAGCGGTATATCGCCGGAGACACCGAGGACGCACAGTTTTCGACCTTCGGCAGCAGCACCGCCGCCAGCGCGTTCTATTTTGCCGAAGCGACCAAAGCCCGGGTCCTGCTGGAAGCCATGGCCTCGGCTTCCAAAAACGGAGGCCGCGCCCGCCTGCCCGACACCCTTAGAAAGCAGGAGGACGTCCTCCGGGAGCGCTCAACCGAGCTGGACCTCCGCTGGGAGGCAGCCTACCGCCAGGGCGGCGCCCCGCTGGATGCGTTGATCGCAGATCGGCAGCGGCTTTTGAAAGATCAGTCCGCCTTCGTGGCGCTGTTGCGAAAAGCCGACCCGCTCTATGCCGCCCTCAACTACCCCAAGCCCATGGCGGCAGACGCACTGGCGCTCAAGCCCGATGAAGTGCTGCTGGAGTATGCCCTCGGGGAGGGCGCCTGTACCGTGTTCGTCGTCAGGCAGGGAGGCATTTCACAAGTGATCAGGATTCCTGTGGGGCGCGAAAAACTGGAGGCCATGGTCAAAAACCTGATGGCATCGCTCAGCACAAACGCGGGTGCCGGGTTTTCAGAGCAGGCCGCCGGGGAACTCTACGAGGTCCTCCTTTCAAAGGCGCTGGCGGCGACCGCCGCTGGAACCAGAATCATCATCGTTCCCGACGGGATGCTCGGGATGCTTCCCTTCGAGGCCCTGGTGGTCGCAGCGCAAAAAGGCGCCGCGCCCCCTGTTTACGCCGCCGATCGGTGGACGTTCTCCTACGTGCAGTCGGCCACCGTCCTCGCCCTGACCCGCATGCTCGATGCCGCTGCGGGTGCGCGGCCTTTGTTTGCCTTGGGCAATCCGGTCTACGACCCGTCAGATCCCAGGGCCGCCGCGCAGCCGGCCGCCGCGCAGCCGGCCGGCGCCCCGGCCGCGGCGCCTTCGGGCGATCCGGAGCGCTTCGGCTTCCGGGGGCTGACAATGGTTCCCCGCAGCGACAGCGATGCGGATGAATGGAAGAGCGTCTATTTTCCGCCCCTGCCTGAAACCGAAGACGAGGTGCGTGCCATCGCGCGGCTGCTGGGGGTGTCGCCGACCCCGCCGGACGTGCTGCTCAACCTGGATGCCAGCGAAACCCGGCTTCGCGCAACGCGTCTTGGCGACTACCGGATGCTTCACTTTGCCACGCATGCCGATCTGCCCGGCACGGTGCAGGGGATTAAGGAGCCGTTCCTGCTGCTTGGCCAGGTGGAAAACCGCGGAGAAGATGATGGATTTTTAACCCTGTCGGAAGTGCTCGATCTGGATCTGCATGCCGATATGGTCGTTTTATCAGCCTGCGTTACCGGGAAGGGCGCCGTCACGGAAGGCGAAGGCGTGGGAAGCCTGGCCAGTGCATTCATGCACGCCGGGTCAAAAAGCGTGGTCGTGAGCCTCTGGGCCCTGGCCTCCAAGGAGGCGGTCACCTACATGACCACCTACTACGGCTACCTCAAAGAGGGCCGGAGCCGCTCCGAGGCCCTCGTACAGGCCCGCCGGGACATGAAGGCGAAATATCCGAACCCGTTCTACTGGGCCGTTTTCATCCTGCACGGGGATGGATGAGTTTATCGGTGGACCCCGGGCCGCAATACGAGGCGAAAACAGAGCCCGGGCACCATCATGTCTTCAGGAAAAGCCATCCGGCGGATGCAGCGGGCGCTCCAGGCGTCGCGGTGCCGGCACCCGCCCAGGATCGCCCGATCGGTGCCGGGCCCAGTGCGTTGGGGGCCTTTTGGCCCACAGGTCGGGTGCCGTCGCCGTTATCGGTACAAAACCCGCGGCGACACATCGACCACGCTGGCCGTACCGGTGAGCACCATGGCCTGAATCAATTCACCGCGCAGGGTGTCGATGTACGTGGCCACCCCCGGTTGCTGACCGCCCACGGCCGCCACCGCAAAGGGGCGCCCGATCATCACGGCATCGGCGCCCAGCGCCAGCATCTTGAGCACGTCGCCGCCGGTGCGCACGCCGCCGTCGGCCAGCACCGCGATCTGGCCCTTGACGGCCGCCGAAACGGCCGGCAGCACTTCGGCCACGCCCGGCGTGTGGTCCATCACCCGGCCGCCGTGGTTGCTCACCACGATGCCGTGGGCCCCGGCATCCACGGCCAGGCGCGCCTCGTCGGGCGTCATGATGCCTTTCAGGATGCACTTCATCGGTGTGCGGCCGATGATTGCCGAAAGCGCCGCAGCGTCCCTGGGGGTCACCGGGCGCCCCATCTTCTTCAGCGTAACAAGCCCGGCGGCATCGATATCGATGCCCCAGATCGTAGCGCCCGTGGCTTCGGCCTTTTCCATCTTTTCGAAAAGCTCGACCTCTTCCCAGGGTTTGATGAAGGGGATCCCCGCGCCGCCAGCCTCCCGGATGGCATTGAACCCGGACGCGTGGATGAAGGCGGGCACCCCGTCGCCCGTGCACCCTAAGATACCCTTCTCGTGGCAGCCCAGAATGATTGCCCGGATGTAGTCCTGCTCGGAAACACTGCCGCCCATATTGAATTCTACGCCGCCGATGGGAGCGGCCAGTACCGGAAGCGCCAGTTTCCCGCCCAGCACCGTGACGCGAGTGTCCGGTTCACCCACGCCGTGAATGAGACGCATATTGAAGCGTTCGGCGGCCAGCGCCGCCACGTTGGCCTTGAAGCTCGACGCCGTCCCCAGACCGCCCATCCCCGGGACTTCCCCGGCACAGGCGACACCATTGCAGACCGGGCACACCCGGCAGTATCCTTTCATGCGCTCCCTGGCTCTTTTTCGAATATCGTCCATAGTTCCTCCGGGTTGCAGTAATTTTGAGACCGCTTGTGGATACCATCTCAAAAATGAGATCATCGTTCAAGGTCAAGGTGACGGCAACATGATGGATCGCTCCGTTGATCCACCGCCGGTCAGATCCCCTCCGTCAACACCGCATATCCTATCTTAGCGCCCGGATAAAAATCTTTACATTTCCCCATAGAGAACATATCGTTCCGGGATATCATCACTGCTCGGTGATTTCGGTAACAGGGGACGGAGGGCGCCCCTTACGACCCACAAGGCTCGGCAATGAAACAATCCAAAGAACAGTTCCGCTATCCCATTTTGGTGGTGGAAGACAACCGGGTGTCCCGGCAGTTTCTTGAAGTCACGCTCAAGCATGCCGGCTACAAGGTCGCCGTGGCTGAAAACGGGCGGCAGGCCATGGACATCCTCGCCAAGCGCCACTACCCCATGATCATCACCGACTGGAACATGCCCGAAATGAACGGCGTGGAACTGTGCCGTGCCATCCGGACAACACCTCGCCCCGGATACGTGTACATTCTGCTGCTCACCGCCCGGGAGGGCTCTGAAGACATCATCGACGGCCTGGAAGCCGGCGCCGACGAATACTTAAAGAAACCCTTCCAGAAAGAGGAGCTGCTGGCACGGCTGCACACCGGGCTGCGGTTTCTTGAGATGGAGTCCTCCCTCAAGCGCGCCAAGGAATATGCGGAGAGTGTTCTGGGCTCCATGGTCGACGCGGTTTTCGTCCTGAGCACCGAACAGGTCATCCGGCGGGTGAACACGGCGGCCTGCAACCTGCTGGGCTATTCCGAAAAAGAACTGACCGGCAAGGTGATGAGCACATTTATCGCCGAAGATCCGGAGATCATCGAAACCCAGTGCGAAGAAGTCAAGCGAACCGGGCGCGTGGAAGGACGGGAGCTTATGGTGCGGACCCGGCGAGGCGACACCATCCCGGTCAATTTCAACAGCTCCGTTTTTTTTGCTTCACCGAAAAGAGGCATGCAGCCGGCCGGGGTCATCTGCGTGGCCCGGGACATCTCCGAGCGCATCAAGGCAGAGAGCAGACTCAAGAACGCCATGCAGGAGCTGGAAACCACCCAGGGGATGCTTATCCAGAGCGAAAAGCTCGCCTCCATCGGGCAACTGGCCGCCGGCGTGGCCCACGAAATTCTCAACCCCACCAACATCGTGAGCATCCGGTTGCAGCTTCTTGAAAAAACCGAGACCCTCAGCCCCAAGTCCCGCGAAGTGCTCGCCATCTGCAAGCAACAGCTCCAGCGCATCGTTGAGATCACCAAGGATCTTGGGCGCTTTACCCGGGCCTCCGCCAAAAGCGTACAGCTCACAGACATCAACACCGTGGTCAAGGCCACCATGAATCTTTACGCCCCCCAACTCCGGTTGGAGGATGTCCGATGGAAAACCGACCTTCCCGAAGGATTGCCGCCGGTTCTCATCGACCGCAAACTGGTGGAGGAAGTGCTGCTCAACCTTTTGTCGAACGCGGCGGCAGCCATGAAAGGCAAAACTGAAAAAATCATCGCCATCAGCACGGGTGTCTGCCCTGAAAGCGATTGCGTGAGGCTGCGCGTATCGGACGTGGGCACCGGCATCCCGCCGGAATCTCTCAATAAAATATTCGATCCCTACTTTTCAACCAAGCCGCCGGAGGAAGGCACCGGTCTAGGCCTGTTTCTGTCTTACGGCATCGTTAAAGACCAGGGCGGGAACCTGTGGGCGGAAAACAACCCGGACGGTCCCGGCGCCACTTTTTTCATGGAGTTTCCGGTCACCCATAAACCGCTGGAAAAAATCATGACGGCAGCATAGGAGGATCGCCGATGGAACGTATTCTCGTGGTCGACGATGAAAAGGAAGTCTGCAGCGCCTTGAAGGAATTTCTGGAAATAAAGGGCTATGCCGTTCAGGCGGCGCAAAACGGCCCCGATGCACTGGAAATCGTGGCGCAGTGGCAACCTCACATCGTGCTGCTGGACATCATCATGCCGGGCATGAGCGGCATTGAGGTGTTGCACCAGGTTTGCAGCGCCCACCCCAACACCGGGGTCATCATGATTACGGCCGTAACGGACGAAGCTCTCGGAAACGACGCCCTGAAAAACGGCGCCGACGACTTCATCACTAAACCGGTGGATCTGGACTACCTGGAGGCGGTCCTGATGGTGAAAATCGTCAACATTTTAGGGTGATCGGGCCGGCCGCGGCACCGCCTAAAGCCCGTTTCAAAGATGGGCGCTAGTAGCGCCACCCCAGAGCCCCCAGGGCAAGGATGTTTGCAAAAACGGCAACGGCGTAAAGACTGCCGACGGCAATGATCCTCGAGCGCATCTGCTTGAGAGACAGCACAAGGATGACCGCCACGTAGAAGTGGAAATACCCGAAGAAAAATATCAACCAGACGCCCTTGAAGGACCGTGCCCAGTATTCGTACTCCCAGATCAGCAGCCCCCCCTTGTTGAGAAGCGTTTCCACGAAAACGGCGAAGGCCGCATACCCCACGGCCCAGAACCATTTTTCAGGCAATCCCAGAATGCGGCTCTCTGGATCTTCAGAAATGGTGTTGTAAAAGACGATACCGGCGATGGCGAACATGAACATGATCTCGATGTTCCAGCCCACCATGGTCCTCAGGGCGGTCGGGCCGGGAGCCGTCCACACGGCCGAACGCTGGGTCAGATGAAAAACCCAGCCATTCCAGGTCTCGTTGATAAAGTCCATTCCGAAAAGGGTCAGCCCGGCGATTACGGCGTTCCAGTTGCCGGTGTTGCGGGCCTTGCCGATCTCAACGGTATAGATGTAAATAACGATGGACAACAGCGGGATGACGTACCACTGCAAGGTCGACAGGTCCCGCAGCCCCTGAAGGGCCTGCAGTGAAGCGGTAGTTGGCATGGCGACTCCCTCAAATGTTCAGGTTAGGCTACGCAAGGCCATGGGGCATTGCCGGAAGGGGCATCCCCGAAACGACCTCGGCGCCATCCTAAGCAAACCGCAACCAAAAGTAAACGACAGGGGAACCAACGGATGACCGACACGAAAACCGTCACCGTCACGGCGGCGGTCATCGAACAAAATGACCGGGTACTCATCGTCCGCAAACGCGCCGGAACACGCCATGCCGGCCGCTGGGAATTTCCCGGAGGAAAGATCGAGGCCGGGGAGAGCCCGGAGGCGTGCCTGGAGCGGGAAATCCAGGAGGAGCTGGGAATCCGGGTCCGGGCCGCGCAGTTTCTCTGCGAAAGCGTCTACGCCTACCCTCACGCCATCATTCGGCTGCTGGCCTTTCGCGTTAACTGGCCGTCAGGGCAGATACGCCTTACCGATCACGATGCCATGGCCTGGGTGTTGCCGGCGCAGCTGCCCGCCTGGGACTTGCTCCCGGCCGATATCCCAATCGCCGAAGCCCTTGTCGGATCGGGCTCTCTGTTGACACCACAGGGGATCGACCGATAAACCGTCAAGAGATTCCGGTTTTGGCCGATACTGTGCCTGAAGCGTGTCCGTCCACAGATGGACACTAAGTAGGAGGAACCACCTGAACCCCATATCGCCATCACCGCTGTATCTCATACCCCCGACGCTCTCGCTGGTCATCGGCCTCGGCCTGGCCGCGGTGGCGCTGCGCAAAGGCATGCAGCAGGCGGAAAGCCGGCTATTTGCCATTATCTGCATCTGGTGGAGCCTTTTGGCACCGGTGTTCATCTGCCATCACTTTGTCGACAGCGTTGCACGAATCCTGATCATCGAACGTAGCGTTCATTTTTTCTACGTCTTTCTGCCGCCGCTGACGGTGGCATTCATTCACCAAATTGTGGGCGTCCGGCGGTTGTGGCTGACAAGGGCAGCGTTTATAATAAGCGCCGTGATCGCCTTGTTTACTCCTACCGAACTGTACATCAACGGGCTGTACGAATTCAGTTGGGGCTATATCGCTCGGGGCGGACCGGTATTTCAGGTGTTTGGCATTTACTGCTTAGCGACGTTGGTCTACATGGCGACCATCACCGTCTCCCGCCTGCGCCGTGAAACCAATCCGGTGCGCCGCCAGAAAATCGCCTACATCGCCCTTTCCCTTTGCGCCATGGGGTTTCTCACCATACTCAACATCCCTGCCATGAACGGCATTGACTTTTATCCAGTGGGCAATCTCACGTTTGTGCCGCTAGGCATCATGGCCTACGGGGTGTTGCGCTACCGCCTGCTGAATATCCAGAGCATGATGCTGCGCAGCCTTTTGTGGCTGATGGCATCATCGGTGATCATTGTTTTAAACTTGCTCCTGGTGACCTGGTTTCAGCCTTCCCTGACCCGCATCGGGACAAATTCCCTCGTCGCGTTGCTGGCCGCCTGGTTCGCTTTCAACTACGCCTACATCAGCAAAATACAGCCGCTCATCGACCGGTTGTTCGACCGCCGGCGGCGCCACCTGCGCTATGCCGCCGACGCCTTTATGACGGATGCGGCATCCTTGAAAGGGCTTGAAAATCTAGCCTCTGAACTCCAGGCCCTGGTTGCCCGACACCTGGGCATTCAGAAGGTCAGCGTGTTTCTCGTTCATGACGGCGACGGGGAGCTTGAAAACCCCATCTCCGGCGACCGCCTGGTGTTGTCGGAAACCATACTTGACCTGCTGGTAAATCGTGCCAAAACGGTCGAGCGTGCCATGGTGGAAACCCATCCGGCCTACGCCGCGTCAGCGCCCGAGATTTTGGCGTTGATGGACCTGGAAAAAGCGGGCTACCTGCTGCCCCTCATCCAGAAAGGCCGGATCCTGGGGCTGATGCTTTTGTCTGCCCCGGCCTCCGGTCGCAGCCTGGAGCCCCATGAACTGCGGTTTCTGGACCGCTTATCCACCGCGGGGATTGCCTTTGCCAACGCGGCGGTATTTCAGCGGGTCGCCGACCTCAAGGCGGCGCTGGAAAGCCGCTCCGATGAACTGATCCGGGAGATCCAGGAACGCGAGCGCATCGCCGACGCCCTGCGCAGCAGCGAGAAAACAATGCGCCTCATGGCAGACAACGTCCGGGACGTGCTCTGGACCATGGACATGAACCTGGCATTCACCTACATCAGCCCCTCGGTGGAAAAAATGCGGGGCTGGACGCCCGAGGAATTCCTCGCCCTGCCGCTCGAGCGGATCCTCACCCCGCCATCCATGGAAAAGGCCCTGTCAATACTTGCTGAAACTCTGGACAAAGGCGAAGCCACGGGTGATTACAGCCGTGACGCCGTCCTGGGACTCGTGGAGTATTGCAAATCCGGCAAGACCATCCACACCGAGGCAACGGCGGCCTTCATTGTCGGGGCCGATGGACGCCCCACCGGAATCCTTGGCATCACCCGGGATATTTCCGAGCGCGTCCACGCCCAAAGTGAAAAGGAGCGCCTCCAGGAGCAGCTGGCACGATCCAAAAAAATGGAAGCCCTGGGCCTGCTGGCCGGCGGGGTGGCTCACGATCTCAACAATATACTCTCGGGCCTCACGAGCTTTCCCGAACTGCTGCTGGAAGAGCTTCCGGCCGACAGCGACCTGAGAGAATCGCTGGAGATCATTACCGACTGCGGCCAGCGGGCCGCCGCAGTGGTGGGAGATCTGGTGACCATCGCCCGGGGCGTGGCCAGCCCCCGGAAAACCGCCAGCCTGAACCACGTCGTGGAGGGCTACCTGGCATCTGCCACCCATGCCGCACTGCGGGCCAACCACCCCAGGGTCATCTTCGACTGCCGGCTGGACCCCTTGCTGCTCAACATGTCCTGCTCGCCTTTTCACATGGAAAAAGTGCTCATGAACCTGCTGGCCAACGCGGCCGAAGCGCTGACCGACGGCGGCAGCGTTCAGGTAACCACCGAAAACCAATATGTGGACCGCCCGCTGAAGGGTTACACCCAGGTGGAGATCGGCGAATACTGCGTGCTGCGGATCGTCGACAATGGCCCCGGGATCTCTCCGGCCGACCTGGAGCGCATCTTCGAGCCTTTCTACACCCGAAAAGTCATGGGGCGCTCGGGCACAGGGCTGGGGCTGTCGGTGGTCTGGAACACCGTACAGGACCACAACGGCTACATCCGGGTGGACAGCAGCCCCGGGGGCACACGATTCGAGCTGTATTTTCCCGGCACGCGCGATGAGATCGACATGGCACCCGCCAATCTGCCCCGGGATTCAATTACCGGAAACGGAGAAACCGTGCTGGTCATAGACGACGAACCGAACCAGTGCAAAATTGCGGTCGGGATATTAAACCACCTGGGATACCGGGCAACGGCGGTGCAAACCGGGGAGGCAGCGATCGCCTACCTGCGTGACCACGACGTGGCGCTGCTGCTGCTGGACATGGTCATGCCTTCGGGAATGGACGGCCGAAAGACCTACGAAGCTGTCTGCCGGATCCGCCCGGGACAGAAAGCGGTCATCGCCAGTGGTTTTTCAGAAACCGAAAACGTCCACGCCGTCCAGCAGATGGGGGCCGGCCCGTTTGTGAAAAAACCCTACCGGATCGAAACGCTGGGTCTGGCGGTGAAAAACACCCTGGCGGCAAATCCGTCTGTAAAATAGCGACACCGCCACAGACTCAGGGTGCCTTTTTAGCCACGGCGGCGTTGAACTTTTCCGCATCGATGATGAACCGCTCGTGAGTGCCGGTGGAAATCGTATCCACCCCGTCGTCGGCAGTGATGGAAAACGACAGTTTGCGCCCTTCGACCTTCTCCAGCTTCCCACGCACCGTCACCGTGAGCCCCGGCGGCGTGGCGGCCAGGTGGCTCACATTCACATGGATGCCGACGGTCTGTTGCCGCGGCCAGTCGATGTGCGCGTTGATGAACCGGATGCAGGCAAACTCGAAAAGACCGATCATGAAACCGGTGGCCAGCACCCGGGGCATGACGGCGCCTTCGGGGATGTCCGGGAAAAGGTGGGGCACCGTCTTGTCTTCGGGGACGGGATAGCTGAACTCAAAGCTCATTCCGGGTACAAAAGAAGCGCTCATCACTAATCCTCCACAGCAGAAACAATCAACAGAAAGCGGTTGTGACATCCCTGCGTAGGGGCGAACCTTGTGTTCGCCCTTTCTTTCAACCGAAGGTCCGCCGCCAGGGGCCGTATTTTTTCGCCTGGAACCCAGCCGCGTAGCGGGTGGGTTCTAAGGCAAAGATGCCCCTTGTGATAAACAACCGTGTCCGGCCACAAGCGGTAGATTTTGGTTCAGAGCAAGGCCTGAGCATTTTTGAAACCGGAGGCGTAGCGCCGCTACGTCGAGGATTTCGAAAAGTGCGGGCCAGCCCAGCGAGCAATCGCGAGCGAATCGGAAATGGCATTAATGCCTTACTGGTAAGCCCCCGCGGTGTTTGGGGGCTTAAAAACGCCGCTCTGGGCCAAAAGATGCCGCTTGTGGCCGGACACTAGGCCCATGAGAGCATGGCCGTCCCCAGCACCACCATAACGATGCCGAAAAACCGGTATGTCTGATCCGAGGCGCCAAGGTACCAGGCCATCAGCGCCGCATATGTCTTGCCGGGATCGAAAAACAGGTAGAGTCCTTTTCCGACAGCCAGCAACCCCAACACCCCCACAGCCCAGATCTTGTGACTGTAGAACGCGGCCGCAATCAACAGCGCCCCCACGATAAAGGCCATCACGGCAAACACCTGCCGGGGCGCCTGGTCCGTGACCATGCGAAGGGTGTCCCGGGCTTCAGCGGTGTAAAGAATGTACCAAACACCGACGGCAAGCCAGACCACACCAATCAGATAGATAAACCAGCCCATTGTGCTTCTCCTCTGCTGTTGTCGATGGTTTTTTCAGCGGCGCCATGCCGGATCGGCGTTTGGCGGTAAAGTTCGGGAAGTATTGTTTCAGTCGCCGCAAGGAATGTCAAATGACGGTTCGCAACAACACGCGCTGTCGGTGTCGTGGTTATGATCACGGTGGCTCATGGATCACCTCCTGTTCGATGGGGTTGGCGGCATCGGCGCAATACCGATGCACAGACTGAATCTAAGACAGGTGAGGCTGCATTTCACCCCGGGAAATAAAATTCCGCCCGCAATCTGGATTTTGCCTGCCGTTATGATTATGGTGCCACATTGGACCGCCGTGTAACCCATCAGCGGAAATGCGCTCTTAAAAGACGGATCTGACAGCTACTTCAAAAAGGAGAGACCATGTCCGAACACATCGAGGAACTCACCGACAGCCAATTCGATGCCTGTGTCAAAAACGCCGACCAGCCCGTGGTGGTGGATTTCTGGGCGCCCTGGTGCGGCCCCTGCAAGGCCATTGCCCCGGCACTTGAATCGCTGGCGGGCGAGTACGGCGACCGCATACGGTTCTACAAGTTGAACGTGGACAGAAACACCGCCACGCCGGCAACCTTCGGCATCAAATCGATTCCCACCCTCATATTCTTCAACCAGGGCAAACCTGCGGAACAGATCGTCGGCATGACCAACCGGGGAAAAATCGAAGGTGTATTAAAAAACCTGCTCAGCGGCAGCCATACGGCATCGCCGTTTGCCTCACTGTAGCGGCCCGGAGAATCCGCCATGGAAGCCTGCAGCCGTCACCCGGACCGCAAAACGCCCTACCGATGCGCAAAGCATGAGATCACCATGTGCGAAGAATGCATGGCCTGCCGGGACCCGGGAATCTATTGCAAACACAGATCAGCGTGCGCCATCCACTTCATGGAAAAGGAGCGCCGGCGTGAGCAGGCCCATGACGCCGCACAAACCGGGGCGTACGCCTCTTCCGAAGCGCCGGCCCTGCGTCAAATACCTTAGAACCAAATGACGGGCGAACCTAACCCTGTTTTTCTCTGCGCCTCAACGTCTCTGCGCGATCGTTTTTGAAAACGCTGTTACTGCCCATACGTTCGCAACGCCTCATACGATACCACTGTCCGACAGCTGCCGGCGGCACAGCGCAGCGAAATCTTCGGGGTAGTGACGATTGACCCAGCGCAGCTGAGCCTCGCTGAAGGCCCCGGGGGAATTGGGCAGGCGAGGCAGCAGACTGTAGAGCAGGCGCTGACCGGTGTCCCCGGCGTCAAAGCGTTTGGAAAATTCGATAGTGGTCACCATCTCCGCCCCGAGCCCCGCCAGCACCCGAATAGCGACCCACAGGGCCCGATCCAGCGAGGCCCGCAGGCCCGCATCCGCCTCCAGCACGTTTCCCACCCGCTCTTTGGGCACCAGGTGCAGCTCCCATTGCGAGGTCTGGGCCTTGGGCACGAAGAGCACCACCCGCGCATCTTCGAAGACCACCAGAGTGTCCGGACCTTCAGGGTTGCCGTCGGTGCGGCGGTTGCCGGCCACTGCCTTCAGATACGCTTCGAAAAAATCCACGCCCGTTTCGTCTTTAAAGCGGCTGACCGTTTCGGCCACCAGATCGCCACAGGCGAACGTGTTCAGCGGCTGGCCGTCGATGCCGTCGACCCCGTCGGTGATCAGCGCGTACTGCTGGTGAACCTGCTGGTGGGAGGCATGCAACCGGTAACCGGTGGGGGCATAGTCGAACCCGTAGTTCCATCCCCAGAGGGTGGCGGTAAAGACCGGGGTTTCGGAACCTCGGCTGCCCGAGACCGCTGCCAGTGTTTGCCTTCGAATCGATTCCAGCGCTTCCGGTGTCAGGGCATGGCTGCCGGTTGAGGCCGTCACGCCGAGGGCGATTCCCATCCGCAAAAAAGTGCGCCGGTAATAAAGGCGGCGCATGCCCTGCATGTCGGCCAGGCTCAGGTCTGCGGCGTTGTAGCGCACTGCGTCATCGGCCATGTTGGCGGCAAAGTGCCCCCAGGGGATGTAGCTGTTGGCCCGCAGATACTCGTAGATATGGGTGCGCCCGTTATCGTCGCGAACATCCCCGACGATTTCGCTCTCCCCCTGAACACCCGGGCGAAGCACCATGGCGCGCTGATAATCCTCCGGCAGGTGGGGGCTGTTTCCCAGCAGTTCAAACAATCGTTCATTGCCGATGCGCGGGCGCATCCGGCCGCCCTCCCCCCTGTCGAAATAAAGCCCTGTGGGGCGTCCGGATGCCGGATCACGAACGAATTCGCAGCAGGTGTCGGCCAGGCATATAAGGTCGTCGGGGTCGCTGGAGGCGACCGCCAGGGCCAATTTTAATGGTTCGGGAAGACCGGCGATGAGGGCCTCCCGCGACTGCGGGCTGCGGGTGTCCGGGCTATCGAGGTTTTTCAGCCAATGGCTCAGGGAAACGCCCGGCCGGGGGGAGATCCGGATGATATCCGAATCGGCGGCCGCCCGATCGGCATGATAGCGGCTGATGTAGGTGGCCCCCCGAAAAAGAAACGGATTGGCGATTTCGTAAACCCAGTCCGCCGCGGCCACCGATACGGGACCGTCCGGAAAATTGGCGGATCCGGTGACCGGCATCCCATCCATCGTCGTACCCAGAATAGGCTCCCGGTGCTCCCTTCTCAGGTTTTCCACACGATATCGCGGCCGGTGCACTCCGACCAGAAATCGGCCTTCCGGGTGAACGCAGGTTCTCAGCTCCATCCGAAATCACTCCACATGGCGACACACATTAAAAGTATGCGGTTATCCATAATGCACTGGCGCTTCATGGAGGACCGTATAGAAGTAAACCAGACCACCGGAAAAACCTATGCGGTTTTGCGGCCAGCGTCAATACGTCTATGCAGCGCCTGTGCGGCTGTTGTTGAGCGGGCAGACAAGCTCCTCCTGGATGCGCGCCGCGGCCCACGCCAGATCCCCTCGGGCCTTGCCCTCGAGGTAAAGCGCGCTCATCCGCCGTGCCGCCCTAGCTGCCGCCGCCCGGCCGGCATCCACGGCGTCGTCCAAATGCGCCCAGCCCCCGGTGCCCACCATCATCGAAAACGCCGCCCGCAGTTCGGGAAACAGCGCCCGTCCGAGCCCATCGAAAAAGGCCACATAGCAGCCCAGTGCCACGGCGTCCCGATTTTCGATCACCCGGCGCAAGGGACCACGGGGGTGGGTATCGGCCAGCAGATCCTTGACGGTGCGCGCAAAAAGCTCCACGGCGCTGTGGGGGAACGCGGCGATAATCTCCCGCCACAGATCATCATCGAAGACGGTGTCCAGTTTCTCACCACACTCGTGATAGATATACAGATCCTCCAGGTGGTCCATGAGGGCGTCCAGATGCGGCGTCACCGCCGCCACGGGGCCCGGCCGCAGACCGAAGCGCCTCAACGCCACATCCAGGGCCGGTCGCCCGGAGGGTTTGATGTAAAGGATCTGGTCCCAGAGATAGAGCCGCGCCGCCTCCCGACGAAACACCACGGCGCCGTCCTGGACAAAGGCCGGCAGCGTGAGCAGATCCCGCGCCCATTCTCTGCCGAGCCGGAGCACCGGAATGCCCTCCGCGTGCGTCTGCGCAGTGATGTCCGCGAGAAGAAACGCCGGTTTCAGGCTGTGTGCATAGCCGGCGCCGTAAAAAAGGCCCCGGGCGGCGAGAACGGCATTGATGCCGGCGGTGTCGAAGGGATCGAACGTGCGCCCGTCGATGGTGACGGCGGAAAACACCGCATCTTCAAACCCGGCCCACAGGGTCTCCTGCGCGTCGATCCAGGACAGCACCGCCCCGGGATCGCCTTCCTTCCAGGGCGGCAGGCCGTGGGCCCACTTGTAAAGATCACGCAGCCGCAGCGCCAGTCCGCAGATGGAATACAGCCCGGCGTGGGTGGCATCGGAAATTTCGCAGTTTCTGCGGACCTGAGCGGCCAATGATGCGGTCCATGCATCCATGTGAATTTATCCTTCGCTGCTATCGCCGATCAATGCGGCGGGGCAACGTGTGTTGGTTCAATGCGTCATTAGAACCTATCTCAAAAAAGTCTTTTTGGCCCATATCGGCGTTGAAGCCGCGCTTCAGGGCCTCAAAATACACCGGTGTTCCTGCGGGTTGATGCTTGCCTTCGCCTTGATCTGAACCAAAAATCCATTTTTTGAGGTAGGTTATAGGCTTGGCATCGGCGCGGGGTTGTCAAGCACGTTGCCGGACCCGGTGGTGGGCTTCGGCAGTCATCCGGCTGACGATGCTTCCCAGCGTGTCGATGCCGCGGCTGATGGCCGCGTCCATTGGAAATCCGCAGGAGATGCGGATGAAATTGCCGTAGCGCCCGGTGGTGGAGCACATGATACCGGGCAAAATGGCGATCCGCTCACGCCGGGCCGCATTGAACACCGCCAGACCGTCCACCGACGGGTCCAGCTCCACCCAGAGCATCAGTCCGCCCATGGGCGAGGTGATCCGTGTGCCGGCGGGAAAGGCCTGCGCAATGGCGGTGGTCATCTGGCTGACCTGGTGCTTTAAGGCCGAGCGAAGCTTCCGCATGTGACGGTCGAAAGCACCGCCGGTCATAAATTCAGCAATCACCTGCTGGTTCAGTGACGGGGCCGCGATGGTGTGGTTGAGCTTCAAACGGCGCACCGCGTCCCTGAACCGACCGGGCAGGGTCCAGCCGACCCTGAGGCCCGGGGCCAGCATCTTGGAAAATGACGAGCAGTACATGATCAGTCCCTTGCGGTCATAGGATTTGAGCGTGCTGGGGCGGACACCGCCGAAGTACAGCTCACCGTGGATATCGTCTTCGATGACGGGTATGTTTTTTCCGTTGAGAAAACGCACTATCCGCTGCTTGCGGTCTTCGGGCATGAGAAACCCCAGGGGATTGTGAAAATTGGGCACGAGAATGCACGCGGCCACGGGGTGCTCGGAAACGGCCCGTTCCATCGCGTCCAGGTCGATGCCGGTGCGCGGGTCGGTCGGCAGCTCCAGAGCCAGCATGTTCAGGTCCTCGATGATCTGTAAAAACCAGGGATAGGTGGGCGACGCCACGATAACGGTACTGCCGGGGCCGGCCACTGCCCGAAGGCAAAAACTCACCGCCTCGATGCATCCTCCGGTGACGATGACCTCTTCGGCATCGACCCCCTGAAACAGATTCACCGATCGCCGGGCCAGCTGATGGCGAAGACCCGGATTGCCGCAGGGGTGTTCGTATGTGGTGAACGCATCCCGGATCCGCTTTGCCGGCATCGCCTTGAGAAAATTTCCCAGCGCCTTGACCGGTAGCAGCCCGGGGGCGGTGAGGGTGCCGCCAAGCTGAAGGTACGACAGGTCTCCCATGGCCTCCACAATGGCTCCCGCCAGGGAATTGATGGTGACCTTTTGGGCCCGGGGCCGGTAATGCTTCACATCTGGCACTGGCAAAATACCGCTGCGGGCCTTCACAAAGTATCCGGATTTTTCCCGTGGACTCACCAGCCCCCGCTGCTCAAGCTCGATGAAGGCCCGGTAGACCGTGGTGAGGCTGTAGCCCGTGGTGGCCTGAAGGCGCCGGATGGACGGCAACCGCTCTCCGGACTTGTATACACCCGTTGTAATTTTCGATTCGATTTCATCGGCAAGGGTATCGTAACGAAATGGCATGGGCTGGCCCCGCTAACTGTTATGGTCAAAATTTTTAATTTCTGTATCTGTTATTGTTTCTCATAACCGATATGAATTGGCAAACTGCAATATGGCGGAAAACACCATGAAAACATTTTATCACCCGGATAACTGGAACCGCGCCGCCGGTGCGGGTTACCGCGCGATGCGCAAGGAGGCAGCGTTGCCCGATCACCGTCGATTACTGCGGAAAGGGGTCGCTGCGTTCACCCTGTTTCTGCTCGCCCCTGAGACCCCGGAGCGAGATGACGGCAGGATACGGCGACCGGCGCCGCCATGGTGGGAAGCCATAAAATCTGTTTTCTGGATGGCGGTGGCGGTGGCGGCCAGCCTGACGATCGGCGCCCACTGCACGCCCTAAGCGACAGTTGTTGGAGGAGTGCGATGCAATGGAACGATTTGAAACGCGGCGCTGTCGCCAACCTGCCGGTGGCGGCCAGCGTGGCGGCCTATGGCAGTGTGCTGGGGATGCTCGCCGCCCAGCGGGGTATCGGCCTGGGAACCCTGCTGGTCATGAACCTGTCAGTGTTTGCCGGCTCGGCGCAGTTCGTCATGGTGGAACTGTGGCTGCCGCCCCTGCCCATCGCGGAAATCGTGGCGGCCGTCTGGATCATCAACCTGCGCTACCTGCTTATCGGCGCATCCCTGGAGCCTCTGTTTCGCGGCAGCTCACTGATCCGCAAGGCCCTGCTCATGCATCTGGTGGCCGACGAGAACTGGGCCGTCACCATGGCCGAGCATCGTCGCGGACGGGCCAGCACCGGGTTTTTGCTGGGGGGCGGCCTGTGCCTCATCACCTTCTGGTGTGGCGGCACGCTGGCCGGGCACGCCATGGGGGCTGTGATCACGGACCCGGCGGTCTTTGCCCTGGATTTCGCTTTCGTGGCGGTTTTCACCGCTCTCGCGGTGAGCCTGTGGCGGGGCAGAACCGATCTGTTGCCCTGGGCGGTGGCGGCCGTTGGCGCCATCGTAAGCGAGCACCTGTTGCCTGGGAAGTGGTACGTGGTGGTGGGAGGCATCGCGGGCGCACTCACCGCCCTGATCCAACCAGGCACCCTGGACACCAGCGCCGCCATGCCGACGACGCTGGAAGAGACCGCAGTGGCGGCCCCCCATGAGCCCTGACACGTCAACCACTGCCCTGGCCATCGCCGGCGCAGCCGGCGTCACTTACGCCCTCCGGCTCGGTGGTCTGCTGCTGGCCGCCCGCCTGCCTCGCGGGGGCGCCTTCAAACGCGTCATGGACGCCCTGCCCGGTGCCATCCTGGTGGCCCTGGTAGCGCCGGGAATCCTGGCGGCAGGCCCCTGGGGCATCCTGGCCGCCGGCGCAACCGTTCTTTGCGCCGCCCGCACGGGCAGCACGTTTCTGTCCATGGCGGTGGGCATGGCCATCGTGGCCCTCCGCCGCCAACTGCCGTTTTAGAGTCATTGCCAGAATAATGTTCCGTTTCATCCCAAAGATCCTCTCGGGGTCGGGATCGATATCGATGGGTTCCAAGGCCGATAGCGATACCTATAGCGATTTCGATTTGCGATGGTCACCAGGAGGTGTTGTGCAAACGGAACGTATTTATGTCAATAGCTCTAAGGGTATACGACGCAAAGGGCGGGCACGGGGTCCCGCCCCTACCGGCTAACGTACCTCACCGTGATACCAAGATACCGTATGGGCAATCCTCGGTTGACACGAATAATCATTAACTGTATTTTATTCATTAATTGTATAGAGCTCATTCTCGACCGCGACCTGCTGCACCATTACCTGCGCCGGCACCACGTCTGACCACCGACCAGTATAACCGGAAACCGTTGGGGAGATGGGATCATGAAAATGACCCGTACGCAGCAATGGATTTCCACCATTTTTCTGGGAACCGTCATCGTCACCATCGGTGGGCTGCTCTACCGTATCGTGGCCGGGCAGGTGGACCCGTACTATGCCGAGTGGGCCAAGAACACCGCCACCGTACGCGCGTCGCTCACACTGTCCTCGGTCACGGACCAACGGGTCGTGCTGATGAAGGGCGAGGCGGTAACGATTGACCGGACCCGCCTGGTCTACCGGGGACTTGAAGACGACAGTGCGTGTGTGGACCTTTACCTGCTGGACCTGGATCGCGAATACGCCTATCCCCGGCGCATCCCGCGATCTGCCGAAGGAGAACTGGTCAACCTGGGCGGCCGCAGCTACCGCCTGGTGTCCACCCACCGGCGGCAGGTGGTAATGACCCGCATCAACTAGTGCCCATTCACAAGCGGCATCTTTTGGCCCAGAGCGGCGTTTTCGCACTTTTCGAAATCCTCGAAATAGCTCCGCTATTCCTCCGGTTTCGAAAATGCTCAGGCCTTGCTCTGAACCAAAATCTACCACTTGTGAATGGGCACTGGAATTTCAAGCGGCATCTTTTGGCCCAGAGCGACGTTTATTCTTCCCGCACCGGTGTTTTCACACCACCGAAGTTGAAAACCATCCCCTCGGCGTCCTCATCCAGATACTGCGCCAGTTTCATGGTCGCACTCTCGGAGAACTTGATCCGGCCGTCTTCCGTCGTGAGGTAGAGGCGGTCATTTCGGATAAACAGCGCTGCGGGATCCAGACGCAGGGTGCGCCCGGTGTTGAGGGTAAGAGACACGGCCTCGCCGATGTCGACCCGAAAGACGAACAAGGCCGTATCGGCCGCGGAAAAATAGACTTTCTCCAAAATCCCGTCGCGCTCCTGGCGCAGAAAAAAACCGTCGGCGTCCCGGTCGATGCAGCTGTGAAAATACGCGCTGATCTTCGGGTTTTCAAATGGTCCGTGGGCGTTGTGCCAGCGGCCCTCGCCATCCATCCAAAAGATGGCGGCCTCCTTGGGAACAATCTGTGTTTTGTGTCCTTCAGCCATGAAAGCTTCCCTACCAGAAAGGCCGCGCCCTGTCACACGATGGCCGTGGCCTTGAAAAACGTGTAGCCGAACACCCCGTCCGGCGCTGTTGCCCGGTTGAGGGCGTCCATACCCGCCTGCCAGGCAGCCGGCGTCACCAACCCCTGGGCCAGCGCTTCCTCCCGCACCCCGGCCACCATGGCGATAAAGGTGTTTTTCGTAAAACCGTCCACCAGTTGCGGCCGGCTGGCATCCACATAGACCATGCGGGGCGATACGCGGATCTCCCTGCAGCCGGCGGAGGCCAGCAGCGGGTATAGTCGCCGGCCGATGAGGGCGTCGCCGCCCTTTTGCGCCTGAAGGGTCACCAGGCAATCCACCACACGGTCCGCTGCCGGGCTGCGGGGATGGCAGAAATAGGTGCCGTGATCCCCCTCGATGACAGTGACCGTGCCGCCGGGGACCACCACCCGGGCAATTTCAGCCAGGGCCCGCTCAGGCGCCGGCAAGTGCTCCAGAAGAAAACAAACAAAGGCATCATCGAAGGTGTCGTCAGCCATGGGCAGCGCGGTGATGTCCGCCTGATGGAAACTCACCCGGCCCTTTCCGCTGCGGGCCGCGGCCAGCCTGGCCGCGGCCAGGGATTCACCGGATCGGTCGACAGCCGTAAAAACAGCGTCCGGACTGTTGGCGACCAGGTGAACACTCTGGGCGCCGGTACCACAGCCCGCCTCCAGCACCCGACTGCCCGCCGTATACGTCGTGCCGTGATGGAGCAGCGCCGCCAGGGTGTCGGCCTGGTCGATAAGCCGCTGCGCTTCCCTTTCCGTGTATCCGTGTACGTAATCGATCATGGTAATACCTCCATCGGCAATGTGTTACATGTCATCGGGAGGTTACCTTAGCGGAGATGGCGTTGCAGTTATTGGACAAAATTGCGGTACTGACCCGGAGACAAGCCCACGATCCGTCTGAAATGCCGGTTGAGATGGCTCTGATCACAAAACCCGCTCTCCAGCGCGGCGGCCGACAGTGGCATGCCCGCCTCGATGCGTCGGCGTGCCGCCGAGACCCGTGTCTGAATGAGGTAGGCATGGGGCGTAAGACCGAAGGCCCGGTAGAAGGCCCGGATCAAATGGTAAGGGCTCAGGCCGGAGACCCGGGCCAGTTCGTCAAGAGAGACCACCTCGCCACAGCGGGCATGTATGGCGTCCCTGACCCGGGCCAAGGGTCCGATCTCTTGACCCACCGTTTTTTCCGGCGGCCGGTCATCGGCATGGCGTCGAATGAATGTGGTCACCAGCGCCAGCAGCCGGCTCTGCCGTTCCAGTAGCGATGTCTCCGGATCCGACAAGCAGCCATGCGTTTCAAGCACCATGGCGGCCAGCGCATCGTCGCGGAGCACGCCGCTGGAAAACCAGGGCAGATCCCGAGGGCCGTCAGCCATCTGGGCGGCGGCCTCGCAGAAAACATCCGGCGTGAAATAAAACATCCGGTAGCGCCATCCTCCGGCGGCAGCGGCGTGCCCGTCGTGGGGCTCGCCGGGAACCACCAGGTTGACAGCACCGGCCGGGGCAACGACATGGGCACCGCGGTAGTCAAACCCCAAAGCACCCGCTTCGATAACCCCCAGCGCATAGCCGTCGTGAGTGTGCCGGCTGAAACGCTGTGCCCGGTAGCAGGCCGATAGCAGCGTCACCCCCGGCAGCACCCCGGGTCGCAGTATCGGGGCCGGCGACGACGCAACGATGGGGCGGATGTCTTCCATGCGACAATGGGTATCGGTTTCCGGGGGCTTTTACAAGACTTGCCTCACCGGCTTGCCGTCCTTATGTTCGCCAGATACCAATGACCCCTCCCGGACCACACGGTCCGGTTTGCACAAGCGAGGTGCACCATGATCAAAAATATCCTAATAGCGATAGCGGTAATAGGCCTGCTGGCGCCCCCGGCGACGGCCCAGGTGATCGAAAAGGTAATCAACTACCAGCACGGCGGCACCGCCCTCCAGGGTGTTCTGGCCTATGACGATGCCACCACCAGCCGGCGCCCCGGCGTGCTGGTCGTCCATGAGTGGTGGGGCATGAACGATTACGTGAAACAGCGGGTTCGCCAGCTGGCAGAACTGGGATTTGTGGCCTTCGCCCTGGATATGTACGGAAAGGGCAGGGTTACCGAGCACCCCAGGCAGGCATCCGAATGGATGAAGGAAACAACCAAAAACGTGGCCTTCTGGCAGGACCGGGCCAATGCCGGTCTGGCCGTGCTGCGCTCGGAAGAACGCACGGACCCCGAGCGGATCGCCGCCATCGGTTACTGCTTTGGCGGGGCCACCGTCCAGCAGCTGGCCTACAGCGGCGCGCCGCTTAAAGGCGTGGTGAGCTTCCACGGGACGCCCATCCCGCCGCCGGCGGATGCGGCCGCGCGCGTCAAGGCCGCGATTCTCATCAACCACGGGGCTGCCGATCCCTTTATAAAACCCGAACAGGTTCAGGCCTATCTGGCCGCCATGACGGCGTCCGGCCTCAATTGGGAAATGAACTTCTACGGGGGGGCCCGTCACGGTTTCACCAACCCGGGCGCCGGCGACTATGGCCTTCCTGCGCTGGCCTACGACCGGACCGCGGACGAGCGTTCGTGGGCCGGGATGCGCCAGTTTTTCCAGGAGATCTTCCGGTAAGCCCGGCGGGTGCCGCCCCTGCCCTTGCAGAGCGACGGATATTGTCCTACAAAAAGAACATTCCTCGCGCAGAGGCGCGAAGACGCAGAGAACTGCGGGAAATTGAATTGCGCGACATTCTCAGACGGATTCGGAGGTTCAACATGAAAGCGTTCAGGTGGTTTTTCCCGCTGCTGCTGTGTGGGGTCATTTTCTTGGCGGCCCCTGCCGGGGCCGAGGTGGAGCTGTTTTCATTAGAAACGGTCGCACTTAACAGCCCGCCGGTTGACGTCGCCGCGTCCATCGACGGCAAGATCGTCTACATCCTCACCGGCAAGACGGTAATGATTTATGACATTGAGCGCAAAGCCGTTGTCCGGGAAGTGGCCCTCAGCCGTGCCTATGACCGTATTGATGTGGCCCTGGGCGATCTCATGGTGCTCACTGCCACCGTGGACAAACGCATGGAAATCATGCGCATTGATGATATTCAGCCCATCGTCACCGACAATCGCCCCTTCAAAGGCCCCGCCGACGCCCCGGTCACCATCGCTGTCTTCGACGACTACCAGTGCCCTTACTGCGCCCGGCTGGAACCACTCCTGGAAAAAATCTCCAAACAATTCCCTAAGGAAGTCAAACTCGTCATCAAGCACTATCCGCTGACCAACATCCACAAGCACGCTTTCAGCGCAGCCGTAGCCGCTTTGGCGGCCCATCGCCAGGGGAAATTCTGGGAGTTTCACAGCGAAGTCTTTAAACACTTCAAAGACCTTGACGAAGACAAGATCAACCAGAGCGCCGTGGCTATCGGCCTCAACATGGACCGGTTCCAGAAGGACCGCAAAGACAAGGCCCTCCAGGACATGGTCGCGGCGGACATGAACAACGGCCAGCAGATCGGTGTCAAAGGAACGCCAACGATATATATCAACGGCGTCCAGATGCGGGGCCGCTCGGAGGAAGCCCTTGTTGAGCAAATTCAGTCAGAGTTGAAAAAGGCAGGATGAGCATCCCTTAAAACAGGCACGGACCGAAGAATCGGCCCGATCCAGCACCGGCCCTTTAGGGAACCAACCACATGGCCCGATTTCGAATGCCGTGGGCCACGGCGTGGGAGACGCTGCCAAAAAAGAATGCCTTGTTGATCCCGCGCTTTCCCACAACGACGGTTGTGCAGTCCTTTTTGGCGGCCGTCTCTAAAATGCGCTTGGCCGTGCGCCCCTGACCGCGGGCGATCACCCGCTCGATCTGGCGGCTGCCAAGCCCGGCGTTGCCCAGGACGTATTCGGCACGGTCGAACCATGCACCAATCATGGAGCGGTCGCCATCCTTGACGAAACGGTCGATATCGGAGCTTTTTGCCGCTACGCCGCTCTCAACAAAATCGCCGGTACTCTGGGGCACATGAAACAAAATGACATGGGCCGCGGGATCGCCGGCAAGGATAAAGCCCACATGATCCACCAGGCGCATGGCATTCTCAGAGCCGTCAACGGCCAGCAGAAACCGCCGGCCCTTGGGATTGCCGTCCAGCACCCATACTGGGCTGGCCTGGCAGTGCTCCACCAGCTTGGCGCTGACGCTGCCCATGAGCGCCTGCTGCAAACCGGATATCCCGCGGCGGCCGACGACAATGGCATCGAACATGCCGGCCAGGGCGAATTCCAGGATATCCTTGGCCACACCTTCCCGGCGAGAAGGCGTGGAAACGCTAATGCGGTTTTCGGGGAACCCCATGCCCATAAGAGCGACCTTGGCCCCGGCCACCTTCCGCTCGGCGGCCTGGGCATTCTTTTTCCCGATGCGAATGAGTTCGGCATTCGCCCAGGGATCCTTAGCGGCTTCGTCGTAAAGAAAGGGCGGCACAATGGGTCGGATATGACACAGCGTGCAGCAGAATTTGGGAACGCCGGAAAACAGATCGGCGATGTAAGCAAGACACTTTTTCGTATATGGCGAGTCGTCCACCGCAACGAGAATCTTTCGTTCCATAACCGGTCTCCTCTATCACGGGTTAGCTGACTTGAAATTTATAATTCGCAAGCACCGTGCCAAACAGATACTGTCTCGGCCAACCGGCAAGGTGCTGAAATACCGATAATGATTGGACGAGTGCCCGGTTTCCATGGTAGTCGATGGCGGCGTCGATCGTGCATCCCGCTGACAACCTGTAAAGTCCACTGACAGAGATCCCACCGTGACCACACGTCCATGAATCCTCACCCGAAATCGATTCTGCCGACCGTTGTCGGTGCCTGGATGGCAGCTTTTTTCGCCGCCGTGGCCACCGGCCTGCTGTGCCGGATCTTCCAGGCACCCCCGAAACTATCGGCCCAGATCTGTATGGGAATCATGGGATTCGTTGGCGGCGGACTGACAGCCCGGGCGGCGTCTCATATCGGGGCGGGCATGGACACCGACAAGTCTGTGCTCATCGCCGTCACCTGGTCTCTGGTCTGCGCGGTGGCGGTGACCCCGCTGTTTCTCACTTCCGGGGATCCGTTGAGAATGGCCATCCGCACAATCATCGTCTTTGCTCTTGCCGGCGGCGCGGGGGGAATCTTGACCATGAAAGACCTGTGTCCGGGCCGCAGCGCGGACGATCAGCCGACAGTGTTCTTTGGCGTTTTGTGCTGGGCGGGGGGCTTTGGCGCCGCGGCCGCGCTTGTGAGCGCTCTGGGACCGCTGGCAGGCCACCTGGTGCCGGCCCCGGTCGGCCTCCTTGTCGTCAGCCTGGCGGCGGCGGCCATCGTAGGTGTCGGTGCAGGGCTTTCAATACAGATTCAGCGCACCGAGCAGCGCCCGCCGTGGCGGGGACTGCGCCGGCTTGCGTCGGCTGTTGACGCCGGGCGGCTTTCTGTGCCCGCCGCGGCGTTGGTGCTCACCGCGGCGCCCTTCTACCTCAACGACTTCAGCAACATCGCCGGCATCGACTGGCAGTGGTGGCTGACCCTCGACTACACAGCAGTCAAACTCTTTCCCCTGGCAGTATGGCTCTGGCTGGCCAAAGACGGGTGGTGGACCGCCATGGGGCTGGGCCGGCGGCCATCACCCATGGCCACCGCCGCCCTGGCGTGCGCGGTCGCTGCGCTGTTCGGCGTCCTCATCGACCAGAATGCCAGCCTGCTCTTTGGCCGGTTTCCGGGCTGGTTTCGCCTGGGGCGGATACCCGAGATCACTTCGCCCCTATGGCACCGGATCGATCTGATCTTTGGGTTGGGGATGGTGGCGGTGGTGGAAGAACTGCTGTTCAGGGGCCTCGCGGCAGCGTATCTCACACGGTTCACCCGCAGCCCCCTGGTGATCATTATCGTTTCTGCGGCGGCCTTCGGCCTGATTCACTGGAGCGGCGGCATGGTCCAGGTGCTCTCCACCGCCGCGGTGGGGGCCCTCTTCATGGCCCTGTACCTGGAAACCGGAGCGCTTTCGGCCATCATGGTAGCCCACTTCATCGTCAATTTCGTAGATTTCGCGGACTTTGTGCCCAAGGTACTGCTTTGGTTCATGTAAAAAACGATGCCGCCGGCGGCGGCATCGTTTTTTAATCTTTGGCCCGCGACATATACTTGCCGGTTTCGGTGTTCACACGCACCACTTCGCCGGTTTCCAGATATTCGGGCACCATGACTGTGTGACCGTTGGCAAGAACTGCCGGCTTGTTGCGGTTGGTGGCCGTGGCGCCCTTGATGCCCGGGGCAGTCTCCACCACCTCCAGATCCACGGTGGCGGGCAGCTCGATGCACAGCACGCGGCCGTCCAGCAGCAGGGCGGTGAGATCCTCCTGACCTTCGGTAAGCCACAGCAACTGACCTTCGAGGCTTTCCTCTGAAAGGGTGTACTGCTCAAAAGACGCTGCGTCCATAAACGTGTAGCCGCTGGCGTCCTTGAAAATATAGCTCACGGCCCGCCGGTCCAGCGCCAATTCCTCCAGCATGTCGTTTCCCTTGTAGGTCTGGTCCAGCTTCTGCCCAGTGGTGACCCCGGAAAACCGGATTTTGTAGAGGGTGTTGGCGCCGCGTGCCGACGGGGTCTGCACGTCGATCTGCTTCACCTGGTAGGGGGCGCCGTTGATATTGATGATATTGCCTTTTTTCACATTGCACGCCTTGGGCATGTGTTCCTCCATGATAATCATTGAAAGCGGTTGAAAACCGGAGGCAATCTATCCGATTCCCCGGTCAGGATCAAGGGGCCCGCCGCGCAGACCCTGGGGATTTCGACACGTGGTCCGCCGGGCTGGACAAGCACAAGACCATCGTTCTCTACTGCGACTGACCCAATGAGTACACCTGTGCCAGTATGGCACGGAAGCTCATGGAAAAAGGGTATGAGGACGTTTATGCGCTCAAGAGCGGATGGCGCCAATGGCTCTGGAGCGAGTATCCTATGGCGCCGCGGTGATTGGGTTGACGTTGGAGAACCTTAAGTGTCGGAACGCCAGCTCTTGAGTACCGCCAGACGCGGGTCTGCGGGCGTCTTTGAGCAGGTGCACGCTGACACATTCAGGTTGGCGCCGCACTCTGGGCACAGGCCCTTGCAACCCGGCTGACACAGCGGTCTGAGCGGCAGCGCGGCGATAACTTCTTCTTGAAGTACCGCGGCAAGGTCCAGCGTGTCACCGTCATAAGCGACGCACTCCATGTCTTCGTCGGTCAGCTCCACGAGCTCGCCGGCCGCCGCAGCAGCTGCGGTGACTGGTTTAAATACGATGCGGATGTCGGCACGCACCGGGACGATGGCTGCCTCAAGGCATCGGCCGCAGTCGAACACCGCCCGGGTGTCAAGGGTGCCGGACACCACCACAACCCCCTCATCGGGTTGCATCAGAAACACGTCGACAGTGACCGGCGCCGGAAACCCGACGCCTCCGGAACGGATCAATTCCATGAGCAGCGGCATGTCCGCAATGGGCACTTGGGCAATCTCATGGCGTCCAACCGAGTCGATACTATTGATTTTAATCAGCATTTTTTGACCTGTGTTGTCTATGCCTTCCCGTTTGTGACGGGGATAGATTGGGTCGGGGCAGCGCAGCAAGCGCCGACTCCGCAGCTTGCGGCTGGGGACCCTTCGCCCTTACGCGTCGCCGCTCATCGCTGGCCGTTGGCGACCCGTCTTGAATTTCGAGACACAACCGTCTCGCATGACACTTTTCTGACGGCCCCCCTACCTGTTTTTGAGATATCGGCGCGTCTATTTGAACTGCCAAATTGTTGGAGAATGCCTTTTTACTGTATAAACAAAGTGTTAAGGAATTTTTAGAACGTTAACTCCAAATCTGGCACACGCATTGCTTATAATAAATGCCAAGCGCGGTGACAACAATGGCAACGAACGGTCGCCGCCACGCCGGGGGCCACATTCGGTAACTGCCCCTTACCCTTGAAGGTCGTTTTGCCCGGCGGCATTTGCCATTACCTCCTCTCTCCTCCTTTCACTACCCCTGGAAGGGGGCGCCCGGCGAGCCGGGCGCCCCCTTTCGCCTTTTTATTGGTCCTTCGGTGGGTCGGCGCATTCAGGACCTCACAGCAGCGTCATGGCCTTTTCAGGGCAAAGCTCCTGGCAGCAAAAGCAGGCAATGCAGGTATCGACTGCCACCTCGGGAATCTCGTCCCCCATGGACAGGGCCGACACCGGACAGTGGTCGACACACATCCCGCAGGCCGTGCACTTTTCAGGATCCGCTTTGGGCCGAAGCAGGGTGCGGCCGTGAATGAATTCCTGAATCGCCGGGTTGTCCTGGATGGCCTGGCCACCAAGGGGCGGGATCTTGAAATCATCGATGACCGTCAATTCCCCCACCAGCGTCGTGTCGGCCGCATCATGGCTTCCCAGACCCAACGCGGCGGCCCGCTGTAAAAAGCGCAGCCGGGCCGGGTCGAGCCCCATCATGCGCGCCATGACCGCATCCAGGGCCACGGCGTTGTCACCGGCGAGGATGCGGCCGATGGTGCGCAGCTCGGGCGATGCCGGGCCGTTGCCTTCCATGCCCACCACGGCGTCCACGATGAAAAAATCGGGCACCCGCAGCCGGAACACGTCCACGATGAGATCGTGAAAAGGTTCCGGGGCTCCGGCCTTTCGGTGCAACACGGCCTTTTGGGCACCGGGAAGAATGCCGTAACTGTTTTTTATCGCACCGGTCATCACCGTTAGACCGTGAGTCTTGAATTTGGGAAGCGAGATAACAACATCGGCCGCCATCACGGCCCGCGATACCATCAGCCGGCCGCCGTAGCGCTCGTCGAAAGGCACTTCGAGGCTTTCGTCACCGATGTTCCGGTAATGGCCACCGGCCGCCGCCAAAAGCCCGGTCTGCTCGAAGGCGGCCGCGTTGGCGCCGTAACTGAACAGACCCGGGTTGTCTCCCACAACGATTTCCGCCGGACGCCGGTCCTCAAGACAGGCGATCACCGCCGCCATCACGGCCGGGTGGGTCACGATGCCCTCATGGGCTTCCGAGGCGCGCAGCACATTGGGTTTGACGAGCACTTTTTTACCCGACACATCCGGGCAAAACAGATCGAAGGCTTTTTCAACCGCCGTGCGGCAGTTTTCGTAGGTGGCCGGGTGAATCATGACCCGGTGGGCGGTGTCGGTCATAGCGCACGCTCCTTGCTGGCATCACGGGTTCGGCCCCATCGATGCCCGGTTAGGGTCAGGGTGAACAGCGGATTCGCCCTAATTGTCAAAGGCCAGGGCCCACTTTGCCGCATCCATCGCCGGCGCCGTGTAGTGCGCGAACTGGGCCAGCAGCCCTTCGGGCCGCGGGTCCTGGAGCATCAGGCCGCGGTGATCGGGGCCCACGAAGCGCTCTTCCACGGCGTGGTCGAGAAACCGCAGCACTCCGTCGAAATAGCCGTTCACGTTGAGCAGCCCGCAGGGTTTGGTGTGCATGCCGAGCTGGGCCCAGGTGAGCACCTCGAAAAGCTCCTCCAGAGTGCCCAGCCCGCCGGGCATGGCGACGAACCCGTCCGAGAGCGCCGCCATGAGCGCCTTTCGCTCGTGCATGGTCTCGGTGACCCGAAGATCGGCCAACTCGTTGTATCCCACCGCCTGCTCCATGAGAAACCGCGGGATCACCCCGACGACATCGCCCCCGGCATCTGCCACCGTCCGGGCGATGATTCCCATGAGCCCGACCGAGCCGCCGCCGTAGACCAGTCCCAAGCCGCCATCCACCAGGGCGCGGCCCATGGCGACGGCGGCCTCAGTATAGATCTCCCGGGCGCCCGGACTCGATCCGCAAAATACGCAAATCCGCTTCATATCTGTCCTTTGTGAAATTTTAGCCACGAAACGCCTGGGGCGGATTGGACGATAACGTTGTTTTAAAACGGCTTTCTGCCAAACGGTCAACCTCCGCGTCCCCTTAATCCCCGGCGCCGCCGGCTGTCAACCGGGCCGGCCGTAGCCGCTGATTTTGTCCGCCAATCGGCGGGCCAGGTGCGGACTCGCCGCGGCCAGCGCATCTAGAATCACCCGGGCCTCTTGCCCATACAGCGCAATCTTGTCTGCGCGCCAGTCGGACGGGGGCGGCTGGAGATTGACGATGCGATCGGCCAGCTTCACCAGCCAGACCGACGGCGGCTGACGCCGAATACGGGCAAGGCTGTCTCGCATCCGCGCGTCCTTTTGCGATATGGCGGGATCCTTGGTCAGCGCCTGCACACCCGCGGCAACGGCAGCGCCAAAATGCGCCGCCAATCGACGGACGCTCACCGGCGTATCCTCCAGCACGTCATGGAGCAGCGCGCACTGGACGGCCAGGTCGCCGTCGTGGCCGTCTTCTACCGACAGGGCGCGGGTGACTTCCATGGCCACCAGGCAAACGTGATAGAAATAGGGCAGATGCGTTCCGGGCACCGCCTTGCCGGTCCGCTGGTGGGCCTCTGCGGCAAACCGGGCCGCGGCCATATATGTTTCCGGGGACCACGGACTCGTCATGAGCACCTCCTGGCATAATGGCGTTTTTACCATAAAGTGCACGAAGGTCACGAAGGCTTTTTACATCATTTTTGTGCCCAAACTGTCTTCGTGCGCTTTGTGGACTTCGTGCTTCGAAAATCTTGGCTGAATTTGAAAATGTCGCGTCAAGCGGCTGCCCCTTGCGGGAGCGACGTGTTTGGTCTATGAAATCGGGTTCTAACGCTCATGCAATAAACAGAACAGGAAAACACCATGATTACCCTACTCGATTATGGGGCCGGAAACGTCCGTAGCGTCATCAACGCCATCGAGAGCCTGGGGGAAACGGTACGCCTCGTTTCTTCCGGAGAAGATATCCTTTCCGCAGAAAAACTGGTTTTTCCCGGAGTCGGCGCCTTCGGCAGTATGATGCAGGCCCTGCACCGAAAGGGCGTGGTCGCCGCGCTTCAAGCCTACCTGGCGGCGGACCGCCCCTTTCTGGGCATCTGCCTGGGGCTCCACGCCCTGCTCGGCGGCAGCGAGGAAGCGCCCGAACTGCCCGGTCTGGGAATCATCCCCGGCAAGGTGAAGCGCTTTACCGTGGACCTCGCCGTTCCCCACATCGGCTGGAACGGCATCCGGGCCCGCCAGCCCTCGCGCCTGTTTGCCGGACTCTCCGGCGAGGAAAAGTTTTATTTCGTCCACTCCTATCACGCCGCTCCGGAGACCGATCAGTGGGTGCTCACCACCACCGATTACGGCTACCCGTTTGTCAGCGCCGTCCAGAAAGGCCGCATTTTAGGCACCCAGTTTCACCCTGAGAAAAGCGGGGCCTCCGGTAGACAGGTGTTCAAAAACTTTATCGAAACCTCGACCGAAGCGGTGCTGCCGCCGCAGATACCGACTGAGACCCGACTGGCCAAGCGCATTATCGCCTGCCTTGACGTGCGCGCCAACGACGCCGGGGATCTGGTGGTCACCAAGGGGGACCAGTACGACGTTCGCGACAAGGGAGAAGTGCGCAATCTCGGCAAACCCGTGGCTTTGGCCCGCCAGTACTACGAAGACGGGGCCGACGAGATCACTTTTCTCAACATCACCGGATTTCGGGATTTCCCCCTCGAGGACATGCCCATGATGGACGTCCTTAAAAAGACGTCTGAAAACGTCTTCGTGCCGTTGACCATCGGCGGCGGCATCCGGGACTACACCGACGCCGACGGCCGCACCTATTCGGCCCTTGAAGTGGCGGCCGCCTATTTTCGCTCCGGCGCCGACAAGATCTCCATCGGCAGCGATGCCGTCTATGTTGTCGAGGCGTATCTGAAAAGCGGCATAAAAACGGGAATAAGCGCCATCGAAACCATTGCCGAAGTTTACGGCAGCCAGGCCGTGGTCATCTCCATTGACCCGCGCCGTGCCTATGTGGTCGATCCCGAAAGCGTGCCCCACCATGTCATCGAGACCGCCGTCCCGGGGCCCGGCGGAGAGAAATACTGCTGGTACGAATGCACCGTGCGCGGCGGCAGGGAGGGTCGGCCCGTGGATGCCGTGACCCTGGCAAAGGCCTGCGAGGAACTGGGGGCAGGAGAAATTCTTCTCAACTGCATCGACCGCGACGGCACCAACAGCGGCTTCGACCTGGAGCTCATCAACGCCGTCAAGTCGGCCGTCACCATCCCGGTCATCGCCTCCAGCGGTGCGGGCTGCGCGGAGCACTTTCTGGAGGTTTTCACTCAGACGGCCGCGGAAAGCGCACTGGCCGCCGGCATCTTTCACCGCCGGGAAGTCCCTGTGGGGAAAGTCAAAGCCTTTCTCGCCGACAAGGTGGAAATCCGGCCGGTGTAAAACCGTTCTGCCGGGAACGTCCGGGCGCTCCTGGAGCCGGCGATTCTTGCCGGCTTACGGCATATAGATCATCGCGCAGAGGCGCAGGGACGCAGGGACGCAGGGACGCAGAGACGCAGAGACGCAGAGAAAGTGTATTCAATGGTTCGGATAAGGTCAACTTGAGCGTTATAGACAAGCGCAAATCGGTTCTTTTCATTTTCTCTTTGTTTTTCTCTGCGCCTCAGCGTCTCTGCGCGATTCGAGTAACGGGTGTTCCGCTAAAAGACGTCTCGTCCAGCCTCATGCAGGATTATTCGCCGGCCAGGAAACCGATGACCGTACATGGCGCGCCGTCACCGTCCACTACGCGAAGCGGCAGCGCCACCACCTGATCCAAGACAGCGCCGACATCCAGACCGGCAAATGACAGGTCCTCGAAAATGCGGATGCCGGCACAGGGCTCAACCGACTTGAAATATTTGGTGATTCGCTGCATGATGCCTTCTGCCGGGCCCGCACAATCGGTACAACGGCCTGAGGGCCCGCCTGAGACGACATGCCCGAGGACCTTCGCCTCTTCCTGACCCACGCACAGGCACAGGCCGCCATCCGCGCCGACCTGGTGCAGTACGCGCCCCAGAAACCCCTCTTTCGGGAGCTCAGCCCCATCCTGCTGGGAAAACACACCGTTGTCGATGACGACGACGCCAGTGGTCTTTGGCTCGAAACCGGCAAACTTGGAAAGATGAAAAAAATAGCATGGTCGGCGCTGCGCGAACAGCTCTGCAATGCGGTGGGAAGCCTTACTCTGAATCTCCCAGAAATCGCGAATCTGCTCTCACGCGTATTCGAAACCCCGGCCACAGTCGGCACGGACACCAGCGGCCGGCAAAAAGGCATCTGGTTGGAAACCGGCATGGCGGATTTTTCCTGCCGGCTCTGTGGGCGCTGCTGCCGAAGTCTCGACTACCATGACCAGTGCACCGTCCAAGATATCAGGCGCTGGCGGCTGGCCGGCCGCCGTGATCTCATCGCCCGTGCACGCCCAGTGACCCGCGGCGGCCGTATCGACCACTACCGGATCTGGACGTCGGCCGACGGAAAACATACCCGGCAGACCTGCCCTTGGCTTCAATCGGCCGGCAATAATCAGTTCATCTGCAGCATCCAGGCCCATAAACCGGAGATCTGTCGGCAATACCCCGGCAGCCTCAAGCACGCCCGCATGACCGGATGCAGCGGCTTCAACGGGACTGGTCCGATCACAGAACCTTGCACGCCCCCATCATGTCGTAGAGGGCATTGAACAGATCCGTGGATCTGAGGATGCCGACGATTTCCTTGCCCCGGGTCACCAGCAGGCTGTGATGACGGCCCATGACGACCCGGTGCATGGCGACGTTCATGGTGTCGGTTTCGGAGACGAATTCGCCTTCCGTTGGCTCCTGCATGAAATCTTTCACCATCGCACTGCCCAGTGCCCGGCACATCTCTTCCAGGGGCTGCTCCCAGAGCTGGTACTCCTCACGCAGCGTCTTGAGCACCGACTTGCTCAATACCGAGCGCCCAATCCAGCGCGCGTCCCCCAGTTGGCTGTAGCGGGGCTCCAGGGCATGCATCATGTCCACCTGGCTGAGCCTTCCCACCACGTGGCGGTTAACGTCGATAACCACCAGGGATTGATGGCGGTAAGGGGCATCTCCATATCGCTTTTTCTCGCTTTCAAGGGCCCGAATGGCCTCGGCCATACTGGCGCCTTCGTGGATAGTTGCGTAGTCCGAAATGGGTACCATCAATTCTTTTACAAGCCTTGTTTTCACTATTGCCTCCGAGTCTTCTGAATAGTCGAACGGTTGTCGATGACACATCGATGAAATCAAACACATGAATCGTGTTAATAATAATCCTGTAACGGCCGAAGTAAACGGCTCAGAGCAGGAAGGTCCCGGTGAGTCAAAAACATTTTTCGTCCAGCGAACGGTTTGCCCCGACAGTGCATCGCGCCCCCATAAACCGCATGGCCAGTGCAGGGGTTGCAGAAACCGCCAGGAGATGGTTTACCACAGATGTCTGCCGCAACCGCCGACGACGGCAGCCGGCTGGTTTGATAACCGCCACCCCAAGGGGCCTTCCATGAACCCGGAAAAGCATATCATCACCATGCTGGTGGAAAACGAACCGGGCGTCACCGCTCGGGTCTCGGGTCTGTTCGCCAGCAGGGGCTACAACATCGAAACCATCTGCGGGGCTCCCACCGCCAACCCGAACATGTCGCGCATCACCATCACCACCACCGTCACTCACCCGGAACAGATCGAACAGATCATGAAACAGGTGCGACGGCTCATCAACGTCATCAAAGTCCGGGACATGACCGGTGAGGCGGCTGTAAAACGGGAAATGGCCATCATCTGCGTAAAGGCCGAACCCGTCCATCGGCCTGAAATTCAGCGTATCATCGACACGTTCCGGGCCCGCATCGTGGATACGGGTGCCACCCACTACATTCTTGAAGTCACGGGCCGTCAGGAAAAAATCGAAGCCCTGATCGCGCTTCTGGAGCCCATGGGCATAAAGAAAGTGGCGCGCTCGGGGATTCTGGCGCTGTACCGCGAACCCACTTAGTGCCCATCCAGAAACGGCATCTTTTGGCCCAGAGCGGCGTTTTCGCACTTTTCGAAATCCTCATCGGTTTTTCTGGCGCCACTGCCGTCTGTCCGCTGTCATCTGCCCTCTGTCCTCTGTCGTCTGCTATCTGGCCGTTTCTGCTGGATCGTAAAAGAAATGTAAAATGCCTCCGGCGCCATGGGCACCCGTCCGATAATGCCATACATGATGTGCGTGAATGGCAACATGCCGCAGCCCAGCGCGGTCAATGCGCACGCTTTGCGGCGATCTTTTTGGCGACACGGCTGCGATTCGGACAATCCATCCGTTTCGCTGCAAGGAAAAGGGGATCATATGACGGTTCACGATACCCGGTTCATCAGGCCTGCGATGCGGTACCTGGCGGTCTGGATCTACCGGTGGTGCGGATGGTCCGTAGCGGGGCAGACTCCCGAACAGTCGAAGGTGGTGATCATCGCCGCCCCGCACACCTCCAACTGGGATTTTTTCTATACGCTCTGCCTGGCGTTCATTTTCAGACTGAAGCCGGCCATCATGATGAAAGACGACTGGTTTTTCTGGCCTCTGGGTCCGGTGTTCAAATGGCTGGGAGCCATACCGGTCGACCGGCGTCGCTCCACCAATTTGGTGTCCCATTCCATTGCGGCCTTCGAAAATCGCGAATCGCTGATGCTGGTAGTGCCCCCCTCGGGCACCCGCGGCAAGGTGGTTCGGTGGAAGACGGGATTCTACCATATCGCCCACGGCGCGGGCGTCCCCATCCTACTCGGGTTTCTGGACTACAAGACAAAAACGGGAGGATTTGGCCCCACGTTTCATCCCACCGGCGATATCGGTCGGGACATGCCGGAAATCCGCCTGTTTTACAGAGGCGTCACCGGAAAGAATCCGCACCTGATGGCCGCCGATCCCGTCGACGATCCGGCAGTGGGTATCCACGGTGAAGCAATTCCCGCAACCGTAGCGGTTACAGTTTCAGATAGTAAAAGACATAATCCCCGTCATTGACGATAATCTTGAGGTTGCTGCCCCTGGAGTCGGCATACATCTCCCAGAAAGGGCGCTGGTTGCCGCACTCGTAGTCCGGGTATCCTTTTCCGGTCTTTCCGTTGTACCATGACAGCATCATGGCTTCCTTGTTGATCTGCCGGGCCTGCCGCTTCACCTGCGCACTGACCTCTGCAAAGGGCATCGCTTTGTCGGTTATGGTCATCTGAAAGGTCTCAAAGGCCAAATCCGCTGTTGCATTCTGTATTTGAGCCATCCTAAGTGTCCTCGCAATTGGATTGGGTGTCGGTCCGCTGCGGGAATAGCGTCAACCCGCCAGGCGGAGTGATTCAGCAAAAACGTAACCACCACTTTCAGACCTGTCATCAGCAATGGTTTTTCCCCCTCAGTATTCCCCGCCATAACCCTCATTGATTCTCCGGACATCACTCTTATTTTTACTGGGTCGGTCCAAAACCATACCCGCGGCGATGAGCGTGTGGTAGGAGCGGCCCACTGTTTTAACCGAATGACCATCGGCGTTCGCCGTCCGTGTGACCCGATGGTCATGGCCATGATAAGCCGAGTCCGCGGCAGCACGGACAAAATGACGCTGACACCTGAGAAAGGCATTATCCATGAACAGCCGCACTACCGTATTGATCACCGGCACCAGCAGCGGATTTGGATTTCTGACGGCCTGCACGCTGCTCACCGAAGGCTACACGGTGCTGGCCGCCATGCGGGAGCCGGACCGGAGCAACACCGACAAGGCAGCGGCACTGCGCAGCCATGCCGAAAACGCCCCCGGCACCCTTAACGTGCTGGCCATGGATGTGAGCCATGACGACTCGGTGAGCGCCGCCGTGGAAGTGGCCCTGGCCTGGTTTGACCATATCGATGTGCTGGTGAACAATGCCGGCGCGGGACTGGGCGGCTTTTTGGAAACCGTCACCACCGGCCAGCTCAAACGCCTCTTCGATGTGAATCTGTTCGGCGTGCACCGGGTTACGAGAGCGGTGCTTCCCGCGATGCGCGCCGGCGGCAAGGGGTTGATCGTCAACATCTCCAGCATCATGGGACGTGTGGTGATTCCTTTTTCCGCGCCGTACACCGCCAGCAAATTCGCCTTGGAAGGACTCAGTGAAAGCTGGCGCTACGAGCTCGCCGGCCTTGGCGTGGAAGTCGTGCTCGTCGAGCCGGGCGGGTTTCCCACCGCCTTTCGCGACAACATGACTTCCGGAGCAGACACGGATCGCCTAAAGGGTTACGGCTCCCTGAAAGCGCTGCCCGGGAAAATGTGGGATGCGTTCGCTGAGCGCATGGCCGGCGACAGCGCGCCAGACCCCCAGCAGGTGGCCGATGCGATAGCAGCATTGATCAGGATGCCACACGGCGCAAGGCCTTTCCGGACGGGGGTGGATCCGCTGATGGATGGTGCCGGCGCCAAGACGGTCAACGAGACCGCTGAGGCCGCGCAGGCGGACCTGCTGGCGGCCATGGCCATTTCCGGCCTGGAAAAGGTGGCGGGATAAAACAGGCGCCTGAAACCATCGGATTTCCCGTGGCCGGAGCCCCGGCGGCGATCCCAACGGTGCGCCGAGGGGGAAGCAGCACTGCGCCACTGACTCACGAACTTGCGAGACACCGGATACCGGTGCACTCGCAGAAGCCAAAAACGCGGCGTCACGGTTCGCACTGCGGGAACCAGCGCTGCTGAAAGTAAAAGGAGACTCACCATGACACGGAATAACAAAGCCAAAGAAATGTATACGGAGGCCATGGGCGCTTTCGTAGCGGGAAACTACACCGAAGCGATTCGTCTACTGGGGGCGGCGGTCACCGAAGATGACGCCTTCAGCCTTGCTTTTGTGAGCCGGGGCGCGGCGCATCTAAAACTCAGCCGCCCTATCGACGCCATTGCCGACTTCGACCGGGCAATCAGCATCGGCGCGGACAATGCGCGGGCCTATCACCTGCGGGGTCTTGCCAGGGAGATACAGGGAAACGACACTGCCGCGGAGGCAGACTTCGACCGGGCCATCGCGTTGAATCCGGAGTACAGCGCGGCCTATTTCAGCCGCGCCAGCCTGCTTTCCAAAACCGGACGTGAAGAAGCCGCCGTGGAAGATATTCAGATGGTGGCCCATTTCTCCGAGCACCACCTTGGTGAATTTGCCGCGGAAAACAACGTGTGGCGCTCACATCACCTGACCGTGGAAGCGGCCATGGAGACCGAGCTGAACCGATAATTGTGCCGGCATCGCGGCGCCGTCAGCACCCGGCGGCGCCGCACGCACCGGCCACGCGAGGCCCAATCATGATGGATAACGATAGCACCGCCCAGCTCAATGTCATTGTGAGCGTTGTTGAGAAACACGGCTGCCGCTTGGTGGACATGAATTTTGATACCTATCAGATAAACCTTGACGGGCCGGAAGAAAAGCAGGCGGCTTGCGCCCTGGCCCTGGCCAAGGCGCTCGGCGATTGATCCGGTTGCCCGAGCATTACATTAAGGCGGCGCCCTATGATCACCATAGACAAAGAAAAATTTGTTCCCACCAAGGATGCGGACGGCAATGACTACTTTTGTCCTGCGAGGGTGGTCGACAGCGTCGGGCGCATTCCCAGCGCCGATCAGGCGCGCGCCTGCCGAAAGTTCTCGTTGACCCGCTCCCAGTCGATAAACGGCTCGAGCGCATCATAGGCATATCCGAGTGACGGAAGTGTATGGTTCATTTTGGTTCTCCTTTTATCGAACACCGGAGAGCCCTCTGCGCGGCCCCCGGCACTGATGTTCACGGTTGGTCAATGCTCACGGCGTGAGCGGCTTACAAGTGCAATATAAGGACGCCGCACGATGATGCCATATGCGCCGCCCTTTGCTCGACCGCGTCTGCTTGCCCGACGCGGCGTTATGCAATCCCGCGAAAAGGCGTTGGAAGACAGGCGCCGGGCGCCGCACGCCATCCTGTACGCAGGATATTCATTTAGAGCCTGGCAAAGAAGGGAACGTTACAAATCGGCGGGATTTAAAGAATGCTGCATCAGCGCCCGACGCGGCATCTTCCGGCAATAACAGTCCACCACACGCTTCCGGAGACGGCTTTCCGTCGACGGAGGCCGGAGCATGATCGGGCCTGCCGGCAGGGTCACGCTTTCAAACGACCAGAGGCTATGCCGCCCTGCGACCAGCCACGGGGGGCTCGGGCAGGATGGCGGGTTTTTGGATGGGGTGAATCGCCGCCCCGGCGGCCTGGGCCTGGGCCGTATAGCGCGCCAACCGCTTTTTTATCCGCATGGCCTTCAGCACCACGGCGCCTGCAACAACAACCCCTGCAGCCATTACCGGCTCCTTGCCTGAAAAACTCAGTGTTTCAAGATTCATAAAATACCGGATTACCGCAAGCAAACCGATAATTCCGGCCCCGACGATCATCGGCACAAAAATGCCTCCCGTCAGGAAATCCGACTTCCAGATCACCGGCTCAGGGTTGCGCTCGCTGAGCAGCAACATAAAAAAGAAAATAACTGACACCGTCATCCCCAGAACGCCCCAGAAAAGCATCATGGTCCGCACCTCGAAGATCGAAATACAGTTGCCCACCTGCCGCCGCAAAAAGCGTATCATACTGAATATTAGGTGGTTAGCGCAATTGATGCGGATGAAATAAGGTCTCGTCAATGCCACGAAAACGCTTCATTCTGAGAGTAAACTGATAGGCCGCCGGATGCCGGGGGAAAAAACCGGAATCGGGCCGGCAGCATTGCGCGCCCATATTCCTTTCGCCTGAGGCCGACTGCGGGGCATGTTCAATGATATTAATGATTGACAGGGCCCCTTGATCAAAATTACGCTTTGAGCGCTTTTGAAATAATTCCCTCAGCACCAAGCGTAACCGATGTGTTCATCCCGACTGCCGCGACAGAGGACATAGCGCGTCAGCCGGCTCTCATTCCCATCAAAAGGAGGTATTCATGAAAGCAAAAGTCACCAGCCAGTGCATGGGCGATCGCAATTGCAACAAACTGTGCCCGGAAGTGTTCGCGTATGACGAGGACCAGTTGCTGTCCGTGGTCAAATTCGACGTGATCCCGGAAAAATTTGAGGATATTGTGCGGCAGGCGGCGGCAGAGTGTGGCGCCACGGCCATTGAGATCATTGAATAGGGGGAACCCGTGGGAAAATTCAGAGAGAGCCGGACCGCCAGAAACCTTCTGGCGGCCTTTGCCGGCGAATCCCAGGCACGCAACCGCTACACCTATTTTTCCCGCCGCGCCATGGAAGAGGGGTTTGTCCAGATTGCAGACATTTTTGAAGAGACCGCCAACCAGGAGTGCGAGCACGCACTGCGGTTCTTCAAATTCTTCAACGGCGGGGAACTGGAAATTACTGCCAGCTATCCCTCCGGCGTGATCGGCGACACCCACGCCAACCTGGTGGCCGCGGCCGACGGTGAGCGCTTCGAGCACTCTGAGCTCTATCCGGGATTTGCCGCGATCGCCGAAAAAGAGGGCTTCACCCGGGCCGCGGATACCTGGCACGCAATCAGTGTTTCGGAAAAGCAGCATGAAAAACGCTACCGGGATCTGGCGGCCAATCTTGCGGCCGGCCGCGTCTTTTCAAGGAACCAGGACATGGTGTGGCGATGCCGCAACTGCGGCTACCTGCACATGGGCAGCACCGCACCGGAAAAATGCCCGGCCTGCGTCAAGCCCCAGGGCTGGTTCGAACTGCTTGGCGAAAACTGGTAACCGCCCTGCCTGCCGCAGAAAATGCCCAGTATCGAGAGGGGTGTTTCTATGACCGGAAACACCCCTTTTTTACAAAAATGATTGCACCGGCGGGTGACCTTGAGGAAAACGATACAATGGCTTTGACGGTTCTGATTGCGTTGACATCGGCGGCTGACACCGACATGATCACTGCCATTGCGACCGGGCTTGGTCATCACATTTACACGGCCCCGTCAGGGACCGAAGCGCTGGCCTTTCATGCCGAGCGCGCCCCCGATCTTGTCATCGCCTCCGACAGCATGCCCGGTATCTTGGTTGAGGATTTTTTGAGCGCTGTCAGGAAACGGTGGCGTTCTACCGAAATGATCATCACATCAGCGCCTGCCAACGTGCCCGATCTGGAGATTCGGCTGAAGGCCTGGGGCTGTGGCGTGGCAGCACGGCCCGTCGACCCGCGTGAAATGCAGCTGCTGCTGCGGATGGCGCAGGAACGCATCATTTCCGGCCGGCGATTGAGAAGCGAAAAGCGAGACATCGCCCGCAAGGCCAAACGCCGGTTTGACCGGCGCATGGACACCGAACGGTTTCTCACGGTTAAACAAGTGGTGGACAAGGTCTCCTCCTTCATCGGCGACATGGCGCGGGAAGTGGAAGGCGGGGTCCGCTACTTCAATGAAATCCCCTATTTTATCGCGATCCACGACCGGCGCTACCGGGTGACGGCGGCCAACCGCGCCTACCGGGTGCTTCTGGGCCGCCGGGTGGGAGACCCCTCGTGGGAAGTCTATGACGGCGCCGGGGGCACCCGGGAAGCCTGCCCGGTAGGGCGGACCTTTCAGACTGAAAACACCCTTGAGCTGCGTGAGACGCTGCGCTACCGCAGCGGTGCAAAGGTGCCCGTCATTGTCCACACCGCCCCGATCTACAACAACACCGGCGGGGTGGAGATGGTGCTTGAGGTCGCCGCCGGCACCCGTGACATCCGCCAGTTGAAAAAGGATCTCAGCACCACCCAGCAGCGCTACCAGCTGCTCTTCGACGCGGTTCCCTGTCACGTTGCCGTGCTGGACCGTGACATGCGCTTTGCAGCCACCAACCGCCACTTTATCCAGGCTTTCGGAGATCAGATCGGGGCCGCATTTCTCGATGTCTTCTCCGACGGCAGGGAGGATCCCGCCGGAACGCCCATTTTCAAGACCTACGAAGACGGACTGCCCCACCACGGTGAAATGACGCTCATCTCTTCAGACTGGCGCCGTTACGATGCCCTGGTCTGGACATCGCCCATGATGTCGGCGGCCGGAAAACTGCTTCAGGTGCTGCTGATCTTCATGGACATCACCCAGATCCGTGACCTTCAGAACAACCTTTCATTTCTGGGACTCATGATTGCCTCCATCTCCCACAGCATCAAAGGCGTGCTCGCCGGTCTGGACGCGGGCGTGTATACACTGGAAGGGGCCGTGAAAAGCTGCGATGAGACCCAGATCCGGGAGGGTCTGGACCTGGTCAAGCACATGGCCGAACGGATCCGGAAGATCACTTTGGACATCCTCTTTTACGCGAAAGAGCGCGAACTGAACCGTGAGACGGTGGCTGTGGCGCCGTTCTTTGCGGACATCGTCGAGACGCTCAGGCCCCGATTCGAGCCCCGCGGCGTGCCGCTGATCCTGGCGGCCAGTGTCTGCGAGGGATCCTTTTTTGTAGATGCCGGCCTGCTCAAGGCCGCCCTGGTCAACATTATCGAAAACGCGCTGGATGCCTGCGTGGCCGATCAGCGATCCGGCCGGCAGCACCGGGTGACATTGACGCTGGGCTGCACCGCCGAAGACATCTCCCTGTGCGTGGAAGACAACGGCACCGGCATGACCGAACCCCAAATCAAGAAGCTGTTCACCGTGTTTTACTCCACCAAGGGCGTCAAAGGCACCGGGCTCGGGCTCTTTATCGCCGAAACGATCATCAAGCAGCACGGCGGCGACATCGCCGTGTCATCCACCCTCGGCCAAGGCTCGCGCTTCAGCATCCAACTGCCCCGAGACGGCCTGGAAGCCCCATCTTAAGCCGTTCACCTTTTATTGATGCTTGCGCGAAATCATGCAGGTGGCAGACCCGCTGGCGTAGACACACCCGTCCTCATCCTTCAATATGGCGTTGGAAACCCCGATGGTTCTCGAGCAGTGGATCAGCTCGACCGTGGCGATGAGCTTTTTCCCCACCGGCACCGGCTTTAGCAGTTTGACGTTTAGATCCACTGTGCCGTATCGGTCCCCCGGGCCTAGCACAGTGTGGACCGCGCACCCGGTCACCGAGTCCAGCACTGTCGCCGCAAACCCGCCGTGGACCCCGCCCATGGGATTCAGATGCCGGTGATCTGCCACCGCGTGAAACTCCGCGTAGCCCTTCGCCACTTTGCCCAGCTGCAGGCCCATGGTCTTTCCCATGGAAGGCGATGGCAGTTTACCGTCAACGATGGCCTCCAGCAGTTCTAGCCCGGTCATGTTTTCCAGATTCATAGCGCGCCTCTTGTAATTCCATTTTGTGTTTGTGCTTAAAGGGCAAAGTGCGACACATCGGGAACAGCGGTGAAATGTGTGCTCGTCAAAGGAAGTCAAACTCATATACCTAGCTGCGGCCCGGGGTTTGAAGGCCCTAAGGAATACAAACTTGGGCCTCGACATGCCGGGTGTGCGCGCCGTATAACCCAAACAACGCATGATGTTGACCTGCTTTTTACCAGCCATTATCGCTTTAACCGGACAGGCATCCGCACAAATTCGACAATCGGGCGGGCAACCGGTTTGATCTTCATCGGGATAGCGCATCTTGGGCAAGGCCGCAGTGGTCAACACCCCCCCAAGCATCAATCTGGACCCGTAGCGCGAATGAACGAGAAGGCCATTTTTCCCGATGGTCCCGATCCCGGCCACTTCGCCCATTCGAATCTGGTTCAGATAACCGATGACGACACCTTTTTCGTTCATATCCAACGGCATGCAACCGTAAATGGGGATCGCGCGGTCTCCGCTTTCCTCCAGCAAACCTGCAAACCGAATGGATAAGGTGTCCAGGCGACGGTAATAGTGATTCTGCGATCGCCAGACCGTTTCTTCACCGCAAGTCGTCATGCGGTAAACACCCGCAGGCACCGGGATACCAAAGGATATCATGCTCTGTGCCCCCGGCAGAAGGTCATCGGGTCTGTGGCCAGACTGCTCGTTTGCCATTTCCGATGCAGCGCCAATGCCAAAAACAGCGATGTTTTCTTCTTCCGCGATCTTGCAGATTTGATCGGCAATCATCGTACGCCCCTTCCTGCCGCCGTTCACCAAGCACGGCTTTACGCCCAGCACCCGGTCATCCGAGCCCCCCCTATGGTACCCCCAGTTTGACAAACCCGAAAAAAGTGTTTTTGAACCATAGAGATCGCCGAGGACCACAGAGAATATTATGGATTATTAAGGCTTTATCTCTGCGCTCTTTGCGTCCTCTGTGGTGATTTCTAACTTTTTGCGAACCCAACAATTATAGGTTGCACGGCAATCGCGGAAGTGGCATTATCGACAAATAAAAGGCTGATTGCGCCAAGCAGCCGGAGGTTTCATGAAAAACGTAACGATCTTAGCGATGATCAACACCATGGCCTCCACGGTGATCGGACCGCTGGATGTCTTCTACCAGGCAGGGGTGATGTGGAACCACTTCAACGGGCAGGCGCCGGCGCCTTATTTCCGGACACAAGTGGTGACCAGCAGCGGCGCGCCGTTCCGGTGTCTCTCCGGGGTCCGCATCGTCCCGGACGGGTCGATCCACGACGTTACCACACCGGACCTCATCATCGTCAGCTCGATCCTCGATATCCGTAAAACCCTTGAAAAGCAGGGGGAGGTCGTCGACTGGCTAACAGCGCACCACCGCCGCGGCGCACACATCGCCACCATCTGCTCCGGCGCCTTCGTGCTGGCCGAAACCGGCCTCCTGGACGGCAAGACCGCCACCACCCACTGGGGCTTTGCCAGTCTTTTCCGCAAACGCTACCCCAGGGTGGATCTCCGACCAGAGCACCTCATCACCGACGAGGGGAATCTCTTCTGCTCGGGGGGCTACAATGCGGGGATCGATCTCTCGCTCTACCTGGTGGGCAAATACTGCGGCAGCGAGGTGGCCGTGCAATCGTCGAAGATGGTGGTCTCCGAGATCGGCCGCGCCTCCCAGGCGCCCTATGCCATCTGCCACACCCGGAAGGACCATGGCGACCCTCAGGTGGCCGGCATCCAGACGTGGATCGAGAAAAACTACGACAAAAACTTCACCTACGATGCCCTGGCGCACACCCATGGCATGAGCCGCCGCAGCCTGGAGCGCCGCTTCAAGGCGGCCACCGGCGACACCCCCCTCACCTACCAGCAGCGCATCCGCGTGGAGGCGGCCAAGCGCCTGCTCGAACAGGGAGCCCGCGCATTCGACGAAATCACCTACCGGGTAGGTTATGAGGACAGCAGCTCTTTCAGAAAAGTGTTCATGAAGCAGACCGGCCTGCGTCCAAAAGAATACCGCAGCAAGTTTCACAGAGTATGATCAGGTGAAACCATTTTCATCCACAGATTGCGCCTACGCGGGTTTAGAAAGCGACACAGATTAGGAGGATTAGCGGCCTGCGGGCAGAAACTCTAAAAACCATTATCTCGCGCAGAAGCGCTGGGACGCCGAGAACTGCGAACATAGAATCAAAACCTGAAAACATTGATCCGCGTTTAATCCTCAAACCCGCTTTCCTCTGCGTCTCAGCGCCCCTGCGCGAGAAATCTCTTTGGTTTTCTTGGCGTTCTTTGCGTCTTGGCGCAGCTTTGTTTACGGCCGGCCTACCCCACCATCAACCGGCATGTCGTCTCCCGGCAAAGCCGTGTAATCTCCGAGCCGGCGCTGTGGTGGTCGCGGCCCAGGTGGAAGTTGAGCCACGAGCTGGAGCGGTCGAGCTCCCACATGCGCGGGGGGACGCACCCGTCGCACATCTGCGGGGCCTTGCCCTCTGACGCCCACCGGTTGTGCGCCCGAAACCACACGCATTGGCGATCGGGATTTACTTCGCACATGCCGTTTGTACTGCCGCCGCAGGCGCCGTTGCGGAGGTGCTTGGGGCACCGCGATTCAGGGCAGAGAAACCCCACGTGCTGAATGGCGCAGTCACCGCACTGCCGGCAGCCCAGAAGCACGCGTTTTACGGGATGTTCGGCCAGGTGAAAAAAGAGCCTGCCCCAGATGCCGCCGTCCATCCGCGCGCTCACGGCGCGAAACACCGGCGCCAGGCGCGCCTCGGCATTGAAGAAAACATGGTGGGAGCGGGCCATGAAGGCATGCAGCGCCCGCTCCATGCCCGACACCGGCGGCCGGCGCTGGCCGAAAGTGGTGCTGATCGCGGCCGCAGGCGGTTTTTCCCTGAAGGCGTAAAACCCACCCGGCATGGGGTCATCGAAATCGGGAAGAAAAGCCTGCCATTGGCCCTTGATTTCTTCCATCCGGTCCAGGATACGTCCCACAGTGGAAAAGTCTTTGTGGATACCGCCGATGTGAACGCCCCGGTAGCCGAGGCCGCGCAGCACAGCGCCCAGACGCGCCGCCCGCTCGATGGACGCGGCCCGCCCCGCCTTTTTGTCTTCCCATTCCTTTTCAACGGTGTGCAGCAGTTTATCTGAGACCACCGCCCCAGGCACGCGGCCACGGTTCATGATGCGGGCCGCGCCGGGGGATAGCACATACACCGACCCCAGCGCCGGTATTTGAATGTCCATCCGTTGCGCGATACCCATGAGTTCATGAAACTTGCGCGCGTCATAGCCCAACTGAGTGATGATGAACCGGGCGCCGGCCGCCACCTTGCGGCTCAGTTTGGCGTACTGGGCATAGGTTTCACCCTCGGTAAACTTGAAAGGGGAGACCGCGCAGCCGGTAAAAAAGCCGTCGGGGTCGCCGGCGGCGTTGATGCGCGCGCTGATCAGCTCGAGCATGATCTGCACCGTCACCGAGTCCAGATCGAACACCGGAGCCCCCTGCCCGCCAAACCCCTGGCCCGCGTAGTCGCCGGTGAGGGCCAGGATATTTTTCATCCCCATCATGGCCAGCTGCAGGGCCCGGCTTTCCATGCCCACCCGGTTCATGTCCCGGCAGGTGAAGTGGACGATGACATCCATACCGAGAGAAAAGATGCGGTAGCCGATGGCATCGGGGCTCAGCGACGGGTTTCCGCCGGGATTGTCGGTGATGGATACCGCCGAGAGGCGCCCGTCGGCAAAGGCGTCTTTGGCGATGCCCATCACCGTATCCACGGAGCGGCCAGTGGATTCACGCCCCGGCACCAGCTCCAGGGTCACCACGAACTGTTCCGCATCGAGGATGTCGTTTTGAAATACGCGCAGCATGGCGAGGGACTCCGATCGATGGATGAAATGAAAACGCTTTGGCCGATAATGGCGACAAACCGTATCATCAGGAGGCGCAGTCAGTAAGTCAAGGCTGCCGTAATGCGGTGGCATGCCGCCGCCGATTTGATCCCAACCGGCGCCAATTTATGAATATCTCAAGTGCAACTTTCGATTTTCATAGCAAATCTCGTGCCCCGACACCCCCTAAACCCGTTAAACGCCTGCGGATTGTTCCTTCACCACAAGAACGCGACCGCGCGCTTGCCCAGGATGAGATCATCGAACACCACTTGAGCCGGCTTGTCCGCCATACCGAGACACACGTGCAGCGGCAGCAAATGCTCCTCACGGGGGTGGCAGTAGCGCGCGGAAGGGGCTTTTTCCCAATCGACGAGGCGATGTTCGCGCTCGGAGTGACGCATTGGTCCGGTGCATGTCTCGATCAGCCAGTTCTGGAAAGCGTCATTGGCCGAATCGGGGGTACTGCTCCCATCGAAAGAGAATGCGCGCATGTTGTGGAAGGAAAAACCGGATCCGATCACCAGAATGTTCTCGCACATCAATTCGCGAAGCGCCTTGCCAAGGGCGATATGCGCGGCCGGGTCGAGACCGCGGATCAGGGAAAGCTGCAGCGAGGGGATTTCGGCCTGCGGATACATCAGTTTCAGCGGAATGAACAAGCCATGGTCGAATCCCCGCTCAGGATCGATATTCGACGGAAGATTTTGCTTGCGCAGTAATTTTATAATCCGATTCGATAGGTCGGGGCTCCCGGGCGCCGGGTAGGTGACTTTGTAAGCCTCATCCGCAAAACCGTAATAATCATAGAACATGGGCGGTTTGTGTGCGCCCAGCAGCGTCGCTGCACTTTCTTCCCAATGGGCACTGACGACAAGAATCGCATCCGGGGGCCTCAGTTGTGAGGGAAGCCGCCGCATGAAATCGACCATCGCTCGGTGACTGGCGTCTTCGAGAATCGGCAGCGGGCCGCCGCCATGGGGGAAATAGACGATCCGGGCTTTGTTCGCGGGACTGTTTTCTTTCATCGCTTTTTTGTTATACTGAAACCGCTGATTGATCTTGAACTGTCTTTCATCTGCCGCCGCTTCACAATTCAATACTGACATGATGTTGCAGCATTGTTTTTCTGCGATGCGCCGAAAACCGATAAACATTGGCTTTGAAGGGACATTTACCGTGGAAGAAACTATCATAACCACGCCAGGCGTCAAGGTGCAACGATTCCGCGAAGCGGATATCAACGGCATCCTTGAACTCATGAACAAAGAGGGATGGTACTACTACGACCGCCACGAGCTGAAACGGTATCTATCCCTCGATCAGGACTGTTTTACCCTCCTGAGGGATGGACGCGTTATCGGGAGCATATTCACCACAAACTATGGCAACCAGGCCTGGATCGGCAATATCGTCGTCGCCCAGGAGGCCAGGGGAATGGGGTTTGCTGCGGACCTGATCGGGGGCGTCATCGACCATCTTTGTGAAAGCAAGGGCGTGCTCACCTTTCGACTGGGGTCGGTGCCGCTCGCAATCGGCCTTTACAAAAAAGCGGGTTTCCATGCAGAGGCATTCACAACGGCGCAAGAGGCCGAGTTGCCCCTCAAGGTCGACGATGAGGAGTTGGATCCGGGCAAACACCTACCGGTGGAAAGGCTCACCGCGCATGACCTTAAGGCCGTCGCCCAACTTGATGCGCGATACTTCAAGTCGGACCGTCTCCAGCTTCTTACGCACATCTACACTGATTCAATCAAGGAGGGCTGCTGCGCTTTAAAAGACCAGGGAAAGATTGTGGGGTTTCTTATGATTAGACGGCGGCAGGCGTCAAAAGATGAAGGCTGCTTTGCCGAAGGTCCCGATCACGCCTATCGCCTTGGCCCGTGCTGCGTTCTGCCGGCGTACGGCATCGCCGGCTTCAAGGCCCTTTTCCAGAAGGCGATACGGGCCGTGAATAATGAAGTGCGTCAATTGAAAGGCAGCGCCAGGATGTATGCCGTATTTCCAAGGAATGCGGGCAAAGCGGAAATCTATCGGGATACGCGGGAGCTGGCAAAAGCCATGGGCATGGATACGGATATGGACCTTGACCGCGTTTTTGACGAACACCAGCACATCTTTGGCGCCCTGAAGTCTCTTAAAAATGAAGCACAATGGCAGTATATGAAACGCCTGGGCTTTAAACAGGAATATTTTGAGCAGGTGATGAGCCATTCAGCCCGGGAACCAGAAAATGCATCCCTGCCACAATCAAACACAAAAGAAACCAAGGCCGACATGGATGGCATTTTCGCATCGGCGACGCCCGGTGACAAGGCATAGTACCGAGATTGGCGAAGCAGATCTCCACACCAGCGCAAAGCGCGGTGGAAACAAAGCTGAGAGCTGCGGTGCGCATACGATTCCTTCTTCTGGCCGGCTGTGGCGCCGTTGGTGATTTACCGGCAAAAAAGTCTTTCGGGCGTCATGTGGGAATTGACCCGGTATCCGGTACCGGCTTGATCCTGAAGTCCTTCAGCGGCAGGAACGCTCTCCCATTGGGGCAGCCGGTCGGCGGGTCCCGCGATCCTTACCAACGGCGGCTCGCGCCGCGCGAGCGCATTGATTTTTGCCCAGAGCATCGTGTCGCCCCAGAACTGCGGCGGCGTGTCTGCGGCAGCCACCGTCGCGAAGATCTCGCCCGGCGTTTGGCACCCGTCACGAATCGCCGCGAGGGCAAGGCTTTCAAGCCGCCCCAACCCGGTCGCCGGGGCAGGCCGCTCCTGCAGCCATCGCGCCGCTGCGGCGGCGATCCAGGGCAGCGGCGCATCGGCGGTTTGTGACAGCTCGGTCAACAGGGACAGATCCAGGCTGGCAAAGGCGGTGTCCACGCAAAGCAGCGCCGCATCATCGATGCGTTGATGGCGCAGGCACATCAGGATGTGGGCGAGCATCGACTGGTCAAAAAGACAGGCATCGAACCACAAGGCAATGCCGTTATGGGCTCCTGCCGCTGCCAGCTTGTCATACTGGCCGCGTAGCGTGCTCAGGACGACGCCGCGGTTCAAGCCGCCGCCGGTGACCCCCTCCAGAAACTGTGCGCGGGCCTTGAGCGTATCGTCATCGGTCCACCCGGGACTGCGCGGTCCGTCGCAGAGGATGTCGTGCCAAACGAACACTTCCCCCGCAAGCCCGGCTTTGTTCAAACTGGCGCCGGCGATATCGCCGCTGGTGATGTGAAGCAGATTGCCCATCGGGTTTCTCCCTGCCGGACGATAGCCATGGATGGCGGTTATCTGATTATGTACCATTCTCCAACAAATGGGCAAGCACTGCCTGGACACATGAGATCCGCCGCTGCACGCACATCGACTTCGCCAAAACAGTTGAAATCCGTGAGATTACGGAAATGTATTGACCCATTTTGCTGGAATATGGTCAATAGGATATTTCAATTGGTCAGCGGATTCGAGTGGTGAGAGAAAATGAACTTCGATTATCTTCTCAGCCTCAAAAAACACCCGGCCTGGCGGCTGCTGACTGCAGATACGGCGCCGCTGATCCTGAGTTTTTTCCATTTGACATTTATTCGGCACAATCGCCGGGCTGTTGCCGCCGGTGAACTCACCGAGAGACTGGACGACTACCTCTACCACTTGCGCCAGATCCATGGCCAAGATTTGTTTCCCCGAAAACCGTCAGACTACCTCGATGCCTGGGCAAGCGGCGAACAGGCATTTTTGCGCAAATACTACCCGGAAAAAAGCGATGAGGCCCAGTACGACCTGACACCTGCCAGCGAAAGGGTCATGGGCTGGATCGCTTCCCTGGAGCCCAAACGATTCGTCGGGGCCGAATCCCGTCTGTTGACCGTGTTTCGGCTCTTAAGGGAGATCGTGCGCCAGGGCTCCGCTGCACCCGAAGAACAGATCAAGGAACTGGAGCAGAAAAAAGCGGATATAGACGCAGAGATTGCCCGGCTCAAGACGGGACGCCTGCCCCCCCCGGGACACCACCGGGATCCGGGAACGGTTTCTGGAAGCCGAGGACACGGTCCGGCGACTGTTATCCGACTTTCGCCAGATTGAGGAAAATTTCCGCCAGCTCGACCGAAAAACCCGGGCCCGCATCGCCACCAGCGACCAGCCCAAGGGCAAACTGCTGGATGACATTTTCGGTGAAGAAGACGCCATCCGGGATTCGGACCAGGGCCGGAGTTTTCGCGCCTTCTGGACCTATCTCATGTCACCGGCCAGCCAGGCGGAGTTGGACCGGCTCATCGGCAGAGCACTCGATCTACCGGAGGTGCGGGAAATGGAACCGGACCCAAGTCTGGCCCGAATCCGGTTTTATCTCCTTGAGGCCGGAGAAAAGGCCAACGAGACCTGTGCCCTGCTGGTGGAGCAGCTCCGCCGGTTCCTCGACGACCAGGCATGGCTGGAAAACCGCCGAATCATGACCCTGATCCGGGATATCGAGAAAACGGCAGTGAATCTCCGCGACCGGCCCCCGGGGGAAAAACACCTTACCTGCGTGGACGATGTCAAGCCGGAGATTTTTCTGCCTATGTCCCGGGGGCTGTTCAGACCCCTTCGACGCCCGGAAGTGAATGATGCGCCGATGCCCGGTAAGGCGGATTTCGACACCCCGGCCCTTTACAACCAGCACTATGTGGATGAAAAGATACTGCGGGAACGTATCCGCACCGCCCTGCGGGGACTGTCCCAGATCTCTCTGGAACGGCTCTGTGAAATCTATCCCGTCGAAAAGGGGCTCAGCGAGGTGGTGGCTTATCTCCACCTGGCCTGCCGGGACGATACCGCCGTGGTGGACACCGACACGGTGCAGGCCATCCGCTGGACCGGCCCCGACGGCGGTATGCGGACCGTGCACATGCCGCGGGTAATCTTTACCGGGTGACGATAACGGCCTTGAAATGGAAAAACAAAACGGATCTCAAGAAATAGATGAAAACAGGGGCCTGCCTCAACTCGGACCGGTGGTGGTCAGGCTCATGCGCGGTGTCATTTACCGGGACCAGCATGAAGCGCTCTGGCACGACCTGATGGCCCTTCAGGCCCGGGTGATGGACTATCTGGCCGTCATGGGCCTGGGCCTGACCCTGGACGAGGCCGAAGGGTACGCTTTCTTGCGCCAGGAAGAAACCGACAAGGAGGAAACCGTCGCCCTCCCGCGACTCATCCACCGGCGGCCACTGAGCTATCCGGTGAGCCTCCTTTGCGTGCTGTTAAGAAAAAAGCTCATCGAAGCCGATGCCGGCGGCGAGGGCTCCCGGATGATTTTGACCCGGGACCAGATGGTGGAGATGATGCGGGTCTTTTTGCCCGACCAGGCCAATGAGGCCAAGCTGGTAGACCGGATGGACGCCCATATCAACAAAGTGGCGGAACTGGGATTCTTGCGAAGGCTCAAAAAGGAGAGTCCGATTTATGAGGTGCGCCGGATCCTGAAGTCCCTGGTCGATGCGGACTGGCTCGCCGATCTGGACGAAAAGCTCAAGGAATACCAAGACCATGCCGCTGACAACGAATCATGACGGTCCCGCCGCGGGGACCGGATGCCGCCTACACCGCTTTGAAGTGCTCAACTGGGGCACCTTTCACCGTCATATCTGGACCCTTGCCCCCGGCGGGGAAAACAGCCTTCTGACCGGGGATATCGGTTCGGGCAAATCGACCCTGGTGGACGCCTTGACCACCCTCATGGTGCCCCCCCAGCGCATCGTCTACAATAAGGCGGCCGGCGCCGAAACCCGGGAGCGCAGTCTCCGGTCCTATGTTTTCGGCCATTTTAAAAGCGAAAAGGATGCCGACACGCTATCCGCCAAATCCGTGGCCCTTCGCGATATCAACAGCTACAGCGCCATTCTGGCCCAGTTTTTCAACGCGGGCTATGAGCGCTGGTTCACTTTGGCCCAGGTCTTCTGGAGTCGGGAGACCGGATCCGTACCTGAACGGTTTTACGTGGTGGCGACCGCACCGCTGACGATCGCCGAAGATTTCAGCGGATTCGGCACCGACGTCATGGATTTGAAAAAACGCCTGGGAAAACAACCGGGCGTCCAGATCTTTGACAGCTACTCAAAATATGCCACTGCCTTTCGCCGGGGGCTCGGGATCGACAACACCCAGGCCCTGGATCTTTTCTACCAGACCGTGTCCATGAAATCCGTGGGCAACCTCACCGATTTTGTCCGCCGACACATGCTCGAAGAACCGCCGGTGGCCGAGCGCATTGAAAAAATCTGCCGTCAATTCGACGATCTGAACCGCGCTCACGAGGCGGTGCTGAAGGCCCGGGAGCAGGTGGCGGCGCTGGCGCCCATCGTGGCCGAGTCGGCCCGTTTCGCCGAGATCCAGCAGGCCATCTCCGATTTGAGGCTGGGCCGGTCGGCACTACACGCGTTCTTTGCCGAAAAAAAGATCTTTCTTCTGGAGCGGCGGATCCGAGCCCGAAGCGGTTCCCTGGAAAAACTGGCTTCCCGCATCGAAGCCGGGCGCATCGAACTGGAGAATCTGCGGATCAAACAGCGGCGGATCGAACGCGCCATTTCCGATAGCGGCGGCCGGCGACTGGAGGAGATCGCAGAGGAAATCTTCAGGCTGGTGGCCGAACGAACGCGCATTGCCGACAAGGCCAAAACGTTCGCGCATATCAGCCGTCAACTCAAACGGCCCGTTCCCACGGACGAGGCCGGTTTTGTGGAAAACCGCAGCCATTTGGCAGAAGCCAAGGCAGGCGTGGCCGCCCAGCAAACGGACCTGGAAAACGAGATGGTGGAACAGCGGGTGGATCTGGAGCGGATGAACACCGAGCTTAACACCCTGGAATCCGAAATCGCCTCCCTGAAAGGAAGAAAAAGCAATATCCCCGAGCGCAACCTGGCCATCCGCAGCCACCTGATCGCGGCACTGGGTCTTACCGGAGACGATCTTCCTTTTGCCGGCGAACTTCTGCGGGTCAAGGGTACTGCGGCCGACTGGGAAGGCGCCGCGGAGAGGCTCCTTCACAATTTCGGTTTGAGCCTCTTGGTCCCCGAGATTCATTACAAGATCGTGGCCGCTCATGTGGACGCCACCCACCTGGCCGGCCGGCTCGTCTATTTTAAGACCACTGCCGGCTCCGGTCGCGCCCCGGAGCCGCCGGCAGCGGATGCCTTGGTGCGAAAACTGGAAATCAAGCCGGACACCGCATTTTACAACTGGCTGGAGCGGGAATTGGAACGGCGCTTCAGCCACACCTGCTGCGAGACGCCGGGAGCCTTTCGCCGATGCCCCACGGCACTGACCCGGGCAGGTCAGATCAAGACCGGGGGGATTCGCCACGAAAAGGACGACCGCTATCGCATCGACGACAGGACCCGGTTTGTCCTCGGCTGGCAGAACAAGGAAAAAATCCGGGCACTGGAAAAGCGATTCCAGGGGCTCGAAAAAGCGCGCGATGCCGTGGTGATCGAGCTGGAAAAAATTTATAACCGGCGAAAAAGCGCCGAGGAGGTCAGAGACCGCCTCCAGAGCCTGCTTTCTTTCGAAAGGTTTGCCGAAATCCACTGGGAACCCTTGGCCGTTGAAATTGACCGGCTTAGCGAGGAAAAGGCGAGGATCGAGGCCGGCAGCGATACGTTGAAGGACCTCCAGGCCCAGCTCGCACGGCTCGGGCAGCACCTGGGCCAAACAGAGGACCGGCTGGGAAACCTGCGGGAAAACCGGGCAAAAATGGAAGAGCGCCTGGACCAGGACCGGCGTCTTTGCCAGGAATCGCAGCGAATCCTGGACGAACTGCCGCCGGAGACGCGTCAAAATCTGTTTTCAGCCCTGACGGCCATGGCGCCCGAGGCCCTTGAGGACCGGACCGTCACCATCGAAAACTGCGACGCCTTACAGACCCGGATGCGCGAATGGCTCCAGCGTCGCATGGACAACGAAGAAGACAAGGGCAAACGGATCAGGGACCGCGTGATTCGCCTGATGCAGGCTTACAAGGAGCGCTATCGGGCAGAAACCCGGGAGGTGGATGCCGCCATGGACGCCGCCGGCGCGTTCAGGGAAATGTTGGAGACCCTTCTCAGGGAGGATCTGCCCCGCCACGAACAGCGCTTCAAGCAAAAGCTCAACGAAGAGACCATCCAGAGCATGGCCCTGTTCCAGGGCAAGCTCGACAGTGAGCTGTCCCAGATCCGGGAGAAAATCGAAACCATCAACCGCTCTCTTTCCGCCATCGACTACAATGAGGGGACCTACATCGCACTGACGGCCGATCCGGACCGGGACCAGGAAATCCGCCGGTTCCGCGAAGAACTGAGGGCCTGCCTGGGCGAAACCTTGACCGGCGGAGAGAACGAGGCCTACACCGAGCACAAGTTCCTCCAGGTCAAGGAACTCATCGACCGGTTCAACGGCCGGCAGGGACAAAGCGATATGGACCGGCGATGGACGCGCAAGGTCACCGACGTGAGAAACTGGCTCGCCTTTTCGGTGGCCGAGCGCTGGCGCGAAGACAACAAGGAAAAGGAGTTCTACTCGGATACGGCCGGAAAGTCAGGAGGACAGAAGGAAAAGCTCGCCTATACCATCCTCGCCTCGGCCCTGGCCTACCAGTTCGGGCTCAAATGGGGCGAAAAACGCTCCAGAACCCTGCGCTTTGTCATGATCGACGAGGCCTTCGGTCGGGGCTCGGACGAATCGACCCGCTATGCGCTTGAGTTGTTCAAAAAGCTCAACCTCCAGCTGCTCATCGTCACCCCACTGCAAAAAATCAACATCATCGAGGATTATGTGAGCGCGGTTCATTATATCCACAACCCCGACGGGCAAAACTCCATGGTCCGGAACCTCACCATCGAGCAGTACCGGGAGGAAAAGGCGGCATTCGCGGAGTCGGCGGCATGATCTCCCCCGAAGCGCTGAAGAAAAAAGCCCTGCGCCCCTGGTCCGACGGCCGGTTTTTGAGGGCATGGCTGGCCGGGGAATCCCTCTTTCCCCTGGAAATTCCCCTGTCTCCGCCGTCGGGAAATCAGATCAGTCAACAATTTTCAACGGTGCGCCAGTGGATTCAGGCCATTGAAACCTCGAGCCGGGAGAAGACCGGTACCGGCTACCGGGTGTCATACCGGGCCGTGAACCACCGCCTGCTCGGCCACCAGCAGCTCCCTGACCGGATCCGGTTCGAAACCGAGACCGACTGGCTCGGCTATATCGGAAAAAAACGCGATTTTGATCGCTTTCAGCAGATCACCGAAACGACCCGGGTAGCCCTGCCTGCGCTCATCCCCTTTCTTCTGGAAAAACCTCTGAGCGGACTGGACCACGCGGCAAACTGGGACAGGCTCCTGGCGGTTTGCAACTGGTTTGTCGCCCATCCACGGCCCAAACTGTACATCCGCCAACTCGATATCCTCGGGGTGGAAACCAAATTCATTGAGGCAAACAAAAAGATTATAGCCGAACTGTTGGACCGGGTTCTCGATGACAGTGCGATGGACCCTACAGTGACGGGTTTTTCCGGTCACGGGTTCGAGCGGCGCTTCGGGCTCGACTACGACAAACCCGGGGTCCGGCTGCGCATCCTCGATCCGGGGCTGGCCCCTGACGGACTGACGGACCTGACCCTGCCCGCCCCCGATCTGGCCACCCGGGATTTCGGCGCCCAAACCGTCTTTATCACCGAAAACAAGATCAACGGCCTTTGTTTCCCTCAAGTCCCCGGCGCCCTGGTGATCTTCGGTCTGGGCTACGGCATCGAGATGCTGGCCGAAATCGACTGGCTGAAAGAAAAACGGATCGTCTACTGGGGTGACATCGACACCCACGGCTTTGCCATTCTCTCCCGCATCCGGGGCTATTTTCCCCAGACCGAATCCTTTCTCATGGACAAAGACACCCTGGAGGCCCACCGCGACCTGTGGGGACAAGAGGATGAAATAAAGCGATTTCTGGGCGGACTTGCCAACCTCACCGGACCGGAGCAGGCACTTTTTACTGATTTGAAATCAGATCGCTTCGGCTACGCTGTGCGGCTGGAACAGGAACGGATCGGATATTCCCGGCTGATGGCGGCCCTTGGGGCAATGGGGTAACACGGAACCCATAAGACTCAAGAAGGAGCACAAAAAAAATGGGCTTCGAATCTGGTGGCATGGCAGACAAGCTTGGCAATCGGTACGAGGCTCGCTGGGTCGCCAAACAGCTTCTCAGGCTGTTGAATGAGGAGATTCAGTCGGTAACCGTTGAGCCGATTGGCCCTGAAGGGCAAGGTGTTGACCTCACAGTTATTAAGAAGGACGGTGTCCGACAGTTGCAGCAATGCAAGGCGCGCCTGGGAAGCCAAGAATCGTGGTCAGTGAAGGCTTTGGCATCCAAGGGGATTCTTTCCAACTTGCAGGCCCATTTGGAAAGAGACCCATTGTGTGAATTCGCACTCGTCTCGGCAATCCCGTCCCGAACCTTTGCGGACATCTGCGAAAGCGCCAGATTCTCAAACGATAACCCGGTCGATTTTCTTGAATACCAGATCCTAAAGGCAGGAAAAGGGCGACAAGATGCCTTCAAGAATTTTTGCGGCGCCTTATCAATAGCCCCAGTTGGAGAAGAATTGCAGGACCAGTTCGCTGAATCTATTCAACATAAGCTGATTGGGGGGAGAGTCATCCCACGTGAAGAGACCGCCCAGGTCATCGAATCAATCAACGCGGAAAAGGATGTGATTTTGCATGGTGCCGCAGGGTTTGGAAAAAGCGGCGTTCTCTATGAACTGACCGAATACCTCCAAAGGGATCAGATCCCCTATCTCCCTATCCGCCTCGACCGGCGCATTCCCGAAAAGACTGCTACACACTTCGGTGCAGACATGGGGCTTCCCGATTCGCCGGCTTTCGCCATTGCCGGTTTGGCCGCAGAACGGAAAAGCATCCTAATCATAGATCAACTCGATGCCATTCGCTGGACGACCGCCCGTTCCAGTGCGGCCATGGATGTCTGTAAGGAGTTGATTCGACAGGTGCGATCGCTACGACAGTTGGGGAAATCGATATCCATTATTTTCGCCTGCCGGTCCTTCGATCTGGAACACGACTCTGAATATGAACCATTTTTAAAAGAATATATTCGCTCACAGACTTTTGCCGATGAACCCCTGCATTTTATTTTAAGTTTGGAAAAGTTTACCGGAAGCCTCTTACCCGTGTCTGAAGCTATACTCGGCATTGGGGATGTATTTTCTACCACCCTGAGAAAAAAGACCCAAGAGGTTGGATCCCGATATCCCCATGTCGCTTCGAAAGTACCAATGCTTTTGGTTAGGTTATATGAACAGGCCCAAGATGTCCGGGATGCTCAAATTGTCAATCAATGCCTTGATCGGCTGGATCAACTCTTTGAAAACCGGGTAGGCAGAGCAATAGAGTTGACGCGTTCCATTGAGAGGTGATTTTAAATCATCATGATTTTACAGAGAGCGCGATTCGGTAGACTTGCCTGGCTTGACTTTCGGGGGAGCCATCTTGGCTTACAAAACCGGATGTTATTTTGGGGAATAGGGCCTATGTGATAAGGAGTCGGTTTCGTGAAAACCTTCAAACAATTTAGCGTGGGGGTGAAAACGGTCCCTGCTGGCACGTCCTGGTACCTGGCGGACCTGGGGGAAGCCCGGGGGCGGCAGGAGCTGTTCACGCGCCAGGCGCCCCAAAAACTCAAGGCCTTGCGTGAGCACGCCCTTATCGAAAGTGCAGTCTCCTCCAACCGCATCGAAGGGGTGACGGTGGATCGACGACGTGTCAAAACGGTGGTTCTGGGAAAATCGTTTCTTCAGGACCGTGCCGAAGAGGAAATCCGGGGATACCGCCATGCTCTGGACCGGATCCATCAGCAGGGCGATCGCCTGCCAATCACTGAAGAAACCATCTGCGAACTGCACCGACTGGCCCGGGGCGATATCTGGGATGCCGGAAAATACAAGTCCAAGGACGGCGATATCATCGAGCGGTATCCCAACGGCCGGCAGCGGATCCGTTTCAAGCCGGTTTCGGCGGCCCGGACCGCCGAGCACGTGGCGCACCTGATGTCCATGTGGGAACAGTGCCAGGAAGAACGCTGGGTGCACCCTTTACTGGCCATGGCCGCTTTCAGCCTTGATTTTCTTTGCATCCATCCGTTTCGGGAAGGCAACGGCCGGGTCTCGCGGTTGTTGCTCTTGCTACAGAGTTATCACCTGGGCTTTGAAGCGGGGCGTTACATCAGCCTGGAGCGGCTCATCGAGACCAACAAAGACCGGTATTACGAAACCCTGGAGGCCAGTTCCCAGGGGTGGCACGAGGGGAAACACGATCCGTGGCCTTATATGAACTATCTCTTGTTCATCCTTAAAAGCGCCTGCCGGGAGTTCGAATCGCGGGTGGGTGAAACCAAATCCCCCAGAGGCGCCAAAACCGAATTCGTGAAAGCCGCGATCCGATCCCTCGAATCACCCTTCACCCTGGCCGAACTGGAGAGCAGGTGTGCTCATATCAGCCGCGATATGGTTCGCAAGGTGCTGAGAAACATGCAAAAAAGCGGAGACCTGGAGTGTACTGGCCGGGGTCGAGGGGCTTCATGGCAGAATAAGGGTAATGCCCCTTAATAAGGGTATTAATAAGGGTACTAACGCCACGCCGTTGATGGTAGCTTAACCAAGCAGGAAAGCGTCATTGCCGTCGGCTACCGCGTGCGATCCATACGGGGCACCCAGTGTTGCCGATGGGCGACAGAGCGACTGAATGAATACCTGGTCAAGGGCTTCACCATTGACGATGACCGCCTCAAAGCGGTGAGGAACATCGGTTCCGACTATTTTGTCAAAGCCCGTAATGAAGTTTCAGGGCATCATCAATCGCCTGCATGATATCCGGCGAAAGCCGGCCCAGCCGTTTTACCAGACGGGCCTTATCCACCGCCCGGGTCTGATTTATCATGATCTTCGACGGGCGCTCCAATCCTGCACTTGCCTCAGACACTTCGACCTCGAATGAATAAATCCGACGGATGTTGGACGTAACAGGAGCGATGGATACAATCGGCGAATGCCGGTTGTTGATGTCATTTGAAACGACAACGGCCGGACGGGTCTTTTTCGTCTCGGACCCGATGGTGGGATCGAAATTTACAAGAAAAACATCGCCGCGATTAATCGAGACCATCGCCCACAGCGCCTTCCATCTCACTGTTGATGCGGCGAATTTCTGTTGCCGCCTCCTGATATTCGGCGGCAAGCCTCTGGTCCCGCCTTTCCCGAATCAGGCGTTCCACTGCCTCGCCGATAAATCGGCTTCGTTGCCTGGGTCCGACCTCACGGGTCAGATCTGCCAAGAGTTTGGTGGGCAGGCTCACATTGATTCGGATCGTTTCCATAGCGGCCCCCTTTATTGTGCCTTTTAAAGCACAATAACAAGGCATACCCGCCGAGTCAACATTTTGGCTAAACCTGATACCCTCGAATGGACACGGCATTGCACCAGTTCCCGCCTTGACTGCGCACCATTCATTTGCTAACGAATGTTCGCATGCGAATGAAAGATGCCGCCCCCAAATATTTTGTCTGCTCCCTGGCGACCCAGGCGGTTCGAAAAATGGTGGCCTACTACAACCGCGCCCTGGAACCGCTGGGGCTCACCGCCCAGCAGGTCATGGCGCTGGGCGTGCTCTGGCGTGAGGACGGGCTGAGCCTGGGAGCTTTCGCCCAGCAGGCCGGTATGGGCAAGGCGGCCGCGGTGACCATGATCCAGCGCCTGGAGGCCATGGGGCTGGTGAGCAAGGAACCCGACCCGGCGGACGCCCGTCTCAACGTGCTCAGGCTCACGGAAAAGGTCCGCGACATGGCGCCCGAGCTCCTGGCCGTAGGCTCGACGCTGGAAAAAAGCATCGAGGCGGCAGTTGGCGCCGAAGACCTGGCCACGCTGATCCGGGCGCTGGGGGTAATCCGGGATCTGGACATTTGAACGACGACACGATTTGCCGATTCAATGCCGTCGGGGCGGCCCCCTGTGGTTGCCTTGCACCGCCGATGGCGTGGCCAAAATGGGCAGGCACGGGGGCCGGCCCCTACGTTTTATTGCGATGGTAATAAATACGTTCCGTTTTCATAACAGCCTCTGGTGGACATCGACATCGCTATCGGTATCGGCCTTGGAAAAAATCGATTTCGATCCCGATAGCGATCCCGACCCCGATAGGATCTTGCGGATGAAACTGAACATTATTCTGACAAACGCTCTAACGCGGTATTGAACGAAGAGGAAATTGAATGGATATCATCGAAACGGCCCTGGCCGATGGCCAGAGGGCCCTTACCGAATACCAGTCCAAGCAGTTGCTGGCCGGATACGGCATTCCTGTCACGCGGGAGGTGCTTGTGAAAGATGCCGACGCGGCCGTGGACGGCGCTGCCGGGATCGGTTTTCCCGTGGTTCTCAAGGGCTCGTCGCCGGAGCTCATGCACAAGAGCGATGCCGGCTGCGTCAAGCTGGGACTTGCGACACCTGAAGCGGTGCGCGAGGCATTTGACCGCATTGGCAAAAGCGCCGGGAAGGCTTTGGACGGGGTGCTGGTGCAGGAAATGGTGGCCGGGCAGCGGGAGATTGTGATCGGGCTCAGCCGCGATGCGCAGTTTGGCCCCTGCGTCATGCTGGGAACCGGCGGGGTGCTGACCGAGATCATCAACGACACGGTATTTCGGGTAGCGCCCATTGACGAGATCGAGGCCATGGACATGATCGCAGATCTCAAATCCCGCGCCATGCTGGATGCCTTTCGCGGTCAGCAGCCGGCTGACCTGAAAGCCATCTGCAGCGTCCTCGCCGCCGTGGGCCGCATCGGCCTGGAAAAGGCCGCCATCTCCGAAATCGACATCAACCCCCTGATCATCACCCCGGAAGGCCGCGTCGTGGCCGTGGATGCGCTAATTATATTGGACGGAAAGGGCTCCCTATGATCACCCGCCCTGAACAAAGCCCCCTGCACATCATCGCCAATCCGAAAAGCATCGCATTTTTCGGCGCATCCAACAATTTCTCGGCCATGGGGACCAGCATCCTGGGTGCCGTTCTTTCCCTTGGTTTCGAGGGGAAACTCTATCCGGTGCATCCGAGCGAAAAGACCGTACTGGATCTGCCCGCCTATGCCGGCGTGGACGCCATCCCCGAAACCCCGGATCTGGCCTACATCGTGCTCCCCACACGGCTTGTGATCGAAACCCTGGAAGCCTGCGGGAAAAAGGGCATCCGCCGTGCAGTGATCGTCTCGGCCGGGTTCAACGAGGTGGGCGGCTACGGCCCCCAGCGCCAAAAAGAACTGCTCGCCGTGGCCGAGCGCTACGGCATCCGGTTCACCGGGCCCAACTGCATCGGCGTGGTGAACACCCACCGCCGCCTGAACGCAACGTTCCTGCCCTTTGAGGGCCGGCCCGGCGTCATCGGCATCGCCTCCCACAGCGGCAGTTTCGTAACCCAGATGTTCAGCTACCTCGACAGCCAGTTCGGCCGGGGCTTTTCCACCGGCTTCAGCCTGGGAAACGAAGCCAACATCGACATGGTCGACTGCATCGAATACCTGGGGGCCTGCCCCGAGACCAAAGTCATCGCGCTGTACGTGGAATCGATCCGCCGAGGCCGTAAGTTCATCGACACGGCCCGCGACGTGAGCAAGATCAAACCCATCGTCGCTTTTTATGCGGGCGGATCCGAAACCGGGCGGCGGGCCTGCCTGTCGCACACCGGCGCCCTCGCCGGCCCCGACCGCCTCTATGACGGGGTTTTCCGGCAAAGCGGCATCATCCGGGCCCGCTCCATCGCCGAGATGTTCGACTTCTGCTATGCGCTGGGCACCGCCCCATTGCCCCGGGGAGGCCGGGTCATCATCCAGACCCACTCGGGAGGGCCCGGCGCGGCGGCGGCCGACGCCTGCGGCCGCGTCGGACTCGATCTTCCGCGGCTGTCGGCGGCCACACTCGAAAAACTCTCGCCGTTTGTCCCTCACACCGGCAGCGTGGGCAACCCGGTCGATCTCACCTTCACCAAAAACCCTCTCGATTTCTTCCACGGGATCCCCAAAGTGCTCCTGGAAGAAGAAGGCGCCGACGGTCTGCTCGTCTACTTTCTGGCCACGGCCCGGATGGTCGGCCGCGCCCTCGAAGCCATGGGCGTGCCGGAAGAGGAAATCGCCGCCCATACCGAGCAGATTATCAACGACCAGTGCCTGGCCGTGGCCGGACTGGTGGGAACCCACGGGAAGCCGGTAGTGGGGTTTTCATTTCTGACGAGAGACAATCCCTTTATCGCGGGGCTTCAGGACAAGGGCGTGCCGGTGCTGGCCAGCCCCGAGCGGGCCGCCCGGGCTTTCAGCGCCATGGTCGCCTACACGCGGCTGCGGGAGAAAATCCGGCGGAGCGAGGCACTGGCAAAACCCTGATCAACCGCGGAATGGAACGCGGATTACGCAGATTACACAGATGAGCGGCCTGCGGCCGAAATGCAACTGCAAAACCGAATGGGACGCTGATGAACGCTGATAGGGATTGGCGGCCTGCGGCCGAACGGCAACTGCGATAATTGACAGGATTTACAGGATCAACAGGATAAGGGCGGCCTTCCACCTTCGCCAAGGCTATGGCGAACAAGCCGGCCGAAGGGCAACTCTCTCGGTTTTCTCTGCGACTCCGCGCCTCTGCGCGAGAATGGCTTTTTGCTGGCGGACAAGTAAACGCGGCAGCAAAAATACGTCACCGATGTGGGCGAATACGAGATTCGCCCCTACGATACCCTGCCAAACCGGCAGCGGTGAATCTCGGCATCAGGTTCCGCCATATCTCCGTAGGGGCGAACCTTGTGTTCGCCCAAGCAATCACCGTGATGCCCGCAACAGTCTCGACCAGGACGACGGGTGCACGCGTTTGGTTCGTTTCTCTGGGCAGGCAAAGAAAAGAACACCTCCGGCTCGCGCAGAGACGCCAAGACGCAGAAAAACCAAAAAACAGCTTAGATCGATTGGCCGAAATGCTGCCAGGCCGCAGCGCGTCGCAGGCCTCGGGCCCGGTTGGCCACATCCAGCAGGGGCCGGTCCCGCCGCCACCGCTGGGTGGCGTCGGTATCGACCGATTCCCACAGGGTGTCCATTTCGGAAAGCCGCTGGCCCAGTTGGCGAAACACACCGGCCAGGGCGATGTGGACCGCCGGCGCCAGCGGGTCTTCCAGACTCAGCGCACGCAGCCCGGCAACCATTGCCAGCACCCGCTCCAGAACCGCCGCCGGCCACCCGTGCCGGCGGCCGACGCCGACCAGGTACCCCAGCACGGCGCCCACCACGTGGATGTCTTCGATGGTCCGAAACGGCTTGATCACGGCGGCGTACCCGTCGCCGGGCAGCACCTGCGCCGGATCGATCCTGACGGCCTCAAATCGTGCGATGCTGTGGGGGATCTCCGGCACGAAGGCAAACGGCGGCATGGGCGTCAGGGCGATGCCATCGGCGGAGCGATCGACCGTGACCATTCGGATCTGGTTGCGCCCGTCCACCACGCCCGTCGAAGCGGCCACCACCAGCACGGCGGCGGCCTCCCCGCCGGTGATGAACCGCTTTTCTCCGGAAAGCCGCCACCCACCCGTCATTTCATCCGGGCAGAGCCGCGCTTCGATGGCCCGCGGGTGCGCGCCGCCGGCCTCGGTGATGCAGATGGCCGCAAAGGCATTTTTCGGCAGATTAGGAAGCAGTCTTGAAATAGCCCCCTGGTAGCCGGCGACAAACGCCCAGGCCAGACGGTCCGACAAAAATCCGCCGAAGACGGACCGATCGATGGGTTCGCCCCATTGGGCAGTCAGATCCCGCCACTGTGTTTTCCATCCGGCCAGATCACTGTGGCGCGGGGCAGGCTGATCCGCCGGACAGGAAAGCATGGCGCCCAGCAATTCATTTGCACCGGTGGTTGTCATAGCACGAGATCCTTGATGAAAGCGGCGAGCTGGTTGAGGTTGCGGCACGGGCGCACCTCGTTGCAGATGGCCTGATAGGTGCGCATTTCACTGTCACCGGTGTACCAGAACTGTTCGGTTTCCGGGTTGAGCCAGATGAGCCGGCGGCTCCGGTCACGGATCTCCTCCAGAATCTGCGCCTCGGGGTTGGCGTAGTTGGAGCGCCCGTCGCCGATGACGATGACCGTTGTCTTCTTGGTCACCGCATCCATGTAACGCTGCCTGAACTGTCGCAAGGTAAGGCCGTAGTCCGTTGAATCGCAGTAATTGATATCGGCCTTGGAAAGTACCTTGGCGATGGCCTGCTCCACGCCGTGGTGATCGAAAAAGGCGGTCACTTCGGCAATGTCGGCGATGAAGACAAAACTGCGCACCCGGTCAAAGCAGGTCTGAAGGGAGTAAAGCATGTTGAGCATGAACCTGGCCGAAGACCAAACCGAACCGGAAAGATCGCAGAGGACCACGATTCGCCCCTTGCGCGGCGGTTTTCGGCGAAAGGCGATCTCCACGGGAATCCCCTGAGTGCGGGCCGCCCGTCGCAGTGTTTTTTTCACATCCAGCGTGCCGCGGCTGCGGGCAGCCTGGCGCAAACTCACCGTGTCTTTGAGCTTTTTCACCAGCCGGGATATCACCTCCCGCATCCGCCGCGTTTCGGATGGAGACAGCGCGTTGAAGGCAATGCCGCCGAGTTTTCCGTATCGGTCGTCGGTTGGTGCGGCATGGATCGTCGCCGTCTCCGACACCGCCTGCCGGGTGAGCAGGCGCCGCGCTGCGGCCAGCCTGTTGTTCAGGTGCCGCGCCACCTGCCGCCGGGTCTCCCAGTGGATGTCCTTCCATTGCTCGTCCAGGTAGGCTGCCAGCTGCTCGGCGGCCCGATCCAGGGCCCGGAGCACCGGAAACCGGCGCACCAGCCCCCCCAGATTGGCGCCGGGCCCGTGGCGCATGCTCTGGCCCTCGCTTTGAATGTCTCGCAGCATCTGGAGATAGGCCGCCGGCTCGCCGGCCATAAAATCGGCAACGGCCGCGATTTCGGGATTGTCACCGGCAGCCCCCATCACGGCGTCGCGAACATCCGCGACGTGCGCGGCCAGCGATACCGACTGGGCGCCGTCATCGGTCTCTTGAAGCTCATGGAAGAACAGGTGGTAGATGTGATCGAAGCGCTCCTGATCCCGGCGGCTTTTAGCGAAATTGGCCCGCAGGACGGCGGCAAACTGGGACTCGTCGAGGGGGTCCACCAGTCGCAGGTGCCCCAGGCAGTCCAAAACCTCGGCAGTGGACACGCGAAGGTCGGCGGCCCTGGCGCAGGCGGCAAATTTGAGTATCAAAGAGACCATGATGAAAGCGGGATACCTCGCAACGCAAGAAGGGCACGAAGGACCAAAATCCAATTGGTTTCATCTTTTCTTCGTGCACTTCGTGTTCTTCGTGGTCAATGAAACCAATTAAAAATTAGCGACATTCTTGATCTGCTCCCTGACCTGGCGGGCATCCTCCCGGTGCTTGCAGATGACGTTCAGGGTGTCGGTGACCAGCTCGGGGGACAGCGTTTCAACCTGGAGGGCGATCAGGGCGTGGGCCCAATCGAGGGTTTCCGAAATGCTGGGGGCCTTTTTCAGGTCCAGCGTCCGGATCCGGGCCATGACGGCCACCATCCGCCGGGCCAGGGCGTCCGCGATGGCCGGCACTTTTTTTCGAACGATGGCCAGCTCGGTATCGGTATCCGGGTAGTCGATGTAAAGATGGAGACACCGGCGCTTTAAGGCGTCGCTCATGTCCCGGTAACTGTTGCTGGTGAGCACCACGAAGGGGATGTGGGCCGCCGTGATGGTGCCCAGCTCGGGGATGGTGACCTGGTAGTCGCTGAGCACTTCCAGCAGGAAGGCCTCGAACTCGGGATCCGATTTGTCCACCTCGTCCACCAGGAGCACCACCGGCGCCGGCGCACGAATGGCCTTGAGCAGCGGCCGGGGAAGCATGAAGCGCTCGGAGAAAAACGCATCGTCCTGGTCGGCGATCAGATCCACGGCCTCGGTCAGGGTGGCAGCCCCGCGAACCACATCACCGATCTTTTCCTTGACGATCTGGGTGTAGAGAAGCTGCTTGGCGTATTCCCACTCATAAAGCGCCTTGGCCTCGTCGAGCCCCTCGTAGCACTGCAGGCGAATCATCACCCGCGAAAGGCACCGGGACACGGCTTTGGCCAGTTCGGTCTTGCCGACGCCGGCAGGACCCTCCACCAGGATCGGCTTTTGGGTGGCGGCTGCCAGAAACACCACCGTTGCGGTTTCGTGGGTGCAGATATAACCGGCCGATTCCAGGGCCGCGCGGGTCGTCTCAACCGTGTCAAAAGGCATGATGCCGTTCACTCCTTGCTGAACTTGTCAAAAAATCGGGTGAGCACTGTCTTGAAAACAGTGATTTCATCTGCCGAAAACCCCTCTTTGATTTGGCTGTTCACACGCCGGACAATGACCAGCGCCCGATCGATTTCTTTTCGTCCATTGTCCGTAATATGAATCAGCCAGGTCCGCCGGTCCGCGGGGTCTGGGCGGCGCTGGGCCAGGTCGACTTTTTCCAGCCGGTCCACCAGCCCGGTAATGGCCGAATTGTCGATGGCGAGCAGCCGGGAGAGCTGAGTCATGCTCTGGGGCGCCTCCTTGAGCATAAACAGTATCCCCGCCTGAACCGGTGTCAGGTCCAGCCCCTCGGCCGCAAACGCCTTTTTCAGATACACCTTCAGACAATGCTGGGCCTTTGAGATCAGATAGATCAATCGGTCATCAGCGGCCATCGGATACCATCCGATTTTTCATGATAAGTTTAAAAAAATAATATTTGCCATATCAAACAACCAAGGCCAGGTAAAGCGGCGATACCGCCCCGAGCGCCACCAGGGGATGCGCCTATTTGACAACGCCGAAAGCCGAATTTATATTCTGACTACCGTCACGACTCACCGCGACCGTGGTGTAGTGCCCCCATTGTTACGCTGATTTACATACCGAACGCCTTGATCCTGCTTCTCGCCCTCAGCGCGCCCTGAACCGCTCATCTCCCGCGGTGCTCTGGAACCGACTGCTCTAAAAGCCTTCATGAGAACCGCCTCATCCGTTGTTCTTTCTCCAGGCGGCGGAAAATCGACCACTTCGCCGAAAGACCGGCCGGTGCGTGTCACCATCATAGAAGCGGTTTTAAAACCTTCAAACAGGTTCAAGGTCAAGTCCGACCCAGTGATTCAAACGCAGGACGATCGGGTATTTCGAGTATTGAATCATTCGTCCGGCGTCGGGACTTGTCCGGCTCTGGCGGGCTGAGCCTCAGGGAAGGTTTTTAAACGGCTTCTTTCAACCCCGCACAAAAGGAGGGCAACATGCCAGTCAAGGTTCTCATCAAAAGGCGCTTCAAAGAAAAATATTTCAATGAGATCAATGAAATGATCAAAAAACACCGGTACGGCGCCATCAATCAGGAGGGCTACATTTCTGCAGAAACACTGTGGGATGCCAAGGATCCCTATCGCGTGGTCGTGGCCTCGAACTGGCGCTCGGCCAAAGAGTGGAATATTTGGAAAAACAGCCCAGAGCGACGGGAGGTCAACGAAAAAATCAGTGAATACCTGGATGGGGATACGGAGTACGAAATCTACGAAATGGGCGCGTACCCCCACTGAGCGCCTGCCATTTCCCGACTCACCGGGGACGCGCCTCACGGCGCCTTGTCCGGCGACATGCGTTCGGTCAGGTTGTCTTGACAGGCATGGGCCTTTCAGATATGAGCCAAAGCGTTTACGCATAAGGTGAAAGACGCGGCCCGTGAATCAGTTACAGGGGCGGTGGTGGCAGCGTTAAGCGGCCACCACCCGCTGAGAATCAATTGAGCAGTCGACGATTGAAGGGCTGTGAGGAGCTCCGGCAACACCGCAGGGGCAGCTTACCGCCCTTTTCAGTTAGTGTCCGTTTACAAATGGTGAATGGGCACTCGTTCGCGGCCGGCGACCTACCGAGGCGCCGGCCGTTTGGCATTCAGGAATACGGGGAGACCAGCGGTGTCAGATGACGCGCGAAAACAATTGATGATGGGAAACGAAGCCATCGCCCTCGGCTTGATCGAGGGCGGCTGCCAGATGGTGACGTCCTACCCGGGAACGCCGGCCTCCGAAATTCTCGGGGCCGTGGCCCGTTTTGCCGGGCAGCGGAAAGATCCGATCCACATCCAATGGGCCGTCAACGAAAAAGTCGCCCTGGAAATCGCCTATGCCGCCGCGCAGAGCGGCCTTCGGGCCGCTGTGAGCATGAAGCAGGTGGGCCTCAACGTGGCGTCCGACCCGCTGATGAGCGCCGCCTACATGGGCACGGCCGGCGGGTTTGTCGTCATCAGCGCCGATGACCCCGGCCCCCACTCGTCCCAGACCGAACAGGACAGCCGCTTGTGGGCCATGATGGCCAAGATCCCGGTGCTCGACCCGGCGGATCCGAAACAGGCCCGGGAGATGGCACGGGCCGCTTTTGACCTGTCCGAGCGGTACAAAATCCCGGTGATGCTGCGGCCGACCACCCGCGTCTGCCACTGCCGTCAGGACATCACCCCCGGGACCATCCCCCAGGTCGACCGCTTACCGAAGTTCGAAAAAGACCCGCTGCGATGGGCGGCAACACCCAAGTTTCGCTTCAAGCTTCACGGAGAGCTGGAGGAAAAACTGGCCGCCATCGCCGCTGATGGCGCCACTGCGCCTGTGGCGGCCAACCCGGAAGCCACCGGCCCGCTGGCCGTCATCGCATCGGGGGCGGCGGCGGCCCACGCGCGCGAGGTGATGACCGCCCTGGGTGTCTGGACGCGCATTCCGTTTTATCAGGTGCTTCAGCCGTTTCCCCTGCACACCGAATTCGTTGAACGGCTGATCGCCACCTACGAGCGGATTCTGGTCATCGAAGAGACCACCGGGGTCATGGAAATGCAGATTGCCGACCGCCACCGGACCCGGGGCAAGTTGACGGGCACCGTCCCTCGGGTGGGAGAACTGCTGCCGGAGACCATCGCACGCATCGTGGCCGACTTTGCAGGCATTCAGTGCGATATCCCGCAGCTGCCCGCCGCGCCCGGCCGACGGCCCACACTGTGCGCCGGGTGCCCTCACCGCGCCAGCTTTTATGCGATCAAAAAAGCCGCGCCAAAAGGAATCTACACCAGCGATATCGGATGCTACACCCTCGGGTTGAACCTCGGGGCGGTGGATACGGTGTTGTGCATGGGCGCCGCCATCAGCCAGGCAGCCGGGTTCTACCATGCCCACAAGCACCTGGAAAAACCGCCGCCCGTGGTCGCGACCATCGGTGATTCGACCTTCTTCCACGCTGGTGTACCCGCACTCATCGACGCCGTGGTTCAGAACGTCGCGTTCGTGCTCGTCATCCTGGACAACCGGACCACGGCCATGACCGGCAACCAGCCGACCCCGTCTTCCGGCGTCGGGATCCGCGGCGAATCCCTTGGCCAGGTCGACATTGCATCGCTGGTGACCGGATGCGGGGTCCGTTTCTGCCGCACCGGTGATCCCTACCATCTCGATGATTTCATCGGCCTTTTGAAGGAAGCGCTGTCTGAAAGCTGCCGCTCGGGACCGGCCGTGGTCATCGCCCGGCACCCCTGCATTCTCGACAGCCGGCGGCGCGGTGAAACACCGGCGCCGGTGACGGTCACCGTTTCAGAAAACTGCGATGGCTGCGGGTATTGTGTCGATCACTTCGAATGCCCGGCGCTCGTGCTCGATAAAATGGCCCAGCGGGTAATGATCGATCCGCTGCTGTGCATCGGGTGCGGGGTTTGCCTGTCCGTGTGCCCGAAGCACTCACTTGAAACGGCGGATCACCGGGAGGCCCAGTCATGAACGGATCGCTTCATCAGCAGATTGTGATCAGCGGCCTCGGCGGCCAGGGGGTCCTGTTCGTGACCCGCCTTCTGGCCGAAGCGGCGATGGATAAGGGCCTGCCGGTATTCACCGCTGAAACCCATGGCATGGCTCAGCGCGGCGGCACCGTACTCAGCCACCTCAAGGTGGGGGCCTTTTATAGTCCGCTGATCCGGCCGGGGCAGGCGGACGGCCTGCTCTCACTCAAAGCCGAAACCCTGGCCCAGCACGGCGCCTACCTGAAACCCGGCGGCTGGACCGTCGTCAATCATGGCGCAGTGCCTGTGGCGACAGCCAAAGGATGCTCCGGCATCGATGCCGAGTCGCTGGCCAGAGGGTTGGGGCAGCTGCGCGCGGTGAACCTGATCGTGCTGGGGTATGCTCTGGGGCTTTTTGCCGGAGACGGTCACGCAGGCTTGTTTTGCGGCAAAGAAGACATCGACGCAGTCATCCACCGGCATCTGGCCCGACGGCCTGAACTGCTGCGCGACGCCCTGGCCGCCGTTGCCTGCGGTTTTGACGCCGCCACCGGCGACCTAAAGCAATGACCAGTGATATTGAACCGCAGAGAGCGCAGAGAATAGCAGATAATGTGTATAATAATAGTGGGTTACCTCTGCGTTCTCTGCGTCCTCTGCGTCCTCTGTGGTGAGTTCAGGCCTTTTAAATGGCCATCAAACTTGAGATCCATTGATAAACGGGTTCACCAATTATACCAAGGAGCGGATTATGTCTTTCTTTCCGGAAGGGCTCACTGAGGCGCGCATCCGGGACATCCAACTGGCCGGGCTGCGCTGGACCGTGCGCCACGCCTGGGACAATGCGCCGTACTACCGGGAGACGCTCAACGCCGCCGGCGTCCACCCCGACGACATTCAAAGCCTGGACGACCTCACCCGCCTGCCGCTGCTCGACACCGGGGCGCTCCAGGCCGGCTACCCCTTTCCCCTGCGGGCGGTGCCGTTTGAAAAAATCGTCCGGATTCATGCCTCGTCAGGAACGACCGGCAAACGCAAAGTACTGTGCTACACCCAGAAGGACATCGACGTCTGGCGGGACATGTTCGCCCGCTGCTACGAGTTGGCCGGTCTGAGCACCGAGGACAGGGTCCAGATCGCCGTGGGCTACGGGCTGTGGACCGCCGGGGCGGGCTTCCAGGCAGGCTGTGAGCGCTTCGGCGCCATGGCCGTACCGGTGGGCCCGGCCATGGCCGACATGCACTGCGAGATGATGGTGGACATGGGCACTACCGTGTTTTGCTCCACCGCGTCCATGGCCTTGCTGATGGCCGAAGAAATCCACAAACGCAATCTGGTGGACCAGATCCGGGTGAAAAAAATCATTCTGGGCGCCGAGCGCTGCAGCGACGCCATGCGCCAGCGCATTGCCGAACTGATGGGCTGCGAGCACATCTTCGACATCTATGGACTCACCGAACTCTACGGCCCAGGCACCGGTCTTGACTGCCACCGGCACCAGGGGATCCACTACTGGGCAGATCTGTTCATTTTCGAGATCCTCGATCCGGAAAGTCTTAAGCCGGTAGCGCCCGGCGAGTTGGGAGAGCTGGTCGTGACCACCCTGGTCAAAGAAGGCAGTCCGCTGATCCGCTACCGGACCCACGACATCACCCGGCTGATCCCAGGCGCCTGCGACTGCGGGCTGGCCCTGCCGCGCCACGACCGGATCCAGGGCCGCACCGACGACATGTTCATCTACCGGGCGGTGAACATCTACCCGAGCCAGATCGACCATGTCCTGAGCGCCGCGCCCTGTGTCGGGTGCGAATTCCAGATCCATCTGCGGCACCGGGACGACGGCCGGGACACGATGCATGTCATCGTCGAGCGCGGCAACGATGCCGGCTCTGAAGACGACGGCGCCCTGGCCGAAAAAATAGCCGCCGACATCCGCCGCAAGGTCCTGGTGCGGGCCCAGGTTTCCATCGTGGATCCCGGAAGCCTTCCGCGAACCGAAAGAAAAAGCAAACGCGTCTTCGATCATCGCAACGGCAACACTGCGGGGGCCTGATACTGCCTTCAGGCCGCGACCGCTGACAACAGCAACCCGTTTTCGCCACAGGAGAATAGCCATGAAACTGCGCACCGTGTTCGCCCCACTGGCCATAACGATGCTCACACTGGCGCTGGCCCTGGTTCCGGCAGCGCCGGTCCAGGCCGGCCCCATCACCCTCAGCTATGCCAATTTCCCGCCGGCACCGACCTTTCCCTGCGTTCAGATGGAGCGCTGGAAAACGGAAGTGGAAAAGCGCACCGGCGGCGCGGTGGCGGTGAACACCTATCCCGGCGGCACGCTTCTGGGGGCCAAGGACATGATCGATGGCGTCATTGCCGGGCAGGCCGACATCGGCTGCCTGTCCATGGCCTACCAGCCGGGCCGGTTCGTCCTCACCAACGCCACCGGGCTGCCGGTGGGCATCCCCGATTCACGGGTGGGGAGCCTGGTGCTGCTCGATATCTACAAAAAATATCAGCCCGAGGCCTTTGCCAAGGTCAAGGTGCTGGCCATGTTCACAACCGCGCCGGCCAACATCATGTCCAAGGTACCCGTTCGCAAGCTCGAAGACCTGACAGGGCTTGATCTTCGGGCTTCCGGGCCGGCCGCGCAGGTCCTTTCCGCCTGGGGCGCCAACCCGGTAGGCATGCCCATGCCGGCCACGCCCGAGGCGCTGCAAAAGGGGGTGGTCAAGGGGCTGCTGTCTTCACTCGAAGTCATGAAAGACTTCAAATTTGCGGAAATGTGCCCCTTCGCCACCATGACCGACACGGTCATCTACCCGTTTGCCGTAGTGATGAACCTGGAGCGCTGGAACAGCCTGCCGGCCGATGTAAAGGCGGTCATGGACGCGCTCATCGCCGAGCAGAGCGAATGGACCGGCACCTACATGGACAACCATGTCACCGAAGCCATCGAATGGTCCAAAAAAACCCACCATGTGGAATTCATCACCCTGGACAAAACCGAGAAGGCGCGCTGGGACGCCAAACTGACGCCCATGATCGACGCGTGGAAAACAACCGCCACCGAAAAGGGGCTTGCCGGCGACCAGATCCTGGCCGACATCAAAGCCAGTATCGCCAAGCATACCCGATAGCCGCCCAAAACGTCGCTGGCGCCGCGGCCGCCCACGGGCGGCCGGCGCCGGCATGGAGCACCATTTGAAACCCATTGAAAAAACCAACCGCCTGCTGCTGGTGCTGGCCGGACTTTGCCTTGCGGCCATGTGCCTGCTCACCTGCGCCAACATATTTCTTCGCGCCGTATGGAAGCCGATCCCGGGAGCCTATGAATTGATGGGTCTTTTTTGCGCCGTGGCAACGGCCTTCGCCCTCGGCCACACCCGGATGCAGCGCGGTCACATCGCCGTGGACGTCCTGGTCAACACCTTCAGACCCGGTCTGCGGCGCCTGCTGCAGGTGATCAACAACGGCGCCTGCACCATCTTTTTCGGCCTGGCCGCATGGCAGCTGACGCTCAAAGCGCTGGTGCTCATGCGCAGCGGCGAGATTACCGAAACACTGAGAATCATTTACTACCCCTTCACCATCGCCGTGGCGATGGGCTGCGCATTTCTGGCCCTGGTGATGGCGGCGGACCTGGTCGGTCTTCTGCGGGCGCGGGCCGGAAAGGCGCCGAAATGAGTCTGGCGGCCATCGGCGGCATCGGCATCGCGGCGCTGCTGTTCATCCTGTTCTTTCTCGGCACACCGGTGGGCTTTGCCATGGCCATGGTGGGCTTTGCCGGCTTCTGGTACATCATCTCCCTGCCGGCAGCGCTCAACATGCTGGGCACCGCCCTGTGGGAAACCTTCTCCAAATACGGCCTCACGGTGATTCCGCTGTTCATTCTCATGGGTCAGATCGCCTTTCACAGCGGCGTCAACGAAAAACTCTACCGGGCGGCCTACCAGTGGGTGGGCCATATCCGCGGCGGTCTGGCCATGGCCACCGTTATGGCCTGCGCCGCTTTTGCCGCCATCTGCGGGTCAAACGCAGCCACGGCAGCCACCATGACCACCGTGGCCCTGCCGGAGATGAAAAAATACCGCTACAACCCCAAACTGGGCACCGGGGCCATCGCCTGCGGATCGACGCTGGGGGTGGTGATCCCCCCCAGCGTGGTGCTGATCGTCATCGGCCTGTCCACCGAGCAGTCCATTGCCCGTCTGTTCTACGGCGGCATCGGTGCCGGAGGGCTTCTCGCCCTGCTGATGGTGCTCTCGGTGGCCGTGATCTGCCGCATCCACCCGGACTGGGGACCGGCCGGCCCCCGGGCCTCGTTGCGGGATAAGATCCGGTCCCTCACCGGTGCGATGGAAATGATCCTTCTCTTCGGTCTGGTGATGCTCGGGCTGTCGCTGGGATTTTTTACACCGGCGGAAGCCGGCGCAGCCGGGTCCTTTTTCGCCGTGCTCATCGGCGCGGTTCAGCGGCGCCTGAGCCTGAAAGGGCTAGTGGCCGCCATGGAAGAGACCCTGCGGATCTCGTGCATGGTAATCATGATCGTCGCCGGCGCCGTGATATTCGGCCGCTTTCTGGCCGTCACCCGGATCCCCTACGACATTGCCACCTGGGTCGTCGGGCTGCCGGTCCCGCCGATGGTGATCATGGCAATCATCTTCACCATCTTCATCATCGGCGGCGCGGTGATGGACGCCCTGGCCCTGCTGCTGATCACCATCCCCATCTTCTTTCCGGTGGCCAGCAAACTGGGCTACGATCCCATATGGTTCGGCGTGACCATCACGGTGGTAACGACCCTGGGGGCGGTCACCCCTCCGGTGGGGGCCACCACCTTCGTCGTGGGCGGCATGGCCCGGGACGTGCCTCTGGAAGACGTCTTTCGCGGCGTGGCCTGGTTTCTGCCGGCCTACCTGATCTGCCTTTTGATCATGATGGCCTTTCCCGCAGTGGTGACCTTTCTGCCCGATCTGATACGGTGATGCGCCTACCGATTCTTACTTTGTATGGAATCTATTCTACTTAAGCTTTCCATTGACTTGCAAATTGCCTTACGCTCCGCTCCACCTCGCGGAAAGCTGAAAGACGCTGCAACAATTCGTAGTTCGTTATCAATTCAGCGACGCGAACACGGAGGTGGGAAATATCCAACTTCTTTTGGCGTCGCGGGGGCAGTCCGCTTGCTGTCTTTAGCGCTTCTATCAAGACTTTTTTGGGATCCGGAGTCTTTTCCACTCGATTTATTGGCGGCAGAAAAAGGCTCATAGTGCCATTTGGATTGCCGGCGGCCAACCGGATAGCTGTCTCATCGAGAATTAGCCAAGCCTCAGTCATTCTAACCGGGATTATGCAAACATAAGGAATCCGATGTACCTCTTCCCCTATGTCATCAATCGCCAGTTTAATTTCTTCACGCCTCTGTGCAATTGTTTTCGTTTCAGCATCTCGATGCACAAACAACAAATCGCAAGGGAAAAGCTGAACGCCTCTCGCCAGTCTATCCTTAAGCCCCATTCGGGGAGGAGCCAAGGGCCGAGGGTCAAACCATTCCCCACGGATGGGTGATAGAATGTTATCGCTACACAATTTCTTTAGAATGGGCATCAATGCTCTATCTGATGGTCCATCGGCAACAAGAGTAAACCTAAAACTACTCACTGTTCGCACTCCATCGGCAATAGAAGTTGCAGGTCATCTCGCTCGCGAACCTTTCGCCTACGCTTGACAGCACCTTCTCTTGCTGCACCGCCCTCTCTTTTCCCATCATAACTAATTGCGTTTGGATTCAGATAGGATAGAAGTTTTCCCCTAGCAATAACATTTGGCTTTCCCATCGCATCCATTCTCCATGTATCAGGCAAGCAGCTAAAACGAGCCTGAGATATTTTTTCATTACCAATTACAGATTCTTCCAGCTCGGCCACCAACAGTGAATCGTCCGGGACTTCACTAACAACAGCCGGAGAGTGTGTATTCACTATTACTTGTCGCAATGGATTTGTAGGATCAATCGTATCTGTTGCATCACTGCTTATGTCCTGAAGAAGTCGGATTATTGCTGGAATTCGCTCTGGATGGATCCCGTTTTCTGGCTCTTCAAGGCATAAAACCTCACCACTCCGCCCATCCATTTCAAGTACTGCAAGAGCTAAAAACCGAAGCGTTCCATCTGAAAGAGCTCTTGCCGGCAACTCTGTCCCATTTAGCTCTTTAAGCATTAGAGTAAACAATTCTCGCTTTTCATCACGATCTACTCTGATTGATCCCACACTACCAATTAATTCACTCAATCTGTTAGCAATTTGACAATAGGCGGCATCTTCATCAGCTGCAATTCCAAGCTCCGGGGCTAAACGTGCAAGATGGTAAAGGGTACTGGGCAAATTCAAACCATCTGTTCCGATTTGTGTTGGACTAATGAAATCGCTCGGTTTTCTGAGCGCCGAGGGTTCCAATTGTAAAAACTTCCAAGAACTCATTTCTCGCCTGGCACATAATACCGTTGGGCTCTCACTTGCATTCCCTGAAGACAACACAGTCCTAGGCAAATTGTCAGCAGGATGGAGAGATGGTCGTCCCCTGTTACCATCTTGGTGGAGTTTGATTAATGTTCGCCCGCCTTCTCCTCCAACAGTAGATATAAGCGGTGACCTACAGGCCCCTGTGATAGCAGAATCACGCCATTGCAAGGTGTGCGGGAACAAAAAATGTTTGGTTGCCGCGCCTTTCTGTATATGAGTCAACTCCTCACGAACTATCTCGAGTTCACCCCCTAACGTTGTCATCATAGACGGTTCTTGTTTTCGGTATGCAAGCTCAAGCAGATATCGAAGTGACGTGATTTTAGCGGTCCCTTTCTTCCCGAAATCATCTATCGCTTCTGGAGGGACAATCATCTCAACTTCAAATCGCATTCGCTCTGAATGGCTTTTGCCAGCACGGTGAAATAGCCCACGGATATCTGGGGACTTGCCTTCCTCCGCACGTACTGAGAAAGCTGCGTTAAGCAGGGTTGTGTCGGATAGAGCTGCAAGAAATCGTATTGCATCAAACATGTTTGACTTGCCAACCCCGTTCGCGCCAGCAATGCATGTGAAAGGGCCGAACCTTACATCCACATCTACCAAATTTTTAAAACCGTTAATCTTAAGACGGGTAAGCATCGTCGGGTTGTCTCCATTTAAATGTGAAACCTACGACATCGATATCAACACGAACAGTCATTGAAATCAACATTTTGTGTGATTTCGCAAGGTTTAATCATAACCATTCAGTGTATCCTCAATCTTACGCTCACAAATGTTCAGGCAACCGATCTCTTTGGAACACGATTTCCTGTTTTTCGGCTTCCCGGATAACAGATGCAACGTCACCGGTCACCAATAGCGTGCCCGGCCGTGGCATAGCGTTGAACTGGCTCATGGAGACCTCCTGATAGGCGGCGGTATCGAGCATCGCGAATAGATCGCCGGGCGCCACGTCTGAGGGAATCGGCACGGTCGGCATGAGCCGGTCGCCGTAGCAGGACCGTCCGTTGATGTCGGCTTTGTCTTCGAATGCCGCATCTACCTTGTTGGCGAAAAGATAATCGTGCAGGTGGTGCTCGTAGCGACCGCCGGTGAACCAGAATTCGGTAGAATCCACGATGACCTGGTTCCAGCGCACCGGCGAGCTGATGCGCTTGATGGCCATGACCCGGGTCAGGTGGATGCCCGTGTCACCGTGCATGGCCCGGCCCGGCTCCAGTTGAAGCATGAGGCCTTTTGTATCGATACCATGATTGGGAAGTTCTTGTCGGAGGGTGCCGGTGCACGCTGCGGCATACTGCTCGATGGTGGGCGCGCGCCGTTTGTTGGGGCGCATCGTAATGGTGTTGACCAGCGGCGCCAACACCTTGTAGCGCAGATCCGGGGCAAAAGCCTTCAGGGCCGTGCTGATGGTGTGCAGCGCCGCCAACTGCGCCGGTTCGGTGTAGTCGGTGGCGGCGTTAAAGGGGTCCCTTGGGATGGCAAAGCCGCCGCCGATATCGATTTCCCTGGGCTGATAGCCGCCCAAGAGCGCTGACACCCGGCCGATTTCATGGGCGAAGGCCGTCATCTGGGCCCGCCAGTAGGCGGTACTGCGGTTGTGGCGGCCGTGGTGCTGGTGAAAACCAACCAGTTCCACATTCTTCATCTTAAGGATGCGGGGGGCGATTTCCCGAATATGCTCGAACATGAGTCCGCCTTTGTAAACGATGGCGGCCAGATCCGTGGGCACCAGGCCTTCGGCGGCGAAATCGCTGGACTTTACGAAATCAGAGAGCACCGGTTTAAGACGCAGCCGCACGAAGGCGGTGGTGTCAAGATCGCGAGCGGCCCGCTCTATGACGTCCACCTCCTCCATACTGTCGATGGTAATGCGGCAGCCCTCCTTGATGGCACGGTAGATATGATCGGGCGCCTTGGGCACCCCGTTGACCGAGATGAGATCATGGGCGAACCCGGCGGAAAGAGCAACGGCCAGTTCGCCCTCGGAGTAGATGTCGCACCCGCAGCCTTCCTGGGCCAGAATCTTCTGAACGGCGGTGATCCAGTTGGCCTTGGCGGCTGGCAGTACTTTCACCGGACCGTCGGGCCAGCCGGCCTGAAAGGATTTCTGAAATCGTCGTACATTTCGGCGAAGCTGGTTTTCTGAAATAACGAAGACCGGGGTGCCGTATTCGGCGGCAATGTGCACAGTATCGATTTCTTCGATCCAAAGATGGCCGCCTCTCTTGCTCAGACATTCATCGATCCAAACCGTGTCAACAGGCACAGAGTCCTCCTATCGTTGATGATATACCAACGGCGCACTGCCTCTCAAAGACAGCGGGTGAACACGGGCCACAAACGAGAAGATGTTTTCAGGGCTGGATGACTGATTCTGACAGTGCTTTAACGGCTTAATAGTCATAGCAGATGCACAAAGTCAAGCGGCCGGCAATGGCAATCGGCGTCCGTTCATGGTAGTGTGCGCACTACCTGAAAGGAGAACGCCATGGCCACGCCGGCCGTTGTCAGAACCCTCATCAAAAAAACATTTTCCGGCCGCTTCGCCCTGTCCCGGCTCACCCATCGGCCGGTGGTGGGAAGGCTGGTGGAGCATCTATTGTTCGAGGGCGACGATCTGCTGATCCTGCCCAAAGACACCACCATCGCCGTCAACAGCGCGCTATCGCCCCGTGAGGACCTGGTGCTGCCCTCTGCGGTTCTGGAACGCCTTATCCGCACGGCACGCTACCACTGGATCATGAATGCCTGCATCTGCCGCGATGCATCCGGCTGCGCCCACTATCCGATTGACCTGGGATGTCTCTTCCTGGGCCGGGCGGCCATGGACATCAACCCTAAATTCGGTCGGCCGGTCACGGCAGATGCGGCCATCGACCACGCCCGCCAGTGTCGTGAGGCCGGGCTGGTGCACCTGGTGGGCCGCAACAAACTCGATTCGGTGTGGCTGGGGGTGGGACCGCTGGGCCGGCTGCTCACGATATGCAACTGCTGCGAGTGCTGCTGCCTGTGGCGTGTGCTACCCGCCATTTCACCAAACATTGCCGAAAAAGTGCACCGGCTGCCCGGCGTCCGGGTAACGGTCTCCGACCGGTGCGTGGGGTGCGGCACCTGCTCCAGAGGCACCTGTTTTGTGGACGCCATCGCCCTGGCGGACGGCCGCGCCGTCATCGACACCGCCGCCTGCCGAGGCTGCGGCCGGTGCGTGGCGGCGTGCCCCACCGGCGCCATCGACATGACGATCACCGATGCGGCCTATGCCGACCGAACCTTCCAGCGGATGATGGCGCTGGTGGATGTGGGGTGAGTGGCGGGGCGATTTGGGTAAGGCGCAATGTTGATGGTCTTGTATAAATTCAGGATCTCTCGCAAAGCCGCAGAGATCGCAAAGCTAACCAACAGATATTATGAATGTTTTTCTTGGCGCACTTGGCGTCTTTGCGAGGAAATTGCTTTTTTACGAGTTCGTCAATATTGTGCATTGAACGTTGAGGATCACGCTATCTCCTCCCAGTCCAGTGTCCGGCTCACCGCTTTCTGCCATCCCTTTACCCCCCGCGCCCTGTCGGCGGCGGCCATCTTGGGCTCCCAGGTCTTGTCCACGGCCCAGTTTCGGCGCAGCGTCTCCATGTCCGGCCACACGCCCACCCCCAGGCCGGCGGCATAGGCCGCACCCAGCGCAGTGGTCTCGGTTACCATGGGCCGGATTACCGGAACGTCCAGAATGTCCGATTGAAACTGCATGAGCAACTCGTTGGCCACCATGCCGCCGTCGACCTTCAGACTGGTGAGCGCCACCCCGGAATCCCGGTTCATGGCCGCCACGATGTCGTGGGTCTGGTAGGCAGTGGCCTCCAGCACGGCCCGGGCGATGTGCCCCTTGTTCACGTATCCGGTGAGCCCGGCGATGACCCCCCGGGCGTCGGAGCGCCAGTAGGGTGCGAACAGGCCGGAAAAGGCCGGCACGATGTAGGCCCCGCCGCAGTCGGTCACCGACCGGGCCAGGGTTTCGATCTCGGCGGCATGGGTTATCATGCCGATGTTGTCTCTGAGCCACTGCACCAGTGCGCCGGCCACGGCGATAGCGCCCTCGAGGCAGTAGACCGGCGCCTGGCCGGCCATCTGGTAGCCCACAGTGGTGAGCATACCGTGAGTGGAGGGAATCGGCGCAGTGCCGGTGTTGAGCAGCAGAAAGCACCCTGTGCCGTAGGTGTTTTTGGCCTCGCCTGGAGAAAAACAGGTTTGCCCCACCAGGGCCGCCTGCTGATCGCCCAGGGCGCCGCAGACCGGCACGGCAGCTCCCAGCGGGCCGCTGTCCAGGGTGTGACCCCACGGTACGGTTGCGATGGAGGGAACGATGCGCGGCAGCACGTGATCGGAGATACCCATGACTTCCAGTAGATCGGCATCCCACGCAAGCGTGCGGATATTCATGAGCAGCGTGCGGCTGGCATTGGTGACATCGGTGACGTGCACACCGCCAGCCGGCCCCCCGGTCAGCCACCAGATGGCCCAACTGTCCATGGTGCCCACCATGGCGCGTCCGCTGGTCACCCCGGCGGCGGCCTCCGGAACGTGGTCGAGAATCCACCGGATCTTGGGCCCTGAAAAATAGGTGGCCACGGGCAAACCGGTTTTTTCCCTAAAAACATCCGCCCCATGGGCCGCTTCCAGGTGCCGGCACATCTCATCGGTGCGGGTGCACTGCCACACAATGGCATGGCAGTAAGGTTTCCCGGTTTCTCTGTCCCAGATCAGGACGGTTTCGCGTTGGTTGGTCACGCCGACAGCGGCGATGTCACGGCCCCGCAGTCCGGCTTTCGCCAGGGCGCCGGTGATCACCGCGCGAGTGTTGTCCCAGATTTCCAGCGGGTCGTGTTCCACCCACCCCGGTTTGGGCCGGATCTGTCGGTGCTCCTTCTGGTCCATGGCCACGATACGCCCGGCAGTGTCGAAAATGATGAAACGACTGCTGGTTGTTCCCAAATCCAGTGCTCCGATGGTGACGCCCATGATATGCTCCCCTTGTAGTAAAAAAGTGGCCCGCAATGCCTGCCGTGCGTCAGTTTCGTCCGCGCTTGCGTGCGGCCGCGCACCGCAGCAGGCCGTTGACGGCTTGAGGGCGCTCATGCAAAGGCCCGCTGCGGTGTAAGGTGTTCAGGACCTGATGCCAAACTGCCGGCACCGTTTATCCAGACATAATGGCAGCAACGGGTTTTTAGCAAGCAAATCGTTACGACACGGTATTTGCGCCCCCCCGATTCATCGGCAGGGGCGCGCCCGGAGTAAATCGATACCGGCAAAACGGGTGGCTTTGAATTGCAGCCACGGGCCACGACAAAATGCTTCCCGCCAACAACGAGGGCTTTCACCTGGAGCCCTGCGCGAAGCGCCGGGTTTCTAAGGCAACCAATTGACAGAACGCCATCGATGGCCTAAACATGCCGTTCATGTCAAACCGGCTCATCTCCATCGCCTTTCTCGCCTACATGGCCGCGACCAGTGCCCTCTTTTTCCTGGTGGCGGTTGTCATCCGTCTGATCACCGGGCCATTTGACCGACGGCTGGTCATCCTTCACCAATTCACCTCGTTTTGGGCCTGCCTTTACCTGTGGACCATGCCGGCGTGGTCGGTCCGGCTGGAAGGACGGGAAAAAATCACGCACCCGGGGCCCTACGTCATCGTCTCAAACCACCAGTCGCAGCTGGACATCCTGGTGGCCTTCCGACTTTTCTTCCCCTTCAAGTGGGTGTCCAAGATCGAAGTCTTCCGGCTACCCTTTATCGGCTGGAACATGACTCTCAACCGGTATATTCCGCTGAAAAGGGGCGACAAGGAGAGCATCGCGAAAATGCTGACCGCCTGCGAGGCCGCCATCGCGAAGGGGAGCTCGGTCTACTTCTTCCCCGAAGGGACGCGCTCTAAGACCGGCGTGCTGAAAGCGTTCAAACCCGGGGCGTTTCTCACCGCCAAGAAAATGCAGGTCCCGATTCTGGCCATCGCCATCAACGGAACCCATCGGGCCCTGCCCAAGCACAGTCTCGTCATCCAGGGCCGCCACGCCATCCGCCTCAGCGTACTGGAGGAAATCCCCTACGCAGCGTTCCAGGATCTCAGCGCCGAAGAAACCGCCGCGATGGTGCGCGAAAAAATCGCCGCGCACGTGGACGCGCCGAAGTAATAGCCGTCTCAAAAAGGTATCGGCGTTTATGCAGTTTACTTCGTGGTGATCAATTTGTCATCGGGGACATTGGTTTCAGAGTGACCCGGATCAGGTATTATCCGGGAGCACCAGCGCGGGAAGCATGATATCTTCGAGCGCCTGGCGTTGAGACTCGAACCCGGCGTGATCGGCAGGTGTAGGAAACCGGATCATGTCGCCGTAGCGGATCCGCACACGGCTGAAGGGTTTAGGCACCATGAACCGGTCCCAGCTGGCGGCATACCAGCATTTGTCGGCCGTGACCGTAAATGGCACAATGACCGCTCCTGCGGCGTGCGCCAGGCGGATCACCCCGGCCTTGACCGTGCCGGCAGGTCCTTTGGGCCCGTCCAGGATATGGCCGGCCAGTCGTCTTTCGGAAAGATGGGTTACCATCTCATTGAGGGCCTCCTTTCCACCGGTGGACGAGGAGCCGCGCACCGGGTGCCATCCGGTGCAGGCAGCCACCCCTGCGATGATCTCCCCGTCCCGGCTTCGACTGATCATGAGTCCGGGTCGGAAGCTGCGGTAATTCTGAAAATACCGAATGGCCGAAAAAAACTGCTGGTGCCAGGTGCACAGCAGCACCGTACCTCCGGCCTTCAGATGCGACATCCACGCAGATTCGTTTTCCACGGCAAGTCGAAACGTCCTGCAGTAAAGTCGTATCACCCGATAGAGAAGCACAATAAACGGTCGGGAGTTGAGAATACGATAGATGGGTGGCTGCATGGTCGGTTTCCGTCTGTCCGAGGGCGGCTCGCCGCGGCTGGTTTGTGTCGCCTGTCGTCAATGACATGGGGCATCTGAGCAACCGGTTTCGCGCGCCAAATTTATAAGGTTTGCCGGGATAAGTAAACAGTTGCCGGCAGCACGGCCGCACAGGGCGGCGACCAACGGTTGACGCAATCGGCAAGACATGTAAAATAGCCCGATCCCCTACAGGGGTGTTCACAGAGGATGAGCACCGACACCATTCAACCATCTGCGATAAGTGAAACGTATCGGCATGGCAACCGCATCAACGCCCCACTGGCATGTCCTTTTTTGCGACGAGCAGATCCAGGGCTGCCCCGTCTCGGAGTTTATCGAAACCCGCCAGCAAAAGCACCAGGTCAAAATTCTTCGGTTTCTGGATCTGCTGGAGCAGCAAGGCCCCACCCTCCCGCGGCCCTACGCCGACATCCTGAGAGAGGGGATCCATGAACTGCGGATCAAGCTGTCGGGTGATCAGGTGCGGCTGCTTTACTTCTTTTGTTACCAGCGCTTCATCATTCTCTACCACGCCTTTGTCAAAAACACCGACCGGGTGCCTGAGCGGATCATCGACGAGGTCATCCGTTACCGCAGTGCGTTTCTTGACATGACCCCGGAAAACCGTTTGGAGGCAGCGGCCCATGCAGACGCTTAGAACGCTTTGCCGGGACATGCTCAGCGACCCGGCCTTTGAGGACTGCTACCGCCGGGAGTGCCACGTGTGTCCTTGCACCGTGCGCATCGCCGAAGCCCTCGACGTGGATACCGGTGCGCTGCAGAAAGCGGCTGCCGCCGTGAACGCCACCCCGGAAGCCGTCCACGCCCTGGTGGATGCCGACCACTGCGACCCGGATCTGACGATCCGCCTATGCCGCCACCTCAATCTTCCGGTCCCCGAGAACTGCCCGCGGGCATCCTGATACCGGCCGCGTCAATCATCACGATCGATCCTTTTCCGAACCCGATCCCGATTTCGATAGCGATTCCAGTCCCAGGTCATATGGTGTTGAAAAGGTGGGGGTAATTGACCTATGTCATGGCACACGGCGGCGTGATGCCTTATCTTGACGTTGCCTCACCATAAGATTGAGAAAGGCATCACCATGAAAAGCATCGAGGAACTCAAAAAGGAACTGGCCCGCATCGACACGGAACTGGCGGACGTCGAGAGTCGCATGCCGGCGCACTCGGTGAAACCGCCCATCATGCAGGCCCTGTTCGCCCTGGAAGAAGCGCGAGAAGTCATCGTGGTAAAACTCAAAGCGCTGGGGGAAACGGTCCTGTGACCGATACGGCCGACACCCCAGCATCATCGGATGCGATAGACCGCCTGACAACGGCGGATCTGGCGGCGCGCTGCCGCCATCTCGGGTTGTCCATGGCCGAGAAACGTTTCGTAGTGCCCTTTTTCGGCATCGAATACACCGTCCATGCCGGCACCGGTGTCCTGAACGCCGACGGCCGGCCGCCCCCACCGGCGGTGGCCGAAATCATCGCGGCCTATCTCCTGGACGCAGCGCTGGTGGATAGCGGAGCGCCGCAGCGGCTGGTCTCCTTCCGGGAATTTGCCGGGGCGGGGCCGCTGATGGACCGGTTTTCCGACAATACGGGAAAACTCATCGCCACCGTTTTTCCATGGGCACCTACCTGGCGGGCCACCTGATCCGAAATTGATGAAATAGGGCCGATATCTCCCGTTTTCCCGGGTTGAAATGGAAACACTATAAGCTGTTTCAAAACCTTCAATCAGATCCAACACCGAGATTGGGCCTCAAGGGAGGTTTTGAAATGGCTTCTAATCTATCTGCCGGAGCGCACCGGCAGTGCCCGGGACTCGCTGATATCATCGGACTGGTGAAGCCAGTACCGATTGCCAAGGCCGAAATTGAAGACGGCCGCCTCGGAACCGCGCGATTCTGAGGCCCAGGCGACATAACACGTAATATCAATCAATTCTGTCGCAACATGTACGGGATACCATATACTGCAGGCTGCCGGCCGGGGTTTGCCCGCATCATACAACCCCGCCAGTTCATCCTGAGTGGGCATCCGCCAGTCGGAATAGCCGCCGCCCCGGTAATTTTCACAATAGGACCTGGCATTGGCCCAGCTGATATTGCTCCCATTATCTTTACTCGCCCACATCAGGCTCGTCTTTGTATCCAAAACCGTGCCGTTGTCATAGGCTATGAAATGACCGTCTCTGCCGGTCTCGCCGGCTGCCGGGGCCGATAGCCGCTGCCCCATGGCCAGCGCCTGCCGCTCGGCTTCCGTTTTGCGGCGTTCTGCAGATAGCGTCTCACCCCCGCCATCGAGCGCCTGCTGCCGGGACAAATCATCAGGTGCCGGTTCGGGTGATGATTTCGGCAGGGTGGAAGCGGTATCAGGACTGTTTTCCGTCTCGCCGCGGTGTGGAACGAAGTAGAAATCTCCCCTTAATGTAGTATACTCGGCAGGTTCCTGCCGGCCTTGAGTGTCTTCCACGAGCTTGTTACGCACGCTTTTAAATACTTGCTCTACCGGTAGGCCCGGGGTCTTAATGCTTTGCAGGAATGCAGCAGTATAAGGGCTGTTGCGGCCATCACCGTCAGCTGCAACCTGATTGGCGCCTGTTGAAAAAGAAATAATCGTACTTTGCGGTGTCCTGGAAATGATCGCCAACCCTCTACCTGCACTACGGAAACTTCTGGCGAGGGGATTGTCCCGGCAAGCATCCAACATGACAATATTGAGACTGTTCCCGGCGTAATCCAATGAAGACAATAGGCGGTTGACGTCAAGCGCTTCGTACTCTACCATCCTCTCGTTACTAATCTTGGCACGAACTGGAATCAGATAATTGACGCCGCCGACTTGGATACCATGACCAGCGTAGAAGAATAGACCAACGCCACCCTTTTTGAGGGTTTCACCGAAATTATCAATTTCATCTTTCATAACGCGCAAATCTGCGTCTAACCTCAAGGTAACAGTGAATCCAAGGCCCTTTAGGGCTGCGGCGATATCTGTGGCATCATTGACAGGGTTTTTCAAAAGTCCGTCGCTGTAGTGACTATTTCCGATGACCAATGCAGTCCGGCGTTCGGTAGCCCCGCAGATCGACGACGGGAAAAGTGTGCATAGGAGCATGGTGATAAGGGGAAGACGCATGATGGCGGATTTCATAGTTCAATCCCTTTACCGACCTGTTTCGTGCCGATCCACTGGGTGTCGGCGGTGCTGTATTTTTTGATCAACGGGTCAAGGGTGTTTTGCTGTTAAGGCGTCACTGGCGTCGCTTCATTCCTCCATATATCTCACGTCTGTTGTGTTTGCAAAATGATTGGCACATCCACGCTGTTGGATTCCCAGATTGTTGACGTTTTTGCCCGGGAATCCGATCACCATTACATATTTCGTACCGTCGACGATTTCGGACATCCGTAAAGGATTGCGGTATTCGAAAAGAAGCGCTAAACCTTGGCCTTGAGAACCGCGTCGCCTGGAGTAATTCACATGGCTACCACGAAGGACACGAAGAAGGACTGTTAGAAAACAGCCATTGGGGATGCACTGGCGCTGTAAAGAGAACCGGAAACAGGATTTTGAAAATGGCCACCGAAAAACGCGTGACCCTGTTTGTGCAATGCCTGGTCGATGGCCTCTACCCGGAGGTGGGCGACGCCATGATTGCCATTTTCAACCGGCTCGGGATTTCCGTAGACTGCCCGGTGGAGCAGACCTGCTGCGGCCAGCCCGCTTATAATGCCGGATATCGCCGCGCCGCCTGCGTGGCGGCAAAACATTTCATCGAAATCTTCGAAGATGCTGAAGCCATTGTCTGCCCCTCGGGCTCGTGCGTATACATGGTCAAACACCACTATCCCGACCTTTTTGAACCTCATTCCAACTGGTTTGACCGCGCCCTGCGGGTCGGCCGGAAAACGTTTGAGCTCACCCAGTACCTCGTGGACGAGCTCAAAGTCGAAAACCTGGGTGCCCGCTACGCCGGACGGATCACCTACCACGATTCCTGTCACCTTCTCAGGGGCCTTAAGGTTGCCGAGCAGCCGCGGCGCCTGATACGCAATATTCAGGACGCAGAACTTGTCGAGATGAGAGACGCCGACATCTGCTGCGGTTTCGGCGGCACGTTTGCCGTGAAGTACCCGGACATATCCACTGCCATGGTCGATGATAAAATCAGCAACATACTGGCCACGGGCGCCGACACCGTTACCGGCTGCGACGTCAGCTGCCTGATGAACATCCAGGGAAGACTCCACCGGATCGGATCTTCGGTCAAAACCCTGCACATCGCCGAGCTGCTGGCCAGAGGACTCACGTGAAACCACACCACTATGAAACCACCGCGCGCGAAGCCATCGGCGATCCGGTACTTCGAAAAGCACTGGCGAACCTGCAGCAGCGCTTCGGGCGGGGTACCGCTGCGGGCTATCTCGCGCTGACCGAGGGCCCGGAGCTCCGGTTAAAGGCCCATGATATCCGGATGCGGGCCGTTGAGAATCTTGACGTTCTATTGAACGCCCTTGCCGATAAAATCCGGCAAAACGGCGGCTTCGTTCATTTCGCCCCCGATGCCGCTGCCGCCGTGAAGCAATGCCTTGACATCGCCCGAAAGCACGACGTGAAGCTGGCGGTCAAGGGCAAATCGATGCTCACCGAAGAGATCGGACTCAACCGGGCACTGGGCGATGCGGGTATCGAGATCGTGGAAACGGATCTGGGAGAATACATCATCCAGCTCGCCGGGGAATCGCCGTCCCACATCATCGCCCCGGCGATTCATAAAACCCGGCAGCAGGTCGGCCGGCTTTTCACTGAAAAACTGGGCATCCCCTATACGGAGGATCCGCCCACCCTGACCCTGGCCGCGCGAAAAGCCTTGCGCGAGAAATTCCTGCAGGCGGACATGGGCATCTCGGGATGCAACCTGGCCTGCGCGGAAACCGGCCATATCACCACCGTTTCCAATGAAGGCAACATCCGCATGGCCACCACGCTGCCGAAGGTCCACGTCGCGTTCATGGGCATGGAAAGGGTCGTTGCCGACCTCAAAGATCACGAAATTCTTTTCAGGCTGCTGGCACTGGGCGCAGCGGTTCAGAAAATGGCCGGCTACGTCAGCTATATCGGGGGGCCCGGCCGCAGTGGAAAAACAGACGGCCCTGAAGAACTGCACCTGATTATCATCGATAACGGCCGGAGTCGGATTCTGGCTGATCCGGATTTCAGGGAAATGCTCTGCTGCATTCGGTGCGGCGCCTGCCTCAACGTCTGCCCGGTTTACGGCAGGATCGGCGGGCATTCGTACGGCACCGCGTATTCGGGACCGGTCGGGGCCGTGGTCACGCCCCTGCTTGCGGGTATCAATCGCGCCAGTGACCTGTGTCAGGGCGAAACCCTGTGCGGGGCCTGCATGGACGCCTGCCCGGTCAACATCGACATCCCCCGGATGCTGCTGCTGCTGCGTGCCAAACTCGCCGAAGGCGACGCGCACTGGAACGTCACCGTAAAAAACCCGGCCGAGCGGTCCGCATTTACCCTGTGGTCAGTCCTGATCCGTGACCGGCGCCTTTACGACCTTTTTCTGAAAACCGCGCAGTTCGCCCAGAAATTTTTGCCCCATGACCACCAGATGATCAGACGGCTCCCCTTGGCCGGCGAGGGGTGGACCCGGAGCCGCGATCTGAAACCGGTTTCAGGGCGCAGCTTCATCGACCGATTCAAAAGCAGCACTGCGGGCAAGCGAAATGACTGAATTCAGCCAGGCCGAATTTTTCGGAAACATCCAAAAAGCATTAAATCGCCGGGCATCAGCCGCGCCCTGCCTGCGCGATATCATTACGACCTCCCCGGACGCGGATGACATCCGGCTTCTGGAAACGATACGAAACCGTGACGCCGAACAGCGCCGGATCCTGCTGGAACGAATCACTGCCGTTGGAAATTCACTGAACATCACCGTCCGCGCCGAAAAGAACCCGGCCGAAATCGCAGCGGCCATTGCGGCCATAGCCGCCGACAGCCGCGCCGAATGGGGCGAGCGCAAGACCATCATCGCCTGGGACCACCCCCTGGTGAACGCGCTGGCGCTGCCCGCCGCCCTCGAGGCGTTGAATATGCCGGTCTATTTCCCGGACGGCGCGTCAGGCCCCCACGGGCGGACAGCATTTCGCGCCCATGCCGAAAATGCCCTGATCGGCGTCACAGCGGCCGATTATTGCATCGCAGAAAGCGCGACCCTGGCCTTGAAGGTCCGCACCGGCCAACCCCGCTGCGCCTCATTGTTGCCCTCAATTCATATTGCAGTGGTTCGACTGGACCAGATTCTGACCGACCTGAAGGAATTCTATGCACTGCTCAAGTGGGACCCGAAAGAGCGGTCCGAGGGCCTTACCGATTGCCTGACCCTCATCACCGGCCCCAGTAAAACGGCGGATATCGAAGCCACGCTGGTGCAAGGCGCCCACGGTCCTCGGGCGTTGTATCTTTTTGTCCTGACGGCTCAAATAAATAATGGGAAGACAGGGACCCTCCGATAGTATCCCCGATCCGTCATCGCTGTGCTTTACCCCTTGGTCTTGATCCAAGCTTTGGCGCTCGGCATGTCCCGAAAAATTCGAAACTCATAGGGGAGCGCTTCAACAAGAATCTGAAACATCCGCGAAATACCAAAGGATTCTTCGCTGTCGACGATCATGGCCGACTTTTCATGATACCGGCCGCCGGTATGCAGACGCCTGATGTCCTCGACGATCCACATGACCTGGTCGCTTTTGAAGTCGGCCGAGGCGACACACCCACGGGTATCCCAGATATCGTTGACGGTGAGGTTCTCCGGTCGGCCGCGCTGCTGGCGCAGCACCTTGGCGGCAAGTTCGTAGGTCAAGGTGGTTCCGGGCGCAAGGCGCACGACCATGATGCCGTCCTCGGTTTCGATTGAAAAGCCCATTGCCCCCCTCATTATAATTGCCGGCAGGGTTGAAATTGCCCTCTGAACAAACGCTCTGGCGCTACTGCTGTCGATCGCGCGAAAAGATGGGAGATATTTATTTGCGTTTCAGTACAACAGTCTCACAGATTACTCCCCTATATCGGAACTTGGCAAGCAGACAACCTTGTCCCAGCCCGTTTTGACCGGCTTATTCTAAGTCAGCTTGCCGACAATTTGCATCTCGCTTTTACCGATCTCATCCAGCCTGCATACCCTGCGGTTCACTGACACAATTGCTAAAAAAAACATCGGATATGATTGACACCATCGAAGAAGGCCCAATGTTCTCGGGTACGAAGTCGGTCAAAATAATGACGCCATGAAGGTGAGGTTCCGGAAAAATCGCCGAAGACCTGGATCGCGTTGACGGCCGTTGGCGGTTTACCCCGACACCGGATGTTCAGCAAAACCTCACTCGAGACTTAACGATACGAATAGAAAAGACGAAAGGGAACGCCCATGAATTCCATAGTGACTGATCGCAGGAACTTTCTTAAGCGTGCCGGCGGCACCCTGTTGGCAGCCGCAGCCGGCTCAGGTTTGACCCTGTCGGCGATAACGGCGCATGCCGCCCAAATGGCCGAGACCCAGACCCGAAAGACCCAAGATGCGACGACGCCGCAAAAAGCGCTGCAACTGCTCAAAGAAGGCAACACCCGATTTGTCGGGGGAAACATGATTGAGCGTGACTTGATGCAGCAGGTCAAGATGACCGGCAACGGTCAGTTTCCGTTTGCAACCATCGTGGGCTGCATGGACTCGCGGGCGTCCAATGAATTGATCTTCGACCAAGGCATCGGCGATATCTTCAGCGCACGCGTTGCGGGTAACTTTGTCAACGACGATATTCTCGGCAGCCTGGAGTTTGCCTGTGCCGCAGCCGGTGCCAAGTTGATTGTTGTGCTGGGACACACGGAATGCGGTGCCGTCAAAGGGGCCTGTGACGATGTCGTCATGGGCAACCTCACCCAGACGCTGGTCAACATCAAAGCTGCTGTGGCGGCCGTCGCCGGATATGATGCAGACCGAACTTCGAAAAACGATAAATTTGTGCAAGCGGTGGCCGATAAAAACGTGATGCTCACCGTTGCGCGTATTCGCGAGCGCAGCCCGATTTTGAGGGATATGGCCGATAAAGGGCAAATCGGACTGACAGGCGCGATGTACGACGTGCATACGGGCAAAGTGACCTTCATGTAACCGTTGCCAGATATTTTTGGACAACCGGCACCATCACCACGGTTTTTGAAGCGCTCGCAGATCGACGGCGACGATGACAAGTGGTTTCGGTGGAAGCCAATACCCGGCGCTATGCGGAACAAGGCCCTGACCTGCAGCATGATCCAAGGCGGCTGTCGGCATTTCGGCCGCCACGGCTCAGCGGTAGTAATCTTCGACGTGAAGCTGCAGTGCCTCGGTCGAAACAAAATTACTGCACAGCAGCGTTGGCGGCCCTGTGGGGCATCTAAAGAATCTGAACGGTGGATAGTACACCTGGTAGGCGGTGACGATATCGGAAAAATCCATGTCATGTCTGATCAGCGCGCCCTGCCGTGTCGATGACCGTATCGTGCCCCAGGCGCCCGCGTTCGGAAAATAATCCACATCATGGACGATAATGTAGGGAACCCTGTTTTTTAAAAGATTGAGACAGTGGGTTCTGGCCGTCCACGGGGACTGGTCGATGAGCGCGACCTCAAACCCCGATTCACCGAACAGGATCCCTTCCAGAAACGCAGCCCACTTTTCGCCGGTTTTGGCGCAGTCCTCATTGCCGGCATTGAGGTAGTACAGTTGATGATGCGCGGTCTCCAAGTGTTTGAACTTGGAATACCACTGATAGTCGGACTCCACACTCACCAGACGCCGGCGGTCTCCGGTGAGCTCCTTGATCAACGCCGTGCTCCCCAGTCCGCAGCCCAGTTCAATGATATCGCCGCTCGTGCGCTTCAGCAGTTCCACCAGCACCGGCTGGTGCGTGGCAAATTCGTCGTGTTTATACCGGAGTTCCATCGCGCCTCCTTTGACCAGTGCACCATTGGCGCCCCCGATTGGGGATAAGGGAACACCGGGCTGCGAATCTTCACCGATGCGGGGTGGCCCGTCCACCGGTTTGGCCGGTTAAAGTACTTGTCAGAATAATGTTCCGATTCGTCCCCAAGATCCTATCGGGGTCGGGATCGGTATCGGAATCGACGTTTTTTAAGGCCGATAGCGATACCGATTTCGATTTCGATGTTCACCAGGGGTTGTTGTGCAAACGGAACGTATTTCTTCCCGGCTTAAGCGGCCCGGACGGCCTAACCGGCAAACTGGCACCTTCCGAGGCTATTCGGCATTGAACTTGTCCACGATATCACCGATTTTGTCCAGAATGGCCGGATCTTTGCGCAAGGCTTCGATAAATGCGGCGGTGGTTTTGAGATCAAAATCGTCCCCGAATACCTTAACCAGAAGCGCCGCCAGTTTTAGATCGCTGGCGCCTTGGGCCAGCAGCGTTCGCATATGGGCGATGGTCTCCGGATGCTTTTTCAGTTGCGCGGCAACGGCATCGACACTGTCGGCGGGCAGGCGCTTGCCGAAAAGGCCGTGTAGAATCCCGCCTAGGCTCTCGCCGATATCGGTGACCATGTCGCCGGCCTTCTTCAGGGCATTGGGATCCATGGTTTCGCCGAAGCCTTCCACCAGGGTCGAGACACTCTGGCCCCGGTTGAACATGTTCATCATCCTGCTCATGGTGCCGGGATCGCCGAAGATATTCATCTTGGCGCTGGCCAGGGATTGTCCCATGGCCGTGGCAAAAGCCTTCTGCACATCGCCGTTCACTTCGATCTCCTTGAGCTTCACCTCGAGCTGCACCGAAATCTCCTTGAACTCGGCTTTGGCCTTCAGTTCGGGCTGCAACACATCGTTGATCCGTTTCTGTTCGACAGCCACCTTTTCTTTTTCGACACTGACCGGCACCATCTGCTTGGCCTGCTCGCCGGCCGCTTCGGCGATCAGCGCGTCCATCTCGGCGGCCGCCTTGAGCTTGCGGGCTTCCGCTTCCTTTTCCGCGGCTTTGCGCAAGGCTTCGGCCTGACGTTCGGTCTGGTAGGCTTCCTGATCGATCTGACGCGCTTTGTCGATGTACGCTTTTTCCGCCGTGCGCTTGGCCTCCTCGGTTACGGCCACGGTCTTGACCTGCTGATCGGCGGCTTCACGCTCGGCCTCGGCCAGTTTCTGAGCCGCTTCGGCCTTGGCGCGCTCTTCGGCGGTCTTGGCAATGGCTTTCTGGCGCTCCATGTCAGCCACCTGCTGGGCGCGTTCGCGCTCCACGTTGGCCACTTGAACGCGCTGCTCGCGCACCACATTGGCCACTGAAACCGCCTCATCGCGTTTCACTTCCCGCACTCGGGCCAGTTCGTCCTGCTCGGCGGTAAAGGTGGCTGCCTTTTGTTGCGCTTCGGCCTGGGCCTTCTCGATCTCGCTGTTCTGCCGGGCTTCGGCCGAGGCCCGGGCGATCTCCTGCTCGTAGACGAACTGGTCTTTTTCCACATCCTGCTTCTTGATGGACTTGTCGGCCTCGCGCTCCAGGGCGTTGGTTTCAGCACGCATCTGCTGGGTGATCTCTGCAATCTGGCGCGTGCCCTGGGCATCGAAGATGTTGGACTCGGCCTTCATTTTATCCGGCGGGGTCTGGTCGAGCTGGGATACGGTAACGCTTTCCAGGGTCAAACCGTTGTGCCGCAAGTCGCTGGAGACGATTTTTTGGACCGCGTCGGCGAACTCGTCGCGCTTGGCATTCAAATCCTCCAGGGACCTGGTGGCCGCCACCGTGCGCAGGGCCGAGATGAGCTTTTCATTGACCAGTTCTTTGACCGTGGACGCATTGATCGATCGCTCGCCCAGGGAGGTGGCCGCGTTGACCACTGCCTCCCGATCCTTTTGTACCTTGATATAAAACTCTGCCTTGATGTCAGCGCGCAATTTATCGCCGGTGATCAGGGCATCCTGGTCTTTGCGCTCCACATCCAGGCGCATGGTGGCCAGAGAGACCGGCACCACTTTGTGCACCACCGGAATGACAATGGCGCCGCCGTCGATAATCACTTTCTGTCCGCCCATGCCGGTGCGTACAAAGGCCTCGTCTGCGGCAGTGCGCACATAGAGCCGTGTGATGATGATGACAATGGATCCGAGCAGCAGCATCACCACGCCGAAACCGACCAGGATCAGGCGGCTCACACCAGCCACCTCTTCAAACATGAACGGTATCACAATAAATGCCACGGCAAACAAAATCATCATGATGCCGAAACCGGCACCGGATCCGCTTTTGGCTCTTATTTCAGACATCGGCAATCCTTTCCTGGAGTGATTAATTGGGGCCTGAACAGAAGCATTCCGTCTTGCAGAAGCAGGGTTGGGTATTTTCGCACGCAGCATTCGAACCTATCCTTTCTGCGCTGAAGGCGGATCAGTATTGCGCTTTCATGTCTGAATCGTCTTCGCTCCGGTTGACAACCGGCGTTTCCGTGCCCACAAAAAAGGCCCTGCGGTTCTTGTCGAAAAACAACAGAATCACCTGTGTGCCGCGAGAGATATTGCTTTCGCCGGCATGCACCAAACACTGGACGGTGTGCAACGCGCCGGCATCGTCGTGGACAAGGGCCTGGCCGAAGGTTTCATCGATGGTTGTTATGGCCTCGGCCCATTTGCCCGTCAATTGTTCTATGGAAACAGCGTATGTTTCCGTGGCAGGCATGATGCGGGATAGCAAAGCAGCTAACAATCGGGTGCAAAAGACAGATACCATCAAGGCCATGGCGATGGAGACCCACACAAACAGAAACGCCGGCAGGACTGGTTTGAGCAGGGTGTTGCTCGCGAACCCGGTGAACCCCCACAAAAAACAGACTGAAATGAGAATAATCGACAAGGGAACCCGGCCGATGCCCAAAAAACTTAGCGCGCGGGCCAGCATCCCCGGATCGACGTCATGCAGGTGTTCGATACCCGTGCTGTGGTCCATGTCCGCGCTTAAATCGGCATCCTGATCCATGTCCACGTTGAAATCCGCGTCGTGGTCGGCGGCCACGGTACCGGTACAGAGCAGGAGAATATAAAAAAGGGCGCCGATAAAGGGCAGGATAAAAATTAGGTTCCACCACTGCAGCAACTCCGCCATATCCACTTCCTTTACGGTTCAGTCAGGGCTGTTTCAGCCGGTTGCACGCACGGTGTCACTTCGACCGAGGGCCGATGTCGATGAGGCCACCCAAGGGCGGTTTCTCCAGAAATTTGATGGCGCTTTCAGCGGGGTCGTCGACAATCTCGGCCTCCGCGATCTCTTTGTTACCGGCTTGAGCGAGCTCTTTTTGCCAACGCCGGCCAATGGCCGTCACCTCGGCGTTTTTGCTGGCCGCGGCAATCTCGGCGCCCAGCGCGTCCTGCCCGCTCTGAATGCTCAAGGTGGCCGCCTGAACCGATGCCGATAAGAGCAGCTCCTCCCGGGCGTCTTCGAACTCGTCGGCGGCTGTGGATTGTGTCATAGCCAGGGCCTGATGCTTTTTTTGCAGCTCGATAACGCTCTCCAGCTGCGCCAGGGCTTTGGCTTCGGAGGCGGCGCGCTGTGCGGCCATGGCTTCGGCCCTGAAACTTTCCAGCGCCGCCTTAGCCTGTTCGTCGGCTGTTTTGGCTTGGCTCATCATTTGTTGAATCGTCTGTTGCATGATGGCGTACCGCGCCATGGCCGATTCCGCCTTGGGCGTATTGCCGGCGCTCATCGCCTGCTTGCCGATGGCTTCCACGGCTTTGGCCTCAGCCACCAGGCGCTGCAAATCGCGCCGGCTCTGGGCAGCCAATCGTACCTGGGCTTCGACCATCTCCATCCGGCCTTGCAAGGCCAGGAGCCGTTTGGTGGCCAGATCCTGGATGCCTGGCTTTGTTTTTGACGCCGCTTTATTCTCCGTGTCCGAAAGAAAGTCCGCCATCTTTCGCAAAACATCACTGAACATCCCCATGACCATCTCCTTATGTTTCGAACTGCCGGTTACAGATTGCATTCGGAACGACTTACAGGCATTGCCGGCGGCGAACATTGAAAAGCACGATCCACCGGAATCTTAATGGCCGCCGTGATTCATGGTCCGACCCTTGGGAGATCGAGCCCAGCCATAAACGGCATCTTTGGCAACGATGGCCGGCATGAACGGGGTTGCCAAAGCTATGAAAAATTTGTCTTTCAGAGAAGAGATAAGAACATGCTTTTGAGCATGCCGTTTACCTCGCCGCGCAAATTGTGCCCGGATATCGCTGATGCCCCAAGAGTGGTCGCCCCGATGGATCGGTCCACTATCCAAATTTTAAAGCGCCCTGTCAATATGGGAAATCTGCCGGTGGCGCCACGACCGGACTCTTTTGGGCGGTGATCTGCGCGAACGAATCGGGTGACCGCCCACGGATCGCAGATCATGTCACACCCTTCAAATGATTTTCCCCGCAGAAAGCGGCGTTCCGGACACATCAGCGACGGCGACGTTCCTTGGTGAAGATCACAAGGTTGCAGGCGATGACCACCACCGTGCCCGCCACCACCGATACATCCGGGACCTCCCGCCACAGCAGCCAGCCGATCCAGGCCGCCCAGAGGATGGCCGAATAGGTATAGGGCGCCAGCAGCGAGGCCTCGGCAAAGCGGTAGGCCGTGGTCTTGGCCACCTGCTGGATGGCGGCAAAGATGCCGATGCCGATGATCCAGGGGAGCATCTCCCCACTGGGCAGCGTTCCGAAAAAGAGGGTGTAGGGCGCCGAAGCCAGCACGCCGATGAGAAGAAAGTAAAACACCGTGGTCAGGGCCTCATCGGTGCGCCCAAGGTTCCGAAGAGCCATGTCCACCAGGGCGTTGCTCAGTGCCGCGGCCAGCCCCACCAGGGCCGCCGGATTGGAGAGAATGCCCCCCGAGGGCCGGACTATGAGAAGAATCCCCACAAATCCGATCCCCACTGCGAACCACCGAAACCGGCCCACCCGTTCCTTCAGAAGCAGCGGAGACAGCGCCGCCACAAATAGCGGCGCGGCAAACAGCAAGGCCGTGGCATCGGCCATGGGCAGCAGGGTGTAGGCCCAGAAGACAAAGCCCACGCCCACGTTGCCGACCAGGGCCCGGTACAGGTGCGCCTTGATGCGGCGGGTTTTGAATACGGCCTTCGAACGGGTCGAGAGCATATACGGGACAATAAAGGCCAGGGCGACCACCCCGCGATAGAACACCATTTCCACAGGGCTGTGGACGGCGCTGCTCATCTTCGCGCAGGTGTTCATGAGCACGATGCCAAGGGTGGCCAGCAAAATGAGCCAGACGCCGGTGGCCATGTCGGAGCGGTGAGCCATGGGCACCCCGAAAAACGATGGAACCGGCCCCCCATCGGGGGGGGGGGGGCCGGTTCACAATGGTCTGATCCCGCCCAAAAGGCGAGCCTCCGAAGTTTGATAAAACCGGAAAAAGCGATTTTGAACCACAGCGTTCGCAATGAAACGCAGAGGATTCATTTAATTATTCTGGTTACCTCTGCGACCTCTGCGGTGATTTCAGACTTTTAACGAGGCCATCAAGCTTCGACCGGTGCGATCCGCCGCGGAGGAATGCATTCAAGACAAGCTCAGGCAACCACTACTCGACCGAGGCGACCTCGGTGGCCTTTTCGATCACCACGGGCTGCTTGGGCACGTCGTCATGCATGCCCGTGCGGCCGGTGGCAACCCCCTTGATCTTGTTGACCACACCGTGACCCTTGACCACCTTGCCAAAGACCGCATAACCCCACCCCTGGGGATTTTTCCCCGTGTGGTTGAGAAAGTCGTTTTTCTTGACGTTGATGAAAAACTGGGCCGATGCACTGTGGGGATCCATGGTGCGGGCCATGGCCACGGTGTAGGGGTCGTTGGTGAGCCCGTTGTCCGCCTCGTTTTCGATGGACCCCCCGGTGGCCTTTTCCTTCATGTCCGCGGTCATACCGCCGCCCTGGATCATGAATCCGTCGATGACCCGGTGAAAAATGGTGCCGTCATAATGGCCGCTGTTGACGTAGGACAGAAAATTGGCCACCGACTGGGGCGCCTTTTCTTCATTGAGTTCGATCACGATGTCGCCCATGCTGGTTTCCAGTTTGACCATGGGGTTTCTCCTTTCCTGAGGGCAAAGCCCGTTTGAGTTGTCGCCGGTCTCCCGACAGGGTTGCCAAAGCGGGTCGAATACCCGGATATCCCCGAGGTTGTCAACCCCGTGGTGAACCCTGCTCGTTTCGGGCACCTGCCGTCGAAGCCTTCTGCGAATTGTAGAACCCCTTGAACATGTCAAATCGGACCACGCGGCCGTCCAGGGCCGCATTTTTCAGGGATTTTTTCCATGACGGCTTGAGCCCGATCCGCTTGATCATGCCGCGGTCCCCGAAAAAAAGTACGGCGCTGGATCCGGCACAGCGCTGCTTGAGAAAATCACCCAGGCGCCCGTATAACAGGCCCAGGTCATCGCCCTTGCCCAGCCGGACGCCGTAAGGCGGATTGCTCAAAATGACCCTGTCGGCAAGCCCTTCCAGGGACAGGCAGTCCCGGCGATCCAGTCGGATGTTCTCCCCACCGGGGAGCATCCGGCAGTTGGCGGCGGCCGCGCTGACGGCGGCAGGATCCGAATCGCTGCCGGCGATCAGCCCTTCGGGCAGCGGGCGGATGGCCGCATCGGCTGCCGAGGTCATCTGCCGCCAAAGGCCTTCGTCGAAATCGGGAAGCCGCCGGCACCCCGATTGGCTTCTCAAGTAGCCGGCGGGAATGCGGCAGTAGGCCATGAGGGCCTCACAGAGCAGGGTCCCGGAACCGCACATGGGGTCGTAGAGCGGGCGCTCTCCCTGCCATTCGGAAAGGACCACCATGGCCGCCGCCAGGGTCTCTTGCATGGGGGCGGTCACGGTCTGCTGACGGTAGCCGCGCCGGTGAAGCGCGCCTCCGGAGGCGTCCAGGCTGACAGTGGCGTGGTTGCCCTGGATGTGGAGGTTTAGCCACACATCAGGCGCACTCCGGTCGACGGACGGCCGGGCGCCGCAGCGCTCCCGGAACGCATCGGCGATGGCATCCTTCAGACACATGGCCGCAAACTGAGAGTGCCGCAGACGGTCGTTGCCCGAAACGTTGGAAACGATGCCAAAGGTCTGGTCCACGGAAAACAGTGCAGCCCAGTCAACGGCCCGCCCTTCCTTGTAGAGCTCCTCGCGATCGCGGCAGTAAAAGGACACCAGGGGCGCCAGAACCCGCATCACCAGGCGGGCCTGGTAAGTGATGGCATACAGGACCGATGGGTCGGCTGAAAAATGAAACCCCCGGACTGCCGGTGCCACATCACTGGCGCCGAGCTGCGTCAGCTCCGTGCCGGCGATCTCCTCAAATCCTTCTGCCACCTGCGCAAAATAACGGCCGGACTGCTGATATTCAAACATGATCTTTCCATTCCGGCGGCCTACCGCAGAGCGCCGCCCTGTGTGTAATTCTTTTGTAAAACGGCCACCGTGCGCTTTTCTTCTTCGCTGGATGCCGATATCTTCAACAGTATAAACTTCAGCCAGGAGAAGAAAATGACATCGCCCCCCCCCGTCCACCCCAAAGGCTCCCGGGCCAGAGTGCTGCTATCGAGCGTATTTGGTCCTTACGCCCGCGACGATGACACCGGCAGCCGCGCCGTCAACCCCATGGAACTCTATCAGAACCAGGTCACCCGGGTCCAGGGCGCGTTCTCGCTGAGGATGTTTCACCGCTCATTCGGCCTGATGATGCTCCAGGCCAACATGACAGCGCCTTGCACGCTGCTCGATTTTCCCACTCTGGAGCGCTTTACCCGGGAACTGGAAACCACAGCATACGACATCATCGGCATCAGCGCCATTCTTCCCAATGTGGAAAAGCTGAAAATCATGTGCGCACTGATCCGCCGCCTTCAGCCCCGGGCCACCATCGTGGTGGGCGGTCACATCGCCGGAGCGGTGGCGGCCGTGGCCTGCGACATCGACGCCGACCACATCGTCAAAGGCGAGGGGATCCGCTGGTTCAGGCAGTTTCTCGGCGAGGACCCTGCCGCGCCCATTGAGCACCCCATGGCCCTGTCTGCCTTCGGCACCCGCATATTGGGCATACCGCTCTCCGATGGGCCGGGCGACACCGCGGCCATTCTCATCCCTTCGGTCGGCTGCCCGGTGGGGTGTAACTTTTGCGCCACATCGGCGCTTTTTGGCGGCAAGGGTCATTTCGTCAATTTCTTCGAGACCGGCGACGAGCTGTTCCATGTCATGTGCCGCATGGAAAAGGAACTCAAGACCCGCTCATTTTTCATCCTCGATGAAAACTTTCTGCTTCACCGGCGCCGCGCGCTGCGTCTGCTGGAGCTGATGCAGCAGCACGATAAAAGCTGGATGCTCAACGTGTTCAGCTCTGCGCGGGTGCTTCGCGCCTACACTATGGAGCAGATCGTGGGACTGGGCGTCGGATGGGTATGGATGGGCATCGAAGGCGATGGCAGCCGCTACCGCAAACTGGAAGACGTGGACACCCATGCGCTGGTCCGCCGGCTCCAATCCCACGGTATCCGGGTGCTGGGCTCATCCATCATCGGTCTGGAGGACCACACGCCGGACACCATGGCGGCGGTCATCGACCACGCCGTCAGCCACGCCACCGATTTTCACCAGTTCATGCTCTACACGCCGGTGCCCGGAACCCCGCTCTATGAAACGCACCGAACCGCCGGAACGCTGCTGGATGCTTCGGAGATGCCCCCGGCAGACGTGCACGGGCAGTACCGGTTCAACTATCGGCACGCCCACATCACCGCCGGCCAGGAGGAGCACTATTTGCTTGATGCCTTCAAAGCGGATTTCACGCGGAACGGCCCCAGCCTGGCCCGCCTGATCCGCACGATGCTCACCGGTTGGCAGCACTACAAGCATCACCCCGATCCGCGCATCCGCGAACGCTACCGCTGGGAAGCCCAGCCGCTGCGCACCACCTATGCCGGCGCCATCTGGGCCATGCGCCGGTACTACCGGCACGCGCCTGCCATGCATGAAAAAATGCACCGCCTGCTCACCGACATCATCGCCGAATTCGGATGGCGCACGCGGGTGGCGGCTGTCGTGACGGGAATCTATGCGTATGCCATGCTGCAGCGGGAGGAAAAACGTCTGGCGGACGGCTGGTCCTATGAACCGGCAGTCAGCTATGAAAAAAACGCTGCCGCCAAGGCGCTTGAGGCGGCCCCACGTCACCCTGCCCCCACGCCAATCCGGTCCATAGAGCGGCCGGTGCCGGCAGCGGTTGCCGGCGGCGAGTGATATCGCATCGGAGAAGACCGTATGGCGTCCCGTAAATCAGAGATCATTGCCGCCTTGAAAGCCGGCGGGGCCGAATCGGAAGCGTTTTTCGCCGCACTGCCGGCCACTGCGCTCGAAGTGCCCGTATACACCGAAACCGTCCAGTGGTCGGTGCGCCGGGTACTGGCCCATTTCATTACCATCGAGCGCTCCATGCAAAACCTCTTCGAAAACATCCTTGCCGGTGGACCGGGCGCGCCCGAAGACTTCGACGTGGACCGCTTCAACCGGACCCAGCCTCAGAAACTCGACGGGCTGTCAATGGACGCGCTTTTGGAAAACTTTCGAAACGTGCGCGCCAAGACGGTGGCGATGGTGGCCGCGATGGCGGAATCGGATCTGGACCGGGAGGGCAGACACCCCTTTCACGGCCACGGGAAATTGGAACGGTTCATCCGGTGGGCCTATGAACATGCCCGGCTCCACGAGGACGATGTGCGCCGTGCACTTGAAAAACACGCCGCACAAACAACTGCGTTGAGTCCAAACCACGAAGGACACGAAGTGCACGGAGAAAACCTTAAAAACCTTTAGGATTTTATTACCTTCGTGTTCTTCGTGAACTTCGTGGTGATCAAAACGCGGAAGTGAACCGCAGTACGGCCATCCCGCCTACGGGGTGGTATCATCCACTGAAATGCGGTCGCCGCCAGCTTGCTTGGCGGCATACATCGCCATGTCGGCCCGCCGGATGAAGGCCTCTGGCTCCGCCTCGCCGGCGCTCTGGGCCACGCCGATGCTGAGCGTCACCCGCGGCGCGTTGCTGTCGGCGGCATCGTAGGGCCAACGCGCGTTGAAGGTGGTGCGGATTTTCTCTGCCATGACAACCGCCTGCTGAAGATCCGTTTCCGGCAGAATCACAAAAAACTCGTCACCGCCGTATCGAAACGACTGATCCGATCTGCGTGTTACGGCTCTCATCAGATCGCCCACAAGCCGCAGCACATTGTCACCTTCCAGGTGACCAAACCGGTCGTTGCATTCCTTGAACCGATCCAAGTCCATTGTCACCATACTCAACGGTCGTCCATAGCGCGCCGTGCGCGCCAGCTCATCGGCCAGACGCGTATAAAAATGGCGCTGGTTAAACAGCCCTGTGAGCCCATCGGTGATGGACAGTAATCGCAGTTTGGCCTCGAGTGCCTTCTGCTGAGACATGTCGTGGAAAAACCCGATGCTTCCGATTTCTTCGGTATTTTTCATGATGAGAATCGCAGACAGGCGAATGGGGATGGCGCTGCCGTTCACATCCAAGATCTCGGTCTCATACCCCTCAAGGGAACCGTTGCCGCCGTGGGATTCGGCATAAATGGCCGCCTTCACCGCTTTGGCATGATCAAGGGAACCATAGATTTCCCGGATATGCAGTTTGCCAAGCACCGTATCGGCCGCCCGCTGAGTCATGGAAACAGCCTTCTGGTTGAAAATGCGGATGATACCGGCGGCGTCCACACCGATAACGCCGTCGGGACACAAATCGATGAACCGGTTGGTGACTGTTCCATCAGAGGCCCCGTTTGAAAACGGATTGCACATGGTCGTTCTCCGAAAAAAAGTATGGTATTCGAGTAGCGCCGATCTTAAAACGGGGAGATCAGACGCCGGTGACCTCCTCCAGATCGAGCCACATGTCTGCCTCGCTGCCGCAGCTGGTGCAGACACCGTGGCCTTTGATTTTGGTACCCGAGGCGGCCGCAGCAGCAGGAGCCTTTTTCGCCACGGATTCCAACGTACAGGTCACCGCCATTTCCGCCTCATTTCCGCAGTTCGTGCAGGAGCATACCTTCTTTATGGTTTTTTCGGTCATGTCTATCTTCCTTCCGCCTTTATCTTGAGTTTTGAAGCAATCAATTGATCGTGATCCAGACGAAGCAGATTCTTGAGTTTGCCCATGAGGTAATGCTCGTGGGCGTCCATATTGCCGTCCAGATAGACAATCCGCCAAAGGGTATCCACGACCTCGAGCTTTTCTGCGATGGTATAGTGCTCGTTGATGCGCCGGGCGAACTGCCAGAGGTCAAGACTGTCTTCAAGCGCCCGATCCGCCTCGGCAACGATGTCCTGGGCATGCGCAGGGGAAAGGCCGTAGCGCTCGACGAGCACCCCAAGAATGGCATCCATTTCCGCTGTGGTGAACTGTTCGTCGATGCGCGCCATTTCGACCAAAAGTGCGCAGATCGCCACAAGAATATCATCATCGGGTCGCTGTTGCGATTGCCCCGGGTCGGCTCCGGTCCGTTTCTCGAAAAATCGTTTCAAACTTTCCAGCATGCCATCTCCCCCGGTGTGAAATGGGTAGTTTTCCCGGACCGAACCTGAGTGCACTGCCCCCGGCCCGCAATGATAAACGTCCGCCCATTGAAAAAAGACCAAACAATTGTTGATTCAGGTTAAAGTGAGTTGATATAAATTGCAACCGAGACATGCCGGTAGGCGTTTCGAGGGCTATTCACAGGCCCCCATTTAATGAACGTTGTTCATTGCATTGTTGACACCAAACAAACTTAACTGATATAAAGATCCTGCTGACAGATTAATATTTTCCGGCATTCTCGCCTGAGAAGGCAACCATCGCTTTTCATGTTTCCGCACCAGCTGGGGGCTGCCATGGCCAACTTACTTGATTCCCATTTCAGAAGAACCAACACCAATACGGCCAACGAGATCACCTTTGACCCGGACATGCTCAAACTGCTCATGGCGGTGGACGAGCGAAAAACGTTGCGTCAAATTGCGGCCGAGGTCAGTCTAAAGCCGGAAGTCTTCAAGCAAAGTTTTACGAAGCTGGTTAAACTCAAGCTGATCGAAGAATCCGAGGACAAGACGGCTTTCGTGGACGCCGCCTTCATCGACCGGATTAAGGCCACACTGGTCGAACTGGCCGGACCACTTGGTGAGGTGCTCATCGAAGATGCGGCAGCGGACCAGAATCTGCAGTTGGACAGAATCCCTAAGACAGATGTGGCCGATCTGATTTACCGCATCACCCAGAGCATCCCCGGCGAAAAGGAGCAGAACACGTTCAGAAAGGTGATGCTGGAAGAGATGAAAAACCTGGAGCGATAGTCGGTTTCTGCCATCTGCGCATCGCTCCTAAAGGGTGGGTGCGCTGGCATACATCCAACCGGCCTTTTGAAAAAGGAGAAAAACATTGCACACCAGCACTGTCCGGCTTTCAGCCATCGCGGGATTTTTCTTCCTTGTTTTTGTCATCGGCGCGGCAGTCGCCGGGGCCGAGGAACCCCTCACCGGTTTTGACCTGACGGCCAAACAGGCCGCATCGAACTGCAGAGACGAGGTCGCGGCTGAATTTGAAAAACTCGTCGCGTCAAACACCCTTTCGCTGGCCCAGCTCTTCGACACCTTCTATATTCCGATACCCAATACCAACCCCCAGAAATTCCACACCCAGTACGATCGGAAGGCCGACGATGTCCTGCGCATCATTCTCGATAAGTATCTGGACCAGGAGCCGCGGTATCTGTTCGTTGTAGCCGTGGACAAAAACGGGTATCTACCCACCCACAACACGCGCTACTCCCGGCCGCTCACCGAAGACGAAGACTACAATACGAAAAACAATCGCACCAAGCGGATATTCAACGACCGGACCGGACTGGCCGCCGCACGCAACACGCAGCCGTATCTGCTGCAGACATATAAAAGAGATACCGGGGAGACGCTCTCAGACCTGTCCGTGCCGATTTTCGTCCAGGGCAAGCACTGGGGTGCCATCCGCATCGGGTATAAACGGTAGAGACGCGACACGCACAGACCTATATAGATAGAAGAGGGGAACACAGACCATGCTACCATTTATCACGCGAAAGATCGGCGTAAAAGTCTCCTTGACCGTCAATGCTTTTATTCTGGTGGTCATGTTGGTCGGCACCTATTTTCTGGTGGCCCAGCAAAGCCGGAGCCTGGAGGCCGAGCTCCTCAGCCGCGGAAAAATCCAGTCTATCGTGGGGGCCAAGATGATCGGCCAGACTATCGAAGAGGCCATCGACAACGGCGTCTTTTCGGTAACCGACGCCTTTGATACCGACTATGAAATGATCGGCAACTTCGACCCGCCCAAGTTCCACACCAAATACGACTTTTATATGGACAAGGCGATTCTCGCCCTCCAGGACGAATTTCTCCTTGACGAAAGTATCATCTTTGCCGTAACCGTCGACCGCAACGGATACCTGCCCACCCATAACACCCGGTATCAGAACCCCATCACCGGTGACCCCGCAAAAGACAAGGTCGGCAACCGCACCAAGCGCGTCTTCAACGATCCGGTGGGCCTCAAGGCCGCCCAGAACGAGGAAAAAGGGCTTTTGCAGACCTACTACCGCGATACCGGTGAAATCATGTGGGACGTCTCTTCGCCCATCTACGTCAAGGGAAAGCACTGGGGCGGATTCCGCATCGGCATCTCGCTGGATGTCATCAACGCCGCCAAAAAGCAGCTCATGATCACCCTGGTCATCATCATGTCGTCGATCCTGGCCTTGTCGCTGCTGCTCACCTTCATCATCGTGAACCGGTCGATGACGCCGCTGCGGCGCATGACGGCCATCGCCACCGAACTGGCCAACGGAAAGAACCTGCAAGATGAGATCGTCGTTACCCGTGAAGACGAAATCGGCGAACTCCAGCATACACTGAACCGCTTGCGACTCAGCATGATGATCGCACTCAAGCGCAAAGGCTGACGCCGCTGCGCCTCAGGAACGCGGCGGCACCAAGCGGTTCGGTGCCGCCGGCCATGTCTACCGAAACAGGGCCAATGGCCCATGGGAGGACCACATGGCAGTCTCCGTCATTATCCGGCGCACGTTCACCGACTCGGACAAGGCCACGCGGTTGGCCCCGCTCATCGTCAAGTTGCGGTCCCAGGCCACCATCCAACCCGGATACATCACCGGCCGCACCTTCCAATGTCTGGACTGTTCGGGTGAATATCTGGTCATCAGCTCCTGGCACCGGCTGGAAGACTGGCAGCAATGGCTGGCAAGCCCCGAGCGGCAGTCTCTCCAGAAACAGATCGACGCCATTCTCGGCGAAGCCACCGAATACCGCCTCTACGAACCCCTCGTCGGCGGAATCATTCCCGGCCAGCAGCGCGCGGCGGACTGATCGTCGCCCCACCGGTGCGCGCCCCCTGCGCTAAATTGCCGGCAGGGCGCTACGCCCGCCCGTTGCCCAACGCCAAAGCCTGTGGTATGCACCCACTTTTTGGGTCTTCTCCCATTTAATTGAAGAGAAGGGGCCAAGGGTTCAAGTCACGGCATTGGGCGCAACCCTCGGCCCCTTGAACCCTATTCATCGCCCAACTCTTTGGGAGATGATCCAGAAATCAAGACCCAACCAAAGGAGCACCGGTGGTCAAGATCAGGGACATCATCGTTGTGGAAGGACGCGACGACGCGCGGGCCGTGAAACAGTCCGTCGATGCGGAAGTCATCATCACCCGGGGTTTTGGACTCACGGAGGAGACATTCAGCCGGATCGCCGCCGCCCATCGCCTGACTGGCGTCATCGTCTTCACGGATCCGGACCATGCCGGCGAACAGATCCGCCGGCGCATCAATGATCGTATCCAGGGCTGTAAAAACGCATTCCTGACCCGTGAGCGCGCCCGTCGCGACGGCAACATCGGTATCGAACACGCCGGCCCCGAAGACATCGTCGCCGCCCTGATGGACGCCCGCTGCGCGGTCGACCATTCCAGCGGCCGCTTCACCCAGCAGATGCTCCTGGCCTGCGGCCTGGTGGGTGCGGGCGGCGCCGCCCGCAAACGAAACGCCCTCGGCAGCATCCTCGGCATCGGTTACGCCAACGGACGGCAGTTCCTCAATCGCCTCAACCGTTACGGCATTTCCCAATGCCGTTTCCATGAGGCGATGGCCGCGATCACCGGGAATCCAGGCGAGCACCGGGACGCAGCGGAATACTCAGGCGCATGAGGCCGTTGATGAGGCTGTGGTAAAGGAGCAGGCGCAGATTGCGCGGATCGAATGCCGGGCTCCGCAGCCCGAAGCGGTGGAGCAAAAACAGCATCATGTCCTTCACCCGCACCGGACAGCCCCGCATGCGAATGACCTTGCCAGCCACCAGTCGGCCATCCACACCGGCACAGGCGCCGATCAGCGCCACCGGTTGCCCGGGATGAATGACTTCCCCCCGGTAATATCCCATCACGATCGCTCCCGGCCGGGCCCCTTTCAGATTGCCGGGAAACCGTTTTTCCGCTGTCCCCAGCACCCCCTTGATGGAACAGATGCAGCCCCCGTCGCAGATGTTGCCCGATTGCCGGTTGATGCCTTCGTAAAACCGCAGCGGCGTGTCCAGCTTCTGAAGATCCTGAAAAGGCGAGTCCACGTCCTTGATCTGGTGCGCCAGCGCTTCGATGGAAACGTCGCCGGTGATGGTGATGCGGGCCATGTCCAGGCTGCCGTATCCCCGATGCGCAGCCTCGGCGAGGTGGCGGATGTCCTGCGGGCGGTATCCGAGGATGCGGGCGGCCACCATATCGGCGGCCAGCGGGTCGTTGGCGATGAGCACGGCCCCCAAATGGACCGGATAGGGACTCGACTCGAACCCCCGCCCGATGGTGACGGCATCGGTAACGATAAGATCCGGATAGCCCGGCTCCAGGAGGTCTACAATCTTCTCATGGAGCCGGTCGTCGTGATAGATAAACCGCTCCCGGTGCGTGAGAATCCCCATGTTGAGCTTGAGCGCGTTGGTGATGCCGGTTACGATGTGAAACTTGAGCTTGGGCATCCAGACACGGTAGTCGGCTTCCAAAATGGATTTTGCCAACGCAACGGTATGGTGCCACTTGGCCCGATGGAGCGCCACTTCCCGCGTCTGCTCCTCGTTGAAGTCCACCAGCGGAACCCCCAGCGACCGGCAGAGCGCGCGGATGCCCGATTCGGCGAAGAACAGCCGTGAGGGCATCCCGATGCCCCCCGATTCCCCGACGGTTATCGCGCCGCAATCGCCGTGCTCGCGCAGCACCTGGACCATCGCGCCCAACATCCGCGGCTCGGTGTAACTGTGGTGGATGTAGTCCCGGTTGGCCGTGACGATGTTGGGTTTGATAAGAATACGCCCCCGGGGTCGCGCCCCCATGGCGAAAATGCCATCGCGGATAATGGCGCACAGGGTTTCATGATCGTAGTGGTCACAACGTCTAAGCATGACCATCGGCGGTTGGGATGACCGGTTCATTGGACGCGCGTCTCCTTTCTGGAGTGCGGCCCGCGCCGTGCGGGCCGATTCAGCGGCGAATGCCCCCTGACTGTGTTTTTTGAGGGCACCTGGGAGAAACCGTTAGCATATCCGCCGGGTCCCGTCCATGAACCGGCCGGAGCGCCGCTCCCGATGATTTCACCGACAGATCCCCCATCGGCGGCCGTTTACTTTTTACCGGCGACATGATTGCATGGGCTGAAACATGCTCCCCGCGCGGAAAGGACAATCCCGATTGCCGGCGAAAACATTATCTCGCATGGGATGCATCGGTATCTTCCTGGTTGCGGCAGCGGCAGCGGGCTGTCAGACGGGGGCATACTGGTAGTGGATGACATGGCCGCGCAGCGTGAGCTGGCGGTTGTCATGATTGGAAAACTCGGATACACAGCAGATAGCGTCCCTAGCGGCGAAGCGGCCGTTGCTTGCGTCCAAAAACTGACAGTGGACGGGCTGCTGCTGGATATGATAATGGATCCGGGTATCGACGGACAGGAAACCTATCGCCGCATCATCCACATCCATCCCGATCAGAAAGCGGTCATTGCCTCCGGCTACGCGGAGACCGAACGGATGAAAGAAGCCCGGCACCTGGGTGCCGGCGTCACCGTGGGAAAACCCTACACCCTCGAGATCATCGGCAAGGCCGTCCACCAGGTCCTGCACGGTTAGACCGACCGCGCACGACCGGCCTCGAACGCTTTACAATTTTCGACACCGCTCACGACGACCACTGGGTTGCCGGGGTGGTCGATGTACGGTCCCGGCGAAGGCCGAAGCCCATATTTACCGCAACCCGTCACCTGGAGCTCTGCAGTGATACCTGTAAACGGATATCTTGAACTTTTCGACAAAGGCTACGGGTTTCTTCGAAGCATCGACGACAACCTGCGGCCCTCGCCCGAGGACCCTTTTGTACCGGCCCAGCTCATAAATAAATGGAACATGGCCGAAGGGGCGCTCATCCACGGCGCCGGCGCCAAAGGCACCGGCAAGAACCGGAATCTCAAGCTTGCGACCATAGAGACGGTCAACGGGCTGTCCCTGGAACGCCACCGCGAGGTGCGCTCGCTCCAGGAACAGATCAGCATCGATCCCTCATCCCAGCTGCGCATGAGCCAGGGACCTGACGATCTCATGGGGCGGGCCCTGGACTGGATTGTCCCGATCGGGCGGGGGCAGCGCGGACTGGTGGTCTCTCCGCCAAAGACCGGCAAGACGACGATTTTAAAACACATGGCTTCGTCCATTCTGACGCATTACCCCGATACACAGGTGTTCGTACTCCTGGTGGACGAACGCCCCGAGGAAGTCACCGATTTCAAGCGGTCCCTGGAAAACGCAAGAGTGCTGCATTCTTCGGCGGACCAAGACCTCATCCAGCACATGCGTATAACGCGCTTTACCATGAACATCGCCATTCGCTACGCCGAAGTCGGTCAGGACGCCGTGGTATTCATCGATTCGCTGACCCGCATGGCCCGCGCCTTCAACGCCGACACCCGCAGCCATGGGCGAACCATGAGCGGCGGCCTTGCCGCGGGCGCCCTGGAGATCCCCCGACGCATCTTCGGCGCCGCCCGCAATATCGAAGACGGCGGATCGCTCACCGTAATCGCCACCATCCTGGTGGAAACCGGCAGCCGCATGGACGACATCATCTTTCAGGAGTTCAAGGGAACGGGCAACATGGATTTGATGCTGAGCCGCAAGTGCGCGGAGCAGCGGGTGTGGCCCGCCATCAACATCAACGATTCGGGCACCCGCAAAGAACACCTGCTGCTGAGTGAATCGGAATACAAGGAAGTGGCGGATGCCCGCCGATGGCTGTCCCAGCGTGATGAGGTATCCGCCATGACCTCGCTCTTGGAATTCTTCGACGCCCATCGCCAGGAAAGCTGACCGCCAGATCAGTTATAGCCACTGTCATAAATACGTTCCGTTTGGATAACAACGCCGTGTGAACATTTCGAAATCGAAATCGCTATCGGGATCGACCGCAGAAAACGTCGATATGGGGCAAAAAGACTTTTTCGTTTATCCAGGAAGCTCAAGCCACAACCGAATGCCATTACAATCGGAAAAAGATGTTCTCGCGCAGAGGCGCGGAGACGCAGAGAACTCCCGGGAAATTGAATTGCGCGAGTGCTTTTCCCTGCGCCTCTGCGGGAGATATGAATTATAAAATACGCTTATGCAGAAAGCTCCAGTTGGTCTTTTCCCAAAGGGATGTTGAACCACGGAGGACACGGAGATTTTATAAACAAAAACAATCATTTTTGGTTTTCTCCGTGCCCTCCGTGACTGGTGATTACAATGTCATCGGATACAGTGGTCTTTGACGCTAAACTGGAGCTTCATAGAAAAGCGAATATGCCTATTGCGCATCGACATCGCTGAGATATCGAAACAGTGCCCTTGAGGCTTTGACCCCGGTCCCTGCGGTGGCTTCTTTTATGGCATTGCGCACCAACTGGCCAAGATGCTGCCGATCGGCGCCAGGACAGGCCGAGAGGACCTCATCGATTAACGCCAGGTTTCCCGCCTTCATCTCGTCACGCCAGCGCTCAATCCGGTGGTGTCGGCGGGCCTGGGCCCGATCCCCGTCCAGAATGTTCTCCAGTGCGGCCCGAATGGGCGCCGTGTCCATGTTTCTCAAGACAGCGCCGATGGTTTTCCACTGTCGCCGCCGTGCACCGAGATTTCGGATCTGCTGGTAAAACTCAATCGCCGACAACAATGCCTGGGGAAGATCCATGCGGGCGAGTTGCTCCTGGGACAACCCGGTGAGCGCATCGCCAAGTTCTCGAAGATCCCGGTCCGCCTTTTTCAGTTTGGTCCGGCTCAGTTCCGTATCGTTCATAGTCCCTTTCCCCGCAGCCAATAGTAAGGGTTTAAACCCCTTATTTTAACGCAATCAAACCCTCATTGTAATGTCGCCGCGTCATCCTAATTGTTATAGCAGTCAAAACGGGCGCCTCACAATCGGTATTCCTTTACCGGTACCCGACGGACGGGATGTACCGGCGTGCTCAGCGCCTCGTAAAGGTGTGTCTCGCAATGCCCGCGAAAATACTCAAGCACGCCCTTGCATCGGGCCAACTTGGCGCCGGCACCGACAACCGAAAGGATCTATCCATGAACACGCAATTGACCGACATCATCAACCATCTGGAAGCGTCATACAGTGACGATCTCCTCCCCGGATCCCAGTACATCCTCGAGATTGATCTCGGCCGTGAGGCGGAGCGGATGGGGTATCCGGAACTCGGCCAGAGGCTTCGCGGCACGGAGGCGGTAGTCCCCGTAAAGACACCGGTGGCCGGAATGAAGGTCCTCATCGATGGGCGCACCTTTGTCAACTACGCCCAATACGGCTCGGGCATCGCCGTTCCCGGTTCCGTGGCCAGTGAAATCGCGCTGCCCGCCACCCCCTATCACCCCGAAGACAGTCTTATCCGGCAGTTTCAGTGAATCCGGCCGGGCTATCGTTTCAGTATCCGAATCCACCGCCACACGTTGAGCAGACTCATGAGAGCGGTGGCCACATACGTCAATGCGCAGGCCAGAAGAATCTTGCGCGCTGCTGGAATGTCTTCAGGCGGAATGTATCCACCGGCGGTGAGCATCGGAAGGGCGCGGTTGAAACTGGCGTCAAACTCCGTTGGCAGGGTGAGCAGATGCACCGCCACGGGCAGGCACAGGGTTGCAAAACCGGCGGCCGCCAGCAGCAGACCAGCAGCGGGAATCCTCGTGAGCGCGGCCACCAGGGGCATGACCAAAATGATAGCCGCCCCGAACCGCTCCATGCGCGCAGCCGCCGCGACCATTCGGTTGCGGACTGCCAGCGGGGGATAATGGAGATTGTCCTGAAGGGCATGACCCACCTCGTGGGCGGCCACCACCACCGCCGTAAGCGATCGCCGTGAGCATCGCTGCGGCGACAAGCGAACCACTTTGAGCGCCGGATCGTAGTGGTCACCCCCGGCGGCCGCCTCGACCCTCACAGCGCCGAGCCCCAGTCGATCGAGGAGCAGTCGCGCCAGCGTCATGCCATTTCCGGAAAAGTACTCCACGCTATCGTAGCGGCCGAGAACCCGCTTCGCCCACAGGTGCGGACCAAAAACCACCGCCAGGATTAGTACTGTGCCCCAAAGGATCATATGCCCGCCGCCGGGAGGATTTTTTTGGTTGTGGCCATAACCCGTTATGCATGTTAGGAACTGTATCTAAATTGTCTTTTGGTCCATCCATGAAAGGACGTCCCATGCGCAAAGACGTCTCGCCGCGCACCATCTCTGAGTGGTTCGAATGGGGTCGGGTGTGTTTTCACAAACCCGATGGTGTCACGGCCATCACCGCTTTCAAGCGGGTCATCGACCAGGATCCGCGCTACTGCCACAGCGACGGAGACACCCCGTATTTTTACCTGGGCAAGATTTACGAGGTGGAAGGCCGCCTGGCCGAGGCCATCGTGCACTACAGCCGGGCCCTGGCCATCAACCGCCACGACGAAGAAAGCATGATCGGCCGGGCCAGCTGCTACACCGTGAGCGGTCGCCACAGAGAGGCCGTCAACGATCTCAATCGCCTGCTGCAATTGCCCGACAACCGGCGCAAAGTGCCCCGCAAACTGCTTCTTTACGTCATGGCGGAAAACTTCCGCCGGATGGAAGACTGGGGCCAGGCCGCCTACTGGGGACAGCAGGCCCTGGATGCCGACCCAGGCAACAGGGAATTCCAACAGCTTTTGGAAGACATCCAGGCGAAGACCTCTCCCAAAATGCGCTGATCTGGCGACCGCCAGCCCCGCACCCATCCCCAGCGCGTTACGCCCCTTCGGCACCGGGCCCGTGTCCGTTCTGCAAACGCGCCACCACATCCAGCACTCCTGACAACGGCCCGCTGAAATCGGGAATATAAGGAGCTGCCGCCCCGGCGCCGGCCGTTAGGCTGGTGAAGTCGCTTTCTCTGCCGTCAGTGGTCAAATAGGTCGACATGCCGGCCACCGCAGCCGCCATGTCATTGACCGGGTCGTTTCCCACCATGAGGCATGTTTCCGGCGCCACATCGAGCATTTCACTGATGCTCCGGTAGTACCCCTCTCGGGGCTTGACGAACGACATGTTGTCCATATGAGTCAGCAGGGCGAAAGGTGCGGGATCAAGACCGCCCCAGGCCATTCGCCGTTCCAGCGCAATTCGGGGGAAAATGGGATTGGACGCGATCGCAAGCGTCAACCCGCTTTGTGCCAGGCGGTCAATGGTGTCGGCCTGCCCGGGGGGCACCGTCACCGGTATGCCGAATGGGCCGTAGGTGTCCCGGTAGAACGACAGCCAGCGGTCCCAAAAGCGATGCATGGGCAGGTCCTGATCCGCAGTGAAGGCCTGGTTGAACCAGTCCCGGTTCACCATCCGGCCGTCGTTTTCCTTAAGGGCCACGGTCGCCGCGACGGTCTTTCGGGCCAGCTGATCGGCCGGCATGAGGTCATGGAAGGCGGTCGCCATCTTGTCGAAAAACCGCTGATAGAATCCCGGCTCATCAAAAAGAATCAAGGTGTTGTCCAAATCCAGCAGCACCGCTTTGAGCATGATATCGTTCCTTTCGAAAGGCCAGTCATAACCCTTTTGGGTTAAAGGCCCAATAGACAATCGTAAAATATTTGGCCGCGCGCGGATGACGTTTTTTGGGGCCCCGGACACTTTGCGATTGTGGATGCCTGTCGATTCGGGGTAGGATCGATAAAAACATAGCTACGGGTCCTGCTGGGCCAGGCGCCGCCTGCCGTTGCCCGCACATTTCTGCAACGGCGCCGAAAGCGTTATAGCGTGTAAACCGGAATATCTGGTTTCTTTCGGAGGTGGCCATGGGCCCTGATCTCTTCGTCGCCATTATAACGGTCGTCTTCAGCTTGGCCGCACTGCTCCTGGTTTTCTCCACCATCTGCCTCATCCGCGGTGGGGTTCTCTATCTCGGCAGCCCCCGCGCTGTCGTCAGGGCCATGCTGACCATGGCGGCCATCCAGCCCGGCGAAAAAGTCTATGATCTCGGCTGCGGTGATGGACGCCTCCTTATCCCCGCGGTTCAAAAATTCAGGGCCATCGCCACGGGCATCGATCTCTCCAGCGCCCTGCTGGCGCTGGCATGGCTTCGGTGCCGCTTGTGGCGGACACCGGTTCGGCTGATCCGAAAAAACCTCCTGAGCGTGGATATCTCCGAAGCCGATGTGGTGTTTCTCTACCTGATGCCAGAGATCATCGAAAAGCTCCAGGAACGCCTCAAACGTCTCAAACCCGGGAGCCGTGTCATCTGCCACCAGTTCGGTCTGGCAGGTTGGACCATTGATCTTGAAACGGATGTCCACTGCTGGATCGAGAGCACGCGCCTAATTAGGTACCTTGTGGGCGCCCCGCTTTGCGATGTCCCCATTCTGCCTATCCCGTCGCCGCCCCCACAGGATAATCGAAGCCGCTGGCCGGACTCAAAAATTACAAGCTTTTACTAGGGGCTGTTTTTCTAAATTGTCTGTTGGCCCAATCTCTGCGTTGGGCGATCGGTTTCAATCCTCGTGCTGTTCGTCTGGAACCCGGTGCGTAGCACCTGGTTACCGAGGCAAATACACCACATCCTCCGGTTGAAACCTCACGGCCGCCTTGACCTTGAACCAAAATCCTAATTTAGAAACAGCCCATAGAGATGATGAACCGGCAAAAACGGTGCTTGTATACTCGCTCATGATGCCGGCTCCGATCGAGGCGGTGCGCCGGCGGCCATTCGGTTGATGACAATCCTGTGCGTTTTTCCGAACGCAACGATTTCTTCAGGACGAAAAGCGCCGGACTGATAAGTGGCCAGAAACCTGGGCTGATCGAGCATGAAAAGAATACTGGAAAGATGACCGGAATAGCCCGTGTCGTCGAGCCGCTGCAGCTCGCCAATGGTCACAGCAGCAGCAGCCATCGCCTGTCGGCTGACCACGGGCGGGGCATCGTGAGTGCACATGTGCAGGGAATAGATCCGCCGGCACGAAAAAGGGCGGACCGGGTATATCTCACAGACTCGGTTTTTCATAAGAAACGGGCAGACCGATGTTTTTCCGGCCAGCCGCCGTTTCATGTCAACCGCCAGCGTTTTCTTAAGCCCCGTCTGTCTGCCGCGAGGCCGGCGCGAAAGAGCGTTTTGGATGACCACCCCCTCAAGCGTTGTAATGTCGATGCTGCCGGCATCGGTACAACAAAATGCGCAGCCTTTGAAGCAGGCAGCAACCGTCTTGAATGCTGCCGCCACCGCATCGTATGCGGCATATATCCCTTTCAGTCTTTCTTCTTTTTCCTTCATATTCATCATCGCCGACCACACTTTTTAAACGCACACAATCTGATTATTGACGCTGCGCCGGTTGGCCCCGCATCCGCCATTTTTGAAAACCCCTTGCGGGCCAAGGCACACAGGGCGCTATTTGAGGGCGTCAATCGCAACGCAATATGCACTCGTTTTGGCACTGAAAAAGAAAAGTCATATCCCTTATTGCCATAATTTTCACAATTTATCCGACAAAGATTCCGGTTGTAAAATCATCTTTCTACAGATTTCCAACAACGCATACAATGGATTCAAATATGCACGCCTTCGCTGTTTTCATGCTCAATATCGATCTTTCATTTGATCTGCCATCGATACCATATCACATTTTTATTTAGCAAATATTCGAGCGAAACCAATCCGTATCAAAAAGGAAATAGCATTTTTCAAAATCATTTTTTCGCACCATACACGAAAAGTTAAATTTTTAATTGACCTCATAACACGTTTGGATTATTTGATCCTGTAGTCGAAAATTGCAATTAAAATTGTCAATAACGACATCGCACCATGTATTTCCCTATAACGCGATTTATGAGAGGAGTTGATGATCATGCCGAAGAAAAAGAGCATTGATGAGAAAGCGCTTTTGGCCATGGTTCAAGATGGCGTAGCCCAAAAAGCAATCATGGAAAAACTCGGGCTTAAAACGCCCACGCAGCTGAAAGTGGCCTATGCGAACGCACTGATGGCAGCCGGCACCGTTCCGGAAATCAAAAAGGGTCGAAAGACGCCGGCAAAGGCAGCCGTGAGCAAAGTAGCGACCGTAAACAAACGCGGCAGTCTGGTCATCACCAAAATCCTTGTCGAGGAAATGGGCTTTGTGGAAGGCGATGCTTTCGCCATCAGAAAAACCAAATCCGGGATTTCTCTGCGTAAAGCCTAAGACGCCATATGATGGGACAAACGGTGGCCGATTACCGATGAGACATGCCTTGGCATGCCTTCGTCGGCGGCCGCCGTTTAATAGTAATCCTGAAGCCCCGGGTAAATACACTCGTAGCCGGCAATGGTCTCGTTTTCAGCCCAGCCGCTTTCCTCCGGGCATCCCCGAATCAACCCTTTGAGCAATCGCTGGGCCTCGGCACCGAGCACGCGGGCCATGCACACCGGCTGTTTTTCAATGAAAAGCTTCATGCCACTGCCTACCCGCACCTCCGTAAACGCACACCGATAGGACACATGCGCCTGCAAAACGGCCTGAGAATAGCTCACGGTCACCGTGCAGCCGGCATCCTCGACCATCGGCCACTGGGTTTCGTGAAACGCGAGGCGATCCACCTTTCCGGATGCCGACCACAGGGCAGGATCGACGCCGTGGGTAACCAGCCGATCTACCTGACGGCGTATCTGGTCAGCCGGCCCGCACAGGGCAAGCTGCCGGATGTACCCGTTTTCAGTGATTCCTTCATGGCCTTTGCAAATCAGCGCTGCCGTGCGGCCCCGCACCGCTGCCCGCTGGCAGCGGTACTTGTACACAAATGAACAATAATTGATGGGCGGGCCGATGTTCTGGACCGCGGCAGCGGCCAAGAGCTTCAGCGCGGTCAGTTCGGATTCCAGCACGGTCACGCGCTCACCGTGGAGAAATGTGTAGGGGCGCGCTGCCAGGTTGGCGCTGTTGTGCGGTGTAATCCGCAATTGATGAAGGTTGAGATGATCGACACCGGCATCGCGCAACGCCGGCAGTAGTTTTATAAGTGATTCGCTGTCTTCTGGTATGGCCGGAATTTCCACCGTCACGACCGGAATTCGACCGGCAGCAAGCCCGATCGGCTTCAGGCTGTAAGCGGCCGCACTGATGTCGAATCGGATCTCATCCAGGCCGGCGTCCTTGAGCCGTGATACGGTTTCGGCCGTCAGCAGGGTACCATTGGTGTATAGCCAGATGTGCAGGCCGGGCCCCAGGCGATGACGCAGGGTCCGAATATAGCGGAGGGACCGCCCAAGGGTCATCAGCGGCTCCCCGCCGCTGATGCTCGCGCCGGTAAAGCCGAAATGCCTGACATAATCGGCGTAATCGGAGGCCTCGTCGAAAGGGATCCGGTTCGTTGTCGGCACCGAAATGTCGTCCTGGGCGGTCGGGCAGTAGAAGCACCGGCAGTTGCAGCTGCCATTGATAAACAGGCAGGACCACGCCCCCTCACCACAAATACGGCAGCCCGGCGACAAGGGCCCCAGGTGCGGTTTGCTCTGGCGATGGGTCATCGTGACCGCATCACCCACGACCCCCAGCAGGCGCGCCCGCTCGGCTTCCGCCGTCTGCGCCCGGACACCGCTCACCCAGTTAAGGTCAGCACCGCGCTCACCGAATTCGACCAGATTTTCGGCAATCCGCTCCCGTTGCCGTTCCTTTTCAAAAAACGAGACCGTCATCGCCGCACCTTCTCCAAAAGCGCTCCCGCCCTGTGGCCCATCGGGCCGATACCCTGATGCCATCCCGGCTTCCGGCTGGATCATTTTCATCTGGCGCACATTTAGGCCCATTGCCCTGCGTTTGCAAGACGATTCCGCCGCATCTGCTGCAGACGCAATAGGCAAGCATCGTGGTTGACTTGGCAGGATTGATTCTTAACGTGATCGGAAATCAAACATCAAACTGAGGAGGTCGCATGGAGACAGTTGAAAACGGTCTGTTTGTCAGGGTAGACTACACGGGAACCCTCCAAAACGGTGAGGTCTTCGACAGCAGCCGGGGCCGGCGTCCACTGGAATTCAAGGTGGGGGCCGGGCAGATGATTCCCGGATTCGACGCCGCTGTGGCTGGAATGTCACTGAACGAAAAAAAGACCATCACCCTAGCGCCGGAAGAAGCTTATGGCGCTTATGACGATAGTCTGACCCGTGAATTTCCCCGGGCAGACGTGCCCCCTGAAATGAACCCTCAGACGGGCCAGCGCATCGGGATGACCACCCCCGACGGACATCAGATACCGGCCACCATCACCCAGGTAGACGATGAAAAAATCACCATCGACATGAACCACCCACTGGCCGGGGAAAGCCTCACCTTCGACATTGAAGTGGTGGGCATCAGCGACACGGCGACCCAGGCGCCATCCGGGTGCGGCAGTGGATGCGACTGCTCCTCTGGCTGCTGCTGATCTCCGGCGCACCACGGCGGGTAGAAACGCTGAACAGCAACGCGTCAGCTGTCGAGAACCCGCCGTAGTGCCGTTGCCAGGATCTGGATGTCCACGGGCTTGGGCAAGGATTCCCTGATGCCGCGCGCACGCAGCGCCGCCTCATCAAAATCCTTGCTGAACGCCGAGAGGAGAATCACCCGGGCCCCCGGGTATTTCGAAACCAGTTTTTCGGCCAAAGCGTCTCCGGGGATATCCGGCAGGGCCCAGTCAGTGATCACCAGGTCCGGGCGCGTTTTTTCGTCGTGATAGCGGTCCAGCGCCTTCTGGGAGCGGTCCACCCGTGACACCTGGTAACCCAGAAAAGTCAGCATTTTTTCCAGTGTGATGGAAATAAAAGACTCATCGTCAACAATGAGCACATGCTCATGGCCCCGAGGCAGCCTGTCCACATTGGGAACCAGGGATTTTACTTCGGCAACACTGACCGGCAGCAGTATCTGAACGGCCGTGCCCTCCCCCTGGATGCTCGCCAGAGTGATGGCACCGCCGTGACTCTTAATGATGCCGCGCGCCGTGGAGAGCCCCAACCCTTTTCCCATTCCCCCCTTTTTCGTTGTGAAATAGGGTTCGAACACCATTCGCTGAGCATCTTCCGCAATGCCTTCACCGTCATCGACAACTGTGACCTGGTAATACTGCCCGGGTGCGACCTGCGGATATTTGTCCGCGTTCTTTGTCGATACGGTCAATATACTGGCATCGATTTTAATAAGGCCGGGAGCATCTCCGATGGCCTCCATGGCGTTGATCAATACCTTTTCCAGCGCCGATTGCATGAGCAGCGGATCGCAGGAAATCCTGAAAGCACCCGTTGCCAGCGTGAGCCGTATCTGAACGTTCTCCGCCAAAGCCCGGCGAAAATGCTTGATCACGCGTGAGACCAGGCTGTTGCCTTCCACGCTCACATTTTCCCGCTTATGCTGGCCGCCAATCCCCTGAATCTGATCCACCAGTTCCAAGGCGCGCCGACCGGCGTTGGAGATCTGATCGACATCCTTTTTAATCGCTTCGTCCGTGACATCCAGAGACACCAGCTCCGAGAACCCGATAACCGCGTTTAGCAGGTTTTTAAAATCGTGCGACAATCCCGTGGCCAGCGTTTGCAACGCCCGCTGCTTTTCAGCCTCCACCAGTAGCTCCCGGGAATGATGTATCTCCTTTAGCTGCGCTTTCAGAGCTGCATGCACGCGGGCGTTGACGACCGCAATAGCCGCTTGATCGGCAAAAACGGTTAGCAGCAGGGCGTCTTCTTCGGTAAAAGATGCCCCTTTTTCTTTGTTAATCGTCTCCAGGACACCCAGCAGTTCGCCCCCATGCATCAACGGCACCGCCAGCACCGATCGGGTGACGAACCCCGTGGTTTCATCGATGGCGTGGTAAAACCGCGAGTCCTTTTGCACATCCGGAACAATGAGCGCCGTTTTGTGAGCGGCGACCCAGCCGGCAATCCCTTGCCCGTGGGGCAGGCGGACAGCCTTTAGCTTGTCTGCAGCCGGTCCGGTAGGCACACTGAACACCAGCTCTCCGGTATTTTCATCGTGGAGGAATAGTGTGCTGGCCCGGGCACCGGTCACCTTGGCCGCGTTTTCCATGGCCAGCGTGAGTACCTGTTCCAAATCAAGGGTACCGGTCACCGAACCGATCAAGTCCCACAGCGACTCCTCCGCCGGCTTTTCCAGTTCGCAATACCGGGTCACCAGCTCGCGCTGCCGCGCCAGCGCCATCTGCAGCTGGTTTTCGTTTACCGAACCCATATCGCTGAGAATCTGCCCGATCATGGGAACGCTGCCCGCCTTCCCGGTGAGCCGTACCGTGACGGTACGCCGAGCGTGTTCCAGCCGCGCCCCCAGAATGAGTTGACCGTGATCCTGAACATCTCCGCGATGGCCAAACCGCGGCAATAGACAGTCAACCATTTTCTTAAGATCCATTATCGCATCCTTTCACATCAAGGCGGAAATGAACTAATATTTCAGGGCACCGGATCGCGAGAGAGGTCGAACAGACAAGAGGGAGAAAACGCTTCCGATGCACGAAAGGAAATAGCTGTAAGCAATACGCTATGGGTATGGAATTACAACTATAGGACCTTTCAAATTTATACAAGTATTATGCCAAGCTTTCGAGCATCGGCAAAAAGATTGAATATTCAACGAATATGCTATGTTATGATTTCTGTGCCTGCGGCCGGACATATGCGTCCCCCAAAATTTGCAGCCTGCTTTGAATTTCGGCAGGGAAAAAATGCAAATATTGGAGATTAAAAAGTGGTGATATACATCCACACTGCGTCGTCACCCGTCGCCCCCCCCTGCGCGCCTGCCATACGTGGCGCGCAGGGCGGGTGGGGCATCATCCAATGCCTTCGTGATACGCTTGAAGCGATTTCACCCGCGGCGCCCCTTCCTTTCGGGCGCCGATGCCCTTAGCCGCCGCAATCGCCGCAGCCGTTGTGGTGATATACGGCACCTTGTACTTAATGGCTGCCTTTCGCACCTCTGAATTGTCCTCTGCGCCGCGGCGGCCACTGGGGGTGTTGATCAACAGCTGCACTGCGCCGCTTTTGATGGCATCCACCAGATTGGGCCGCCCGAAACCAAGTTTGCGCACGGCGACGGTTTCCACACCGTGGTCCATGAGAAAGCGGTGGGTGCCCTCAGTGGTCATAATCTGGAATCCCAGTTCCCTGAAAAGCCGCACCGGCTCGAGCGCGGCGGTCTTGTCCCGGTCGGCGATCGTAAACAGCACCGTCCCCTCCAACGGCAGGGCCGTCTGGGTGGCCTCCTGAGCCTTGAAAAAAGCCCTTCCGTAAGAATCCGAAATGCCGAGTACCTCGCCGGTTGAGCGCATTTCAGGTCCAAGCACCGGGTCCACTTCCGGAAACATATTGAATGGGAACACCGCCTCCTTCACCCCATAGTGGGGCACCCTGCGGTGGGTCAACCCCATGTCGGCCAAGCGCCGTCCGAGCATCACCTCGGTGGCCAGCGTCGCCATGGCGACATTGCACACCTTGGATACGAGGGGAACGGTTCTGGAGGCCCTGGGGTTGGCTTCCAAAACATAAACGGTGTTTTCAAAAATGGCATACTGGACGTTCATGAGCCCCACCACGTTGAGGGCCACGGCGATCTTGCGGGTGTATTCGCTGATGGTTTCGATATGTTTGGGTGCGATGCTCACCGGCGGGATAACGCAAGCCGAATCCCCCGAGTGGATGCCGGCGAGCTCGATGTGTTCCATAACGGCCGGCACAAACGCATCGGTGCCGTCGGCAATGGCGTCCGCTTCGGCTTCCACGGCGTTGTCGAGAAACTTGTCGATGAGGATGGGCCGCTTGGGGGACAGCGCCACGGCCGCCCGGACGTATTGCTCCAGCATCTCTTCATCGGGCACCACTTCCATGCCGCGACCGCCGAGAACGTAGGAAGGACGGACCATCAGCGGATAGCCGATATCGGCTGCAATCGCGCGGGCCTGCTCCAGATTGCTGGCCATGCCCGAGGCCGGCTGGGGAATGCCCAGCTCCCGCATGATCATGCGAAAGCGGTCCCTGTCCTCAGCCAGATCGATGGTGTCGGGCGAAGTGCCCAGGATCGGCACCCCGGCCGCGGCCAACTCGGAGGCGATGTTCAACGGAGTCTGGCCGCCGAACTGCACGACCACCCCTTCCGGTTTTTCCTTTTCATAGATGCTGAGAACGTCCTCCAGGGTCAACGGCTCGAAGTAAAGCTTGTCGGAGGTGTCGTAGTCGGTCGACACGGTTTCTGGGTTGCAGTTGACCATGATCGATTCGTAGCCCGCCGCGCGAATGGCAAGCGCCGCATGAACGCAGCAGTAATCGAACTCGATGCCCTGCCCGATGCGGTTGGGGCCGCCGCCCAGAACCATGATTTTTTTCCGGTCGCTCACCGGCACCCGATCCGGTGCGTTGTATGTGGAGTAATAGTATGCCGCGTCCTTTACCCCGCTCACCGGCACCGGCTCCCATTGCTCCACCACCCCCATCCGGATGCGCTGGTTGCGGACAGCCGCCTCCTCGCCCCCCAGAAGCTCTGCCAGATACCGATCGGAAAAACCGTCGCGTTTGGCGCGGGCCAGCAGGTCGTCTGGCAAGGCGGCGCCCTTGAAGACCAGGATTTCCTCTTCCAGTGCCACCAGCTCTTTCATCTGCTCGATAAACCACGCCTTGATATGCGTGACCGCGCTGAGGGCGGCCACGGTGGCCCCTTTGCGGAGCGCTTCGTACATCTGGAACTGCCGCTCGCTGCTCGGCGTCCCAACGCGCTGCATGAGCAGCTCGAGGGGCTGCGCATGGTGGTCGGCGGCAAACCCGAGACCGTAGCGGCCGATCTCAAGGCTCCGGATGGCCTTCTGTAAAGCTTCTTTGTAATTGCGCCCCAGACTCATCACCTCGCCCACAGCGCGCATCTGGGTGCCCAGTTCATCCTTGACTCCCTTGAATTTCTCAAATGCCCACCGGGCAAACTTCACCACCACATACTCTCCCGAGGGCGTGTATTTTTCCAGCGTACCGTCGCGCCAGTAGGGGATTTCATCCAGCGTCAGACCGCCCGCCAGCAGTGCCGAAACCCGTGCAATGGGAAAACCGGTGGCCTTGGATGCCAGGGCCGAAGACCGGGATGTGCGGGGATTGATCTCGATAACGACCACACGCCCGCTCTTGGGATCGTGGGCAAACTGGACATTGGTGCCGCCGATCACCTCGATGGCCTCGACGATGGCGTAGGAATACTGCTGCAGGCGCTCCTGCAAATCCGGGGCGATGGTGAGCATGGGGGCCGTGCAGTAGCTGTCGCCGGTGTGCACCCCCATGGCGTCCACATTTTCGATGAAACAGACGGTGATCATCTGGTTCTTGGCGTCGCGCACGACTTCCAGCTCCAGCTCTTCCCAGCCCAGCACCGATTCCTCTACCAGGATTTGATTTACAATGCTTGCCGAAAGTCCCCGGGCCGCGATGGTTCGAAGTTCCTCAATGTTGTAAACCAGTCCGCCTCCTGTTCCTCCCATGGTGTAGGCCGGACGAATCACTACCGGATACCCCAGTTCCTCGGCGACTTTTTCCGCATCGTCCACGCTGTTTACCGCCCGGCTTTTGGGCATGTCGATCCCAAGCCGCGTCATGGTCTCCTTAAAGGCGGTTCGATCTTCTCCTCGCTCGATGGCATCGACGTTCACCCCGATCACCTTTACGCCGTATTTTTCCAGGACGCCGTATTTTGCCAGCCCGGATGACAGGTTCAGGCCGGACTGGCCGCCAAGGTTCGGCAGCAGGGCGTCGGG
>JBDRRP010000138.1:0-2528 GCA_043825735.1 Pseudomonadota bacterium | reverse complement strand
GTTTCGGGACGCCTGCGGGCCTGGGACAAAGCGGCCGCCGACATGGCGGTGGGCGCGATCATGACAAATAAACGCGAGCACCGCGAAAAGCTGGCTCTTTACAGCGACCTATCTTCCCGCGCGCAGGCGCAGGGGCTGCGCATCGGCACGTACGGGGCCTTCTGCAACCTGGCCCGGCGCGTGGACGCATCCGTGACCACGTACCGGGACAAAGGCGTCCGCGGCCTGCGCGAGGATATTGTGCCAGCGATTGCCCGCGATTTTACCGCCTACCGGGCGATGGAGTGTCTTGTCGGGGACCAGCACAAGGCCGATTATTATGCAATTGACGCCGGCGGCAACGTAGTGACGCTGGAGCTTTTCTGCTGGCTGGATTTTCGCACCCAGCTCGCCTGGGGCGCGATCGCGTACAAACATTATAACAGGTACACGGTCGGCCAGGCGCTCTTAAACGCCGTGGCCTGGGGGCTGCCGTCCACGGTCTATACGGACTGGGGCAAACCGGAGGAATCAAACTACATGACACAGCTCTTAGACCAGATCACGGGCCTGGGCATCCGGCCGGAGGGATTCCGGCATGCTCAGGATAGCGGCATCCGGCACACCCGCGCGAAAGTCCGGCACCCGCAGGCCAAGCCCATCGAGGCGTGGTTCGGGCGGCTGGACAAAAGTCTTAAAAACGCCGGGATCCCCGGCTACTGTAAACGATTGAAGGATACCCGCGAAAACGAATTGCAGCAAAAAGAGCTCAAAGAGCTGATCCGCGCGGGCGGCCTCTTATCCGTCGCCGCCCTGACTGAAAGAATGCTTGGCGTGATCGACGCCCGGAATGTCCATCGGTTTAAAAACCGGGGGCAGGATACGGGCAAAAGCCCGCTTGAAATCTATCGGGAAGAAACGGCCATCTATCCGGTGACGGCGCTTTCGGCCGACGTGCTCGAATATATTTTCCTGCCGATAACGCCGGCGACGGTGCGACGCAGCCAGGTGAAAATCCGGCACGAGTTTTTGCAAAAAACGATTACCTACTATCATCCAGAGCTTGCCAACTGCGGCGGCGCCGAGGTGACGGTGCGCTACAATCCGTTTGACGTAAGCCATGTCTGGATATTTGCCGCCGGGAAACTGCTGTGCATGGCAGAGGAGTGGGGCATGATCAACCCCAAAAATCAGAATGCGGTCATGGAAAAAATAGAAAAACAGAATTCCCTGGTCAAACAGATCAGGGAAAAGTACGCGGCGATGGCTCCGGCGTCCGCGCCGATCCCGCGCATCCACCCGCAGGAGCGCGAGGCGCGCCAGGTACGGGCGGCGTCCGAGGTGCGGGTGCTGAAAACGTCGCTTGAAGGGGATCAGGAAAAACAAGTGGCGGCCGGGGGCCGTGGATATAGGCCGCTGGTGTTTGCGAAAAAAGAGGAGCCGGTGCGGCTGCGGCCGGTATTTGCGCTGGAGATGGATAACCCCATAGATGAGGAATAGGGATTCCGCCAGAAGGACGGCGGACCAGGGGTCGGGGGCCAGAGGCCAGAAAAAAAACAAATACTGAAAGGAGGTTAAATGGCGATTAATCAGGCGTTAAAGACAGATTTAAGCGCTGTTCAAGGCGGCGAATTCGACGGGGAATTGCACGCCCGGTTTTTGCTGTGGAAAGATCAGTCCGGACGGTCGGCCAACACGATTGCGACCATGATCAACCGGTCGAGCGCGGCGGTATCCCAGTATATCAATAAAAAATATCCGGGCAGCGTTGCCGAGCTGGAGCGCGATATTGCGAGCCTGCTGCGACGTGAAGAAGAGCTGGAGTTTGTGGCCGGCCCGCGCGCGTTTTGCAAGACGCAGGCGGCCATACAGATATGGGAGGTGCTGCAATACTGTGACCAGAAGCAGAAAATGGGGGCCGCGCTGGCGCCGTCCGGCACCGGCAAGACCGAAACCTGTAAGGAGTACAAAAGGCAAAACAGGGCCACCGTGTTTGTCACGGCGGACATCACCACGCGCGCGCCGTCGCAGATCCTACGGCGCATCATCGACAAGGTCGGCGGCGTGGGCCGCCGGACATCGATCAGCGATTTTTTGCAGTCGCTGATCGACAAATTGCGCGACAGCCGGCGGCTGGTGATCATCGACGACGCCCATTTTTTGAAATGGGAGGCGTTTGAGCTGGTCCGTAAACTGCATGACTGCGCTCGCGTAGGGATCGTCTATTGCGGCCAGGAGATGATGTACGAACAGATGCGCGGCCAGAGCGACCGGGCGTATCTGTTCGACCAGATCTATTCGCGGATTGCGATCAAGCGCGACAAATTTACGATCCAGAAAAAGGACGTGAAAGCGGTTGCCGGCGGGATCTGCGCCGGGCTTGCCGCCGACTGTATGGATTATCTCTGTGCCAGGGCCAGGGGCAAGGGGCGCTATCGGTATGTGGCGAATCTTTTGGACGTGGCGCTGGAGATGCACAACCAGTATGGATCGCCGCTGAATTTGCAGTTGCTGCAGGAGGCGGAGAGGTTTTTGTTGGGGGGATAGGC
>JBDRRP010000137.1:0-3947 GCA_043825735.1 Pseudomonadota bacterium | reverse complement strand
GTTCGACATGACGTATGTGGACAAGCTGTTCGGCGTGTTTCAGCGTCTGCACCGCGCCGATGAATTCGAGGGCACCGGCATCGGGCTGGCCAATGTACGCCGCATCATTGTCCGGCACGGCGGCCGGACCTGGGCTGAAGGCAAGCCCGACCAGGGCGCGACCTTTTACTTCGCTTTGCCACACACATGACAAGGAGGTCTTGATGGAAACGTTAAAACGAATCTTGTTGATCGAGGACGATCCCAAGGATGTGGAGCTGATCAGAGGGTACCATAAAAGAACAGGAGTCATGAATGCCTTCATACAAGAACCAGAACATGTCTAAACAACTTAACCGGATAAGCACCATCCTGATTGTGGTCCTGGCGCTTTACTTCGCAAGCTTTTACAGCTATCTTCTGTTCCACAGCCTGATCGAAATCGTGACTGTTTCTGTCGGCTTCATGCTTTTCATCCTCACGTGGAACACACGCAGCTACTTAACGAACAACTACCTCAGGCTCATCGGCATCGGTTATGCCTTCATCGCCATGATTGACCTGACCCATACCCTTGCCTACAAGGGAATGAATGTATTTGAGGGTTACGGAGCCAATCTGCCGACCCAGCTCTGGATAGCTGCGCGCTATCTGCAAGCCGTCACCCTCTGCGCCGCACCATTATTCATGGGACGCAGATTGGATGACCGTTCTGTACTCGCAGCGTATGCCACGGCGGTCATGGTGCTTGTAACGATGGTGTTCTCCGGCAATTTTCCTGACTGTTTCGTTGAAGGCCAGGGGCTCACCCCTTTCAAGATCGTCAGCGAATACGTGATAACCGTTTTCCTGCTTGCCTCTATTTACCTCCTTTACAAGGAGCGCGGACGTTTCACCGAGAGGGTCTTCATCCTCACCTTTTCCTCCATCGTCTGCACGGCCCTCTCCGAAATATCTTTTACCGCCTACATAAGCGTGTACGGCTTCGCCAACATGCTTGGGCACTACTTCAAGCTCGCGGCCTTCTATTTTGTCTACCGGGCAATTCTGGTGACCGGGCTACGAGAACCATTCAATCTCATCTTCAGAGAGCTCAAGGAGGCCAAGGACGCACTCCAGAATGCCCACGAAAATCTGGAGGGGCAGGTCAGGGAACGCGCGAGTCATCTGGAGGCCGCCAACAGGGCGCTCGAAAACGAAATCACGGAGCGCGAACTGGTCCAGCAGGAACTGAAGCGGATCGAGTGGATGCTGACCAAGCATCCTGGAGAAGGTGAAACGCGGCCACAGAACGTGCAGCCTTACGGCGATCTGACCTCGCTGAATTCCTCTCGGACGATCCTCGATGCCGTCGGCCCAGACCTGCTTGCCGATATCGCCGGAGACTATCTGGAACTTCTCGGGACCTCCTCGGCGGTGTATGAGAAGAACGGCGACTATGCCTTCGGCATCTTCAGCTCCGGCTGGTGCCGGTTCCTCGACCTATCCTCGCGGAACCTGTGTGGCACGGTGGATAACCGCGAAGCCCTGTGCAGCGGCAAATGGCTGTGCCACGAGTCGTGCTGGGCCAAGGCTTCCCGTGTGGCGATGCAGACGGATGAACCGGTGGATATCGAGTGCGCCAGCGGGATCCATCTGTACGCCATCCCGATCCAAGCGGAAACGGAAATCATCGGGAGCATCAACTTCGGCTACGGCGATCCACCCCGTGATCTGAGAAAACTGCATGAGCTGGCAGCCGCCTTCGGCGTGAGCGAGGAGGAACTGCGGCAGTACGCCGAGGCGTATGAGTCCCGTCCACCCTATATTATTGAGCTGGCGAAAAAGCGGCTGCTCGCTACGGCCCGGTTCATCGGGGAAGCAGTTGAACGTAAACGAGCGGAAGAGGCCTTAAAAGAATCAGAAGCTAGATATATGGATCTTTATGAGAACGCCCCGGACATGTATACCTCCGTCAATGCAAAAACAGCCTTGATAGAACAATGTAATCATACTTTAGCGGATACTTTAGGATATTCCAAAGACGAGATAATCGGACGGCCACTGTTTGAAATATACCACCCCGCCAGTCTGGAAAAAGCAAAGAGAGCCTTCCAAATGTTCGCTCAATCGGGTGATGTCCATGACATGGAACTTCAACTAAGGAGAAAAGACGGCTCAAGACTGGATGTCAGTCTGAATGTGTCGGCCGTTCGGGATAATGACGGCAGCATTCTTTACAGTCGCTCGACATTGCGTGATATCACTGAACGCAAGCGAATTGATACAATAAATGAATCACGAATGCGACTTATTCAGTTCGCAGCATCCCATTCATTGGATGAATTGCTTGAGGAAACACTGAATGAAGCTGAAAAACTCACCGATAGCCTCATCGGTTTCTATCATTTTGTTGAAGATGATCAGAAACACCTCACGCTGCAGAACTGGTCCAAAAGAACCAAAGCGGAATTCTGCAGGGCCGAGGGAAAAGGGCTCCATTATGCCATAGCCGATGCTGGCCTATGGGTCGATTGCGTATATCAGCGGAAACCGGTTATCCATAACGACTACGCCTCGCTTCCTCATCGAAAAGGGATGCCAGAAGGCCATGCCCCGGTAATCCGCGAACTTGTGGTCCCGGTTTTGCGGGGCGAAAAAATAAAGGCAATTCTCGGCGTAGGAAACAAACCTTCCGATTTCACGAAAAACGACGTGGAGGTAATATCACTTCTTGCCGACCTTGCATGGGAGATTGCCGAAAGAAAATTGTCGGAGGAAATGGTCCATCGTCTGAACCGCGAACTGCAGGCCATCAGCAACTGCAACCAGACTCTCCTGCGGGCCACGGACGAGCAGACCCTGCTCCATGAAATTTGCCGGATCGTGTGTGACGAGGCTGGTTATCACATGGCCTGGGTGGGATATGCGGAGCACGATGAGACGAGCATGGTGCGCCCCGTGGCGTGGGCAGGCGTCGAAGACGGCTATCTCGCTGCCACCGACATCACAGGGGCCGACACGGAACGGGAACGTGGGCCCACCGGAACGGCCATCCGGTGCGGAGCGGTTGCCTGCATCCAGGATTTCATGACAGACCCTCAAGCCGGCCCATGGCGTGAGAACGCCCTGCATCGCGGGTATCGTTCCAGCATCGCCCTGCCTCTCAAAGACGAGAACAGCGTCACCTTCGGCGCCCTTAATATCTATTCCGCGGAGCCCAATGCCTTCACGGCGGACGAAATACGGCTCATGCAGGAACTGGCCGGTGATCTGGCATTCGGCATCAGCGTCCTGCGCGCGCGTATCGAACGCAAGCGTGCGGAGGAAGAGATCCGCAGACTTAACCAGAAGCTCGAACAGCGCGTTCATGACCGGACTGCCCAGCTTGAGGCTGCGAACAAGGAACTCGAGGCTTTTGCCTACTCGGTGTCGCACGACCTGCGGTCACCGCTGCGCCATATCGAAGGTTTTATGGAACTGCTGCAAAAGACAATAGGAACGGCGCTGGACGAACAGGGCCGGCACTACATGAATACCATTTCCGACTCAGCTAACAAAATGGGAGTGTTGATCGACAATCTCCTCTCCTTTTCCCGAATGGGTCGCCATGCCATGTCGTTCCAGAAGGTGGACCTGGAAAACCTGGTACGTGATGTCATCCGGGAACTGGAGCCCGATGTCGCCGGCAGGGACATTGTGTGGCGCATCGGCGACCTGCCCACGGTGGATGGTGATGCTTCCATGTTGCGGATGGTGTTGGTCAACCTGATCGCGAATGCGCTGAAATTCACCCGGCCCCGGCAGCAGGCCCAAATCGAAATCGGGTCACGTCCCGGCCAGGACTTGGAAACCGTGGTTTTTGTTCGTGACAACGGTGTCGGGTTCGACATGACGTATGTGGACAAGCTGTTCGGCGTGTTTCAGCGTCTGCACCGCGCCGATGAATTCGAGGGCACCGGCATCGGGCTGGCCAATGTACGCCGCAT
>JBDRRP010000136.1:0-91248 GCA_043825735.1 Pseudomonadota bacterium | reverse complement strand
CGTCTTGGGGTCGCACCAAGCTATCCCTCTATAATTGCTCAAACTTTATCCCAAAACAGGGTGTTTTCTTGCCCAATATCGCTCTTTTCAGGCCTAAAATGGGGATTATAGGATGTGACCGCCTCCCTCAATTCGAAACTGCCTGCCCCATCCGACGATTTCAGGCTACGTCCTATGGCCATCGCTTTCATCTGCTCTTTCACTGATGCAACAAAGGATGCGCTTCCTACGCCAATCGCCTCGGACCATTGGGGCTGCCTTTTCAAACCGGCCTTTGCTACCTCGGCATCAACCCATTTTCGATGTGCGTTCTTGAAAACTGCGTAATCATTATATCCAGATAAACTGCAAAGCGCATCGTAATCGATCAGAATACACTTGCGCCGAGGCGCCTGAATCTCATTGTAGCCGCCGTGCAGCCATTGCACGGGATGGGTAACCACACCGGCGCGAACCATGTTCAAGTCGATATACACGATGCAGCGCAACAGGTGCTCGCCATCCTCGATGACGGTGGCATGGTACCGGTCCTCCCAGTATGCCCCTTTTCGCTTCTTGCGCTGATTGAACTCCTGTCCGGTTCTTCCCGCCACCAGTTGAATCGATTTGGCGATCGCATCAGGAGCGCTGGCAGCATCATCGTAGACGAGCAAATGGATATGATTGCTTGTCACGGTGTAATTCAATACCACCAATCCGTATCGCTTCCTGGTTTCGTAAAGCCATTGCAGATAGCGGTGCCGGTCTTTAGCGAACTTCAGTAAAAATTCTCTTTTGTGGCACCGATGTGTGATGTGCCAAACCTGACCGGGAACAAAATGTCGATGCGCTCTGGCCATGAAAACGCTATATCCTCTTTTTTGGCATCAAAAAACTCATTATTGGCCCGTTTCTTGGGGGTATTTTCTTATCTTTAATCGTGATTACTTCTACTTGGCTTGGTGCGACCCCATTCCAGCTTTACCATTCCCGCATTCCCCCATTCCACACGCCCATTCGCTTTCTGCAGTTGCCTTTCAGCCAAAAGCCGTCTTCTTACGATCCGCGGTAAATTCTCTTTTGGTTTTCTTAGCGCGCTTGGCGTCTTTGCGAGAAAATTGTTTTTTTACGAATTTGTCATGCTTCGCGGTTGCCCGGTCAATCCCGGACCAATCGCCGCAGGCGGTCGAAATTGATGCGGTCCCAGTCGCGGCCGCCGCCTTCTTTGGGTGTTTCCAATACCTTGGGAATGCCTGCCAGCCGGGAATCGTTCATCAGCGCCTTGAAACCGGCAAGGCCGATGCACCCCTCGCCGATATGGGCATGGCGATCGACGCGGGAGCCCGCTTCCCGCTTGGCATCGTTGATGTGGAGCGCGTGGAGGCGCTCCAGGCCGATGAGGGCGTCGAAAATGTCCAGAACGATAGCCACCGCCTCGGCATCCCGGATGTCGTAGCCGGCGGCAAACACGTGGCAGGTGTCCAGGCACACGCCCAGGCGCTGTTTTTGTGACACGCCGTCGATGATGGCGGCAAGCTGCTCGAAGGTGTGCCCGATGCCGGTGCCCTGGCCGGCCGTGGTCTCCACCAGAAGACGCACCGCGGCATCGGGCTGCCGGTCCAGGGCCGCATCGATGCCGGAGATGACCCGGCGCAGCCCGGCGTCCGCCCCGGAGCCCGTGTGGGCGCCCGGATGCATGACCACCTCCCCGATGCCCAGCGCCGCGCAGCGCGCCAGTTCCGCGGCCAGGGCATCCACCGAGCGCCGGTGAAGGGCATCGTCGGGGGATGCCAGGTTGATCAGGTAGGCGGTGTGTGAGAGGATGCGGGTGATGCCGGTTTCCTGCCGCGCGCGGTCCAGGGCTGCGCGGTCCTCGTTGGTGACGGTGCGCTCGGCCCAGGCGCTGGCGTTCTTGGTGAAGATCTGAACCGCCCGGCAGCCGTAGCGGGCGGCGGCGAAAAGCGCGTTTTCATAGCCGCCGGCAATGGAGTAGTGCGCGCCCAGGCAACGCGGCAGGGGGGGCACGGGGGCCAGCGCCGAGGTTTTGTCTTCAAGCGAAGCGGCAGTCATAATCATTTATGGAATCCGGTTATCTGCACAACCCATTGAAAATTGCATTTAGCCTTATACAATTTGTATTCACCAAAAAGAATATCTCGCGCAGAGACGCTGAGGCGCAGAGCACTTTAACCCATAGCGACGCAGACGCCGCTTCATGAAATAGGGCACTCCGCCTCTTTGGGCGGAAAACATCTTATCATGGACAGTCCGAAAGAAAACATCGTTCTCATCGGTATGCCGGCCGTGGGTAAAAGCACGGTCGGCGTGCTGCTGGCCAAGCGGCTGGGCTACGGCTTTATCGACACCGACATCCTCATCCAGACCGGTGAAGGCGAAACGCTGCCATCGCTCATCGCCCAACTGGGACCTGAAGGCTTCTGCGATCTGGAAGCGGACTATATGGAAGGGCTTGACGTACACGCCCACGTCATCGCCACCGGCGGCAGCGTTGTCTACCGCGCCCGGTCCATGCGCCACTTGTCCTGCTCGGGGCGCGTCGTCCATCTCGATATCGATCTGCCCCGCCTCACCCGTCGGCTCGACGATCTGGGCAGCCGGGGGGTGGTGATCGCCCCGGGCCAGAGCATCGAAGGTCTCTACGCAGCGCGCACCCCGCTGTATGACCGCTGGGCCCACCTTACCGTGGACTGCTCGTCGCTGACTCCCGACCAGACCGTCAGCGAGGTGCTGAAGGCACTGGCGCCGGAGTAGCTGAAACACCCCGAAAACCAACACCCAAACCGAAATTCTCGCAGAGACGCGGAGGCGCAGAGAAAATCCAGTAATTTTTAGGCTTATACAGAATAACTTTAATTGGTCTTTTCCCTCAGTGATGTTGAACCAGTCACGGAGGACACGGAGATTTTGCAATCATCACCTACTTTCGAGTTTCTCCGTGGCCTCCGAAACACATTTTGAAAGCTGTGTTGCCGCGACAGATAATCAGCAGTGATGCCCATCGGCCAAAGGCCTGGATCCCGGCCTTCGCCGGGATGACGGGAAAAGGACAAATGCTTTTACTTCACGGTTTTCTCTGCGCCTCCGCGTCTCTGCGCGAGAAGCTGTTGTAGTTGCTCTTCGGCCGACCTGTCCGCCGCAGTGTTGGGTTTTGCGAAGGCGGAAGGCCGCCCATTTCATCCGCGCAATCGGCGTCATCTGCGGTGAATTCTGCAGTTGGTGTCGCCGTTGATTTCGCGACCCAGCCGCCATTCATATCCTGTTGATCCTGTAAATCCTGTCAAAACCTCTTTGCTTTCGGTGTTTCTGTCCTCTGTCGTCTGTCCTCTGTCGTCTGTCATCCGTCATCTTCTTCCCGCTCAACCAGCGCCGCGCGCCGGATGGCATCGCGGCCGAATTTGTCCGCGATGCGGTCCATCACCGTATCGGCCTTTTCCCAATCGCCGTCTGTGCACGCCCCGGCGTCAAAAAGTGATGCCTGCCGGGGGCGGCTCTCGGTGGTGAGCCCGGCGGCCCCCACGCCGATGAGACGCAGCTTCCCCTGGGGCGGGTGGCGCTCCAGAAGGGCGCAGGCGGCGCCGTAGATGGCGCGCCCGGACTGAGTTGGCGCCGCCAGGGTGGTGCGGCGCGTGATCTGGTGAAAGGCGGCATCTTTCATCTTGATCTGAACGGTGCAGGCCTTGACCCCGCCGCGCCGGAGCTGCCGTGCCACCGTTTCCGACTGCTGGAGCATGTGACGGCGTAAAATACCCGCATCGGCGGTGTCTTTTTGCAGGGTGGTTTCCGAGCTCACCGATTTGGCCGGCGTCGAGGGAACCACCGGGGAGCCGTCATCGCCTTCGGCCAGCTGCCTGAGGCGCCGCCCGTACTGGCCCAGGTGCCGCTCCAGCAGCGCCTCGGGAATACGCCGCACATCCCCGAGCCGGTGAATCCCCAGTTGCCGCAGCACCGGTTCGGTGGCGGCCCCCACGCCCGGCACTTTGCGGATGTCCAGGGCGTCGATAAACTCGGGTATGGTTTCAGGGAGAATGTGGGTGAGCCCGTCGGGTTTATTCATATCGGAGGCGATCTTGGCCAGAAATTTACAGGGGGCGATACCGATGGAGCAGGTCAGCGCGGTTTCCGCATGCACCGCGGCCTTGATGCGCGCGGCGATATCCACCGGCGCCCCGAGCAGGCGGCCGCACCCACTGACGTCCAGATAGGCTTCGTCCACGGACACCGGCTCCACCAGCGGCGAATACCTGTGGAAAATGGCCATCACCTCGGCGGATACTTCCTTGTAGCGACCCATCCGGGGATGAACGAACACGCCGTGGGGACACCGCTGCCGGGCCTGGAACACCGGCATGGCCGAATGCACGCCAAAGCGCCGGGCTTCGTAGCTGGCCGCCGACACGACCCCCCTTCCGGAGGTGCCGCCCACGATGACGCATTTTCCCTTCAGCGCGGGGTCGTCGCGCTGCTCCACCGCGGCAAAAAAAGCGTCCATGTCCACATGGAGAATCACGTCAAAAGTAATCCTTGAAAAATGCGGCAATTTGTTACAAAACTGTTCGCCCGGATGAATTGCCCTTCAAAAATGTCAACCAAGGACGAGAGCGCCCCATGAAACGCATTGAAGAAGTCACCCTGCTCTATGAAATCAGCAAGGCCCTCAACGAAAATCTGGACCTTCGCAAAGCCCTATACATAGTCCTTGAAAACTTGTCCAACTCGCTCAACATGGCCCGCGGCACCGTTACTCTGCTCGACCCGCTGCGGGATGAAATCCGCATCGAAGTGGCCCACGGACTTTCCAAATCCGCCATGGAAAAAGCCAAATACAAGCTCGGCGAGGGCATCACCGGGCGGGTTATCGAATCGGGCCAACCCGTGATCATTCCCAAAATCAGCGAGGAACCCGGATTTCTCAACCGCACGGCTTCGCGCAAATCCAAACAGGACCAGGAGCGCTCCTTTATCTGCGTACCTGTGAAAAAGGGCAACCACGTCATCGGCGCCCTGAGCGTCGATCAGGCGTTCAACGACGCTTATCCGCTTAAAAACAGCCAGAAGCTGCTCTCGGTGGTGGCCACCATGATCGCCCAGCACGTGATCAACATCGAAAACATCAAGCGCGAAAAGGAAATGCTGCGCGATGAAAACAAGCGGCTCAGAAACGAGCTGGAAAACAAGTACAGCATCACCAACATCATCGGCAACAGCAACAAGATGCGCGAAGTGTTCCAGATGATCTCGCAGGTGAGCCACAGCAACGCCACCGTGCTGATCCGCGGCGAAAGCGGCACCGGCAAAGAGCTTGCCGCCAATTCGATCCACTACAACAGCCCCCGGGCCAAGGGGCCCTTTATCAAGGTCAACTGTGCGGCCATCCCGGTAAACCTCATCGAGAGCGAGCTCTTCGGGCATGAAAGAGGGGCGTTCACCGGAGCGATCAAACTCAAACTGGGCAAATTCGAGCTGGCCCACAACGGCACGCTGTTTCTCGACGAAATCGGCTCCATCGGCCTCGATGTGCAGGCCAACCTGCTCAGGGTCCTTCAGGAAAAGGAGCTCGAGCGCGTCGGCGGCCAGCGAACCATCAAGGTGGATGTCCGGATCGTTGCCGCGACCAATAAGAACCTGGAAGAAGCCGTCGAGGAGGGCATTTTCAGGGACGATCTGTATTACCGCCTCAATGTTTTTCCCATCTACATGCCCCCATTGAGGGAACGTAAAACCGATGTCCTGCTGCTGGCCGACCATTTTCTCGAGGGCTACGCGAAAGAAAACCAGAAAGACATCAAGCGGTTTTCAACGCCGGCCATCGACATGCTCATGGCCTATCACTGGCCGGGCAACGTGCGGGAGCTTGAAAACTGCATCGAGCGGGCGGTGCTGCTGTGCGAGGAAGGCGTCATCCACAGCTACCACCTGCCCCCCACCCTTCAGACCGGCGAAGAATCAGGCACCCTTCCGGCCCAGTCACTGGAGGATGCCATTGCCAATATGGAGCGGGAAATGATCATCGATTCTCTGAAAAATACCCGGGGCAACTCCACTGCCGCCGCAGCCCTGCTCAAGACCACCGTCCGCAAATTCAACTACAAGGCACAAAAGTTCGGCATCGACTTCCGCATCTATAGAGGATGAGCGCCCCGGTATCGACCACCGAAAAGGGTATCCGGCAGCGGTTGCGCCTTGCCTGCGGCCAGGCCCGGGTTTTTCGAGTGGATCCTGAGCGGATGAATAATTTGTCTTGACAACTTTACCAATTTTGCCTACCCCTTGGTCTGCCGCCGATGGCGCGACCGAGACCTGGCAGGGGGCCGGCTACCGCAAGCGCCCGCCGCTCCCCTGAAAAGCGGAGTAACGCTGCTGCGTCAAAGACCGGAGTCCCGTTTCGACGGAGATGATGTCAAAACACCGCCGGATGCGTTTTGGACGCAAACCGCAAAAACCCGATCGAGGCAAGACCATGCTCAACCTCCAATCACCGGTGCCGCTCTACTATCAACTGGCGGACATTCTGCTGGCCAAGATCCGCTGCGGCGAATACCCGCCGGGCGAACGGATCCCCTCGGAACACCAGCTCGCCGCTGCGTACGGCATCGGACGGCCCACCGCCCGCCAGGCCACCGATCTTCTGGTGCGAAAACGCATTCTCATGCGCCGCCGGGGCTCGGGCACCTTTGTCCGGCAGGCCACCAAGGAAGTGAACCTCTTTTCGCTGGCAGGGACCACTGCCGCCTTTCACCAGGAAGGCATTTCCGTAACCACGACGCTCCTGGAAGGCCCCCGCCTGGAGACCGTCCCCGCCGGTGACGAGGCCAACCCGCTGACCGGTCAACCCGCTTATTTCATTTCACGCCTGCGCACCGTGGCAGGGTGCCCCGTCCTTATCGAGGACATTTATTTAGACAGCACGGTCTTTCGGGACATCGACCGCATGGACCTGCGGCACCAGTCGCTCAGCCGGATCGTGGAAGAGCACTACTTTCTGCGGCCCACCGGCGGCAAGCAGCAGTTCAGAATCGATTATGTCCAGGGCCGGCGCGCGGCGGCGCTCGAAGTGGCCGCCGCCACGCCGATCCTGCTGGTCAACCGGACCATCAATTTTTCCGACAAGGAAAACGCCGTCTACGCCGCGATGTATTGCCGCACCGACCAGTTTGTCTTTTCTCAAACCATTGGAGGATTTACCGATGCGTAACCGCGGATATTTCGGCCGCTTCGGCGGGGCGTTTCTGCCCGAAGTGCTGGTGGCCACCTTCGACGAACTCGAAGCGGCGTTTTTGGAGATCCGCGATGATCCGGCCTTCTGGGCGGAATACGTCCAGCTCATGAGCACCTATTCCTGCCGGCCGACGCCACTGACCTTTGCCGAAAACCTCACCCGGCATTTCGGCGGCGCCCGGATCTACATCAAGCGAGAAGACCTCAACCACACCGGCGCCCACAAGGCCAACAATGTCATGGGCCAGGGGCTGCTGGTGCGGCGCATGGGCAAAAAACGGGTCATCGCCGAAACCGGGGCCGGCCAGCACGGCGTGGCCACGGCCACCATGGCGGCCAAGTTCGGATTCCGCTGCACCATCTACATGGGTGAGGTGGACGTGGAGCGCCAGCGGCCCAACGTGTTCTGGATGCAGCGCCTCGGCGCCGAAGTGGTCCCGGTCACCGACGGCACCCGGATTCTCAAAGACGCCATCAACGAGGCCTTCCGCGACTGGGTGACCCACATGGACGACACCCACTATGTGCTGGGCACCGCCTGCGGACCCCACCCGTTTCCCGAGATGGTGACCCATTTTCAGAGCATCATCGGCAAGGAGGCCCGAAAGCAGATTCTATCGGCCGAAGGACGACTGCCGGCGCGCATCTACGCCTGCGTGGGGGGCGGCTCCAACGCCATGGGCATTTTCACCGGATTCATGGACGACCCGGTCGCGCTGGTGGGGGTGGAGGCCGGCGGCCGGGGCCTCGAGAGCGGCGAGCACGCGGCGCGGCTGGCATCCAAGGATGGCAGCATCGGCGTCGCCCAGGGATACCGGACCTTTTTCCTTCAGGACGACGATGGACAGATGAAGGAGACCCACAGCGTGGCCGCCGGGTTGGACTACGTGGGCGTCTCGCCGATTCTCTCCTCGCTGCGAGAAAGCGGCCGCGTGCAGTTTACCGCGGCAACCGATAGCGAAGTCATCGAAGCCATGAAGATGACCATGCAGATGGAGGGCGTCATCCCGGCCCTGGAATCGGCCCACGCCTTTGTCCAGGCCTTCAAGGACGCCCCCGGCCTGTCGCCCAAGGACAGCATCATCATCAATCAGTCCGGCCGGGGCGACAAGGATATCTTCACCATCGCCGACGCCTTCGGGGATCCCGAGTGGAAAGCGTTCATCCGGAAGAAAGCAGAGGGTTACAATGCTTGAGAGCTATATCCGTGACCGGTTGAAGACCAAAGACATCCTGCTCATGACCCATATCGTCCTGGGCTATCCCAGCTTCGAGGCCTGCCGCGATATCGTGGCCGCTATGGTGGCCGCCGGAGTGGATCTCATGGAACTGCAGATCCCCTTTTCAGAGCCCATGGCCGACGGCCCGGTGATCCTCAAGGCCAACCAGGAGGCGCTGGCCCGCGGCGCCCGGGTGGCCCAGTGCCTCGATTTCGCCGCCAGCGTGGCCGCGGCGCACGACATCCCCTTTCTGTTCATGACCTACTACAACATCCTTTACAAATACGGCATCGACGCCTTTGCCGATGCCATGGCCGAACGCGGCCTGAAGGGGGCCATCGTCCCCGACCTGCCGCCGGAAGAAGGCGGCGACTACCTGGCGGCCATGAAGCGCCGGGATCTCTCCCCCATTTTCATCTACGCCCCGACCACCCCCGAGGCCCGAATGGCCGAAATCGATTCCCACGCCAGCGGGTTCGTGTACTGCGTGGCCCGAAAAGGGGTCACCGGCAGGGAAACCCAGTTTTCCGACGATCTGGACACCTACCTGAAGCGCTGCCGCAAGGCCACCGCACTGCCGCTGGCTCTGGGGTTCGGCGTAAAAGACAAAAAGGATGTGGATTTTTTAAAGGGAAAGGTGGACATCGCCGTCATCGGCACCCAGACCATCCGCCTGGTGAACGAGCAGGGCGTCGGCGCAGTGGAGGCTTTTATCCGGAGTTTGCGGTAGTCGGTACCCATCCTTAACTGGTATCCATTCTTAAATACACCGCTTGTATCTGGATTCATCCTGAAGCCAGAGTCTCGAATCTATTCATCGCGGAGCAGCGGCGCCCGGTTGTGATCGGAACGCACTAGTATGCGCGCCGTCTCCGGCGATGGTGCTCATGAGATCGACATCGGCATGAACGAACCGGTTCTCCAGACATATAACCGTTGCGGGTTTCACCCTGGGCCTGATATGGAAAAGAGTTTGACGGCATTTGGAGCATAAGAAGGAAGTGGAAGCGGTGGACGATATCCAGCACGATCTGCCAACGGTGATTCAGTCCGAACTGGCGGTGTATGCTTACAAATTTATCTTAAAAGTGGACACTTGGGTGATCTGCCCGTTAATGACCGCGTTGATGGGCTATTTTTGGCTGAACGCCAGCACCCTGAGCGCGGCCATCGTATCGTGGATTTTGTTTCTCGCGCTGCTGGCCGTCGCCATTGACCGAACGCCGATCGCGCAGTCGAGAAAGATGATGATCGGTAACACCCTCTTCACGGTACAGGTCCTGTCCGCCGGACTGTTTCTGCTTTACGGTATTTGCGCCATTGGAGACTGGGAGCTGATACCCTGGGTATTTCCTTTCTGTTACGTGGCCGTTATCATCATCGGCGTCAAGCACGGGGCGGTCATCTCCGGCGTTTTCGCCGCCGCGGTTGCTTCAGCCTATTTTATTTCTTCGCCCCCGGAGTTCCTGTCAACCGGTGCGCTCATGCCGCGATTCTTCTTATCATTGCTGCTCTCGAGCGTTTTCATTTCCAGCGCAGAGATTGCCCGAAACGTCTACCGTCGCCGTTTGGTGCAGGCAAATGTCGGACTGGCAACATCGGAAGAAAAATACCGCCGCCTGTACCATCAGTTGACAAAGGAGATCCGCGAGCGGAAAAAAGCGGAATTCCATCTTCAGCAATCGCAAAAGATGGATTCCATCGGCAATCTGGCCGGAGGGATCGCTCACGACTTCAACAATATTCTGTTTCCCATCACCGGCATGGCTGAACTGCTCACGCTGGAACTGCCCCCCGGCAGCCCGGAGCACGAAAGCGCCCGGGAAATCCTGCTCGCAGGGAAAAGAGGGACCGAGTTGGTCGATCAGATCCTTGCCTTCAGTCGTAAAACCAAGCGGGAAAAAGCACCGGTGAACCTTCTCCAAATCCTGGGGCAGGTGTCCCGGCTGGTTCGCTTCACCATCCCCGCAGATATCGAGATCGAGCAGGACATCGACTCCGAGTGCGGCAGGGTCCACGGGGACGCATCGCAACTCCATCAGGTCATCATGAATATCGTCACCAATGCCTACCATGCCGTCGAACGCGACGGTGGGAAAATCACGATCCACCTCCAGGAGACGGTGTTCACCGATCAGGACTCGGCAGCAAGCCACCTCGCGCCGGGGCCCTATGCCAGACTCACCATCTGTGACACCGGCATGGGGATAAACCCGGTTGTCATGGACAAGATCTTCGAACCATATTTTACGACCAAGGAAACAGGCAAAGGGACCGGTCTTGGCCTTGCCGTGGCTTACGGCATCATCGCTGAGCACGGCGGGGATATTGAGGTTTTCAGTGAACCGGGCAGAGGATCCACCTTCGATATCTACCTGCCGATCATGGAAACACCGGCAAGTACCGACATCGTCGCGGAAAAAATAACCAGACCGTCGGAAAACGAGCGGGTCCTGCTGGTCGATGATGATGAACTGGTGCTGAGGACCCAGCAGCGGATGCTGGTGCATTTGGGGTATCAAGTCACCGCAATGTCCAGCAGCATCGATGCCCTGGAGGCCTTCAAAACCGCTCCCGACGCCTGGGATTTCGTTGTAACGGACGTGGCGATGCCCCGGATGACCGGCGATCGCCTGGCTGCGGAATTGATATCGATCAGAAGCGACATTCCCATCATCCTTTGCACCGGATTCAGTGAGCGGATCAGTCAGGAAAAAGCCGCGGCCATTGGCATCCGCGGGTATTTGATGAAACCGGTTAAGATCCAGAATCTGGCGACGGCGGTGCGCTCCGTGCTCGATGGGACCGACGGCAAGCCTGAGGCCGGGCCGGGTGCCCTGGGCAAAAACGCCTTTCGCGCACTGCAGGGGCATTTTCCCCTTCTTGACAGAACCCTTTAAACTCGGAATAGTGATGATGTCATTAATAGGGTCGCCAGCATCCTGTGACGCGACAGGGGGTGGACAAATCCTTCGGGATGCGGCGTGTGCGGGGCGGACTCAAGCGCCGCTCCCATCATCTTTCATACAAGGCCCATCAACATCTATTCCTGAGCCAACCATGTCCGTTCGGGGGTGAGCTACCGATGAGAATTCAAACAGGTATCGGCGTTAGCAGGATCAATGAGAATGCGTTCGCAGCCGGATGCGAAGCGGCAACCGCCGCTATCGCCGGGCTTGCCGGTGAAACGCCGGCGCTCATCATTGTCTTCACTACGCCCCGCTACGCGCTTCCTGAGCTGATAGCGGGAATCCGCTCGGTTACCGGCGCCACCCATCTGATTGGAGCCACCGGTTCCGGTGAAATCCTGCAGGGGCAATATCTGGGCTTCGGCGGCGGCGTTGGGGTTCTCGCTTTGACGGCCGGGCCATACCGGTTTGGTTTGGCATCGGCCACCGACATCAAGGGCAATCTTGACCAGGTGGGACAAATCATCGCCCGCACGAGCAAAGCGGCGGCGGGCCCGAGCCCTCACGCGGCGGTGATGCTCCTCGCCGATTGTCTTGCCGGGGATCTGCAACAGTTGGTGCAGGGCGTCTATCGCATCACCGGGCCGAAGGTCGCCATCACCGGCGGTGCCGCCGGCGACGAGCTCAAATTCGAGCGGACCTTTGTGTTCCATGATGACCAGGTCATTGAGGGCGGGGCCGCGGCCCTCTGGATTGCCAGTGATGAGCCGCTGCCGGTCGTGACGCGGCACGGCTGGGAGCCGATCGGCGTTCCAATGCTGGTGACCCGCGCCGAAGGCACGGAAATCATCGAGCTTGGCGGACGACCGGCCGCCATCGCCTACGAGGAACAACTGGGATTTGCTCCGGGTGAGTTGAGCGCCGAGGCGTTTTGGGGCACGTCCATCGTTCATCCGTTCGGTCTGCTCCAATCCGATGGTACCGCCGTGATCCGGGTCGCCCGCTCCAAGACGGCGCAGGGGACGCTCATGATTCAGGGATGCGTGCCGCCGACAGGCAGCGCCGTTCAGGTAATGAGCAGTTCCACCGAGGCCTTGCTCGATGTCGCCGGCGAGGTCGCGCGCGAAGCACTGGCCCGTCATCCAAAAGCAGGGGTATTGCTGGCCTTCAGTTGTGCAGCGAGAGCGGTCATCTTTGGACCGCGCACCCTCGAGGAAGCGCAACGGCTGCAGGCGGCGGCTGGAGAGGTGTCGACCTTCGGGATATATTGCTGCGGCGAGTTTGCACGAACCGCCGGCGTTCTTGGAACACACAACGCCACCCTCACGGTGCTGGCACTTTAAGGGATCAGGCGTGCCCCAACGCATCGATCGGGAACGGGAAAAAAATACCGAATCGCTGGGTGGAGACGATCTTCTTCGTCTGCGCGCAGGCCGCGACGCCGCTGTACAGGCCGCCAGAGAGGCTGTTCGGGACACGACCCGCCTGACCCGCCTGCTGACTATCCTGAATGACTCCGGCCCGTTGGATCTGTTGCTCGATCGGATTTTATCAACGCTTTCGGAGTTGTTTCTGGCCGATATCGTCGTGCTGCTCGACCCGGTCGGAACCGGATCATTTGCCCCTCTCGCGGCGGTCGGACTATCAGAGGATATATTGCCCCTACCTTTTTCCGAAGCGCAGGGCAGCTTTACACAACGGCTGATGCACACGGACGCACCCGTGCTGATCGAGAATGCCGACGCCGATCCGACAATTGATTTCCAGCTCCGCGACATGGGCGCCGAGACGATTATCGGCCTGCCGGTAGATGGCAGTCAGATCAACCGCGGAGCGCTGATTCTCGCCCGTTGCAGCCCGATCCCCTTTGCCAGGTCCGAGGTCGGCCTGCTCAGAACCATGGCCTACCGAATCGGTCGAACCCTGATCGAGGCGCAGCGAAGTGTACAATTTGAAAAAATCGTTCAAAGCGGCCGAGAAATCAGCTGTCATCTTGACCTCATCACGGTGTCTGCTGAAGCGGTAAACATGTTTCCGGTCATTGTCAGTGCCGATGCCTCCGCGCTTGTCCTCAGCGCCCCGGACGGCGAGTTTTACTGCGCGGCACAGACCGGCCTTGAAGCGTTATGCACCACCGCGTTAAGCCGCATCACCAAACATCTGATGGCATCCTCGCCGCTCGGACGGGGCGAGCCATACAGCACCGCCGATCTGACAACGATCTTGCTTCAGAATTCTCCGGTGCCATTGAGCGTAGCGCCGGTGAAGGCATTTTTGGCGATTCCGATTCACCGGAAAGACCTCATCCACGGCGTGTTGTTCGCCGTGCGGTTTTCGGCCATCGCCTTCAATCGCGGCTCCCTGCAGATCGCCATGCTCTACGCCGAGCAGATCTCTGCAGCCATCGAAAACGCCAGCCTGTATCAGGCCGTGCATCACGAACTGGCAGAGCGAAAACGGCTTGAAGAAGAACAGCGAAAATGGGAGCGCCAGCAGCAACAACTGGAAAAGGCAAACAGCCTCAACAGCATGGCAGGGGCCATCGCCCATCACTTCAACAACCAGCTCGGCGTGGTGATGGGCAGTCTGGAGCTGGCCATTGACGAGCTGCCACGGGATGCGGAAATCACCGAGATACTCGCTATCGCGATGAAGGGTGCCCGAAAGGCCGCGGAAGTCAGCGGCTCGATGCTCACGTATCTCGGGCAAACCACCGGACTGCGCACACCGCTGAACCTGTGTGAAACCTGCCGGCAAAGCCTGCCGCTGCTGCAGACGGCAGCGCCCAAGGGTCTTGTTATCAAGGCCGATTTACCGTCCCCCGGCCTGATTCTCAGCGCCAATGCGAACCAGATCCAGCAGGTTCTGACCCATCTTGTCACCAACGCCCTGGAAGCTGTCGGCGAGCGCCAGGGGGCCGTTGATCTGACCCTGAAAAAGGTTTCTTACGAGCACATCAGCGATGTCAACCGCTACCCCATCGACTGGCAGGCCAATGACCTGATTTATGCCTGCATCGAAGTAGCAGATGCTGGCTGCGGGATCGCGGAGGCCAATATCGAAAAACTCTTCGATCCGTTTTTCTCCAGCAAATTCACCGGCAGGGGCCTCGGCCTGCCGGTGGTTCTTGGGATTGTCAAGACCCACGGCGGCGTTATTACCGTTGAGAGCCGGCAGGGGAAAGGAAGCACCTTCCGGGTTTATCTGCCAATGCCTTTGGAAGATGTCGCCCGGCCGCCCGACAAAACCTCCCGATCTCTGGCAATGGAAGGCAGCGGTACCGTACTGCTGGTCGAAGACGAGGAGATGATGCGCAGCATGGCCACGACAATGCTCTCACGCCTTGGCTTTAAGGTGTTCGCGGCAAAAGACGGCTTGGAGGCGCTGGAATTGTTCCGGGACCGACGCGATGATATCCACGTCGTCCTGTGTGACCTGAGCATGCCCCGCATGAACGGCTGGGAGACCGTGGCCGCACTCAGACTAATCCGGCCGGACATTCCCGTGGTCCTGGCCAGCGGACACGACGAGTCCAGAGTGTTCAGCGGTGGACATCCCGACACCCGCTATCAGATCTTTTTGCACAAACCGTATCAGAAGGCGGCGCTAAAGGACGCGATTGATAGAGCGATGGTGGGGACCGCGGTAGACTGAAGGCTGTGCTGCTTTTGTATCAAGCCCGGCGAGCCATCGGGCCGGCATATTAATAGCCATTGTCATAAATACGTTCCGTTTACACAACAACGCCGTGAAAATCGAAATCGCTCTCGGGATCGGTATCGACCGCAGAATACATCGATTTCGATCCCGACCCCGAGAGGGTCTTGGCGATGAAAGGCAAAACGCCCCGGGTCAAAGATCAGAACACCTTCCTCAATCTCCGCCCCTTTAGGCCAGCCCCTTTGCATTGGCGCACCGCAGCGATAAATGCGGCGATCTTCTCCAGGCTTTTGACCCCGGGCCGGATTTCCACCCCGCTGCTGACGTCCACGGCGTCCGGGGCCGCCGTTGCGATGGCGCCGGCCACGGTGTCCGCGTTTAACCCACCGGCCAGCACCAGGGGATGGTGCTCTGAAAAGCCCCGCACATCCTGCCACTGCCAGGTTTCAGCGTTGCCGCCGGGCAGGGGACCCTTTCCGGCTTCCACGAGAAACGCCGTCGGATCGTAATCGCCGGCCCGGTCTATTCCCGGCGCCCTGGCCGTAAACAGGGCCTTGAGCACGATCAGCCCCTGCCCCCGCAGCCGAGCAACCGTCTCCGCTGTTTCATGCCCATGAAGCTGCACGCCGTCCAGACCGCATCGGTCAACAATAGACATGGCGCCGTCGTAATCGATATCCGCAAAAACACCGATGATCCCAACGGCGTCCGGCACCGCTGCTCGGATGGCCCGTGCGGTGTCCGGGGACACGTTGCGGGGGCTTTTCGCAAAGAAGACGCAGCCGATGGCATCGGCGCCCAAGGCGGCCGCCTCGGCGGCCATGTCCGGGTCTCTCAGACCACAGATCTTTATCTGGGGCTCGTTGGGCGCCATCAGGGTGTCTCTTCGATGTTGGCAAGATCTTTGAGAAAAGCCACCGGATCGGCGGCTCTGACCAGACTCTCGCCGATGAGAAAATGCCGGATGCCGTGGGCCAAGTTTCGGGCGATGTCTTCACGGGCGGCAATGCCGCTGGCTGCCACGGGCACCTGGTGGGGCGCCAGCCGACCGGCAAGGCCGATGGCCCGGTCCAGGCTCGTGTCAAATGATTTGAGATCCCGGTTGTTGATGCCGATGAGACGCGCGCACGCGCCCGGAATTGTTTCCAGATCCGCTTCGGTATGGATCTCCACCAGCGGTTCCATGCCCAGCGCCCGCACGCAGGCGCACAGCTCGGCCATCTGGTGCGGGGAAAGTATGCGGGCGATGAGCAGTACGGCATCGGCGCCCCAGCTGCGCGCCTCGTAGACCTGGTACTCGGTGACGATGAAGTCCTTTCGCAGGACGGGCAGGGAAACCGCCGCCCGGGCCGTCATGAGGTCCAGCGCACTGCCCTTGAAAAACGGCGCGTCGGTCAGCACCGACAGCGCCGCCGCACCGCCGGCCTCATAGGACGCCGCCAGCCGAGCGGGGTCGAGGTCGATGGCGATGTCGCCCTTTGACGGCGACGCCCGCTTGATCTCGGCAATGATGGACACCGGCCGGGGGTCGCTATCGGGCAAAAAGGGCCGCACCGGGGATGCGCCTGAAGCGCGGGCCTTTAAGTCCGCCAGCGGCCGCCTGGCCTGAGCCGCGGCCACCGTCTCCCGGGTTGTGGCAACGATACGCGATAGGATGTCTGCCGCCATCAACCGTTCTCCCGGGTGTAGGCCGCCAGGGCCTCCAGTTTGTGCATGGCGGCGCCGCTGTCGATGGCGGCGGCAGCCATGGCGATGCCCGCTTTCACCGTGTCGACCTTGCCGGCGGCCATGAGCGCCGCGCCGGCATTAAACATAACCACATTCCGCCGGGGGCCGGTCTCTCCGGTGAGAATCCGGCGGGTAATGTCGGCATTTTGGGCAGGGCCGCCGCCGGTCATGGACGCGGGATCGGCCGGCTCGCCGAAATAGGTTTCCGGCGACAGGTCGTAGGTCTTGATCATTCCGTCATTCAGCTCAGAGACCCGGGTGGGCGCACACACGGAAATCTCGTCGAGCCCGTCGTGGCCGTGAACCACCAGGGCCCGGCGGGCGCCGAGTTCCTGAAGGGCCTTGGCGAACATTTCGGTCAGTTCGGGGGCGTAAACCCCCAGCAGCTGGCAGTTGGCGCCGGCCGGGTTGGTGAGCGGCCCCAGCATGTTGAAAATACTTCTGAGACCGATCTGCTTTCTCGCCGGGGCGGCATACCGCATGGCCCCGTGAAACACCGGGGCGAAAAGAAAGCCGATGCCGATCTCCTGAAGGGCTTCCTCCACGATCTCCGGGTCCACATCCAGCTTCACACCCAGCGCTTCGAGCAGATCGGCGCTGCCGCACTGGCTGGACACCGACCGGTTGCCGTGCTTGGCCACGATCACCCCACAGCCGGCCACCACGAAGGCTGTGGTGGTGGAGATGTTGAAGGTGCTGGCGCCGTCACCGCCGGTGCCGCAGGTGTCCACGACGGTCTGACCCGGCGCCTGAATGCGCGCCGCCTTTCGCCGCATGGCCTGAGCCGCGCCGGCCAGCTCCGCATAGGTCTCCCCCTTGGTGGCAAGCGCCGCCATCATGGCCCCGATCTGGGCGTCGGTGACGGTCCCGGAAAGCACCTCGGAGATCATCTCCGCCATCTGCGACGACGTCAGATCCTGCCGTTTGATGATCAGCTGCAAAAGATCCTTGAAGGCCATGATTTTCTCCTTTTGTCGTGATGCGGTAAACACTATCCAAAAGATGATTTGAACCACGGAGGACACGGAGATAAATTTTTAAAAACAAATCCTGTTGCTTTTCTCCGTGCCCTCCGTGAACTCCGTGGTGATCTCCCCCCATTTTTCTACCGCCGATTCCGTCAATGATCGACCATGGCCATGCGCAGGAAGTTGCGCATGAGCCGTTTACCCACCGGTGTCATAATGGACTCGGGGTGAAACTGGATCCCCTCGGTCATATGCTCCCGGTGGCGCAGCCCCATGATTTCGCCGTCGTCGGACTCGGCGCTGACGACAAGCTGCTCGGGAAGGCGCTGTCGATCGGCCACCAGGCTGTGATAGCGCATGGCCTGAAAGGGCGACTTGATACCCTTGAAAATGGTCTGCCCGTCTGCGGTCACCATGGATGTCTTACCGTGCATGAGCCGCCGGGCGTTGACGATCGTGCCGCCGAAGGCCTGGGCGATGGTCTGGTGTCCCAGGCATACGCCGAGCAGCGGTATCTTTCCTGAAAAAGTGGCGACGACCTCAAGACAGATACCGGCATCCTCGGGGCGTCCGGGACCCGGGGATATCACGATGGCACGCGGGGCCAGATCCGCAATGGCCGCCACGCTGAGGGCATCATTTCGATACACCGCCACCGGATAGCCGATCTGACGGATATCTTGCACCAGATTGTAGGTGAACGAATCGTAGTTGTCGATCATGATGATCATGGCTGATCTCCCTCGGGCCGGTCCCCGCCGCTCATAAGCTGGAGCGCATTCTGGATGGCCATGGCCTTGTTTACAGTCTCCTGGCGCTCGGTTTCCGGATCGCTGTCGGCCACGATCCCCGCACCGGCCCTGACGATCATTTTCCCGCCGGTGACCGCCGCTGTACGAATCGTGATGGCCATGTCCATGTTGCCGTTGAAAGACACATACCCGACCGCGCCGCCGTAAGGACCGCGCGGGGAGCTCTCCAGCTCGGCGATGATTTCCATGGCCCTGATCTTTGGGGCTCCGGAAAGGGTCCCGGCTGGAAAGGTCGCCCGAATCAGGTCCCAGGCATCCTTGCCGTCCAAAATATCGCAAGAGATATTGGACACCAGGTGCATGACATGCGAGTAGCGCTCCACCACCATGAGATCGGTGACCTGCACGGTACCCGTCTCGGCGATCCGCCCCAGATCGTTTCGCCCCAGATCCACGAGCATCAGATGCTCGGCCCGCTCCTTCTCGTCAGCCAGCAGCGCATCGGCCAGCGCCCGATCCTCTTGTTCGCTGCGCCCGCGGGGTCGCGTGCCGGCGATGGGCCTCAACGTGGCCACCCGGTTTTCCAGACGCACCATGGCCTCCGGAGACGAGCCCACCAGCGCCAGTTCGTCGAAATGAAGAAAGAACAGATACGGCGATGGGTTGATGAAACGCTGGGCCCGATAGAGCATCCACAGATCGGCGGGCGCATCGCAGACAAACGGCTGGGAAACCACCGCCTGGATGATGTCTCCGGCGTAAATGTGGTCTTTGACCGTGCGCACGCGCTGCCGGAAGGCCTCCGCGTCCACGACCGGCGAGATGCGCACCACCGGGCCCGGCACGTCGTCGCCGTTGATCAGCGGGGTTGCCGCGATGGTGGCCAGAAGACTTTCGGTGCGTGCCAGTGCGTCATCGAAGAGCCGGCCCGGATCATCTTCCGGTGCAATGAAGACGACGGTGGCGGCCGTGAGCGTATGGCGGATATTGTCAAAAATCAGAAGCTCATCGGGAATAATGAAATGCGCCAGCGGTGTATCCGGTGCCAGGCGATTGGGGATGGCCTCGAAAAACGAGACCATCTCGTAGTTCATGTAGCCCACCAGACCTCCCAGAAATCGCGGCAGGCCGGCCATTTCCGCCATGCGGTAGCGCCCGGCCACCGCCTTTAACACGGCCAGCGGATCGCCGTTGTGGGGGGTGCGGGTGGTGTCGCCGTTTTCCTCGATCACCACCGCGTCGCGGAAAACGCGGATGTGGCTTCTGGCGTTGGTACCGAGAAAGCTGTATCGCCCCCAGCGCTCGCCCCCCTCCACGCTTTCAAACAAGAAGATGGCGCGACGACCGTCATGGAGCTTTTTCAACAAGGATACCGGGGTCTCGGTGTCGGCCAATACTTCGATGCATATCGGCACGACATTGTGGTGCTGCGCCAGCGCTGTAAATTGGCCCTTGTCCGGAAAATGCCTGATTCTCATGGGCGCCTCGTCTGAATGCCCAAACCGTTTCTGGATGGACACTCACTATGGGTAAAAAAAATGGGGACCGTCTCCCACGGCCCCCAACAAAAAGACCGTGGCTTTATCTGCCACGGTCTTGGGAATCATCTCAATAAAGAGAACGGATCATCCCTGCCCGGCGGCAGGCGGCGTGAGCCAGCCCCGCCACCACCAAAATCGACCCGGCAAGATGGTGGTGCGATCTTTCATTGCGGCGGTGAACCTTTCTCCAATGCGGAAATCCTTTCCAGATTCCCTAAAAGTTGTCAAGTTGTTTTCACACATTGTTGCGGCTTGACGGTCCATAGGGATATTGGTAGAGGCATGTGCCATGGTTGTGGACTCTCTCACATATCAGCGCCAACGCGAAGAGATGGTGAACCGCCAGATCACCGCGCGCGGCATTACCGATGCCCGCGTTCTGGCGGCAATGGCCAAAGTGCCCCGGCACCGCTTCGTGAGTGAAGCCCTGGCCGATCAGGCCTACGGAGACTATCCCCTGCCCATCGGCGAGCAGCAGACCATTTCCCAGCCCTTCATTGTGGCCGAAATGACCCAGGCCCTGCAATTGTCTCCTGAAGACCGGGTTCTGGAAATCGGCACCGGGTCCGGCTATCAGGCCGCCATTCTGGCCGAAATCGCCTTCCGGGTCTACACCGTCGAGCGCATCCATAGTTTGCTCTTGCAGGCCCGCCGGCGCTTCGACGCGCTGCGCTACCACAACATCGTGACCCACCTTTCAGACGGTACCACCGGCTGGAAGGACCAGAGTCCCTTCGATGCCATCATCGTCACAGCCGGGGCCCCTCAGGTCCCCAAGGCGCTGGTCCAACAGCTGGCCATCGGCGGACGGATGGTCATACCCGTAGGAGACCACTACACCCAGGAGCTGATCAAGATCGTTCGAGATGACAGCGGTGTAAACAAAATCAACCTCGGCGGCTGCCGGTTTGTCAAATTGATTGGCGAAGACGGCTGGAAGAAGTAATCGATGACATGGAAAGAAGCGTTTTTCAGCAGCCCCGGCCCTGACAGTCTGAGCGCGGCGGGAATCTTGAGCCTCAAGGGGCTGTGCATGGGAACCGCCGATATCATTCCCGGCGTCTCCGGCGGCACCATTGCCTTGATCACCGGCATTTACCAGCAGCTGCTGCAGGCCATTGAATCGGCCGACGTCACGGCAGTGCGCCGCCTTTTTTCGGGAGATATCAAGGGCGCCGTGGCACGGCTGCACCTGCGTTTTCTCCTGTCGCTGCTCGCTGGCATCGGCACGGCCATCGTGAGCCTGTCCCGGCTGATGAACTACCTTCTTATTCATCAGCCGGTATTTATTTGGAGCCTGTTCATGGGGCTGGTGGCGGCCTCCATCATCGTGGTGGCGGCAAAGATCACCCGATGGAACACCGCCGCCATCGGCACCCTGATGGTCGGCACGGCTACCGCATGGATCATTGTCAGCCATGTGCCGGTTTCGACACCGGAAACCTGGGAGTATATTTTCTTTTCCGGACTGGTGGCCATCTGCGCCATGATCCTGCCGGGCATCAGCGGCGCGTTCATTCTCCTCATTCTGGGAAAATACGCGTTTATCACTGCAACCCTGAAAAACCCCTTCATTCCTTACAACATGGCGGTGATCGCCGTTTTTTGCGCCGGCTGCCTGGTGGGCCTGATGGTTTTTTCACGGCTGCTCAATTACCTGCTCATCACCCGCTACAACATCACCATCGCGTTTCTCACCGGGCTCATGGCCGGCTCCCTGCCCAAACTCTGGCCCTGGCAGGTCGTCGTGGAAAGCCAGATCATCCGGGGCAAAATCCACGTCATCAGCACGCAAACCATTCTGCCCCCGGAAATGGGGCGCGAGGTCGCCGTGGCCATCGCGCTCTTCTGCCTCGGGGCCGCCGCCGTGCTTTTCCTCGAGCGCATCTCCCGCACCCGGTAACGCGTTACCGCCCACAAATGGCATCTTTCAGGCAAACAAAGAAAAACCTGTTTTCGCGCAGAGCCGCCGAGACGCTGAGAAAACCAAAGAGTTGAGAACTTCGTTTCCGCGAATGTTGAGACTTCACAGGCGCTTTATTGAGAAACGACTTGGGTTTCTCTGCGTCTCGGCGGCTCTGCGCGATTGAAATTATCAGAAAAAGCAGACTATCTGGATTGGGGGCTGCGCTGATCCGGGGGGATGGCGGTCAAGAAGTCCACAAAGGCGCGGCTGGTGGGTGACAGCGTGCGATGACGGTGTCGGGTGAGATAAAAATGACGCTTCAGGTCAACGCCACGGATGCTGAGCGCTTTGAGCTGACCGCCGCCGCACGCATCGCTGACGGCCAGTCTTGAAAGAATCGACACGCCCAATCCGCCGCGGATAGCCTGAATCACGGCCTCTGTGCTCCCCATTTCGGCAACGACGGCAAGCCGGTCCACGGCATGGCCGGCCGCCCGCAGGCATTCCTCAAAAGACTGCCGCGTGCCGGAGCCCGACTCCCGGATGATAAAGGGGGCGTTGTGCAATTCGGCGAGGGTCACCGCCGATCGCGCCGCCAGCGGATGCCCGGCCGGGACGACGAGGGCCATATCGTCTTCGATAAATACATCCTGGGCGATACCGGCATCGTCTGTTTTCCCGCCGACGAGCCCCACCTCAATATCGCCACGCACCACATGCCCGACGATGGCCGCGGTATCCTCCACCACCAGTGACATGCGGACATCCGGGTAATGCGCCGAAAACTTGCCCATCAGACCGGGGAGAATATAGTTACCTGGGATCGTGCTGCCGCCGATGGTCAGATGGCCGGTGATGGTGCCTAAAAATTCCGACAGCGCAGAGGCCATCTCCGTTTTTAAGGACAGCATCCGCTTGGCGTAGCCGTAGAGCAATTCGCCGGCAGGCGTCGGAACCGCCGCCGTGGACAAGCGGTCGATGAGCTGGCACCGGAAATGGGCTTCCAGATCTTTGATATGACTGCTGACGGTCGGTTGGGAAAGATGAACGGCCTGCCCCGCCTTGGAAAAACTTCTTTTTTCGACGACCTTGCAAAAGATGTTAAGCTGCCACAGGTCCATCTATGCACCGCGCCTCAGGAGGGCGTACTTTTCCTTGAGCTTGCGGCTGACCAGCGGGGGTACCATGTCGTCGACATCGCCGCCAAACTGGGCCGCCTCCTTGATGATGGAAGAGCTGGTAAAAATCCACCGCAGACCGGTCATCATAAACACGGTCTGGATGTCCCGATTGAGCTTCCGGTTCATCAGTGCCATCTGGAACTCGTATTCAAAATCCGAAACAGCGCGCATGCCCCGAAGAATGGCGCAGGCATTTTTTTGGGCGGCGTAATCGACCAGCAGCCCATCGAAGGTATCCACTTCCACGTTTGGAAATGCCACGAGGCTGTCGTGCAGCAGCGCTTTTCTCTCATCCATCGAAAACAGCGACGATTTGTTTGGATTGTGCAAAATCCCGATGATAATCCGATCGAACATCTTCAGCCCACGCTCTAAAATATCGAGATGACCGTTGGTCACCGGGTCAAAAGAGCCGGGATAGATGGCAATGCGTTTCATGGATGTCGAAATCCTTTCCCTGCGCAGATCCGTTTCAGGTGGTTCGGAGAAAGCCATGTCCGCCGGGGCAATGCTGGCACCTCATAGCATGGTTGTAAAAAACGAGACAAGGGTTTTCCCATAACGGCGCCGGTCGGTGAGCATGCAAAAACCCTCGATCGCTTCGGGAATCTGCTGTTGACTGTGCTCCACGACAAGCGTGGCTCCGGGCGAAACGCAGCCCGCCGCGTGCAGATGGGCCATCGCAATGCCGGCCAGATCGCTGGCATACGGCGGGTCCAGAAATATCAGGGAATACGTCTCAGGGCGCCGGGAAAGGCAGTCGAGACTGGCGCGAATGTCCCAGCCGATGACCGCAGCCCGGTCATCCACACCGCAATGGGTGATGTTGCGCCGAATCACGGAAATGGCGGCGGGATCTCTGTCGATGGCCAGCGCGCTCTGGGCGCCGCGGCTGATGGCCTCCAGGGCCAGCGCGCCCGATCCGGAGAAAAGATCCAGAACGCGCGCACCGGCGATCCGCCCGTAAAGGATGCTGAAAACGGCCTCCCTCACCCGGTCGGCCGTCGGCCGCGTTCCCAAACCGGCCGGCGTCGCAAGCCGCCGCCCCTTGAGGCGCCCGCTGACAATACGCACGCCGCCTGCCACCGGAGCTACTCCTTCAGCTTTCGGTGCAGATAGCTGCGGGCAACGCCGATGGCTTCCGCGGTCTTGGTGACGTTGTTCTCACACACCTTCATTTTCCGCTGAATGAATTCCTTCTCGAATGCTTTCTTGGCCTCTTTGAGATGTCCGATGGTAAACAGGATGTCTGCCTCGGGGGAGACACCGCCCCCGGCCCGCGGGGGCCTCAGGGCGGGAATATCCGCCGCATCGATCACCGCGGCGTCCACCATGATCGCCATCCGCTCCACGAGGTTTTTCAATTCCCGGACATTGCCGGGCCAGTCGTAGCCCATCAGCACCGCCATGGCCTCTGAGGTGACGGTCTTGATCTCGCCGCGGTTTTCGGCGGCGGCCTCCAGAAGGAATGTCTCCACCATCTTCGGGATATCTTCCTTGCGCTCACGAAGCGGCGGCACCTGGATCGGCAGCACGTTGAGACGGTAGTACAGCTCTTCGCGAAACCGTCCCTCGGCGATCTCCCGCTCCAGATTTTTATTGGTTGCCGATATAATGCGGGCATTGATGGCGATGGTGCGCCCCCCCCCGAGCCGCTGAAACTGCTGTTCCTCGAGCACCCGGAGAATTTTCCCCTGGGTTTTCATGCTCATGTCCCCGATTTCGTCGAGTAAAATGGTCCCACCGGCAGCCAGTTCGAATTTTCCGCGCTTTTTGGCGGCGGCCCCCGGGAAGGCGCCTTTTTCATGCCCGAAGAGTTCGCTTTCGATCAATTCGTCGGGGATGGCCGCACAGTTGACGTCGATCATCGGCTTGCTCTGCCGGGAACTGAGCTGATGAATGGAACGCGCGATCAGCTCCTTGCCGGTCCCGTTTTCGCCGGTGATGAGAATCCAGGCGTCTTTGGGGGCGGCAATGGCGATCTGCTTTCTGAGCTCCTGGGTCACCGCGCTGAAACCGGTAATGGAGTGTTTTTCGAGTGTCTTCTTTCTGAGGTAGCGGTTTTCTTCCTCCAGCCGTCTGAACTCGAGGGCATTGTTGATGGTCACGATGACCTTGTCTATAGAGAGCGGTTTTTCGATAAAATCGAAGGCCCCCAGCTTGGTCGCCCGGACGGCGGTCTCGATGGTGCCGTGCCCCGAGATGATGATCACCTGGACAAACGGGTTGGTCCGCTTGATCTCCTTGAGGGTTTCCAGGCCGTCGATGCCGGGCATCCAGATGTCCAGCAGCACCAGGTCCGGAGACTCGGCATCGATCACCTTGAGCGCCTCGTAGCCGTTGGATGCCGAAAGGATTTCATAGCCTTCGTCCGAGAGCAGCCCGCCCAGGGACTTAATGATGGAGGATTCATCATCGACGATTAAAATGGATGGAAACATATGAGCACTTCTCCTGTTACTGTTATCGTATTTGTCAGAATAACGTTCCGTTTCATCCCAGGACCCTCTCGGGGTCGGGATCGATATCGACTGTTTCTACGGCCGATAGCGATACTGATAGCGATTTCGATGGTCACCCGGCGTCGTTGTTTAAAAGGAACGTTTTGATGACAATGGCTCTTAATGGCGTGCGGTTACAAGTGGTGGATTTCTGTTCCTGGCACCTGCCCGCCAACGCCTTGTGGCGGAAGCCCCGAGGAACAGTGAGACACCGCAGCCGATGGCCTGAGACCATTTACGGCCATTATATGGGCAATTCGATAACAAACCGCGCGCCGCTGGGGGTGTTGTCTTCGACACGGACCCGCCCTTGATGGTCGCTAATGATGGAGTTGACAATGGTCAGCCCCAATCCCATGCCGGTGGTTTTGGTTGAAAAATTGGGTTCGAAAAGACGCGCCTTGACGGCCTCATCGATCCCCGGTCCGCTGTCGGCCACCTCTAAAAATATTTTCGCGTTTTCCTTGTCACAATTGACCACAAAATCGATTCGTCCCCGGCGGCGCATGGCGCTGATCGCGTTGTCCACCAAATTGATCAATGCCTGCTTTATCTGCCGCCGGTCCACATTGAGTCTGGGCAGATCGCCGTTGGCAGACAGGTGGAATTGAACCATTGGATGGCCTTCCCGGTAGAGGGCGATGGTCTCTTCGATGATGGGCAACAGATCGCACGGCGCCGGATTGGCTGCCGGAAACCGGGCAAACGCAGAAAACTCGTTGACCAGATTGCGAATCAGCTCCACGTGATCGATGATCATCCGGGTGCACTCGTCAAAAACCGGATCATTGATGCTCTTGGAGTACTTGCGCTTCAAACGCTGTGCCGATAGCGAGATCGGCGTCAACGGGTTTTTGACTTCATGGGCGATGCGTCGCGCGACCTCTCGCCAGGCGGCCATACGCTGTGCTCGCTCCAGTGCGGTCAGATCGTCAAAAACGGTGACCATTCCCATGTGATTGCCATTCTCGTCGCGCAGCGTGCTGGCATGAAAGAGAAAACTGCGCGGGCGGCCGTCAACGGTGATCCGCACCGGAAACTCGGCTGCATTCTCCGGAGACTGCAGCAACGTGGTGATGATGGCCTCGGCCTGGCGCAGATAATCACCGGTGAGAATTTCCTGGTAGTTGCGGCTGAGGATGTTTTTACCGCGGATATTGAGCATCCGCTCGGCAGAGGTATTCACCGTAGAAATGATGCCGTGGGCATCCAGAGTGATTACCCCGGCCGATACGTTTTTTAGTACGATGGCCAGAAACTGTCTCTTTTCCTCGATCTCTACGTTCTGGTCACGGAGCATTCGGGCCGACAACTCCAACTGTTCACGGCCGGATCGCAAATCGCGGGTCATGCGGTTGAAGGAGTCCACCAGGCTGCCGATTTCGTCGTCGGCGACCTGCTCGATCGAAAACCCAAGGTCCCCCTCTGCCACGCGACGGGTCCCCTCGGCCAGTTCCATTATCGGGATGGTAATCGTCTTGGCCATATAAAACCCGAACCAGACGGCGCAAAAAACGACCAGCAGGGCCACAATGGAGAGCGTGATGTAGTAGGTGATCTGGATCGGCTTTTTCAACATCTTGATCTGCTGATAGGCTTCGATACCGTTTGAGATGGATTTTAGGTTTTCCGATAGTGCCGGCGGCACCAGGATCGACACGGCCAGGTAGGCCTCGACGGCGCCGGCAGCCGCACCGAAAGGGACCGTACCGATGGTTCTCACCAACTCGCCGTTGGTGAGTGTCTCGGTAACGGTTCTCACCCCGCTAGGGGGCATCTCCCGCTGAAGCTGATCTGTGGAGATGACCGCAAACGGCACCTCCCCCAATTCCGGAGCGGTGGCATAGGTCATGCGGCTGGCATTGACGGCATAAAGCTCCACCGCATCGACAGTGAAGGCGCGCTGCACGATCTGAATGTAGTTGCTCAGCTTGCCGAAACGCTTTTCTTCCAGCAGTTTTCGCGTCCGGATCTGATAGGACGCCTGCTCGATAATGAACCGGTTGGTATCTTCTGCCCGGTTATAGAGACTCCTGCCCACACGCAAAGAGTTCTCCAGGGCCTGTTCGATGGGCACGTTAAACCAGAATTCCGTACTGGTGGTAATAAAACTGATCGCAAAAAAGAACAGTACGCCGGCCGGCAGCAGCGTGAGGGCGACAAAGGCCCCGACCAGACGCGTTCGCAACTTGGCGCCAATGACTTTCCTGCGTCGATCAATGAGCAATTTGACCAGATTTCGGAATACAAGAAAAATGAGCAGGATCAACAACAGCAGGTTGATGTTGATCAGGATAAACATGAGGATGGTGTTGGAAATGGGAAATTCGGTGCCGAAGGTGATGACCCGGGTCTCCACATAGGTCAGTATCGACACCACGGCGATAATCACGACGATGAGGATGCTTTCGCGCTTGCGGCGGCGTTTCTCGTCGGGAGAAAGCGGGGCAGATGGGATGGTGGTCAATGGATCATTCATAGTCGATGCCGGCAAAGCACCCGAGCGCGGCAGCCATCAACATCAATAGATGAAATCGATGGTGTACCAGTCCGTTTCGAAATCCCACAAGGACATAAAGAAAAGAACGTAATGCAGGTTCAGGGGCAGGGTGCGCTTGCTGAGCTCCGCTTTGGCGCGAATCTGGTACTGCTCCCCCTTCTCCAGCCGGTCGAGGGCGATAATCTTGAGGCTGTCCACTTCCGACATGAGCTTTCGGGCCTCTGAAATGGACTGCGTCACCTGGGGTTCCGACTCCCAGGAGCGGGTTACGGTGTAGGTCTTCTTCAGTTTGTCGAATTTGATGGTATGTGTAATCTTGCGGGAGGCAATTTTCTTGTTCAGCCACATGCTTCTAACCTGGTAAAGGATTGCCAGAAAAGAAAATGTGGCCGGGACACCGCTGAGGATAGCAGCGGACATCTCTTCGGTAAACGCGCCCTCGACAGTCAGGTACAGCAGAAGATCATCACGGGTGTTGGTGACCACGACGTCCGAAAGTTGGGCTTCCTGGGCCGAGGCCGGGGCCGGGGTGAGCAGGCAACCGGCGATCATCGCCAGCAACAGGGACGTAAAAAGACAACGGATATAAACGGTCATGACGCTGCGCGCACCAGTGGCCGGGAGGGTCAGTCGCATATTTTTCCTGCCGTGCATGGGCGAAAAGCAAATCAATGAAAAGCCCTCGCCTTTTTTCAAACGGAAAAAGTGTCAACCCGGCCCGCCCCCTGGCAGTGGCTCCCGACGGCCGGCACCGCCGTGCCCACGGTTGCTTTCCTGCGGGCCTCGCATGGCTTCATTGTGTAACGGATGCCTGTTTAAATGGCAAGCCGATTCGATGGGTAGGCGGGGGCCGCGGACGGGCAGGTGACCGTCACGGTCTCCCACCGGTCTTTCTGAAGAAAAAACGTCTTCAGGAACTCGTGATTGAATGCGTGGCCTGACTTGATGACCTTAAGATGCCCCATCATGGGCATCCCCAGGAGAGAAAAATCCCCGATACAGTCAAGAATCTTGTGCCGGACGAATTCATCCGGGTATCGGAGTCCTTCAGGATTGAGCACGCCGTCTTCGTCCACCACGACGACATTATCAAGGGACCCGCCCTGGGCAAGCCCGAAATGCTTCATGTACTCATATTCATGAAGAAATCCGAAGGTTCGGGCATCGGCGATCTCATTTTCGAAAGTCACATCATTAACGTCAACGGTAAGGCTCTGGTGGCCGATGAGGGGATGATCGTAATCGATGGTGCAGGTAATGCGAAATGTCGTATCCGGATAGATCCCCACGAACTTTCCGTCTTGTTTAAGCTCGATGGGCTCGTTCACCACAAAATAACACCGTGGTCCGTTTTGGATGCGTACGCCGGCCGATCGCAGCAACGCCGTAAAGGGCCCGGCGCTGCCATCCATGATGGGCATTTCATAGGCGTCCAGCGCCACCGTGGCATTGTCTATCCCAAGACCGGAGAAGGCAGCCATGAGGTGCTCGATGGTGGACACGATAAAGCCGTTGTGGCCGATGACGGTGGCCAGACTCGTGTCGACCACATTCTTGAAGTGCGCCGTCACCCGGGGCGTATCCATCAGATCCGACCGGACAAACTGGATGCCCTGGTTGATCTCTGCCGGATGAATGCTGAGGTGGACTTCCTTGCCGGAGTGAACGCCGATGCCTTTACATGACACTGACTTTTCAATAGTCCGCTGCTGCGGTAAACAATTCATATATAATTCATATCCTAAGACATCGATGCCATTTTGTATTTTCGTGCGTAGCATAGCACCAGAATTTAGTCAAACAAGGGCAGGGCAGCCCATCCAGCTGAAATTACATATTTTTTACGATCACTTGGGGTGCCCGGCAGCGCTTGCCCATGCAGGGGCCCATGGATACGGCGTAATGTTATGGGTTTGAGCCTTTGGACGCATTCTGCTATGCTGCACGCATTCAGACGTCAGCCCCCTTCCGGTAGCGGCCCGAACCCTTAGCCGCTGATACCGCCAGCGCCTCCCCGGCGCCCATGGACACGGGAAGTGTCTTCTTTCCGGTTGCAGTTGCGCTGCGCAGGTGCCGGTGCCACCGCACTGCGGAAGCCCCTCCCCAACAGGCTGGAGAAACATCATGCTGGCCACCGTCAACAGCTGTGCCCTGATCGGTGTGGATGCCGAGATCGTGGAAGTCGAGGTGGACATCACATCAGGACTGCCATCGCTGACAATCGTAGGGCTTCCCGAAGCCTCTGTCAAAGAAAGCCGCGAGCGGGTCAAATCGGCCATTCAAAACTCCGGGTACCGGTTCCCCGATGACCGCATCACCGTCAACCTCGCCCCGGCAAACCTGAAAAAAGAAGGTACCGGGCTCGATCTGCCCATTGCACTGGGTGTTCTGGCAGCTACGGGATTGATTCCGCAAGAGGGCCTTAAAGACTGCCTTGTGCTGGGAGAACTGTCCCTGGACGGGCGCGTAAAACCGGTCAACGGCACCCTGCCGGCGGCCATCGCCGCACAAAGAGCGCGCCTTGCGCAAGTGCTGGCCCCCGCCGCCAGCGCCGCCGAAGGGGCGGTGGTCAGCGGCACCGACGTCATCCCCCTCACCTTCCTCTACCAAGCCCTGGAATTTATTCGCGGCGAGCGGTCCATCGCTCCGCTGCGAACCTGCGCAGCCGACCTGCTGAGCCCGTCGGCACCGACGGGCGGCGATTTTTCGGAGGTCATGGGCCAGGAGCAGGCCAAACGGGCGCTGGAGATCGCCGCCGCCGGCGGTCACAACCTGCTGATGCTGGGTCCCCCCGGATCCGGAAAAACCATGCTCGCCAAACGCCTGGTGGGCATCCTGCCCCCGCTCAGTTTTGAAGAGGCGCTGGAAACAACGAAAATTTACAGCGTCACCGGGCACCTGGCACCGGGTGAGGCCCTGATCGCGCGGCGTCCCTTCCGCGCGCCCCACCATACCATCTCCGACGCCGGACTCATCGGCGGGGGGCACCTGCCGCGCCCAGGCGAGGTGAGCCTGGCCCACAACGGCGTGCTTTTCTTAGACGAGCTTCCCGAATACAAAAAACACGTCCTTGAGGTGCTGCGCCAGCCCCTGGAAGATCGCCGGGTCACCATCGCCCGGGCGGCCATGTCGCTCACCTACCCGGCCGCTGTGATGCTGGTGGCCGCCATGAACCCGTGCCCCTGCGGGTACCTCACCGACCCCAAACACCCCTGCCGGTGCACCCCGGCCCAGATCCAGCGCTACCGTGGCAAAATCTCGGGCCCGCTGCTGGACCGCATGGACATCCACGTGCAGGTGCCGGCGGTCCCCTGGAAGGATCTGCAGCACGTCAGCCCCGCAGAATCCTCCGCCGCCATCCAGGCGCGCGTCTTTAAAAGCCGCGCGCGCCAGCTGGCGCGTTTCGGCGGAAACGGCATACCCTGCAACGCCCGCATGGCAAGCCGCCACGTGCGCCGCTGGTGCACCATCGATACGGCCTCCAGCCGCCTTCTGGAAACCGCCGTGGACAAACTGGGCCTGTCGGCGCGCGCCTACCACCGCGTGCTCAAGATCGCCCGCACCATCGCCGATCTGGCCGGCACCGAGGCCATCGGCGCCAACCACATCGCGGAGGCCATTCAGTACCGCACCATCGACCGCGGCAGGATGCTGGCCTGAACCCTCTCAATGGCGATATAATTGACGCCCCGCTCATCCTGCCGGATGGTCAGGCGGGAAACAGTACTTGACACCTGATTGCCGTTTCAATATAGCGGGCTGAACGCTTATATTTTACCGAATAGTTTTGTTATAAATTACCGGTTGACACTATTACATTTTACCGAATTCAGCTCTTGGAAACTATAGATGACTTACCTGCCCAGGATTGCAGACAAAGAACTCGCCGCAAAACTGGCCTCGACGGGCGCCGTTGTCATCGAGGGTCCCAAAGCCTGCGGTAAAACGGAAACCGCTCGCCGCATGGCTACCAGCGAAGTGCTCCTCGACATCGACGTGAATGCCAGACAGGCAGTAGCGGTCGACCCGGCACTGGTACTTGACGGAAAAGTACCACGCCTGATCGACGAGTGGCAATTGGAGCCTGAGATTTGGAATCATATCAGGCGGATGGTGGATGACCGCGGCCTGCCCGGCCAGTTTATCCTGACCGGATCCGCCGTGCCGGCGGATGACATCACACGGCACACGGGTGCGGGAAGGCTGACGCGCCTGCGCCTGCGCCCGATGACCCTCTTTGAAACCGGGCATTCCAACGGTGCCGCGTCAATAAGGGAATGCCTGGCCGGTGTATTTCAAAATTGCACGGACCCCGGCATGAAAGTCGTCGATATTGCAGAACGTGTGGCAACGGGGGGCTGGCCGGCGCATCACCGGCTGACACCAAAACAATCGATTCTGGCCGTTCGGGATTATCTGGAAGAAATCACCCGTGTTGACATCAATCGGGTAGATCGACGACGACGCGATGCGGCCAAAGTCATGCGCGTTATGCGCTCACTTGCCAGAAACCTGGCAACACCCGTAGCACTCAGAGCACTCGCAGTTGATGCCGGGGGGGCTGATGGCGCGCTGGAAGACGAAACCGTAAGAAGTTATCTCGACGCCCTGGCGCAACTGATGATCATCGAGGATCAACCGGCATGGGCGCCGCATCTAAGGTCGAGATCGATCCTTCGGAGCGCATCGAAAAGACATTTCGTCGATCCGGCTCTCGCCGTAGCGGCACTGCGCACCGGCCCCGAGCGTCTGCTGAAGGACCTGAATCTGCTCGGCTTTCTCTTTGAATCAATGGTTGTCCGCGACCTTCGGGTCTATGCCCAGGCCAACGATGCCCGCGTTCTTCACTACAGGGACAATACGGGGCTCGAAGTGGATGTCATTGTTGAAGCGGGAGACGGACGGTGGGCGGCCTATGAAATCAAGCTGGGACAGGGTTACGTTGACGCCAGCGCAGCCAACCTGTTGAAATTCGCCGAACGCGTCGATACCCGCAAATGCGGATCGCCCGCCCAGCTCGGCGTCATTGCCGGCACCGGCTACGGATATATGCGAAAAGATGGCGTGGCTGTAATCCCCGTTGGCGCCTTGGGGCCATAGCGCAGCGGGCCCTTGAGATCGCCGCTGCCGGCGGTCATAACCTGCTGATACTCGGCCCCCCCTGGGTCCGGCAAAACCATGCTCGCCAAGCGGCTGTTGGGCATCCTGCCCCCGCTCAGTTTTGAAGAGGCGCTGGAAACAACGAAAATTTACAGCGTCACCGGGCACCTGGCACCGGGTGAGGCCCTGATCGCCCGCACTATCGCGGATCTTGCCGACTGTGAGGTCACCAGGGCCGACCACATCGCCGCGGCCATTCAGTACCGCAGTCTGGACCGAAAGCGCATTTCGGTTTAACCGGTGATGCAGGGCTGTGATTTTCGGATACACCACAACATATTGATTCATTCCAACCATTGGTATACAAAATAAGGCATTTGTTGAATGAACGTGTTGCCACTCGGATTTAGGTGTTATATTGGTGGCCGAAAGGTGCGGCACATGAAAAACGGGTTAGAAACGTCACCATCGGTGTGGTTGATCAGCGAGGGCCGGTTCATCACCGACGGCGCCGAGATGGCAATCGCCGGCAACCCCGCCGGGCCGGTCAAGGCGTATGATATCTCCGACATGGCCCGTTACTTGTTGGACCCGGCGCCCATCGACATTCACAAACCGCTGGTGGGCGTGGAAATTCATTTCCGGCAGCCTGCCGGCAATGCATGGCGAGGGCGCCTGCGACGATGGCTGCCGCCCTTTTGCAGCCGAGCCCTCAAAAACCGACACATACCGCCCACCACCTTGCTTACCGACTTCAAAGGGCGCAAGCCGCCCTTGCGGACCACCGATCTGGAACGGCATTTCGAAGACATCACCACGGCGCTCAAACCCTACGACACCTTCAACCAGCACCTGCTGAACCTGGACTTCCAGGCCGTGGAGGACATCTTCGGTGTCTGCGAGGATGCCGCCGGCAACCCCACGCCCCTGGCGCTTCAAGGGACGCTGGATGAAAAAGTGGATTATCTCAACCGGCATGTCGGCACCACCGTCAGGGTCCGCATGGAAAACGTTCAGGTGGCCGACGGACTCTTCGAGATGGGCGGCTACGACTTTACCCTGTTCCGTGCGGATGTGCGGCACCGGATGATCAAATTCTATGACGGCGGCGTGGCAAAGGCCTGCGTCGTGTCTGCCGACGGCACACTGGCGTTCTGGGTCCAGGACCTGTCGGTGATTCGCTACCTGCAACTGGCCGAGCAGTCCATCCGTATCAATCACAAGTTCAAGGAGGCCATGCTGCGGTGCATGACCGGCCATGCCCGGCCCATGAAGCTCATGTTTAATTCCGATCTGGAAATCGACTATTCCCAGGCCGAACTGCCACCGGTCTTCCAGCGGGCCTGCGATGCCCACAAGGTCGCGCCCACCCAGCGCGACGCCGTAAAACAGGTGCTCAACCGGCTGCAGATCGGTATTTCGTTCAACTATGTCCCATATCACAGCAGCGGTGAAGAAAAACTATGCACGGACATCTCCGTGATGCAGGATATCCGGGCCCTGGAGGCCATCAAGGACCGATTGCCCCACGTCTACTCGGAAATCACCCAAGGCTCCACGGTCACCGAAGCCGGAAAGTACTATCTGCTGGAGGCCATCAGGGGGATCCGTCATGCCCAGTGAATTCCAGGAACGCGACCACCAATGGATCCGGGAGCTGCGGCACTACCCCGAGACCCTGGCGGCCCAGCTCGACTATTTCGAGCACACCGGACAGATCCAGATCCCCGAGGACCCCATCGAGCGGGTCGTTTTCCAAGGCAGAGCCAAAACGGCCATCCGCAAAGTCGCGCAGAACAAGGGACACATCCTCATGGTGGGCCGGCCCGGAACCGGGAAATCACTGCTGGCCGACATGTTCAAGGACGTGCTGGAAAAATCCCTCGGCGATTACATCCGCCCCAAAGAGGCCATCATCGCCTACCCGGGCAAAGACCGGCACCACATCCGCGTGGCTTACGAGCAGCCCGAAAAGATCGACCGCCGCATTGAAGGGCTCAAACAAGACATCGAGACCGCGGCGGGCAACGTGACCGAATTCAGCCTGGAAGAGCAGATCAGGTCTGTGGTACGGGTCAAAAACTGGCTCATTGCTGCCGCCCTGGCCAGCGCCGTCGCGGGATTCTGGCTTCCCCAGGCGTTTCTCGTCACCGGTCTCACCGGCATCGGCGCCATATTCATGTTTATCCAGCAAAACAACCACCGGGCCCAGGAACGCATTCAGCGCGAAAACCAGGGCGGCCGGCAGAACGCCGTCAAACATCTCCAGGACATGGTTCCCGAAGTCCTTTATGATCCGCGCAAGGATACGGAACTCATGGTACGCATCGCCGAGCCCGACGCGCGCAACATGAAAGGCGGCTTCCGGCACGACCCCTACCAGTCCGGCACCCTGCACACCCCATCGCACAAGCGGGCCTTCCTGGGGGCCCATGCCACCGCCCCCATCATCTACATCGATGAGCTTAAAACGCTGGTCAAGGCCGGTTATATGCCGGACCTGCTCGAGATTATGCAAAACAAACACTACACCCTGGAAGGGGGCAAAAACACCGGCAGCGGGTCCGCAGACCGCGCCGAAACCCCGCTTCGGGCCGACAACATCCTCATCGCCTGCTGCAACCACGACACCCTGCACCACCTGCAGGAAGAAGGCGACGGTGCGTTTTTGAGCCGGGTGGAAGACCAGGGGGAAATCATTCTCATGGACAGCGCCGTGCCGGAGACACCGGAGGCCATCCGCCAGGTCGCCCAGTACATCAAGCAGGAAGTGGATCGCCTGGGAGAGGAGTTTTTGAGAGTCTGGGGCAAGGTGATCGACCTGGAAGGCCACGACGGCGTGCGCCAGCGCAGTGAGCACATATTCGGGCGCCCGCTGCCCGAGGACTACACCCTGGAGCAGCGCGAATTTTCCCGCGCCGCAGTGATGGAAATCGTCAAAGAGCTTCGCTGCCGCACGGCGGACGGCAAACTGAGCTGCCTGCTGCGCCCGGTCAACGGCATCATCCGGTCAGCCGAATATGAGGCCATCCTGGCAAACACGGCCCGGGTGGAGGCCGAGCATGTGCGCCGGGCCCTGATCGATCATCTGAGCATCGAAGGGGAGATGTCCCGGGAGCTGCTGACCCATAAGAAAGACCTGAAAAAATACATTTCCACCATGAGCGACAGCATCGGATACGTGGTCGGACTGGCGGTGACCACCAGCCGCTCCAGTGGCCAGATGTTCGGCCAGCCGCTGCCGATTCACTGCCAGATCAATGCCGGCGGCACCGACGTGGTCATCGCTCCGGGAAAACTCGGGGACATCGCCAAGGCCGCGGCTCAAAACGTGCGGGCCTCCATCAAAAAAGTCTTTAAAAAAATCGGCGCCCCCTACGTGGGTTACGAAATGCACGTGGAATACATCCAGGCCCACGGCGGCGTGGAAGGCGACAGCGCGTCCGTGGCCATGGATATCGGGCTGATCAGCGACTACATCAAGCAGCCGGTCAATCAAAAATTCGGTGTCACCGGATCGCTCACCGGCGATATCATCCTCGCCGTGGGCGGGGTAACGGCGAAAATCCGCTCCATCATGGACCCGGATCTCGGCATGGAAGGGGCCTGCATCCCGTGGCAGAACAAACACGATGTCCAGCCCCTGCTCATCAACGCTGAAACGGAGTTCGTTCTTTTGGAAGGCATCCCGGGCATCCGCATTTTCCGGGGTCCGGAGCGCACCATCCCCTTTGACATTTACTTTTGCAAAACCAAGTACAGCGTCTACACCATTCTCATGGGCTGCGGACGGGCGGCCGTTGAGCAGCGGATGGCCGAGCGCTGCCGCAAGGACCACGAGTTCATCCGCGCGACACCGGTCGACAGCCCCAAGACCTGCCAATAAGACAGCATTCCTGCAAATCTTATAGAACCGGTAGAAAATGAGTCGTGCCGGTTGTCTGCTATGACCAAACGCCGCAGTGAATCCCAATGTTGATGGCCCGTGTCATACCAAGGTGAGCTTTATGGACAAGGGCAATCCATATTACGGTGACGCCTACCGGACGGACGGGCCATCGATCACATCGACGGCATCGGGATACAGACGCCGGACGCAGTCCGGGCAGATCCCATGGCTGAACTCGGCTTCCGAGTGGTCGGCGACATAAATTTCGATCTGGCTCCAGTACCCCTTGTCGTCGCGGACTTTTTTGCAGGAAGCGCAGATGGGCAAAAGCCCCCGGAGGGTTTTCACCTGGGCCAGGGCAACCTGAAGCTCGGCGATGAGGGCCTCTTTTTCCGTTTCCGTTCGCTTGCGGTCCGAAATCTCCTGGGACAGTTTGTCGTTGAGCGCCCTCAGATCCCGGGTCCGTTCGGAGACCTTGATCTCCAGATCGTCCCGGGAACGCGCCAGCGCCTCCTGGGACTGCCGGCTTTCGTCGCGGCTTCCCGCCAATTGTTCCGACATGGCGTTGAATGCATGGATCAAGGTGTCCAGTTCGTCGCCTTTGCGGTAATCCAGGCAATCGCCCACTTCACCATGGGCGACGGCGCGGCACTGCAGGGTCAACAGTTCGATCCGGCGCACGAGGTTGCTGCCCAGATACCGGGAAAAAACAAGCGCCAGCAGCAGGGAGCACCCCAGGGAAATCCAGCCGGACACCCGCAGGGATTTGAGTTTTCGGCCGAGCTCGTCGGCGCGCATGTCCATTCCCACCAGGTAACGCCCGTCACCGCCCGGCAGGGGGGAATATCCTGACAGAAAATGCCCCCACTGGTCGGGGATGATCTCCCTGTCCACCGAGGCGGCCTCGAATCCTTTCAGCAACTCTTCGGGCACCGGCGTGTAAACATCCCCAGGCTTTGCCTGGGCGTCGGTTTCGTCGGAATCCACCACGAAGACGACATCGTCTGCCTGCCGCCTCATGATGTACAAAAACGCAATGTCTTTGTTGGTGCGCTTCAGGATGCGCAGGTGCTCCAGAGTCTTGAGGTACGCGGCGGAATCCATATCAAAGGGGCCCCGGATGCCTTCGAGGCTTCGGGCGTCGAGGGTGCGGCTGATGATGGCCGCGCTGTTGATCAGCCTGGATCTGATGGCGTTCATCAAATCGCCGGTGGCGCTCAGGTAGAAATAGGTGCCGATACTGCCGGATACGAGGATAACCGCCACGAAATGGCTGATGAAAATCTTCCGTTTGATGGGGAACTGGGCTGAGATGGCCATGCGTGATCTGCCTCCGCTTCACAGGTGGTCGGAGCCGGGTATTGATGCCTCCGGAAAAACAAGTCGAAAGACGATGGCCGCCCTTCAGGAGGTGTCTGGGAATACGAAGGGCCATGCTGGCTGCCGGTCCCTGCCATTAACGGACCGGGTGCCCCGTGTCAAGACGTCGGGTCAACCCGAGGCACCGGAAAGAAATCGGCACAGACCGGCTGCCAGGCGCGCCCCCAAAATGGCCACGCACTCCATGTCCAGATAGCGCTCGGTCTGCCGCTGGAAAAGAACCCGGCAGTCGGGGCCGAACTCTTCATCGCCATCGTTGAACAGCAGCAGCATCTCAATGCGCGGCAGGGCCTGAAATCGATACTTGAGATCGTAGCTCAAATCTCCGGCACCGGACTGACCGCCCATGGCCTCGGCCGCGGTCGCCAGCGCGTTCCCCTGTCCGTTGAAAGCGCCGGCGATGGCACCCTCGACATTGTCGGCGAAATACTTGAGCAGCGGCCCGGCGTCTTTGAAATCGCGAAATGCGGCCCACTCCGCTCGATCCTCCGGCGCTGCGGGGCACATGATGAGGTAGCGGCTGAGAAGGACGCAGACATCGAAGGCGGCTGGGCGGCCATCCGTATTGACGATGTCATCGGCGCCCACAATAAAGGTGCGCCCCAGCATCTCAACCGCATAGCCATCGGGGGTCCGGCGGAAACCGAGGCGGCCGGCCACCTGCTCCATGGGCACATCGTTGATCAGACCGATATACGCTTCGCGTGTCTGTTGAAATACGGGGGATACATCAACCATGATCGGTCTCCTTTCAGTCTGTTGGCAATGGCACTTGATAACCGATCCATTTGTGGTTATCAGACGGTGTTGTCTGGCGTCCATCCAAAAAAAGGAACAAGCCATGACCGTCACATCACAATTGGCCAAACGAAAAGGCGCCATCCATGACCCCGAGCGACGCGGCATCCTCATTCCCACCAGTCAGCTCGCGGGAACGACGTTTCGCGAGGGGGATCGCTTTTCGCTGCGAAAGGGGCAGCGGGAGTTTTTCTGCATCGTGATCCAGAAGGATTCCGAAGGCGATATCGTTTTTGAAAAATACGGCATCTTCATCCCGCGCACCCGACAGGTGGATGCGCACATGGGCGGTATCTTTCAGGAATTTACAGTGGATTTCCCCGCCGGCCATCCCGACCGCATGAAGATCACCCCCGTCGGCAACGAATACCAGAACATCTGCAAATAGGCATCCCTCACCGGGCCGGCCGGCCATGGTTTGACAAAATGCAATTGGGCCTTACGTTGCGCCTCAACTGTCTATAACAATTTATAAAATGGCGAAATTTCGCCGCCGCGATGGAGGAAAAATGAGTTTTGAAACACGGGAACAAGTGCTGGAGCAGGTTCTCAAAATGGATAAGCCTGCATGCCCTCACTGCAATCAGATCATGAAACTGTGGGAAGTGCCGCCGATGAACTTCAGCGACGGCCTCGGCTGGGGAGAGCCCTTCCTTTTCATGTGCTTCAACGACGAGTGCAGCCTGTATACCCAGGGCTGGGATCATATGGCGGAGACCATGGCCCACAAGGCATCCTACCGGTGCTTTTGCTATCCGAGCAACGGCCGATTCGAGGTCATGCCGGTTTTCAGCGCACAGGGGGCCACGGGGCAGATCATGGACGATCAGGTGATGGCCCAGGAGGAAGCGCTGAAGGAAGCCATCAAGAAGGGGTTTTCCATTCTGGCCACCTGCTACGTGGAAAAAGACGGCCCCACCGTGCTGCGGTTGGTGCTGGACCCCACAGAGCCCGCCCGCGTACGTCTCAAGGCGGCCGAAATGATCGGCGACATCGGAGAGCTGGATGCCATCGAGCCGCTGCGCAACCTGCGGACCGGCAACGATCTGGTCGACGCGCAACTGGTCAAATCGGTGGCTACGATCCACGAGCGCTTCTATACCCGGGAATGTCCGTTTTGCGCCGAGATTATCAAGCAGCGGGCCAAGATCTGCAAACACTGCAACAAAGAGGTCGCGGGCTGCTGAACCCGCCGCATCAAAAACACCGGGACGCCGCCCCTGACCGTGGGCGTCCCGGGAAACCCGCCACCGCCCCCGGCCCTGCGCCTCCACGAAAATTCATTACTTCAAACGATCCGGATCTCTTTCCCCCCGCAGTACGGGCATAAGACAGATTCGGCCAGAGTGATGGGGGCGCCGCACTGGGGGCATTGGTGCTGGATTAGAAAATCGGACATATTGCACTGATTTGAGCGCCGTCGTCTCAGGTAAACGACGGCACTGGAGATTTCGTCAGCACGTCGGTAATCGGCGGGCGGTGTTGACGTTCATGCTGTCGTAGGAGCGGAAAACCAGGCGCTCCTTTTCCAGACGGAGGCCGGCAAGCGGTTCGAAGGTGGTGTCGGCATAGCCGGCTTTAAGGGCGAACCGATCGGGAATGGCCTTCAAACCTTCGGCCACGGGTCGGCCGGTTGCGGTTTCCAGCACGATGGCGGTGCGGCCGTCGGAGACCACGGCCAGGGGCAGGGGGGTGCCCCACACCAGCCGTGCGGCGGACACGGCCTCGCGCTCGCGGGAGCCCAGTGAGCCGGCCGCACACTTGACCACCATCAGCGGGCGCCCGGCAATGCTGACCACGAGATCCACGCTGGAGCGATACGTCTCCCCGGCGACTTCGAAATCAATGGGGACATCCACGGCGATGTCTTGCCTGGAAAACCCCTTTTCATCCACCAGCAGTTTTTCAACCATCTGACGGTTTTCTTCCGCCCCCACCAGGGGCACCTGCTCACCGGTGATATAATCCGCGATCATCTCGTAAGGTTTGACATTCTCCGACATGTTGTATCTGCCTGTTCAGTAGTTGAACGGTTTATCGCAAAATCAGCGATTCTCCGGTCATGGCCGCCGGCTGGGCTATGCCCATTACTTCCAGCACGGTGGGAGCGATGTCCGCCAGGCGCCCTTCCCTGAGCCGCGCCTGCTTGCGCCCCGCATCCACCAGAAAAAATGGCACCGGGTTGGTGGTGTGTTGGGTGAACGCCCCGCCGTCGGCGGCGATCATTTGCTCGCTGTTGCCGTGATCGGCAGTGATCATGGCCACCCCGCCGGCCGCCTGCACCCGGGTGACGATGCGCCCCACGCAGCCGTCCACGACGCTGCAGGCCGCCACGGCGGCCGCCATAATGCCGGTGTGGCCGACCATATCCATGTTGGCGAAGTTCAGCACGATGAAATCGTAGCGATCGGTGTCGATGCGCCTCAGGAGTTCTTCGGTCACCGCCTCGGCGCTCATGGCCGGCTTGTAGTCATAGGTGGGGATATCCCGGGGCGAAGGGATGAGACATCGGTCTTCTCCCGCGAAGGGCGTTTCCTCACCGCCGTTGAAAAAATAGGTGACGTGCGCGTACTTTTCGGTTTCGGCAATGCGAAGCTGCTTTAGCCCCTGCCGGCTGACCACCTCCCCCAGAATGTCTGTCAGGTGCGCCGGCGCAAAGGCCATGGGCAGATCGAAGCTTTCATCGTAAAGGGTCATGGTGGTGTAGCCGGCCAGCACCGGCCGCACATCGCGTGCAAATCCGCTGAATGCCGGATCGGTCAAAGCCCGGGTGATCTGCCTGGCACGGTCGGCCCGGAAGTTGAAAAAAATCACGCCGTCGCCGTCGGCGATCGGACGGCTGCCACCCACGGCGATGGGCGTGATGAACTCATCGGTTTCGCCCCGGTCGTAGGCTGCCTGCACGGCGGCAACCGGATCGCTCTCCGGGCTGCCCTTGCCGGCGGTATAAAGATCATAAGCCTTCAGGGTGCGATCCCAGCGTTGGTCGCGGTCCATGGCATAGTAGCGACCGCAGACGGTGGCGATGGCGCCGTAGCCGCTGGCAGCCATGTGGTCCTGGACCTGCTGCACGAACCCGGCCCCGCTGTGGGGGGCGGTATCCCTGCCGTCGGTAATGGCGTGCACCACGGTGCGGGCCACGCCTTTTTTCCGGGCCATGTCCAAAAGGGCTAAAAGATGGGTGAGTTGGCTGTGCACGCCGCCGTCCGAGACCAGCCCCATGAAATGAAGGGTGCCCCCGGTATCTTTCAGTCGGTCCATGAGCCGCGAGAGCTGCGCGTTTTCAAAAAAGCTGCCGTCATCGATGGCGCGATCGATGCGCAGAAGATCCTGATAAACGATGCGGCCGGCACCGATGTTCAGGTGCCCCACCTCGGAGTTGCCCATGATGCCGGCCGGCAGGCCCACATCTTCACCGGAGCATAAAAGACGGGTATGCGGATAGGTTTCCCGCAAATGGTTTAAAAATGGGGTCCCGGACTGTACAACGGCGTTGCCTTCGGTGTCAGGGCTGATGCCCCAGCCGTCAAGAATCATCAATATCGTCGGTTTGGGTGCCATGCGTCATGGTCTCCGTTTGCTGCGGGGAGTTTATGTGGCGCTTGAGGGCGGGGGTCATTACCCGCGGCGCGTCCGCCCAAAGCCCCTCCAGATCGTAAAAGCGGCGCACGTCGTCGAGAAATATGTGGATGACCACGTGCGCGTAATCCATCAGAACCCAGTGCCCTTCAGTCTTTCCTTCGATGCTCAAGGGGCGAATCCCCTGCTCTTTGAGCGCTGTCTGAATGTGGTCGGCGATGGCGCTGACCTGTCGGTTCGAGCGTCCGCTGCAGATCATGAACACATCGGCCACGGAGGTGAGCGCCGACACGTCTAAAACGGTCAGGTCCATCGCTTGTTTCCCCAAAACGGCCTGGACGTATCTGTCCAGGTCTGCTGCCACATCCGTTGTCATTGATACAGTCCCTTTCTGGCGATATAGGCTGCGACGGTCTCGGGAACGAGCCCGTCGATAGCGATTCCGGCACGGACACGCTCCCTGATGACAGTCGCCGAAACGGCGCGCTCCGTGTTGTCGAAGAGATACACCGTTTTCATCCAGGGATGCCGGAACGCGCGGAGGTCAGGATCATAAGAGTAGCCTGGCGAGACCTGTGTGGCCATCAGCTCCGAGAGCGGCTTAAGGGCGTTTTCCGGGGGATCGGCAGTGCCGGTCCGGCGACGCATCACGATAAAGGAAATCTCTTCGAAAAGCGCCCGGTAGGCATGCCAGGTGTTGATCTCCAGAAACGCATCGCTGCCAAGAATAAAAAACAACTCGGTTTCCGGCGGCAGCAGCGCTCGGATGTCCCGAATCGTATCCACACTGTATGACGGGCCTTTTCGCCTGAGCTCCATGTCGGAGACGACCACGCCGGGAGTCTCCGACAGGGCCAAAAGGAGCATGGCCATGCGGTCCCTGGCACCGGCGACGTGGGCCTTTTCCTTGTGCGGCGGCACCGCCGCCGGAACGAGAAACAGGGCATCCAGCGCCAGTGCCTTTTTGACTTCCAAAACCGTCTGGATATGCCCCACGTGTACGGGGTTGAACGTTCCGCCGAAAACACCGATCCGCAGTCCGGGGTTCAGCGCGCTGGTTGCGTCCGCCGTCATGATCGACACATCATTTCGTTGTGCGGGTTCATGCCGCTCGAACCGCCCCCGTAACCGACCCCCGGCCTCGGCTCAAAGCCGGTTGGCGGTGATGACCAGGTTGTCCCGATGCACGATTTCGTCATAAGGCTTGGCACCGAGCCGCGGCAGGATGTCACGCGTTTTAAGTCCCATGATTTTTCGGATATCGCCCGCCTCGTAGTTGACCAGGCCGATGCCCAATATCCGTCCGTCCGGCGTTTTCAAATTCACGGCCGCGCCAACGCGAAAGTCCCCTTCCACGGCCGTGATGCCGCTGGGCAGGAGGCTTTTGCCGTTGTCGGTCAACGCAACGGCCGCTCCGGCATCGACGCAGAGCACCCCCTGGGGCTTCAGGGTGAATGCGATCCAGCTCTTTCGACTGGCCAGGCGATCCTGCTTGGGGACAAAATACGTGCCGTGAGGCTGCCCGTCAAACAATCTGAGCAAAATGTTGTGCTTGAGGCCCGCGGCAATGATCATGGGAATACCCGCCGATGTGACTTTGCGCGCCGCTTTGATTTTGCTGAGCATGCCTCCGGTGCCGAGCGCCCCGGGGATGTCGCTGGCCATCTGCTCGATGCTTTTAGCCAGTGTGCGGACCTCGGAAATGAGTTCGGCATCTGCGAACCGGCGCGGGTCTTTAGTGAACAGACCGTCTATATCGGTGAGATTGATCAGGATATCGGCATCCATGAGCAGGGTGATCATGGCCGCCAGGTTATCATTGTCGCCAACGGCGATCTCTTCTGTCTTAACCGTGTCGTTTTCGTTGATGATGGGCACCACACCCCATTCCAGCAAGGTGTTCAGAGTGTTTCGCCCGTTGAGGTAGCGCTCCCGGTTGCACAGGTCGTCGCTGGTGAGAAGCACCTGCGCCACCTGTTTTCCGTGTCGGTTGAAGGCCTTCTCATAGGCCATGATCAGACCGGCCTGCCCCACGGCGGCCACAGCCTGCCGCTCCCGGATCAGATCCGGCCGCCGAGACAAGCCGATTTTCCGCAGACCCGAGGCCATGGCGCCCGAAGACACCAGGATCACTTCAAGACCGCGCGCCATGAGCCGGCTGATCTGCCGGCTCACTGCGGCCACGGCCTTGAGATTGAGTCCCGAATCGACAGTAAGGACGTTGCTGCCCACTTTTACCACGGCCCGCCGGGCTGATGCCAAACGATTAGAGGTCATTTTCATTTTCAGGGTCTCTGTCCAGAAGACGCAGCAATGTTTTAAGCAGGGCGTCGCGGCCACTGCCAGTCGCCGCGGACAGGGTCAGCAGCGGCCGCTCTTTTCCAAAGGCTGCGGCGAACACTTTGGCCCCTTCCCGGGCCTCAGGCAGATCCATCTTATTGAGCACAACGATCTGGGGCTTTTCCACCAGCTGCGGGCTGTAGCACGCCAACTCGTTGTTGATGGTGTCATAGGCCGCCAGTGGCGCGGCCGGATCAATAGCGGCGGCATCGATGAGATGCACCAGCACACGGGTGCGTTCGATGTGACGCAGAAACTGTATCCCCAAACCGGTTCCGGTGTGGGCGCCCTCGATGAGCCCCGGAATATCGGCCATCACGAACGGCTCACCGCCACTGGTTTTCACCACGCCCAGACTGGGGGTCAGTGTCGTGAAGGGGTAGTCCGCTATTTTAGGACGGGCCGCTGAAACGGCTGAGATGAGCGTCGATTTGCCGGCATTGGGAAATCCAACGAGCCCCACATCGGCCAGCAGCTTTAACTCGAGTTTCAGCGAGATTGTCTGGCCGGGCTCACCGGGCTGGGCAAACCGCGGTGTTCGATTGGTTGAGGATTTGAAACGGGCATTGCCCTGACCGCCCCGACCGCCCCGGGCGGCGATATAAATCTCGCCGGGGTGTTGAAAATCTTTGAGGCATTCGCCGGTCTCGGCGTCGAATATGAGCGTTCCTGGGGGGACTTCGATGGTGAGATCGGGGCCGTCCTTTCCGGACTTGTTCTGCCCCTGTCCGTAACCGCCGCGCTGCGCCGCAAACTGGTGTTTGAAGCGAAACTGGTAAAGCGTACGCCGAGCGGCGGATGCCGCTATAAGGACATCCCCGCCCTTGCCACCGTCACCGCCGTCCGGGCCGCCTCTGGGCACATACTTCTCGCGTCTGAGACTCACACACCCGCGGCCACCGTCACCGGACTGGACGGTGATGGTCGCTTCATCGACGAATTTCACTCTGAATAGACGCTCACTCTTTTACGGGAGCGTCCATATCGCTCGAACTTCACAACGCCGTCGATCTTGGCAAAGAGCGTGAAGTCCTTGCCCAATCCGACGTTGAGTCCGGGATGGAACACGGTGCCGACCTGGCGCACCAGAATATTACCAGCGCGCACCTGCTCGCCGCCGAATCGCTTCACGCCGCGGCGCTGTGCATTGCTGTCTCGTCCGTTTTTCGAGCTGCCGCCCGCTTTTTTATGTGCCATGGTGACCTACTCCTGGTGTCTGTCGTTTTCAAATTGAAAATTAGCCAAATTGCCGAATTGACTATTGGTCAAATCAGCCATCGGTAAAACGGCTTCAGGCGCTGATGCTATCGATCCGTACCGCGGTGTACTGCTGGCGGTGGCCCTGCGTGCGGCGGTAGCCCTTGCGGCGCTTGTATTTGAAAACAATGATTTTTTTCGCTTTCCCCTGCTCAACGATCTGCCCGTTGACAACGGCGTTTTCCACGATGGGCTGCCCCACGGTCACGTTGTCACCATCGGCGACCATCAACACCTGATCAAAGGTCACCGTGCTGCCGACGTCGCCGTCGAGCCGCTCAAATCGCATGGTATCTCCCTGGCTGACCCTGTACTGCTTGCCGCCAGTTTTGACGATGGCATACATACTCACATTCTCCCTTCTGTCTGTCTGCTGTCGTACCGCTTTGAAACTCGGAACTTTTAAATGATTCCCTGGGATTGTCAAGTATAAAGTTGAAACCGGGGGCAATTCACACATGAATCTCGCGAAACGAAACACTTGACAATGCCATACGAATTGACATATGAGCAATCGTTCATGAGTTAACTGGTGTTCATCCACGACTGCCGATTTGACTTCCGGCGGCGGAATCGCTCATTTACGACCCGCCGGAAGGCCTTGTAGGATATCGATTTCAGCAACAGGTGAAGGACCATGCCCCTTTGCGACATCAGCCACATTCACGCAGAAAACGTCGAAAAGGCGAGAGATTATCTTGAATCTCCGGAAACCATCCTGTCTCTGGCGGACGTCTTCAAAACCCTGGGAGACCCCACCCGGCTCAAAATGGTCATGGCGCTACAGGCCTGCGAGCTTTGCGTCTGCGATCTTGCCGCGGTGTGCGGGCTGAGCGAATCGGCGGCTTCCCACCAGCTGCGCGTGCTCAGGAACCTGCGCATCGTCGCCAATCGGCGGGACGGCAAAATCGTTTTCTACCGCCTGGCTGACGACCACGTGGGCGATCTCATCCGTCAGAGCCTGGCCCACGTGCTGGAGTGCGGCACCCGGTAAACGGGGCACTGATTATGAAAAATACGCGATTTGGATAACTGCTGACCGATGTTTAACAACGAAGTTCACGAAGGACACGAAGAAAACTTTTTACAACAGTTGGTTATTAAAATCTTCGTGTGCTTCGCGAACTCAACGGACCATTTTTGATGATGCTTTTTTTGGACATACTGCGGGAATCCTGGATGGTGCTCGAAGAATCGGCCATCTACATGCTTTTCGGTTTTTTCATGGCCGGGCTGATGAAGGCCCTCATCCGGCCCGAACACGTCTCCCGGTATCTGGGCGCGGCACGGGCCCGGTCCGTTGTGAGGGCCGCCCTGATCGGAATCCCCATACCGTTGTGATCCTGCGGAGTCGTACCGGCGGTCGCCGGTCTAAAGCGACAGGGCGCCAGCCGCGGCGCCGTGCTCTCCTTCATGATCGCCACCCCGGAAACCGGGGCCGACTCCATCCCCGTGACCTATGCCCTCATGGATCCGCTCATGGCCGTTATACGGCCGGTTGCCGCGTTTATTACGGCCGTGACAGCAGGCCTTTTGGAAAACCGGTTCGGCACGCCCCCCGTGCCGGATCTGTTTGCCACCGGCGGTCCTCTCCCGGGCATGCCACCTGTGTTGAAACCGCTGGCGGCGCGCCTGAAAGACGGTGTTGTTTTCGGATTCCGCGATCTGCTCGGAGATATCGGCCCGTATTTCGCGCTGGGGGTACTCGTTGCCGGAACGATTGCGGCAGTGGTGCCCGCGGACCTGGTTTCATCTTATCTGAGCAACCCGTTGCTGGCCATGCCGGTGATGCTTCTGGTGAGCCTGCCCATGTACGTGTGCGCCACGGCCAGCACGCCGATCGCCGCCGCCCTTGTTTTAAAGGGCCTCAGCCCCGGCGCCGCCTTGGTTTTTTTGCTGGCCGGACCGGCCACCAACGCGGCCACCCTGAGCATGGTCACCGCCATGATGGGTCGCCGTAGCACGGCCATTTATCTTGCGGCCATCATCGGCTGCAGTCTTTCCCTGGGCGCGCTCACCGATGTGATCTATCACGCATGGGGCATCAGCCCGGTCGCCATGGCGGGGGAGGCGGCCGAACTGATCCCGGAAACTATCAAACAGCTGGCCGCCGTGACACTGCTGGCGATGATCGCGCCATCGATAGCACGGTTCACCCGTGGCAAGCTGACCCCCAAAACCACTTGAATGCGGTTGTCTGGCTATTATAACAATTAGGCAAACCACCAATGGAAAGGCATGAACACATCGATATGAAAATTGTATCCATTGCGCTGAGCAGGAAAAAGGGGACCCGAAAAACCTGCGTGGGCCAAGCCGAGCTCATCGAAAACCACGGCCTCCAGGGAGACGCCCACGCCGGTGAATGGCACCGGCAGGTGAGTTTTCTGGCCGCCGAAAGCATCGATCTGTCCCGGGAAGGCGGCCTGGATGTCACTTATGGCGACTATGCCGAGAACATCGCCACCACCGGCATCGACTGGAAGCTTGAGCCCCTGGGCACCCGGTTTCGCCTGGGGCCGTCGGCCGTTGTGGAAATCACCCAGATCGGCAAGGAATGCCACAAGAAGTGCGCCATCTACTACCAGGCCGGCGACTGCATCATGCCCCGGGAAGGCGTCTTCGCCAGGGTGCTTACCGGCGGCCACATTCGCGTTGACGATCCCATAGTGCGGTTATCCCCGCCAGAGACGGACTGATGCCTCAGGCACCTGAAAAGCTCCCCGTCGCGCGCGCGCCCATCATCCGATGGAAAGGGCCGTCCGAGACGCACGTTGAAGAGATGGCGCTCATTGATGAAGAGCCCCTGTCCATCCGCATTCAGGGAAAACCCTATGTGGTGGTGATGCGAACGCCCGGGGATGAAAAAGCCCACGCGGCCGGTCTGTGCCTGGCCGAGGGGATCGCTAACCGGCTTTCCGATATCGCCGACATCGCCATTTGCGATGGCAGTGAGGGCAACGTGGTCGCCGTGACCGTGAGCGAGGGCGCCCGCGCGCGCCTGGGCACCCGAGAGGACCGGCGGGAATGGGTGAGCCAGACCAGCTGCGGTCTGTGCGGAAAGCAGCTCGTGGAAGAATTGTATCAGGAAATCTCACCGGTGAACCGCGACACGACCCTGCCGGCGACCATGATTCGTCGCTGCATGGACGAGCTCCCCACTCACCAGCGGCTGCGCGCGCTCACGCGGGCCAGCCACGCCGCCGCCCTCTACGACGCCGGGGGCGCGCTGCTGGCCGTGGCCGAAGACGTGGGCCGCCACAACGCCCTGGACAAGGTCATCGGTGCACTGTTTCTGGAAGAACGACTGGATGAGGCCGCGCTGCTGGTGCTCTCGTCACGGATCAGCTACGAGCTGGTGCAAAAGGCCGCCCGCGCCCGAATCCCCGTCATCATGGCCGTATCGCGCCCCACCGCGCTGGCGGTCCGGCTGGCCGGGGCCCTCGACATCTGCCTGGCCGGCCCGGCACCGGAGAACGGCCTTCTCGTTTACACCCGCGGCGACCGGCTGGGTGTGGTGTAACCGGTCGCATCGATCGCCAGCGGCAAAAAAAACCGGCAAAGACTGCCCGTCACGCGTCAACGGGCAGCCTTCGCCGGCATCCATACTGTCGTAAAGAGAAAAAATCGCGTGAAGCGGACTTTTAAAAGTCCTTAAAATCCTCATCGTTCATCGGAATCAGATGGCCCGAGCCGCCAGGGAGCGCCTGTCGTGTGCGTGTGGGCTTGGGTCCGGCGGGTTTGGCGGCTGTGCGCGTTGCCCTGCGTTTGGTGCGGCTGGCTGCCGCCCCGACCAGTTTTTCCAGCTGATTCACATAATGCCGCATCTCCCCCGCCTGGGCGCTCATCTCCTCAGAGGCGCTGGCGGACTCTTCGGCGCTGGCGGCATTGGACTGCACCACCTTGTCCATTTCAGTCACCGCCAGGTTGATCTGGTCGATGCCCTGCGCCTGCTCCTGGGAAGCCGCCGCGATTTCGGCCACCAATCCGCCCACTTTTTCGGCGCTCTGGCGCACCTCGACAAATGCCTTGTTGGCGTCGCCGGCCAATTCGGAGCCTTCTCGGATGCGGCCCACCGTGCTCTCAATGAGACCGGCAGTGTTCTTTGCCGCCTCGGCCGCCCGCATGGCCAGATTCCTGACCTCATCGGCCACGACGGCAAACCCGGCACCGGCCTCTCCGGCGCGCGCGGCTTCCACAGCGGCGTTCAGGGCCAGCAGGTTGGTCTGAAACGCGATTTCGTCGATGGTCTTGACGATTTTCTGGGTCTCCTCGCTGGCCGCCGAGATCTCACTCATGGCTTTGGTGAGGTTGCCCATGGACGCGTTGGCCTTCTCAACGACACGAAGCGCTTCGTTCATGAGCTGGTCCGCCGACCGGGCATGATCGGCGTTTTGCCGGGTCATGGCGGCCATTTCTTCAAGAGAGGACGATGTCTCCTCGATGGATGCCGCCTGCTCGGAAGACCCCTGCGCCAGAGACTGGCTTGCCGCGGACACCTGATGGGATCCGGTCGCCACCTGATCGGAGGCGGCGCTGAGCCCATCGGCCACCGCCTTGAGCGGACGGGTGACACCGAGCCCGATGATGATCACCATCAATACACCGACCAGAGCACCGAACCCGACAGAAGCGAAAATGATGACGCGCACCAGCCGGTAGGCATCCGTTGCCTCATGCTCCGCGGCCTCGGCCAGTTTCTGGTTCAGTTCGGTGAGCTTGTCCAGTTGGTCCCGCATCTCTTCGAATTTCTGACTGGCGACCCCCAGGGTGAGATCCAGCGCCTCTCGACGCCCTTCCCGGGAGTCGGCTTTTCGGCCGTCCACGATTTTCTGGGATACCTCCTGCCAGGCGCTTCGCGCGGTTTCGTATTGCCCGATGAGCGCTTTTTCTTCTGCGGTGCTGGCCATCGATTTGTATTTTTCCCACCGGGAATCCGCCTGCTGGCGGTTCTGCTCGTAGTCCGCCACCAGTTGTTTGAAAATATCCGACTGCACGTTGGCGAAGATCATGGACCGTTCGGCAACCAGCAACTGCTGAAGATCCCGATCGGCCTCGAGAAGATAATCGATACTGGGCATCCGAACGGCAAAGATCTCATTCAGGCGGCTCTGTATCTGCCCGGCGCCCCAATATCCGCCGCCGCCGATGACCACCGCCACCAGGATCATCATTGAAAAACCGAATACCAATTTGCCGCCGACTTTGAGATTTTTGAACCATTGCATGGCGTTACTCCTTTTACATCCGCATCCATTCCCGGCCGCGGGGGGCAGCAGCGCGCTGCTGCCCGCGGCCCTCGCAGTTATTGAATTTTGTCCACATCGATACCAAAAGTGATCGCCCCGATGGCCTTGCCGCCGTCCACAACGGGCACCGACACCTGCACCAGGTAGGCCTGGGCGCTGTCGTCGAACTCCACTTCATCCACGAACACGGCCCCGGCACCGCCGGCGAAGGATTTCTGGAACTTGGCTTCATCACCCTGCCAATAGTCGGAGGTCTTATCCGTCATGGCCACGTTGGCGCCCTGGTTGTCCATGACGAAGATCTCTGCAAAATAAGGCGCGCCGCCCTGGACGGCGCGCAGGTGCGTGGCGCAGGGGGACTCCATGATGGCCTTCATATAATCGGCAATCCCGGGGGTGGCCTTCCACTTGCCGTCCATGTCCTTGATTTGATCAAGCGTCTGCCCCTTGGCGTTTTGTGCGACCACGGCAGCCACGATCACCGGATCCGCGCCCAGCGCAGCCAGCTTCCCCTTGGCCAGATCATACACTTTCTGGGGGGCCTGCTCTGCGTTAACGGCGATGACGCTTCCCACGACCAACATAACGATGATGACTGCTGTAATTGCCCGATTCATTGTAATGCCTCCTTGATGGATATGCGTTTTATAAACACCGGACGACGCTCAATAGCGGCAGCCGGCACCTTGCCGGCGATCGGCAATGACCTCAACTGACTTCTGAGATCCCGCTAAAAGAGCCCGTTTCGTCTGTGCAACACAGGCGAACACTATTTTTGTTATCGTCTCGCTTTGTTTTTACTTGAATGGTTTTTGGGAAAGGATGCATAGCCCCCGTGAAGGGTAAAGTTTTGACTTCCTGTGGCGATGGTATAAGAAGAAACCCTCATCAGGGAGGCGATGCGATGCTGCTCACCGTCCAATCACCCACTATTTACAGCCGCTGGTGGAATGCCACCGGAGCGGCCATGAACATGTTCGTTCTGGTCTGGATGACTGCGGGCATCATAACCCCGGCACTGGGAGCCGAGCCCATTCACATCGCGGCCATCTTCTCCCTTACCGGCAGCGCGGCGGAAAGCCATCTGCCCTCCGTGCTGGGCGCTCGGTGGGCGGTGGCCGACATCAACGCCGGCGGCGGTGTGCTGGGGCGGGCCCTGGCGCTCACGGAGATCGACAACCGGAGCACTCCTGTCGGCTCGAAAGTTGCCGCCGACCAGGCCGTGGCGGCCGATGTGACCGCCATCATCGGCCCGGCATGGAGCTCACAGGCACTGGCTGTGGCCCGGGTGGCGCAGCGCGCCGGCGTTCCCATGATCGTCAACAGCGCCACCCACCCGGATGTCACCCGGGTGGGCGACAGTATCTTCCGGGTCTGCTATACGGACCAGTTGCAGGGGCAGGTGATGGCCGCATTCGCCTTTGGTGACGTAAAGGCGCGGCGGGCCGTGATCCTTCAGGACATGACCAGCGATTACAGCCTGGGGTTGGCGGCGTCCTTTGAACAGACCTTTGGCGCCATGGGCGGCAGCGTCATCACCCGGATCGGGTATAAGCCGAACCAGCCCAATTTTCAGGACGTTTTGAAACGCGCAAAGGCATTTACACCCGACATCGTGTTTTTGCCGGGCCACGATGAAAGCGGTGGCATCGTCGCCGACGCCGCACGAATCGGTCTGCAGGTACCGTTTCTGGGCGGCGACGGCTGGGATGTGGCATCCTTTTTTGAAAAAGGCGGCAACCGCCTCAGGACCGGATATTTCGCCACCCACTATATTCGCGCCATTGACACACCGGCCTCGCGGGCGTTTGTCGCCCGGCACGGCGCAAAGCACCCGTCGCTGTCGCCGGCGGCCCTGAGCTATGATGCCGTGGGCATTCTGGCGAAAGCGATCACCCGGGCCGGCACCACCGATCGAAAGGCCGTCAGAGATGCCCTCGCAGCCACCTCGGGGTACGTCGGCGTGACCGGGACGATTTCCTTTGACGCCACCGGCGATCCATTGAAGGCAGTGGTCATCATGGCGATCACCGACGGCCGACCGTCGTATCTGCGCATGGTGAACCCCGGGAAAAAACAATAGCGCAATTCTCGCAGAGTGGATTGACCCGCGTCATGATAAGGACACTGACCCAAATGCAGACTACCGAAATGAAGCAAAATCGCCTGTGGTGGGCTGTTTTTCTGGCAGCGTCATGGCTTATGGCCACAACATGCCCGGCGGCGGCCCCGCCGATTCAAATTGCCGCCGTATTGCCCCTGACCGGCCAGGCCCAGGCATTTGGCGAGGCGGCCATGCGGGGGGCACGCGTGGCTGTTAACGAAATCAATGCCGGCGGCGGCGTGCTGGGGCGCCCTTTGGCGCTGGTGCCCATCGACAACCGCAGCACGCCGCTAACCGCCAAGCAGGCGGCCGAAAAAGCGGTCAAAGGCGATGTCATCGGCGTTGTCGGAGCCATGTGGAGCACCCACTCCCTGGCGGTGGCCCCGGTGCTCCAAAACGCCGGCATCCCCATGATCAGCCCCGGCTCCACCGCCCCGGAGGTCACGCGGGTGGGTGACTATATCTTCCGCACCTGCTACACGGACGATTTTCAGGGCAAACTCATGGCGGACTTCGCATTCCAATCGCTGGGGGCGCACACCGCCGCGGTGTTCACGAACCTCAACGAGACCTACTCGCAGACCCTGGCCCGTTACTTCATGGCGGCCTTTGTCCGGAACCCGGGCACCGTCCTTACAGAGGCCGGTTACAAGAGCACGGCCATCGATTTTAAGGCCATCCTGGAGCCCCTTCTGGCCAAGACACCGGATGTGGTGTTTATTCCCGGGTATACGCACGACAGCGGCCTGCTGATCCGGCAGGCCCGCAGCATGGGTATCGGGTCCACATTTCTTGGCGGCGATGCATGGGAGGCGACCATTTCCGCAGTGGCCGGCGCGGCCCTGGAAGGCAGCTATTTTTCCACCCACTGGCATCCGAGGGTGCCTTATCCAAGCAGCCGGCGGTTCATCACCCGATACACCGCCACTTATGGAAAAACGCTGATCAGCCCTTTTTCAGCACTGGCTTACGATGCCGTGTGGTTGTTTGCCGAAGCGACCAGAACCGCCGGCACCGTGGACCGGCGCCAGATCCGGGATGCCCTGGCGGGCATCACCCATTTTGACGGCGCCACCGGCGCCATCACCTTTGATCGAAACGGCGATCCTGTCCGCAAAGGCGCCAGCATCATGAAATACGACCAGGGAAAGTGGGTTTTCTACAAGGCTTTTGAACCCCAGGAATAGCCCTCCCGGCCATTGGCCTATCCGATAATGAAATGAAACGACTCAGCTTCCACATCAACAGCACCATCTGGATGGTGTGTGTCATCATCTTGCTGGTTTTCGGCATCTTTTTCTATGGCCAGGAGAATCGGCAGCGTCAACGCCAGATCGACCAGGTCGGTCTGCTCATGAAAACCGTCTACCAGCAAAAGCGCGAGGAACTGGCCAATGAAATCTTCTCCGGCCACAGGGAGGCCCTGAAACGAAGCCTTTACGACATGGCTTCGGTCAAGGGCATCGTTGCGGTGACGGTCTTTACCACTGACGGCCGGATGCTTGAAACCTGGGGCCTGGTCGGCCCAGGCACCCTGTCACCGGTTCAGCGCCGCCAGCTGGAGCGTGAACCGCTCACCGCGATGGCCGACATCCAGGACCGCCCCACACTGGTCTTTTCCTCGGTCATCGAAGTCATCGGCGAACATATGGGCTACGCCGCCATCTATTTCGATTTGTCAGAAATATACCAGGCTTCGCAACAGCGGCTGCTGCTCATCGTTGGGGTGTTTGCCAGCATGCTGGTGGCGCTCTCGGCGCTGCTGCACCTGCTGATCACCCGCCTGGTGGCAAGGCCCGTCTCCTGCATCCGGGATGCCATGCGCCAGGTCATGGACGGCCGCCTGGGAGAACAGGTGTCCCTGCAGCAGGGTGACGAAATCGGCGAAGTGGGGGCGGCCTTCAACGCCATGAGCACCCAGCTCAGCGAACAGCACCAGCGCCTGCTGCGATCCATGAGCGCCCGGGATGCCAACGCCCGGCAACTGGAAGAGACCAACCGGGAACTGGCGCGGCTCAACGCCGACCTTGAAAGCATTGTCGATGAGCGCACCCGGGAGCTGCGTACCAGCTACGAGCAGCTTCAGGAAGAAATCGTGGAGCGTCAGCGTGCGGACAGCGAAAAGCGCATGCTGGAAGAGCGGCTTTCCCGGTCCCAGAAAATGGAGGCACTGGGCCTTCTTGCCGGCGGCGTGGCCCACGATCTGAATAACGTACTGTCGGGAATCGTCAGCTATCCTGAACTGATTCTCTTGGACCTTCCCGAAGATGCCCTCATCCGCCCCATGGTGACAGGCATCCAGAATTCCGGCAAGAAGGCCGCGGCCATCGTTCAGGACCTGCTGGCCCTGGCCCGGCGCGGCGTACATTCGTCCGCCGTATTGAATCTCAATGATGATGTCATTTCCGATTATCTCGCCTCCCCGGAGTGTCACACCTTGAGGGCCCACCATCCCGGTGTCGCCATCAACGCCCACCTGGCATCCGATCTCATGAACATCAGCGGCAGCATCATTCACCTCAAGAAAACCGTGATGAACATCGTCTCCAATGCCGCGGAAGCCCAGCCCGAGGGCGGGCGCATCGTCATCACGACGGAAAATCGCTATGTGGATCGCCCCATCAAAGGCTACGCGGAAGTCGCGGAGGGCGACTATGTGGTGCTGCGGGTGGAGGATTTCGGCTCCGGTATCCGCCCCGAGGATCTCGATCGCATTTTCGAGCCGTTTTACACCAAAAAGGTGATGGGCCGAAGCGGCACGGGGCTCGGGATGGCCGTGGTGTGGGGCACCGTCCAGGACCACAACGGCTATATCAATGTGGACAGCCACCTGGGCCAAGGCACCCGTCTTGAAATCTATCTGCCGGTCAGCCGGGAGCCCTTGCAGCTAGCCGCTGCGGCGGTCCCCATGGACGCCTACCGGGGCAGCGGAGAAACCGTACTGGTCGTGGACGATGTCGCCGAGCAGCGCGACATCGCAAAACTGCTGCTCAGCCGCTTGAACTATCAGGTGACGACCATCGGCAGCGGCGAGGCCGCGCTGGTCTGGCTAAAGGATAACCGCGCCGACGTCCTCGTCCTGGACATGATCATGGATCCCGGCATGGACGGTCTGGACACCTACCGCGCCATTGTCGCCAGAGGGCCTCATCAGCGTGCCGTTATTGCCAGCGGATTCGCCGAAAACGACCGCGTCAAGGAAGCCCAGCGTCTGGGTGCCGGCGCCTATATCCGAAAACCCTACTCCCTGGAAAAGATCGGCCTGGCCATCCGGGAAGCGCTGAGTCGGCCGATGATCTCATCACAGCTCTGACCGCCACTCCGAACAGCACCGTTTTGCCCCATTCCATGATGATTCTGCGTCATGAATTTGACTCCAGCCGGATCATTGAGACCGTCCTGGCCACGGGCCGAATACCCGTGATGGGTGTTCAAAAACATCCTTTCCGAGGGTCGGCACGCAATTTGCTTTTTAAAATATGGTTGCGGCACTGGTTTATGGGCGCCGCCAAGAAAACTAAAACTGCACTGAGAGTCTCCATGCCTCTGAAAAATAAAATTCTGGCCATCGTCGTCGGGGTCTTTTTGGGATTTGCCGTTTTGGATTATGGCATCCTTCGGCTTTCCATCTATCCGAGTTTTGAAGCCCATGAAAAATCCGCCACCATGGATGATGTCCAGCGGGTGGTCGATACAATCAAAGCAGAAATGGAGCACCTGGACCGAACCTGCCAGGACTGGGCCTCCTGGGACGATACCTACCGGTTCGCCGCCACGGGAGACGACGCATACATCCAGTCCAACCTGCAGCCGGCCACCTTTCAGGATAACCAGATCGACGCCTTGATGATTCTCGAAATGAGCGGAAAGTTGGTCTGGGGCAACGGCTTTGACAGAAATGCCAAGACCTGGCTGGATGTGAAAACCGCCCAGGAGACCTTCGACCTGGTTAAACACCGGGTAATCGCCACCGCCGACGGTTCGGCCGGCGCCATCGCCACCATCATCCCCATTCACCGCGGCCTCATGATGGTGGCCGCCCGCCCCATCATGAAAAGCGATAAATCCGGGCCATCCCAGGGATGGATGATTTTTGGCCGGCTTCTGGACACCGCCTTGCAGCAGCGGCTGGCACAGCAGGCGCTGGTGGATTTCAGCCTTTCGTCCCAGCCCCCAGCCCCGCCGGCCGAGCAAAGCCCGCCGGGCAGCGACATCATAAGGCTCACACGGCCGCTGCCGGCCGCCAGCGGTGCCCCGCTGGCGTGGATTACCGTCAAGCGGAAAAGCGTCTTCATCCGGGAAGGCCAGAAAGTGCTGAAATTTTCCTTTATCTCCATGATGAGCGCCGGTTCGATACTCGTCATCGTGTTGCTCGGCCTGCTCCAGCGCACGGTCCTCAAACCCCTGTTCTCCCTCACGGCCCATGCCATGGACCTTTCCACCACCGCCGATCTCACCAAGCGACTGGGATGGCAACGGCAGGATGAATTCGGCGTGCTGTCTCGCACCATCGACAGCATGGTCGAGCGGCTCCGGGAAAAAACCGCCGCACTGATGGCGGCCAACACATCCCTGAGCGCAGATATCATCGAACGCCGCGCCATCGAAAAGTCAATGGCGCGCAGCCAGCAGATGTTTCAAACCATCAGCGAGTCGGCCCGGGATGTCATCATCATCATCGACCATGACGGCTGCATCCTGTTCTGGAGCAAGGCCGGCAAATCGGTGCTGGGCTACAGCGAGTTGGATGTCATCGGCAAGGACCTGCACAGCCTCCTGGCGCCGGGCCGGTTTCATGACGCCTACCAGGCCGGACTCAAACGGTTCAAGGCCACCGGCGGCGGCCCGGCCATCGGCCGAACACTTAAACTGGTGGCCCTGCACAAGGACGGACACGAGTTGCCCGTGGAACTCTCGCTCTCGTCGCTGGAACAGGACAACCGCTTCCAGGCGGTGGGTGTGCTGCGGGATGTTTCCGATCGGGAGCGGACCGAAAAGGCCCTGCTTGAAAGCGAAACCCGATACCGCACGCTGTTTGAAAAGGCCGGGGACGGCATTTTCCTTTTGGAAGCCGGCGGGCCCGATGCCGGCCGTATCGTGGATGCCAATCAGGCTGCGGCCGGAATGCATGGCTACACGCGAGAGGAAATCCTTCAATTGTCCATTCATGACCTGGATTCCCATGAGGCCGGACAACGGGTTGCCGACCGACTCCAGCGCATGCGCCAAGGGGAGTGGATCAAGGAGGAAATCAGCCACCGACACAAGGACGGCACCCTGTTCCCGGTGGAAATCAGTGCCGGCATCGTGGACATGGGTGGCAAGACCTACATCTATGCCTTCGACCGGGACATAACCGAACGGGTGAAGGCCGACGAGGAGCGGCGGATGCTGGCCGCGGCGGTGGCACAATCGCCAGAGCTCATCTGCATCACCGATCAGCAATTCGCCGTCGCCTACATCAACCCGGCCTTCACTGCGGGCACCGGCATTTCGCCGGGCGCCGCCACCGGCCAGTCGGTCTTCGAGCTGATAGGAATTGACACCCGCGATCAGGAATATGTAAAAATGATGGGTGCTGTGCGCTCCGGGAATCGTTGGAGCGGACAGATCTCCCTGTCGCCAAAAAACGGCGCCAGACGCATCGCTGAAGCGCTGGTTTCTCCGGTGACGCATGAGCGCCGCCGGGCATCGCACTGGATTTTTCTGCTTCGTGACATCACCGGAGAAGTGGAAAAGGAGAAACAATTTAGGCAGGCCCAGAAAATGGAGGCCATCGGCACGCTGGCCGGCGGCATTGCCCACGATTTCAACAACATTCTATCGGGGATCATCGGATACACGGAACTGGCCAATCAGGACGCGGCCCTGAGCGAGCGGAGCCGCCAATGCCTCCAAAAAGTGCTCAAGGCCGGCAACCGGGCCACCGATCTGGTCAAACAGATCCTGACCTTCAGTCGCCAGGGCGAGCAGGAACTCAAACCACTGACCCTGAGCCCCATCATCAAGGAGGCGCTTAAACTGCTGCGGGCCTCCCTGCCGGCAACCATTCAGATCTTCGCCCACATCCGGACCGATATCGCCGTGGTGGCCGATGCCACCCGGATCCACCAGATCATCATGAATCTGTGCACCAATGCCCGGCAAAGCATCGGAGAAAAGACCGGCTGCATTGAGATTTCGCTTGAAGCGGAAAATTTCGCCCAAACCGTGGCGCTCCGGGGGCAGTTTCTGTCGCCCGGGCACTATGCGAAACTGACGGTTCAAGACGACGGCCGCGGAATACCGGAAACGCTGAGGGAGCGCATCTTCGATCCGTTCTTTACCACAAAGAAAAAAGGTGAGGGGACCGGCCTGGGACTATCGGTGGTACACGGCATCGTCGCCGGCATGGGGGGAGGCATCACCCTGGACAGTCAGCCGGGAGCGGGTGCACGGTTCACCATTCTGCTGCCGGCCATCGATCAACCGGTGGAAGAGGACGCCGCGCCCGCCTCGGAACTACCCCGCGGCACCGGCCGCATTCTCGTGGTCGACGACGAGCCGTTTCAGACCGACATGATCGTCCAGATGCTCGAAGGCCTCGGCTACACCGTGACCGCCTGCAACAGCAGCAGTGACGCGCTCTCGCAGTTCTCGCAAAATGCCGATGCCTTTGATCTGCTCATCACCGACATGACCATGCCGGAGCTGACCGGTGACGTGCTGGCGCTCAAATGCCTGGAGATCCGGCCGGATATCCCCATTGCACTGTGTACCGGTTTCAGCGAATATATCTCCGAAGGAAAGGCCGAACGCCTTGGCATCCGCGCCTTTCTCATGAAACCGGTGGTCTACCGTGCGCTGGCGGAAACCGTCCATCGGCTCACTGCCCGTTTACAGTGATTTCTGCCGGACCGCCGCCGCCGTGTCAAACCAACCGGTTGAAGGAAGCCACCAACGGCCCTGTCCAGATGGTCCGGGAAGCACCAGGCAGGGTTCGCCCGGATGCTTCCCGTCAACCCAGTGCACCGCAAGGCCCGGATTGCGGGCTTTAGCACTGAAGGCCATCACGGAGAAGACCTATGATACCCACCGCCCGCGTGCAATTCACCCTGGAAGCCGCCGTCCCTGAACTGCCCGACAATCCGGTGTTTGCCGGGAATATTCGGCGTGCTCCGGCACGGCCTTTGAAACTCACGCCGGCCGACATCCGGCAGGCGCTCAAAAATGCACTGCGCTACGTGCCGGAGAAGTGGCACACGCGCCTGGCGCCGGAGTTTCTGGATGAGCTGATACACCGGGGCCGCATTTACGGGTACCGATTCAGACCGGCCGAAGCCATCCACGGAAAACCCGTCGATCAATATCCGGGCCGCTGCTTAGAAGGAAAAGCTTTCCAGGTCATGATCGACAACAATCTGGACATGGATGTTGCGCTATACCCCTATGAGCTCGTGACTTACGGCGAAACCGGCCAGGTCTGTCAGAACTGGATGCAGTATCGCCTCATAAAGCACTACCTGGCTCAGCTCACCCGCGACCAGACCCTGGTCATGGCCTCGGGCCACCCCCTGGGTCTGTTCGCATCATCGCTCGATGCCCCCCGGGTGATCATCACCAATTCACTCATGGTGGGCATGTTCGATACGCCGGAGCACTGGCAGCGCGCCGCCGCACTGGGGGTTGCCAACTATGGACAGATGACTGCCGGCGGGTGGATGTACATCGGCCCCCAGGGCATCGTCCACGGCACCTACAGCACGCTGCTCAACGCCGGGCGACTGAAACTGGGTATACCTGAAGACCGGGATCTGGCAGGCAAACTCTTCGTGTCCTCGGGCCTGGGCGGCATGAGCGGCGCCCAGGGAAAGGCCGTTGAGATCGCCGGGGGGGTGGGCATCATCGCAGAGGTGGACGCCTCGCGCATCGCCACCCGCCACGATCAGGGCTGGGTGACGGCAGTCGCGGACGATCCGGCGGCCGCCTTCGCCATGGCCCGCAGCGCCCAGATATCGGCCACGCCGCTGTCGGTTGCCTTTCACGGCAATATCGTGGACCTTCTGGCATTCTCCGTTGAGCGCAGCGAGCCCATCGATCTGCTCTCGGACCAAACCTCCTGCCATGTGGTTTACGACGGGGGCTACTGCCCCCAGGGAATGTCTTTCGAGCAGCGCACCCGGATGATTGAGACCGATCCGCAGACATTCCGCCGCCGGGTGGACGAAAGCCTTCGGCGTCATTACCAACTGATCGAAACACTGGCCTCCCGCGGCACCTTTTTCTTCGACTACGGTAACAGCTTTTTGAAGGCCGTCTTCGATGCCGGCATCACCGATATCTGCAAAAACGGCAGGGACCCCCTGGATGGGTTTGTCTATCCATCGTACGTGGAAGACCTTATGGGACCGCTGCTCTTTGACTACGGCTACGGGCCCTTCAGATGGGTGTGCCTCAGCGGCAGCGCCGAAGACCTGGCAAAAACAGACAGCGCCGCCATGGACGCCATCGATCCCGGCCGGCGGTTCCAGGACCGGGACAACTGGACCTGGATCCGGGACGCCGAAAAGAACCGTCTGGTCGTGGGCACCCAGGCCCGCATCCTCTACCAGGACGCCATGGGACGGATGCAGATCGCCCTGCGATTCAACGAAATGGTCCGCAGCAAAGACATCGGTCCAGTGATGCTCGGCCGCGACCATCACGACACCGGGGGCACCGATTCGCCGTTTCGCGAAACGGCCAATATCCATGATGGCAGCAACATCATGGCCGACATGGCGGTGCACTGCTTTGCCGGCAACGCCGCGCGGGGCATGAGCCTCGTGGCGCTGCACAACGGCGGCGGCGTGGGCATCGGAAAAGCCATCAACGGCGGGTTCGGCCTGGTGCTGGACGGCAGCGCCCGGGTGGACGAGATTATCCGGCGGGCCATTCCCTGGGACGTCATGGGCGGTGTGGCCCGCCGGGCCTGGGCCGGCAACCCCAATGCCATCGACACCGCGGCCGCGTACAACTACAGCCACAGCGGCACGGATCACATCACACTGCCCTACCCGGCCGACGACGATCTGCTTGACCGGTGCGTTGCCGCGGCACTGAAAGAAAAGGACAGACGGCCATGACCGGCAATCTCATCATCCATAGCGCCGGCGAACTGGTCACCGTCGGGAAAAAAACGGCACGCCGCGGAAAGGAAATGTCCCAGATCGGCGTCATCGCCGACGGCGCCGTGAAGGTCACCGGCGGCGTCATCACGGCGGTGGGGACAAGCAGCGAGATCATGAGCCCCACACCACCGCCGGAGTATACGATCATCGATGCCCGGGGACGTTCGGTGATTCCCGGCTTTGTCGACGCCCACACCCATTTTGTCTTCGGCGGCTACCGGGAAAAGGAATTCTCCTGGCGCCTGTCGGGAATGCGCTACACGGACATCCTCGCCAACGGCGGCGGTATCCTCGATACGGTGCGCGCCACGCGGGAGACACCGAGCGACGCCCTGCTGGCGCTGGCCCTCGAGCGGCTGGACAGCATGATGGCGTTCGGGGTGACCACGGTGGAGGGCAAAAGCGGCTACGGCCTCGATCTTGAGACGGAACTGCGCGTGCTGGAAGTCATGGCCGAGGCAAACCGGAGGCATCCGGTGGACGTTGTCCCGACGTTTCTCGGTGCTCACGCCGTGGCCCCGGAATACCGGGGCCGGACAGACGACTACATCGACTTTATCATCACCCGAATGCTGCCCGAAGTGACGCGACGGGGGCTGGCCGCCTTCTGCGACATCTTCTGCGAGCAAGGGGTGTTCTCCGTGGCGCAGTCCCGACGGCTGCTGACCGCCGCCCGAAAGAAAGGCCTGGGGCTCAAGCTGCACGCAGACGAAATGGCCTCTTTAGGTGGTGCCGAACTGGCCGTTGAGCTCGGCGCCGTCTCGGCCGATCATCTTCTCAGCGCCAGTGAGACCGGCATCGCCGGGCTGGCTGGCAGCGACACCATTGCCACGCTCCTGCCGGCAACGGCCTTTGTCCTCGGAGAGCCCTTTGCACGGGCGCGGGAAATGATCGATGCCGGATGCGCCGTGGCCCTGGCCACCGACATGAACCCCGGCAGCAGCTTTACCGAGTCCATTCCCCTGGTGGCCGCCCTGGCGGCCTTGAAAATGCAGATGACCCCCGAGGAGATTCTCACAGCCCTCACCCTCAACGGCGCCGCCGCCGTAGACCGAGCCGACCGGGTGGGCAGCATTGCCGCAGGAAAAATGGGCGACATCCTGATACTGGAAGCACCATCCATCCGGTTCATCCCCTACCACACGGGTGTCAACATCGTTGATACCGTCATCAAAAACGGCACTGTCATCCATCAGCGGAAAGAAAGGGCTGCGCAATGAAGGCGATCACTTTGGACATGGACGGACTGGCCATCAGAGATCTCATGGCCATCGCCCGCCACCACGCGCCTGTCGTGCTCTCAAAAGCAGCCGCCCTGCGCATCGACACCGCCCGTAAACTGGTGGAGGACTGGGTAGCCGACGGGAAGATCATCTATGGCGTCACCACCGGCTTCGGTGCCTTGAGCGATATCACTATTTCCACCGGTGACACCCGCCGGCTTCAGCAGAACATCCTCATGAGCCATGCCTGCGGTACCGGGGCGCTGCTCGGCGAAGAAACCGTCCGGGCCGTGATGGCACTGAGGATCAAGGACATGGCCAGAGGCAATACCGGTGTGCGCCAGGAAACCCTCGATTTGCTGATCACGCTGCTGAACCGAAACGTGGTACCGCTGGTTCCGGAAAAGGGCTCGGTGGGTGCCAGCGGCGATCTGGTCCCTCTGGCCCACATGGCACTGGTCCTGATCGGCAAGGGTGAAGCGATGGTCAGCGGGCAGCGCATGAGCGGTCTGCAAGCGCTGAAGACCATCGGCGCGTCTCCGGTAACGCTGGAATCAGGGGAGGGACTGGCCCTGGTCAACGGCACTCAGGTCATGACGGCCGTGGGCGCCCTTGCCGTCAGCGATGCCACCCGCCTGGCGCAGCTCACCGACATTGCCGCCGCCATGAGCCTGGAGGTGCTCATGGGCAGCCGGATGGAATTCGACCCACGGATCCATCAGCTGCGACCCCATCCCGGCCAGGCCTGCTCCGCGGACAACATGCTTCGAATCACCAATGGCAGCGATATCATCAGCTCCCACAAGGACTGCCACCGGGTGCAGGACGCCTACACCCTGCGCTGCTCGCCCCAGGTTCACGGCGCCAGCCAGGATGCCATCGCCTACAGCCGGCGGGTCATCGAGACCGAAATGAATGCCTCCACCGGCAACCCGCTCATCTTCGGCGGCACGGCAGATTACCTGCTGGGGGGAAATTTCCACGGTCAACCGGTGGCCCTGGCCATGGATTTTCTCGGCATTGCCGTGGCCGAGCTGGGCAACATTTCCGAGCGCCGTATCGAGCGGCTGGTAAACCCCATGCTGAGCGGCCTGCCGGCGTTTCTCGTAAAGGACGGCGGCCTCAACTCGGGGTTCATGATCGCCCAGTACACCGCCGCCGCCCTGGTTTCTGAAAACAAGGTGCTGGCCCATCCCGCCAGTGTGGACTCCATACCGACCTCCGCGAACAAGGAAGACCACGTCAGCATGGGCACCATCGCCGCCAGAAAATGCCGGGACATCATCGGCAACGCCACGGACGTAGTGGCCATCGAAATGCTCTGCGCCGCGCAGGCCCTGGACCTGTTTACCAACCTGCGCCCCGGGGAAGGCACCCTGGCCGCCTACCAGGTTATCCGCCGGCACATCCCCCACCTTGATGAGGACAGGGTGCTGGCCACAGACCTGTCGATGATGAAGCGCCTGATCGCAGACAATGTCATCATCGATGCCGTTGAATCGGCCGTGGGCCCCTTGCGGCTGCCCGGCGACCCGCCGGCGGCGACATCACAATGATCCGGGGCACCGCTGCCCGATACCCTTTGGCCTGCCCGGGGGGTTGTGTTACTATCGCCAGACATCATTTTGAGAGAAAGGCGGTATGATTCATGAAAACCCTTGACGTTCACGGCGCCACCGGGCACTCGCGGCTGCTGGTGGGCGAGCGCCTGTCCAATCTTCCCCACTACCTGCCACCGGGCCGCACCATCATCATTACCGACACCATTGTGCGAAAGCTTTACGGCAACGCATTTCCGGACGTCGATGTCATCGCCATGGGCACCGGTGAGCGGGCCAAAACCCTTGCCTCCCTGGAAGACATTTACGGGGAGCTCATCGCCAGGGAAGCCGACCGCAGCGTTTTCATCGTCGGCATCGGCGGCGGCATCGTCTGCGACGTCACCGGGTTTGTGGCCTCCACGTACCTGCGCGGGGTGCGCTTCGGATTTGTCTCCACGACGTTGCTCGCCCAGGTGGATGCCAGTGTGGGCGGAAAAAACGGGGTCAACTTCGGCGGCTACAAAAATATGGTGGGGGTGTTCAACCAGCCGGAATTTGTCATCTGCGATCTGGAGATGCTGTGCACCCTGCCCAAGTCGGAGCGCCACAGCGGATTTGCCGAAATTATCAAGCATGCGGCCATCGGCAATGCAGCGCTTTTCGACTTTATGGAAAGGAGCGCTCCGGCGGCCAAGGGCCTCGATGAGGCCGTGATCGAGCGCTTCGTGGTCGACTCGGTAGCGCTGAAAGCCGGTATCGTCAGCCGTGATGAAAAGGAAACCGGCGAGCGGCGCAAACTCAATTTCGGGCACACGCTGGGCCATGCCATCGAGAAGACCACCGGGGTCAGCCACGGGGAGGCGGTGGCCGCCGGTATGGTTTTTGCGGCCGGCCTGTCGGTGAGCCGGGGGCTTCTCGATACCGCCGCCGCAAGGCGCTTGACCGCCCTCATTGAGGCTTACGGTCTGCCCATTGCCATCCCCGCGGAGGGCCGGCAGCTCATGGATGCCCTGCGGCGCGACAAGAAACGGGCCGGCGAGGGCATCCACTTTGTGCTGCTCGATGGTCTTGGCAGCGCCGTCGTCCAGGAGATTCCCATCGCCGAATTGGAGCAGGCACTGGTGGGGAAAAAATAGGGGCCAGGGATTCGAGGGCTCAAAAAATGATTTTGAACCACAGAGATCGCAGAGGACCGCAGAGAATAGATCGAGATGATAATGGGTTGTCTCTGCGCTCTCTGTGGTGATTTCAGGCTCTTTGCGAGGCCATCAAGGTTCGAACGAAAAGCAACAGGTAAAACGTGCAACGCTATCTGCGGTTTCTAATGAGGACGCAGATCGGAAACAAGAAAGGACCTGACGATCATGTGGAAAATCATCGACAGCATCCCCATTCCGGCCCTGGTCATTTTCGCCGTTGTCATGCTGCTGGCGCCCGTTCGGCCGATGCCCCACGTGGTGGAAAAGCTCATCATGCTGAAAAACGGGGTCCTGACCAAGCCCATCGATATTTTCGATCTGTTTTTTCACCTTGTCCCCACGCTGCTTCTGGCCGTGAAGATCTACCGCACCATGAGCCTGCGCTGAAGCAACCGGTGGGGGGCGCCATCCCTTCGGCAGTAATTCTGGCCTTATCCAACGCTTGACTTTTCGTTTCAATTGCATCAATGATCATCCCGATGTGCGACAAGAAAGGGGATTTTCTGTGCAAAACACCAGAGGCACCATCACTTTTAAGCGTAGCGGCACTAAGGGGGTCACTCGGGCAGTGACCGGCATGGGAAGGAGTTGGCGCTTGAAGCGGCATTAACGCGTTACCGGTAACCAACAACAAACCTCTCAGAGCCGACACTGGTTTCGAGAGGTTTTTTTATTGCCGGGTGTTTTCTTGATGGATTTGAAAAAAGTCTCAAAAGATAGTCACGCCGGCGCAGGCCGGAGTCCGGAAGTTTTTGAAATCACCGGATCCCGGACTTCAACGGCATGATAGAAAAAAGGAGAAATTCTTCTTTTTACATGGACATATTTTTTTACTGCGCAGGGGGAGATCATGGCGATACGTGTCGGTTTTGTCGGATGGCGGGGGATGGTCGGCTCGGTGCTCATGGAGCGGATGCTGGCGGAAAATGACTTTGCCGGGTTTGAGACCTTTTTTTTCTCAACCTCTCAGGCGGGACAGCCAGGGCCGGACATCGGCAAGGACGCCCCCCTGGTCGAGGATGCCCATGATGTGAAGCGCCTGGCCCAGATGGACATCATCGTTTCCTGTCAGGGCGGCGCTTATACTGAGCAGTGCCATCCACAGCTGCGCAGCAGCGGATGGCAGGGCTACTGGATCGATGCGGCCTCGACCCTTCGCATGGCCACCGGCAGCGTCATCATTCTCGATCCGGTCAATCGCCGCGTCATCGATGATGCGCTGACGCGGGACGTGAAGGATTTCATCGGCGGCAACTGCACGGTGTCGCTGATGCTCATGGCCCTGGGCGGGCTGTTTGAAAACGATCTGGTGGCGTGGATGACGTCCATGACCTACCAGGCGGCCTCGGGTGCCGGTGCCAACAATATGCGCGAGCTCGTGGCGCAGATGAAAACCGTCGGAGACGCCGCGGCCCCGCTGCTCGCAGATCCGGCATCGGCCATTCTGGAACTGGACCGTCTCGTCACCGGCACCCTTAGAACCGACGCGTTTCCCACCCAGTACTTTGGCGCCCCGCTGGCTGCGAGCCTGATCCCATGGATCGACCGGGCGATGGAAAACGGCCAGACCCGTGAGGAATGGAAGGGATACGCCGAAACCAACAAAATCCTGGGTCGCCAGGACAAGCCGATTCCCATCGATGGCCAGTGCGTGCGCATCGGCGCCATGCGCTGCCACAGCCAGGCCTTCACCGTCAAGCTGAGGCGCGACGTGCCCATGGCCGAGATCGAGGCCATGATCGCCGCCCACAACGACTGGGTGAGTGTTGTCCCCAACGAGAAAGAGATCACCCTGCGGGAGCTGACGCCGGCAAAGGTCACCGGCACACTGGCGGTTCCGGTGGGCAGGCTGCGAAAGCTGACCATTGGGCCCGACTATCTGACGGCCTTTTCGGTGGGAGACCAGCTGTTGTGGGGTGCGGCCGAACCGCTGCGCCGCATGCTGCGGATTTTGCTGGAGCATGTGGGGTAACGGGGCGTTACGGGGCCAAAAAGATAAAGGACCTCAAAGACCTAAGGGACCTGAAGGACTAAAACCGGGCACCGGTTTTCTTAGGTCTTTTAGGTCCCTTAGGTCCTTTTTCTTTAATCTTGCTATACCACCGGCGGCTTTTCCGGCAGAATTTCTTCAAACAGCGCCGCCGGCGCCCCGCAGACGGGGCATTTGACCGGCGGGGCGTCGCCTTCGTGGATGTATCCGCAGATGATGCAGCGCCATCGTTTCATGGAGTGCTCCTTTAAGATGGCAGCCGTGATGTCCGGTCAGCTGCCGGCGTGGGCGAATCATGGGGGCAGTGTAGCGCAATCAACCAAATAAATCACGGTTTCGTGGACGGTGCAAAATTGCCATTGGCCGCAGTGGTGTCCATTTTACACGCTTGCCTGTATTGCATTCCCCGGCGAAGTGTGGTCGATATGGGGCAGGGTGGGAATCTCCCAGCGGTTCCCCCATCGGGCGAGACGACATGAGGAGTGCCTATGAAACGGGTAAACATGTTGATTGTGGCCCTGTGTCTGGTTGCCGTGGCGGCGTCCTGTTCCCCCCGGCAGATGGCGATCAAGGAAGCCGTGGGGATGCTGGATACCGGCATCACATCGTTTGAACAGGATACCGATCTGGAGATGCTGGAAGCGGCGTTTCCAGCGAACATCAAGCTTTGCGAGGCCCTACTGGCAAACGATCCGGAGAACCGGCAGCTTCGAGTGCTGCTGTCGCGGATGTATGCCAGCTACGCGTGGGCATTTTTAGAGGGCAACTACGAGGCGCTTTCTCTGGCGCCCGAGCCGGCGCCCGATCAGGAAGCCGAGATGGCTGCACTGCGTTATCGGCTCAGCCGGTATTATCTCAAAGGTGCCGGTTATGCCGAAAAAGCGCTTAAACAGACAGCTGCCGGGCCTTGCATGGCCGCTGCCGGCATAGCGGAACTGGACGCCTGCTTTAGCCAGATCGGCGAAGCGGCGGTGCCGGAACTGTTCTGGTACGCTTTCAACCTGGGCACCTGGGTAAACCAGAATCGCGACGCCCCGGATGCTTTTTCCTTCTCCCAGCGCGCCCGTGCCGCCATGAGCCGGGTGCAGATACTGGATCCGCTGTACTTCCACGGCGGCGCCCTCTTCTTCTTCATGGGCTACCATGCCGCCATCCCGGAAGACCTGGGCGGCCGCCCGGGCGAAGTGCTCGGCTTTTACCGGCAGCTGAAGCAACTCAAGGGAGATGATTTTCTCCTGGCCGATCTCTACTATGCCCGCTTTTACCTGGTGAACCAGGGCGATCGGGAAGGCTTCGAGAAAACACTTCAGGCGGTGATCGCACGGCACCTGCCGGAAGACGATCCCTATCCCCTGCTCAATGTCATGGCCCGACAGCGGGCGCGGATCTACCTGAACGGGGCGGATCTGTTTTTCCCCCGATAGGCAGCAATCAATCGTTGCAGAATAATCGATTTCGCGAAGCGCCGCAGGGACGCAGTGGAATCCCAGCCTGAAAACCGCAAAAATCTCAGTTGGTGGTAAGAGCCCCCCTTCACCGATTTGCTGATATTGTTTTTCCTTTTTTCATCGTCGGCAGTTCCCAGCGTCTTTGCGTCTCTGCGCGAGAAATTGTTTTTTCGCTTTTCGGGTAAGCTCCAGAGTGGTCTCAACAGCCATGCAGCCGCTTGTCGTAATTGTCAACGGTCTCGGCGATGACGTCGGCATGGGAATCAGCGGTGACGGGCCTGTAGGGTGAGAGGGCATCGGGTCTGGCCCGCAGCCGGACTCATGGGGTCGCGCTCCTGGAGGCGGGTGCGCGATGTGACGTGCCACAGGGCAATGAATCGACACCGGCAACGGTGGCATCGTGAATACTTACCGGCTGCGGGCCAGTTCAGTTCAGAATATAGTCCTCCGGGTTTACCGGCACACCGTTGAGGCGGACTTCGTAATGGACATGCGGGCCCGTGCTGCGGCCGGTGTTTCCCATGTGGGCGATGATGTCGCCGCGCTTGACCGGATCACCAGGCTTTTTCAGCACTTCACTGCAATGGGCATAGCGGGTGATCATCCCGTGGCCATGGTCGATGACGACGGTATTTCCCAACAACCATTTTTTACCGGCAAAGGCGATGACGCCGTCAGCCGTCGCCAGAATGGGCGTTCCCGAATCGCTGGCAATGTCCAATGCATGGTGGAACTCCTGTCGTCCGGTAAACGGCGATTCGCGTTCTTCGAATCGGGAGGTGATCCAGCCTTTGGCCGGCCGGATCGACGGGGTCCCGGCCAATCGATCGATCTGCGCCTCCAGATGCGTCAGCAGCGTGGTGAACCGCTGTGCCTGTCGGGTGGTGGCGGCGCCAAGCTGGTGCGTCTGTTCATGCATATCCCGCATCAGCGCGCCATGCGCCTGTGTCAGGGGCACTCTCGGATCCAGATCGTCGAGCGACGCGCCGCCCATGCCGAAAAGGCCGGGTGATTCGGGTTCGTTGTCGAGGTTGGCGATGATACGGATTTTCTTTTCGAAATCGCCGATACTCACCAGGCGGCTCTTGAGCCCGTTGATGTCTTCGGCAAAAGCCTGTACCTGGCGCCGCTGCATGGCAATGAGGTGATTTTGCTCCTGGAGGCGGGAATTGAGCACCGCCACCTGGCCGGCCTGCTCTTGAATGTGTATGTAATTGGCGGTGCCGGCGATGATGGCAACCACGATAAGGACGGTTAAGACGATGCTGAAGCGAAGCGTCCGTTTGGCGATGGACAACTGGTGGATGCCGCCGCCGGCAGGGCTGATGATGGAAATGGTGTAGGATGACTTCATCGTTGATTTTTTTAACCCCTGGTCCATTGATCGATCGGCTGTCAGCGCGGCCATATCTTTTGTCGGCGTTGTCTCGGTTTGGAACGCGCGCACCCGGCGTTTCGGCGGCGTTCTCCGAGCGGCGGCCGGTGCTGCCCGGGATGACGATCAGTGCGTTGTGGTGTGCTGGTCCCTCAACGACAAAACGATGAGGTGATGGCCCTTGAATCGCCCGACGGTTTCGCGTCGGATGCCGTTGATGTGGGTCTTCAGCTGCCGCGGAGCGCCGCCGGATCCGCCGGTGAGAAACCGGGCGTTGATGTCGTCGCCAACACTGAGATGCTCCAACACGGCGGAACCTTCCTTGATTAGAAAGCAGGTTTCGCCTTCCGGGGTCTGCCACAGTCGCGACAGATAAATGGTCCCCATGGAATGGATGCGAAATTCGATGCAGGAAAAATTTTCCAAGTCAGGTGACTGGTTTCTGCTGTGTTCGGCCAATGCCGTCGCTTCTTGTGCCATGATTTTGTCATCCTTTATCCGCTGCCCGGTCCCGATCGGCGTCAGTTCCCTATACACTCATTGCTATCGGCCATTTGATCACGTTCTTGAAACGTTATTTCATTGATTCGATGGCCTGCCGTGCCGGTGAAACGGGAAACAGCGTAATGATTGTCTTGCCACCCGATTGCCCGAATATTCTAAATGCAATCCTCGTGCCGATATGAATAGGTACTTTTGTAGACGACACGGCGCCGAAAACAGGGGCGCTTTGTAGGCGTTGGTGTTGGATAGGCTGATCAGTTCTCGTGATGGTCTTGGAAATGTGCAGGGGATGGGTGTCTTCGGGAAAGATCGCCGGGGTTAGGTGGCCGTCGGGCACGGCCACCATCCCAGCGAACTCTTGATTATCCAGATGCGTCATCGGGCGAACAATGTTTAAATGGTGAATCAAGAGTTCGATATTCTCTAATACAACAGTTGTGCCAACCTGAAAAAATTTTATAACATCCTGAAACCGTTCATTAAAAAAAATCATTGCCAATCGGCAGCAACAAGGCTATCTAAATATAGACAGTAGTGTTTAAATAAAGTCATTTTATAGCGAAATATCGATATCTCTATGTTGAAATCTGCCGTCAGTCTTTTCGAGTCTCTGTCCGGGGAGATCGATCCCCAGGTGCTTCAGCATCGGTTTCTGAGCTCTCTTTTGGAACTGCAGAACGTCAGTCGTGGCTCCATATGGATCAAGAGCGGTGACGCATACCTGTGTATCGAGGCCGTCGGTGTTGAGAGTGAAAAGATCCGCGGGATATCCATCTCAGCCGGGCGCCCCAGCATCGTCGGATGGGTCATCGAAAACGGCGCGATGACCGTGTCCGACCCCCGCACGGACAGCCGGCACTACCGGGAGATGGAAGCCGGCATGGCGGTCAAAAGCAGCCTGATTCTCTGCTTTCCGCTGTTTTTACGCAATCGCAAGGTTTACGGCGCGGTTCAGATCATCGACACCACCCGTTCCATGAACCGCATCAACCTGGATGAGGCGTATCTCAGCCAGTTGCAGGATCTGGTCAATATCGGATCCATCGCGCTGGGTAACGCCATTTTTTTCAACGATCAGATCAAAGAGGCCGAACTGCTCAAACGGACGCTCAACCAGATCCGCAGTGAGGGGATCATATTGGGGCAGAGCCCGCTGTTCCTCAAGGTCATGGAGCGCATCCGCAGCTACGCCGTTACCGACTACCCGGTCCTGATCACCGGCGAAAGCGGCACCGGCAAAGAGTTGGCGGCCAACCGCATCCACGAACTGTCCCAGCGGCGGGAAAAGCCTTTCGTGGTCCAAAACTGCAGTGCGATACCGGAATCGCTTCTCGAAAGCGAGCTGTTCGGTCATACCAAGGGATCGTTTTCCGGGGCCGTGGCAGACAAGGCAGGGCTTTTCGAGGCCGCTGACGGCGGCACCGTTTTCCTCGACGAGATCGGGGACATGCCAATGAACCTGCAGGCAAAAATTCTCCGGGTGATTCAAAACGGTGAAATCAAGCCTGTCGGGCAGGTCCGCGTCAAAAAAGTGGACATCCGGATCGTGTCAGCCACCAACCGCAACATCAAGGAGGCGGTCGCCGGGGGGGATTTCCGTCAGGATCTGTTCTACCGGCTCTCGGTGCTGCCCCTGCACCTGCCGCCGCTCAGGGAGCGCCGGGAGGACATTTCGCTCCTTTTCCGCCACTTCATGAAACGCGAAGCGCTGAAGATGGGGCTGCCGATTAAAGACATCAGCCCTGAAGCTCGGCTCAAACTGAACCAATACAGCTGGGTGGGAAACATCCGCGAGCTGGAAAACCTGGTGCGCTATCTGCTCGTGGTCACCGATGGAAATACCATCGTGCCCGGTGATCTGCCGTTTCTTTTCGACGAGCCGACCCAAACCGGAGTCCCGGCGCCCGTACCGGCCGCAGCGGGAAGGCGGGGTGATCCGGCCACCGACCCCCGGTCTGCGAGCGGCTTCGGGCAGATGACCTGGTCGGAGGTTGAAAGCGCCTTCGTTCACTATCTTCTCGAAAAAAACGCCGGCAACATTACTCGGGCTGCCCGGGCCGCCGGCGTGAACCGCTCCACTTTCGTCTCCCGCATGCGCCGACTTGGGCTCAACAGAAACGACGCGGGCCTGCCGGTGATGTCCTCCTGAACCGAGGCTGTCGGGGCGCTGCGGTGAACACTCGTAATGGTTGCATTTTTCCCGCCGGCAGGTATAGACAGACGGCATCATGCCGACCGCCGCTCAGAAACCGAACGCCGCCCCGACCCGCCGCATCGTCGACACGGTTGTGGGGACCGGCCCGTCGCCGAAGGCGGTGGACGTTCTGGCCGCCGCCGCCGGCCTGCCCAAGGCGCGGGTGAAGGATGCCATGGGCAAGGGCGCGGCCTGGGTGTGGCGGGGACGGAAAAGACAGCGCCTGCGACGGGCCACTACGCTGCTGGCGCCCGGCACTCGTGTGGCGCTCTACTACGACGCCGCGCTGCTGGCGCTGACCCCGCCGCCGGCCCGGTGCATCGTGGACCACGCAGCCTACAGTGCCTGGTACAAACCGGCCGGGCTGCTCACCCAGGGCAACGACTACGGCGACCACTGCAGCCTGCTCCGGCAGGCGGAAATCCATTTCGCACCGCGCCGCAGCGCGCTGCCGGTGCACCGCCTGGACCGGGAAGTGGCCGGCGTCATCCTGGTGGCACACACAGCCGTCGCGGCTGCCGCCCTCTCGCGCCTGTTCCGGGAGCACCGGATCATCAAGCGCTACCGGGCCGAGGTCCTGGGCTGCCCGGCCGATGCCAATGCCGAACTTAAGATCGATCTGCCCCTGGACGGCAAACCGGCGACAACCATCGTTCGATGGATCGCCACCGATCCGGCCAACAATGTCTCCACCGCGGACATCACCATCGACACCGGCCGCAAACACCAGATCCGCCGCCATCTGGATCTCGCCGGGTACCCCGTAATGGGAGACCCCCGTTACGGCACCGGCAACAAAAACTCTGACGGCCTGCGCCTGAGCGCAGTGGCACTGACGTTCACCTGTCCCATCCGGCACCGCCCGGTGACGGTGATGAGCGCGTCGGAAAAAGAGAAATCGCCATGAATCACCCGCTGACACCGGTTCTGGAAATGCTCCTGGCCGACCTCGCGCCCCTCACCTTCGCGCCTCCGGTGAGCTGTGTGTATAATCCCCTGATTTACGCTCGGGCGCCCCATGATGACTATCTTTCCCGCTACGGCGCACCGCCGCGGGAGATCCTGCTGCTGGGAATGAACCCGGGTCCCTGGGGAATGGCCCAGACCGGAGTCCCCTTCGGTGAAGTCTCATTTGTCCGGGACTGGATGGGCATCCGCGCGCCGGTGTCGCGGCCGGCTGATGAGCACCCCAAGCGCCCCATTTCAGGATTCGCGTGCACCCGCAGCGAAGTGAGCGGCAAGCGGCTGTGGGGCTGGGCCCGGGACCGTTGGCAAACGCCGGCGGCATTTTTTTCACGGTTTTTCGTGGTCAACTACTGCCCGCTGGTATTCATGGAGGCCGGCGGCAAAAACCGCACCCCCAACCAGCTGCCCGCCGCCGAGCAGGCGCCGCTGCTGGCCGCCTGCGATGCGGCCCTGCGGCGCACCGTCGAAATAATGGCCCCTGTCCATGTCATCGGGGTTGGCGCCTTTGCCGAGGCCCGGGCCGGCGCTGCGCTCACCGGGATGGGCGTTCGGATCGGACGGATCACGCACCCCAGCCCGGCCAACCCCAAGGCGAACCGCGGCTGGGCAGCCGTGGTAGCGGCCGAACTGGCCGCGATGGGAATAGACCTTTAAAAAAAACGAATCGGGTAATGCACGACATTCAAGGTTGAATGCCCACGCTTGATAACCCGTGATATTTTTGATCACCAGTCACGGAGGACACGGAGATTTTATAAACAAAAACAACCATTTTTGATTTTCTCCGTGCCCTCCGTGACTCCGTGGTTCACATTCAGTGTTGCGCGGTGCAGCGCGCCGTCCACTCTTGCACCCATCCGCAAGCGGCCTTATTGTTTGTTCATGAACCCGTGGCTCACATCCCTGCTGAACTTATTGAACGTGGCCGTCCTGGCCCTGGCGGTGGTGTTTTTCCTGAAGCTGCTGCGCCACATCGCCGCGCTGGAGCATGCCATCACTCCCGATACCGACGAGGCCTTTCTCGGACGCATGGCCCTGATGCAGGGGACCAGCGAATACCGGATCTTCCATGACGCCGCCGAGACATGGAACGTATCCGGGGGCCGCATCGACGAAGACTTCAACGTTTTCGTCACCGAAGGGCACATGCCCCACTACGTGCGCGACTTTATCCGCCATGAACGACAAAAGGCCGACAGCCGCCGTGACTGCGGCCCGCATTGCCCGCCCGCCGGCCCCACCCCTCTTGCCCCATAATTGAGCCGGAAGCACGGGACGCCGAAAATGAGGGACGGGTGGCGGTCTGGGACACCCCAGTTGCGGCCATGGATTTGTCCTTCGTTTACCTGGCCCGGCGGGAGACCGCCCCCATCGTCGGCGCCCTGGTGAAAGGCATCCGCCAGGTCTGGCCGCGCACTGATGGGCACGCTGGCCCGACGGAGCGAAAAGCGAATGGGACGCAGGTGAACGCAGATCCTCCTTTCGCCAAGGCTACGGCGGACAGGACGGCGGACAAGTTACGCGGATGAGATGGCGGCCTGAGGCCTAAAAACAGTTGATATGCTGATGAGTTGTTAAGCCAACACCTAAGAGCCAATACCTGCCCGAAGGGCACACCCTTTCTGTTCTCCGCGTCTCTGCGCCTCTGCGCGAAAAATGGATTTGGGTTTTCCCTTCAGCCTTGACAGTCCCGTAAAATCTGAAATCACCATAGAGGGAGCAACGCGCGCAGAAATTACTTTTCTATTTTTCATCGTATTCTCTGCGGTCCTCTGCGTTCTCTGTGGTTCAAAATCACTTTTTACATGTCCATCAGTCTGCAGTCTCACTGGCTTTTAATCCCGGAAACGGCCGCACCATTTGACGGATCCGCCCGCTGTCGACATCGTCGGCAAAGGCTGCGGCCAGGCGGCGGCCGCCGGCCGACACCGCATGCCAGGTGTCGATCCGGCCGTTGTCGTTGCCGGCAAAACGGTAGAAGTCCTTCCGGTCGGCGATCTTCCCGTGGGGCAGCCCTGCGATAAACGACGGCGACGGCGCCACCATGAGCATGTTCTCCAGCGTCGCGGGCGAGGGGCGCCGCCAGGGCAGCGGCTTGTCCAGCCATCCGGGGATGATCCGGGCGCTGTAGTGGGGAAACAGTACGATGCGATCCTCGGGGAGGCGATGGGGGATGTCCAGATGATAGTCGATCGCCCCGCCGTCACGGTAGGTGCCCGCCGGCGCGCCGGCAATCCCCCGCACGCCGGCCATGACCAGGGGAATGCTCCCGGAGGCCAGCAGGGCGTCTTTCAAGTTTTCCGGGGCCAGGGGCACGCGCCGGGGGGAGAATTCATTCAGGGGCCAGCAGGGGGGAACGCCGGCCGGATGGTGAAACAGCACCCGGCTGAAAAAGTATTTCAGCCACCGCCGCCCCGCAAGGTTCGCGGCCACCGCGCCGGCGAGCCCGGCGGTTTGAAGCAGGGAGCTGTCCGCCGCACCGGCATGCCGGCAGCGGACCGTTAAAAAGGAAAGCCGCAGATAGGGGTGATCAAGAATCTCTGAGATACCATCATTGCCCAGATAGGCCGACATAATCCGCCGGCTTTCGCGCGAGACTTCCGCGGGGGTCGGGCGCCGGCGATAAAACTGGTAGATATAGGCTTTTTCGAATGCATCCAGGGCGCCGGCAGGATCGCGCCGGCTCGCAGCGGCAAACCGCCAGGCGCCGATGGACGCCCCCAGCAAAAACAGGGGCCGCTGCCGACCCTGAAACCAACGGGAGAAAAGAAACCGGTCCAGGTGCCCTAGCACCAGCCACTTGGGGCCGCCGGCCGCCCCGGCCACCACATCCACCATGTCGGGGCTGAGCCCCCCCTCGCTGATCAGCGCCAGCGCCCTGGGTCCGGCATAGTAGAGAATATCGGAGGTCATCTTTAGGCCCCTGAGGTCCTTTTCGTCCCTTTTTCCGGCCCCTGCCCCGCCGCCACCCGGAAAAACCCTTCATCGAACTGCGGGTTATCCAGATACCGGGACATGAACAGGCCCGGCAACTGGTCGATGTGCTCGAAAAGCCCCGGATCGGCGTCGATACCGGCGCGCTGAAGCGCCTTTAAAACGTCCGCCGGCTTCGGCGGGCACCCCTTCACGGCGATGGCCTCCTGGATGTCCGGGTGTTCCCGGTTTTTCTGGGACATGCATTTTCCCAGAAGGATGGTCTTTTTCTTCCCCGGTGTCGGGTCCATCATCTTGCCGGTGAGCACTTCCACGTCATCGAAGGGCTCTCCCTTCCAGGCAAACCGGATAGCTGAGAGCACGATGCCGTTCATCCCCGAGCAGTAGGTGCACATGGAGGTGTCGTACTTTCGATAGGACAGGCCCCGGATGCCCTGTTTGTACAAAGGCAGCGGCATCGTCTCGCCGTCTGCCGTGCTGTAGGCGAAATCGAATTCGTGAGTGCGGGCTACGGCCTCGATGGGCTCGCCCATCACCGTCACGTCGGACAGATCCAGGGGGCGTCCGTGATGGCGCGCGGCATGCACCAGGTGGGGCACGTCCGCCGGCGCATACCCCAGGACCCGGGCGCCCACCATGTCACCGGCCAGGGCGTCGGTGGCAGCCATAAGGATATTGCTGCGCTGGAGCTTACCGTCGAATCCCGGCCCCCGCTCGTTGGTGAAAATGCCGTCGTAGACCACCAGCATGGGCGGCATCCGGTCGGCCAACCTGGATATCATGAAATGAAGATCTTTTTCCGGATTGGCGCTGTGGCAGCGCTTTCTGGAAGCGATGTCGATGCAGCCCTTCAGATTCTTGATGCCCAGACTCACCACGGTCTGGTTGTGGGCCTTCATCACCGGCACGTCCACCACGAAATCGCTGTAAAGCAGGTCCGTGTTGAAATTGAGCCGGATGCCGTCGCCCAGATCGACTTTTTCAAAGGGGCGCTCCATGACGTTGACCGCTTCGACACCGTAGCGTTTTTTGAGCTCGCCGTAGCCCAGGGTCTCAAAGGCGTGTGCCGGTGTGGCGGTGTCCTTGGGAGTGCCGGTGACAATGCCTTCGCCGATGGTGATCGCCCCGGCTCCGTGGTCCTTGAGCAGCTCGACCACATCGGCAATGACCCGGGAGGTGGTCACCACGCCCCACTTGGGAAAGGCCACCGCCCGCGTCCAGAAGACGATGTTGGGCTTGATAAAGACCTTGGCGCCTCTCGGCATCCGCTCCAGCCCGCCGCACAGATCCACAACCTTTTTCACCGAATCGCGCGGCGCCGCATAGCGCCCGATGGCGACCCGGTGCTTTTTATCTGTCATCACAGCATTCCTTTCGTCTCCGATTTACTTTGATAATGCTCACCACGAAGATGTCTTCAGAAGAGGATAAAACCTCCGTGATCTCCGTGCACTCTGTGGTTCAAAATCTCTTTTTACGGTTTCATCAAAATTGATCATTCGTCACCATTTTCGGTCTTCTCGCCTTCGTGTTCTTCGTGTCCTTCGTGGTTCAACGCCTCTTTCCGGTTTTCTCCCAGGACCTCGATGAGCACCGGCAGAAACTCGGCCAGATCCGCCACGATGCCCACATCGGCCACCTGAAAAATGGCCGCCTGGGGGTCGCGATTGATGGCTGCAATGAATCCGGCCTCCCGGATGCCGGCAACGTGCTGAAACGCGCCGGAAATGCCGCAGGCGATATAGAGATCCGGCCTGACGGTGGTGCCCGTCAGTCCCACCTGAAAGCTGTGGGGCAGCCAGCCGCGGTCGCACACCGGGCGCGAACCGGCAACGGCCGAGCGGGGAAAGCACCGCGCTAGAGCGCTGACCATGTCCAGTTGCTCCCGGCTGCCGATACCGTTTCCGGCGGCAACGATGGTGCGGGCCTCGGTGATGGCCGCGCCGGTCGTTTCGGCGCTGCGGCGCCCGATCACCCTGGCAGCCACCGGCGGGCATGCCGCGGTGATCACTTCAACGCGGCCGGGCGCGGCCGGCGGCGGCACCGCGTCGCCGCCGGCGCCCGGCAGGAGAGTCACCACCACCGGCCGCACTTCGGGCACCACCGTGGCCACCAGTTTGCCGCCAAAGACCGGCCTTTTGAGCACCACGCGGCCATCCTCCGCGGCCGCCGCCTGAACGCCGGTAACGCACCCCCCCCCCAGACGCATGGCCAGCGCCGGCGCCAACTCCTGTGCAGCAGCGCTGTGCGCCATGAACAGCCATTCCGGCGTGCGGCAGGCGAAATACTGCGCCAAAACGGCTTTGTGCTGCTCCGTGTTGAAAAGAATCAAGGCATCGTTTTCGATTCCGGTGACATCCCACCCGGTAGCGGCGGCCACTTCGGCGGCCAGCCGGGCCACGCGCCGTCCGACCAGGACGGCGCAGACCTTTTGATCATTCCCGTCGGCGACCCGGCAGGCTGCCGCGGCAAGGGTTTCCAGGTGTGAAAGGATGCGATCGCCGTCGTGTTCAACCACCACGACGACACCCCGGAAAGCGCTCATAGCACCCCCTGTCCGGCCAGCAGGTGTTGTAACGCCCGGGCTTTCTGCTCCAGGGAGCCTTCCAGAAACCGTGCGGTGACCTTGGCCGAAGGCGCGCCCACATGGGAGATGCGCTGTCGGGGCGCCGCTTCCGATTGCACGGGGAAGGTTTCCACTACGGCGCCCGCTGCCTTGAGCAGACGGGAAAGAGAGGGATAGCGCGGCTGGTAGACCCCGCTCTGGATGCTCAACAGCGCCGGCAGCGGCAGCGCCATGGCCACCTGGACGCCGCCCTCCACCTCTTTTTCAATATCAACACCGGCGCCGTCGTCCCAAAAACGCACCGTCATTACCGAACAGGCCGCCGGCAGTCCCAGGTGCTCGGCCAGAATGGGTCCGGTGATCCCCTGCATCATGTCCTCGGAGACGACGCCGCAGAGAATCAGATCGTACGCGGCCTTCCGGGCGTAATGGGCCAGCGCCTCGGCAACGACATACGGGCTCAAAAACGGGTCGCGGGTGCAGACCAGGTGCGCGGCGGCATCGGCGCCCATGCCCATGGCCCGCCGCAGCACCACATCGGCGCCGTCAGGGCCCACGGTGACGGCGTGGATGGTCACCGGCACCGTTGCGGCGGCCTTGAGCCGTACGGCGCATTCCAGGGCGCACGCATCGTAGCGGTTCATCCGGCAGGCCTCGCCCGCCACCTGAACGCTGCGCCCGTCCGGGGCCGGTTCGATGCGGGCCTCGGGTTCCGGAACCTGTTTGATGCACACCAGTATTTTCATGAGCCCCAGTAGTGAAATGTGAAACAGTGTTTTTACACCACAGCGATCGCAGAGTGCCGCAAAAAAAATCTATCCGATCATGTATAAAACGCCAGAATAGCCTCAAAGGCCAGTGTCCCCGATGCCAATGTGATCACCACGGAGTCACGGAGGGCACGGAGAAGCTCAACCACGATTGATTTTGAATATAAGAGCTCCGTGTCCTCCGTGACTCCGTGGTTCAACTGCATTGTGGGAAAAGGCCCACTGGCGCTTTATGCACAAAGGTTTATAAAGAGCGGAGGATCATGTCAATGAAAAATATCGAACGTTCGTTCGATAATTCTTGACATCGCACGCCCCGGCCCGTTACACAATAACGCACATGACACTCATTTACGGCATACGCCACGGGCAGGCCCGCTTCGGCAGCAGCGACTACGACAGGCTCTCGGCCCTGGGCATCGAGCAGTCCGAGCGGCTTGGGAAATACTTCGCCGAAACCGGCGTCCGTTTCGATGCCGTCTACGCAGGAAGCCACCGCCGTCAGCTGGAAACCGCCGCTGCGGTCACCGGGCAGATGCCGGGGGCGCCGGAAATCATATCCATGACGGCCTTCGACGAGTTCAATTCAGGCGCCATCCTGGCGCTGATCGAAGACGCGGACCGTGCATCTGCGAAACCGGTCCACGCAGCCACGGAAGCATTTCAATCACCCGCGGCATTCAGAAACGCGATGGAGGCGGCCATTGCCGTCGCCATCGAAAACCCAGAGCGCCTGGCGCCGGAGCATCGCCTTAACCGCTTCGTTGACCGGGTGGCGTCAGGCATCACCCGCATCGCGTCCGAAGCGCCGGAGGCCGGAACAATCGCTGTCTTCACCTCTGGCGGAACCCTGTCGGTATTCATGCAGATCGCGCTCGGGATCAGCCTGACCGAAACCGTCCGTCTGCCGTGGCAGATCCTCAACACGGCGGCATCGGTCTTTATCCATGACGGAAATCGGCTCGATCTGCGCGCCTTTAACACCACCGCCCACCTGGATCGCGGCGGCGGTCAGCATCTTTACACCCTGCTTTAAACCGGAAGGATCAACACCATGGATTTTACCATCTCAACCAAGATGCAGACCATTCTGGGAATGGTCGACGAATTCGTCGACCGGGAGCTCATTCCCATGGAGCCTCAGTTTCTAACCCGCTCGTTCAGCGACATGCTCCCGGAGCTTGAAAAAAAGCGCCGCATGGTGCGGGAGATGGAACTATGGGCGCCCCCCCATCCGGCCGAATACGGCGGCATGGGGCTCGACCTGGTGGAATTCGCCCTGGTTTCCGAAGCGCTGGGACGCACCCCCATCGGCCACTACGTGTTCGGATGCCAGGCCCCGGATGCCGGCAACATCGAAATTTTGCACAAATACGGCACCCCGGAGCAAAAAGAGCTTTACCTTGGGCCGCTGGTCGCCGGCGACATCCGCAGCTGCTTTTCCATGACCGAGGTGGAAATGCCCGGCTCAAACCCGGTGATGCTGGAGGCCACCGCCGAAAAAGACGGCGGCGATTACGTCATCAACGGCCAGAAGTGGTACAGCACCGGGGCCGACGGGTCAGCGTTTGCCATCGTAATGGCGGTGACCAACCCCGAGGCGCCCCCCTACCTGAGGGCCAGCATGATTCTGGTTCCCACCGGCACCCCGGGCTTCAACCTGGTGCGCAACATTTCCGTGATGGGCCACGCCGGCGACGACTGGGCCAGTCATGCGGAAATCCTCTACCAGTCCTGCCGCGTACCGGTGGCAAATCTGCTGGGCGCCGAAGGCGAAGGGTTTGTCATCGCCCAGGAGCGACTGGGTCCGGGGCGCATCCACCACTGCATGCGCTGGCTGGGAGTCTGCAAACGCGCCTTCGATCTCATGTGCCGCCGCGCCACCCAGCGCGATATCGCCCCCGGCAGAAAACTGGCCGGCAGTCAGATCATCCGCGCCTGGATCGCCGAGAGCGCGGCGGAAATCCGCGCGGCGCGCCTTCTGGTGCTCCACACCGCCTGGCACCTCCAGCACCAGGGGACCCACGAGACCCGCCAGGACATTTCCCTGATCAAATTTTACACGGCCCGGGTCATGCAGACCGTCGTGGACCGGGCGCTTCAGGTGCACGGCGGTCTGGGCATGACCGACGATACGATCCTGGCGTTCTTTTTCCGCCACGAGCGCGCAGCGCGCATTTACGACGGCACCGACGAAATCCATAAGCTGTCGGTGGCGAAAAAGATTCTTAAGACTTACGAGGACGCATAACGCAACCCCGTAAAGGGTTCAAGGGGTCAAGGGTTCAAGTGAAAAACGAACACCCTCAAAACTACAACCTTCATGGGGTTCCCTCATGAACGCTTTAATGATCGTATGACCCGTATGATGTGCTTTGGCCGTTCCCCTTGAACCCTTGACCCCTTGAATCCTTGAACCCTTTGGTTTTTGGCCCCTTGAACCCTTGACCCCTCGAATCCTTGGACCCTTCTTTTTATGAATTACGAGACTTTTAAAGCCGACATCGCCATCAGCAAGCGGGAGCTGTGCCGGGTGATCTTCCGGGAGCATGCGGACACCATCCAGATCAAGACGGAAGAAACGGTGGTCCGGAACCTGGAGAAAATTTTCGACGCCACCCTCAAGATCAGCAACCGCAAGGGATTTCAGGCCATGAGCATGCGCGATCTGAGCCGGGAGACCGGTCTCAGCCTGGGCGCCCTGTACAGCTATTTCTCAAGCAAGGACGCGCTGCTCACCATGCTCCAGAACCAGCGCCGCGGCGTGAGCCGGCGCATTCTCGAAGAGCAGATCGCCGTGGCGGCATCCCCTTGGGAAAAATTCAAAACCGCCGTCCGGGTGCATCTCTACCTCAGCGAGGCGCTCCAGCCCTGGTTTTACTTCTCCTACATGGAAGCCAAAAACCTCGACGCGCGCCAGCAGCGGGCAGCCATCGAAAGCGAGCTGTTCACCGAAGGACTCCTGGCCGATATTCTGGAGCAGGGCGCGCAGCAGGGCTGCTGGCCGGAGCGGCACCACGAGATGAGCGCCGGACTGATCAAGGCCATGCTTCAGGATTGGTATCTCAAGCGGGGCAAGCACAAACGGCGGCGCATCAGCGTGGAGCAGTACGCGGAAACCGTCATAGCCATCATCGGAGCCTACTACCATGTCGACACCCCATAACGGCGCCATCGACGCGCCCACAGACATTCGAAACGGCGAAGCCCTCGACGCGGCGGCGGTCACCGACCTGCTGCGCGACATATTTCCCGGAGTGGACGGGCCCGTTGAAATCCGGCAGTTCCCCAGCGGCTTTTCCAACCTCACCTACCTGGTGACACTCGGCGGCGAGGAGGTGATTCTCAGGCGACCGCCCCGGGGTACCAAGGCCGCCGGCGCCCACGACATGGGCCGGGAATACCGGATGCTCATGGCCCTTCGCCCGCTGTTTCCCTACTGCCCGGAGGTACTCTACTACGAAGACACCGATGCGCGTCTGGGCAGTCCCTTCTACATCATGGAGCGCATCCGGGGCATTATTCTCCGTAAAAACCTGCCGGCCGGCCTTTCCTTTTCCCCCGCGGACGCCGGTGCGCTCTGCCGGAGGCTGGTATCGGTTCAGCGGGAACTCCATGCGGTGGACTACCGCCGGGTGGACCTGGGGCCGGTAAAACCCGAGGGCTACGTGGCCCGCCAGGTGGACGGGTGGAGCCGCCGGTATCGTGCCGCCCGCACCCCGGATGCCCCCGATTTCGAAGCCGTGATGGCCTGGCTGGCCGACCACCAGCCGGCCGATACGACCTCGCCGGCCATCGTGCATAACGATTTCAAGTTCGACAACGTGGTCTTGGAACCGTCCGATCCGATGACCATCATCGGCGTGCTGGACTGGGAAATGGCCACCGTCGGGGATCCGCTCATGGATCTGGGCAGCAGCCTGGCCTACTGGGTACAGGCCGACGATGCGCCCGAGCTTCAGGCCCTGCGCCTGATGCCCACCCACATCCCCGGCGCCCTGACCCGGCGTGAGATCGTCGGCCATTACGGCAGCCTCTCCGGTCTCGATACCGGCGAGTTTTCGTTTTACTACACTTTCGGCCTTTTCCGGCTGGCCGTCATCGCCCAGCAGATCTACTACCGCTACTATAAGGGCCAGACGGCGGACAAGCGTTTCGAAATGCTGATCTTCGCTGTTCATGCCCTGGAGAAAACCGCCCGTATGGCGTCTGAAGAAGGCTTTATTTAGTGCCCGTCCAGAAACGGCGTATTTCGGCCCAGCGCGGCGTTTTCGCACTTTTCGAAATCCTCGAAATAGCTCCGCTATTCCTCCGGTTTCGAAAATGCTCAGGCCTTGCGCTGAACCAAAATCCACCATTTCTGGACGGACACCATTTGAGGGTCAGAATGCTGTCGGTGATATGACACGGTGAAAGGAAGCACGAGAAGAATGAAAATTGATGATGTGAAGCGTGTTCTGGCCATCGGCGCCGGAACCATGGGACACCAGATCGGACTGCTGTGCGCGCTGCATGGATATGCGGTGGTCATCTACGACACAAAACAGGAGGCGCTCGAATTTGCCCGAAAGCGCATCGACGCCCTGGCCGATGTGCTCGTTCATAAAAAACGGCTGCCGCCTGAGTTGAAAGCGGCGGTTATCGGGCGAATTGAATTTACCGACAATGCCGGCGAGGCCGCACGCGAGGTGGATGTGGTCACCGAATCGGTGCCCGAGGATCCCGTCCTCAAAGGCGCCATATTCAGGAAATTTCATGCGCTGTGTCCGGAGCGGACCATCTTCACCACTAATACCTCGATGCTGATACCCTCACTTTTCGCGCACGAGGTCGGGCGTCCTGAAAAATTTTTGGCATTCCATTTCCACGATATTATCAAGACCGATGTGGTCGATATCATGCCGCACCCCGGCACGGCCCCGGAGACCACCGAGTTGGTAAAGGCCTTTGCCGAAAAATTAGGTCAGGTGGTCGTCCTGCTCCAAAAGGAAAACTACGGGTACGTCTTTAATGCGCTTCTCAGCGACCTGATGAAATCATCCTTGGCGCTGGCCAACAAGAATGTCGCCGCGGTTGAAGACATCGATCGTGCCTGGATGGGCGTCATGCGAACGGACATCGGCCCCTTCGGCATTATGGATTCGATCGGGCTGGATACCGTTTGGAAAATCGTCGATTACGCCGCACAGATGTCCCGGCAAAAAAGTCTGGCAAAAAATGCCGAAATGCTGAAAGAGTATGTCGACGCTGGCAAATTGGGCGTAAAAACAGGAGAAGGCTTCTACCGCTACCCGAACCCGCAGTACAAGCAGACCGGTTTTCTGCCGAATCGGTAATCGGTGATGACCTGCTGGGAATCGGCCGCGGCAAGACGATCATCCTTAATTCGAAAGCGCCTGCTGGCGGAGATAAGCCCCGACCTTACAAATTAATAATGGCGGCCCGGATCGCTTTTTGGTATTTCCCATCGAACCCTTGAACCCTTTTCACGGAGTGCACCAATGACTGATATTTACAAACGATTGCAGCAGCGGCTTGACAGCATCGCCAGCGGTTTTCCGGAAACGAAAAGCGGCGTTGAGCTGGCCCTGCTCCAAAAGCTCTTCACCGAAGACGAGGCGTCCTTTTTTATCGACATGTCGCCGATGCTGGAAACCCCTGATGCCGTGGCCACAAGGCTTGGCCGAGACGCGGATGAAACCGCCCGGCGCCTTGAGGACATGGCCGGCAAGGGACTTCTCTTTCGTCTGCGCCGAAAGGGTTCCGCCAAGTACGCCGCGATCCCCTACGTGGTTGGCATCTTCGAATTCCAGCTCAATCGGCTGGACAAGGACACCGCAGCGAAAATGGAAGCCTACTTCCATGAAGCCTTCGGTAAGACCATCCAGGCCAACAAGACGCCGCTGATGCGCACCGTCCCGGTCAATCGTGAGGTCTCCGCCAAACTGCCGGTGGCCCCCTATGACGATGTGATCGCCATCCTCGAAGCGCAGAAAACCATTGCCGTGGCCCCCTGCATCTGCCGCAAGACCGCGGATCTTTTGGACAAGGGCTGCGACAAGCCCCTGGAGGCCTGCCTGCTCTTCGGAGCCCACGCCGACTATTACGTGGACAACGGCATGGGCCGCTATATCTCTATCGACGAGGCCAAGGCCGTGGCCACCCGCAGCGAAGCCGCCGGCCTGGTGATGCAGCCCTTCAACTCCCAGAAGGCGGGGGGCATGTGCAGCTGCTGCGGGTGCTGCTGCGGCATTTTGAGATCTCTCAAGCTCCAGCCCAACCCGGCCGATTCGGTCCAGAGCAACTATTTCGCCGTCGTTTCGGCCGCCGACTGCACCGGCTGCGAGACCTGCCTGGACCGCTGCCCGATGGCCGCCATCACCATGGCGGACGACATCGCCCAAATCGACCGCAGCCGCTGCATCGGCTGCGGCCTTTGCGTGACCACCTGCCCCACCGACGCCATCACTCTGGAAGCCAAGGCCGAAACCGCGCACTACCTGCCCCCGGCCTCCGGCATGGAAACCTACATCAAAATCACACAGGAGCGGGGGAAGCTGTAACGCGACGCGTCTTCATACACCGGGCACCGTTTCAGTCCCGAATCCATTAAGGGCTGGTTCGATTCCCGCCCCCGGCACCAATCAAAAGCAACAGGCATTTGCGCAAACTTCGCGCAAGTGCCTGTTTTATTTTCCTGACGCCTAACGCGAAAAAGTGCATGCCTGTAGGGTTTTGCCTTTACCCGGCCCGAGGGGTGCCATGTTTGATCGTCGCGAGTTTCTTCAGCATTGACTTTGGATTCGAGGGTCAGGTATGCAAGATACACGGGGTTACCAACTAGACCATATCTGCCACATTTCAGGCGCAATCACGGTAGCGGCGGGGTCAATAAATATTCGTTAGTCAACATAGGATGTCCCCTCGAGGCCTCTGACATTGAACCACGAAGCGTACGAAGTACACGAAGGTAAAAAAGAGACGGTGCTTGTGGAGGGGCGCGCTCTGTCGCGTCCGCATCGGGCGTAGACACCAAAAAGAAATCTCGCGCAGAGACGCAGCGGCGCAGAGAAAACCAAAAGATATTGAACTACCCAGGCTTCGCCGTAAGCTTCGCCGGGCAGGCCGGCGGAGAACACAGAGGGAAAAAAAGAATCACCGGTCACGGCAGTTAATGACCAATGAAGCGCCCAAATATAAATTATCAATCGAGCCGTTTCCGCTGTTAAATTTGAACCTTGAGCTTGGAACCTTGAACGCGCCGGCAGGCGCTTAACGCTATTAAGTATACGTTTGTCAACAACGTCCCCTTTGCTTCGTTTGTCTTTTGTAAGCCACCCCTCAATAATCGAAACATAAGCGCCTATTGCCGGAAATGGCTGCTGTTGGCGTTCGCTGTATCCCCACGGCTCACCGCGGATCACCTTCCTGATCGTGTTGCGCGAATGCCCAGTCTGCCGGGCCAACTCGCTGATGGTCTTGCCGTAAACCCTATGGGCCGTTCTGAGTAATTCATATTGATCCATCGCAAGCACTCCTTACCTCCCGGTAGAATGTTTAATTGAAAAACACTCTACCCGGAAACGCTGTGCTCAGGGTGGTCAGTTTTCGGTGCTTACACACCCCCTTTCCTGGTCAATTTTGGGTTATCACAACCATCCCCTCTAATCGGGTCAGGGTTCTGAAAGATGGAAACTACAAAATCCTACCGATGGCCATAGAAGTCTCAATCCCCTCTAATCGGGTCAGGGTTCTGAAAGAGAAAAGCCCTGTCCATCCTGCACAATAACCTTGTGTCTCAATCCCCTCTAATCGGGTCAGGGTTCTGAAAGTCAATAAAAAGGACGGACTTGAACGTGAGATGACGTCTCAATCCCCTCTAATCGGGTCAGGGTTCTGAAAGGTGACAAATGGCACATAGGTGACACGTTTACGATTTGTCTCAATCCCCTCTAATCGGGTCAGGGTTCTGAAAGATGGCATGGGATGAATTCTTCAAAACTCAGGAAGGTCTCAATCCCCTCTAATCGGGTCAGGGTTCTGAAAGGGTCCTTGACCAGGCCGATATGGGCTTTTTTCCAGTCGTCTCAATCCCCTCTAATCGGGTCAGGGTTCTGAAAGAGCTGGAGGAAAAACCCCTGAATAAGCATCAGGTGAAGTCTCAATCCCCTCTAATCGGGTCAGGGTTCTGAAAGCAGGCTCCCGAACACCCTGGTCAGCGAGTCGTTAGTCTCAATCCCCTCTAATCGGGTCAGAGTTCTGAAAGGCCGGGGAGATGCGGCTGTCGGCGCAGTCATACAAGTCTCAATCCCCTCTAATCGGGTCAGGGTTCTGAAAGCTCAAGATGTGCAGATTTCGCTCGGATAGCAACTCGGTCTCAATCCCCTCTAATCGGGTCAGGGTTCTGAAAGCAAGGCCCTTTTCGACAAGGACTGGCCCATAAATGAGTCTCAATCCCCTCTAATCGGGTCAGGGTTCTGAAAGGGTACCTCCTATTTTTACTTAAGTTTCAATGGGTTGGGTGGCATGTATTAAAGACCTCAAAAAATGATGCTTCAAAGGTGACAGATTTGGGGTTTGCGGTTGGGGCAGCATGGCATAAATACCCAGTTGTTTCAATGTGTTGGGGTATAATCTAGAACCTACCCCCTTTTTGACTGTCTTGGGAAACTTCGGTTAACATACTGATATTATAATCTATCGATAGATATTTGCCTGCGAAAGCACTTGGTCCCGGCATATCGAAGGGCTTTAAACAATATACACGTCTTCCTCCTTGCTCACTTCTCCACGCCCCAACACCTGGACAACCTTTTCGCAAGCACCGCAGAGCGAATAGATGCGCACGCTGTCTTCCCCAGATTCAATGACCCCATTTATGCCAGAAACCAGATCACCAAGCAATGGCCCATCGAGCAGGCATTCGAACACGCTGTACTGCACCCGGTCGCCATAATCCAGGAGGATTTTGGCCAACCGCGTTCGCCGGTGGTCGCGGAAAAGATACCGTTGCCAGGTTCTTCTTTTTCTCCTTTCAGTATCACGCTGGACATCTAATAAAAAAACCATCGACAGCCACCGAATAGGCGTTTCGCCGTTTGTCCTCTCATTCATCATTCGATGTTGGACGTTCGATGTTCGGCGTTCGCTTTTCCGTCCGCCTGTCGAACGGCGTCGTTGCACGATTCAATCGTTTTTCGCTTTTTGATGGGTTGCGCTCCGCGCCACCCATCCTACACACAATCCCCTCTAATCGGGTCAGGGTTCTGAAAGCGCCGAGAACCTTCTATGAAGCAGTCGATCTGGCCAAGTCTCAATCCCCTCTAATCGGGTCAGGGTTCTGAAAGATCCGGCGTCCCCACGGCCTACATGGACGGATTCCCGCGGTCTCAATCCCCTCTAATCGGGTCAGGGTTCTGAAAGAGGTATCGAGCTGCTGAACGACAACGGTGTGATCGTCTCAATCCCCTCTAATCGGGTCAGGGTTCTGAAAGGCCTGAAAAGGAGATGGGTGGAAATGTAATCGTTATGTCTCAATCCCCTCTAATCGGGTCAGGGTTCTGAAAGAAATCTGGCTCCCGCGCCTGGATCAGTGGATTGGGTCTCAATCCC
>JBDRRP010000135.1:0-2185 GCA_043825735.1 Pseudomonadota bacterium | reverse complement strand
ATCGGCTTGGGTGGCGTTGTCGGCGTTCTGGCGCGTCATGGAAGACATCTCTTCCAGGGAGGAGGAGGTCTCCTCGATGGAGGCCGCCTGCTCGGAGGCGCCTTCGGCCAGGGACTGGCTGGCCGTGGAGACCTGGCTCGAAGCTGACGCCACCTGCTCGGCGCCCTCGTTGAGGCCGTCGATGATAATTTTGAGCTTACGGCTGATGGAGATACTGAGAAGAATGCCGAATGCCAGGGCGGCAAAAAAGCCCACCACCATGCCTGCCAGGGCAATCAGCTTTGACCGCTTGCTTACGGCGTCGGCTTCTTTTGTTTCTGACGCAGCCACCTCTTCGTTGATTTTTATGATCTCATGCAGGTAACCGAGCGCTGTCACCTGTTTTTCACGGGCCGTCACCATGGCATAGTGGACGGCTTTCTCGTACAGGGCTTCGGCTTTCTCGGACTCTTTGCGTAGGATGCGCAGTCCGTCGAAAACCTTATCCGCAGTCGGCACCATCTCGTTTTTGAACAGAGCTTGCGCCTCGTCCAGGTTGCCTTCCTTGATCCGGGTCTTGATTTGGGCCACCAGCTGATGAAAGTGCTTGTGCGGTTCGCTAATCTGGGCGATAGCTGTTTTAAGCTTGGTATTTTCAGTTTTAAAGGTGGACTGCCACCGGCCGAATTTACAGGCCGTGTGGTCTTCGCTGCCTTCGAAAACCACGCCATCGGAAACCATCACAGCGACCTGGGACATGACCTTGTAATGATCGCCGCGAATTTCCGCCAACAATTCCCTCATGGCCATGGGGTTGCCCACATCCAGACCGTTCAGTTCTTCCATGATTTTTAAAAAGGCGTTGTTCTCCTGCCGCCAGGCGTCCCAGGCCGGCACGAATTTTTTCCACAGAACCGCCTCTTCCGGTGTTTGCGGTAACGGTTCATATATTTTCCAGGCCTCTTGGTATCTGTCCCGAGCCTTGGCGATGTTCTTAAATTGCCGGGCGTTGTCCTCGCGTGACAGGTCCGGATTGAGCAGCGTGCGCTGGGCCACGCGTATGGATTCGCCCTCTTTTTCAACAATCAACAGGCTTTGAATGCTGGGCAGCCGGACATCGCCGATCTCCGTGAGATGCTGTGACAAGGCCCCGACACCTTGCCAGCCGACAAATCCGACGGCCAGGGTGATCACGGCCACAATGACAAAACTGCCGATCAATTTGACACTCAACTTTACATTTTTCATTTTTTGACCTCGCTTTGTATAAATATCTTCGTATTGTTCTTATAAACGGAACAGAACACAGCCTATCACGCTGCCTTGGGCAGTGCGTCCAGGTCCTCGGCGCCCAGCACCGCGTCGATTTCCAGCAGGATTTTGACCCTGCCCTCCATCTTGGCCATGCCCAGGATGTAAGCGGTGTTCAGGACCGTGCCGAAGCTGGGGGTGTCCTCGATGTCATCGCCTTTTATGTTGAGCACTTCGGATACCGAATCGACCACGATGCCGATGACGATATCGGTGCCGCGGCCGCCGATTTCCACCACGATGATACAGGTGCGCTCTCTGTAGGCGATGGACTCCATGCTAAAGCGCAGGCGCAGGTCCACCACCGGAATCACCTTGCCGCGCAGGTTGATCACGCCCTTGACGAACTTGGGGGTCTGGGGCACGGAGGTGATGGCCATCATGCCGATGATCTCCTTGATCTTGAGAATGCCGATGCCGTACTCTTCACCGGCCAGGGTGAAGGTCAGGTACTTGCCTTCGCGGTCGGCGATGGCATCGAGCTGGTTCTGCATCTGCTCGGCGTTCGTCTCGGGCGGCACTGGTGCAAAGGCTGTTTTGGCACCGGTCGGGTCAGGTGAAGAATCTTGGGTTGTGATGTCCATGGTTATTTCTCCTTATCATTTCCAAGTCCGTACCCATCAGGCAAGCGGCGCTAATGGCCGCCTGCCTGGTCATACGGATAATGGTTTAAAAATCCCCGAAGTCTTCAGAGCCCAGTGAGGCGGCCAGGTCCTGATGGGCGATGGCCTGGAGCGTGCGTTTGCCCGCCTGCTTCCGGGGCAGATGCATTGCTTTTCTGATCTTTATGACGCCGGATCCGGCGCCCGCATTGTCTCGGGTTTCTAGGCCGTGGTCGCCGCCATTGACCAGCGCCATCAGTTCGCCCACAAAGGCGCGCATCTGCTCGGCCTGG
>JBDRRP010000134.1:0-45144 GCA_043825735.1 Pseudomonadota bacterium | reverse complement strand
ATCGGCTTGGGTGGCGTTGTCGGCGTTCTGGCGCGTCATGGAAGACATCTCTTCCAGGGAGGAGGAGGTCTCCTCGATGGAGGCCGCCTGCTCGGAGGCGCCTTCGGCCAGGGACTGGCTGGCCGTGGAGACCTGGCTCGAGGCCGACGCCACCTGCTCGGCGCCCTCGTTGAGACCTGCAATAACCCGGTTGATGGGGTTAATGATCGATCGGGTATTAAGGACGGCGATAGAAAAAGCCGCGACAACAGCCATAAGAGATATAATCCAGATAATTTTGGCGGCCCTTTTTTCATCCATTTCAGCTTTATGGGCCGCCCCTTCGGAGCGCTTGTGCATCTCGGCAACAAAAGCCTCGATTTCATGAGCGAGGTTATCCTGGGCTTGTTCGACAGCTTCTTCGAGCAGCCGGGCCTGCCCCGTCATGCCCGCTTTCAAAAGTTCAATGACCTTCAGGCCGAGTATTTCATATTTGTGGTGGTGGTCGTTTATGGTGGCCAGTGCATTCAAGCTTTCAACCATTGTCTGGGCACCTTCGGCATTGTGAGCGGGTAGTTCCTCGAGCAGCTTGATACCGGCCGCCAGTTCCCGGCCGACCTCTTTGCCGAAATGCTCGAACGCTGCGACACTTTTTTCAAAGCCCTCTTTGGCATGCGCACCCGCTTCTTCACCAAAACGATACGTACGCTCCAGGTTCACGGCCTGTTCGAGCATCAGCGTTCCTACTGTTGATACTCTGTCCGTTACGGGAATGACCTCTTCGGCAAGCTCCGCAATTTCATCGCCGATGCCGCTTATGGCGACCAGGGCGTAAATGGCCGAACCTGCCAGCAGCAGGACAATGACGGAAAAACTGGCCACCAGTTTGGCCCCCAGGCTTTTTTGCAGGCGGGTAACGCCATGCTCATCCTTGCCGCGGGCGTAGAAAATGGTCAGGCCGATTGAAACGAGCAACACCACCAGCCCCAGAATAAAGAAACCGGTGTTCGTGTGGCCTGCGTCTGAGATTTTCTTCTGGTAGGTTGCGGCTGCCTGATGGTCATTTCCCAATGTTCTCAGGATACCGACGACCGCCTCCCGGTCTGCCTGGCTGACGCCGGCGTGGGATGCGGCGCCGGCATGGGGCGTGTGCGCGACTCCATCGCCATGCCCGCCGGCCATGGCATTGAGCTGCCGCTGCGGGTTCGCTTCAACCTTTTTGAGAATTTGGGCCACCGGTAGCTCCGGCAGCCATTCGACCCGGCCGGTGCCCACATTATAAATAGCACCGACGACTTTAACCGTGCCGCTATTGACAAGATTTCGCGTTGCGGGGCTCTTAGTGAAAAGGTCCTCGACGCCCTGCCAGACATTTTCAACGATCGCGTGCGGGATAATGTCGTCACCGTGGATGCCGGGATGCTGTGCCATCGCCCGCTTTACCGCCGGCTCGATATTGTCTACCAGTGGCGGGATATTGATCTCAAGGGCATGGCCTTTGCCATGGATCGAACGGGCTACGGCCGTCACCGCACCGCACTGGGTATGCCCGAGAACGACCATCACCGGCGTGTGGACATGCGCCAGGCCATATTCAATGGATCCGGCCTCGTCCGTATCGACTACATTGCCGGCCACGCGAATGGTAAAAATGTCCATCACACCGGCGTCAAATATCCGCTCCACCGGCACCCTGGAATCAGAGCAGCTAATTATGGTTGCATAAGCATGGTCCCCCTGGTTTTGTGTCCCGGCCTGGTGGAGTCTGTCATTACCGGTATGCGGATGAATGGATTTTCCTTCAGCAAATCGCTGATTGCCCTCGACGAGCATCTGAAGGACCTGTTCCGGAGGCGGCTTCGAGGCCGCCTGAATGTTTGTTGTCAGTACAAAGCCAGCAAGCAGCACCCAGGCAATTGTCATCAATCTTGAGAGTTTCATTTCAATGTCTCCTTTTCCGAATTTCATGGTGTATTAAATGATGGATACTGTTCTGGAATTGTTTTAACCGTGATCAGCCAACCGTTTTTCAATCACGGCAGTAACAATCCCGAGATCGTCATCAGCATGGCTCAGCCATCTTGGATAGAGCCGGCGACAGCTCATAAGCACCGCCTTACTATCGTTTTCGGTAATGATGATCAGAAACAGATCGTCCAACATGTTATCCAGTTCTTTGACTTCGGCAACATCCTCATCGCTGTTGACATGAATCACCACAATCGGCCTAACGGGTCGGTATTTGACAAGTGCACGTGTGAAATCTTCAATGTCATTAGTGAACGCCATGTGCTTCTCTGATACCAGCGAGAGCAACATGGGCTTCAATCTATCGATGCACCCGTTCATTGTTGTAGAATAAAATATGACTTTCATTTTTGCCCTTCCTCTAAATACTTATACCAATGCAAGTTGCTCCTTGCTGCCACCTAAGAGATTGCAAATCCTTTGCCAAAGGGGCTTCTATATGCACTATCGTGTGTATTGTATTTTATTACAGCATATTGAAGGAAACCAGGCGGCGCCGGCGCATGGTTAGAAAGAGGGTAGTCCAAAGCTATGGACCAAAGAAGTCCGAATTGCTGGATTCGTCCAATTTTTTGGATAGGGGGCGTGCCGGAAAAATGAAGGCGGTAGAAAATCGATGGCCCCGTAAAGTTTCAAGCGCCATCACTCCGGCGGCCTGTCCGCCGAAGCCTTGCCGACGGTGGAAGGCCGGAGTATAGAAGTATTCGAAATTCCGGGATCCCGGCTTTCGCCGGGATGAGTGCGCCTGTGAAGGCGCCATATTGGCACGGTGTGAGTCCGTGTCGGGGTAAGCCAAGGCCCCGTAGCTGAAGGTAACTGCGTCACCGTGAGGTGGGATGGAGAGCAACCGGAAGCGAACCAGCGGTCCGCAGGATAACGAACTCGATTCGGCGGGGTGTTGTGACGAGCTTTGCTCATTCATGGCGAAGTCAGAAAATCGCCCGGCACGCTGAGAGTTGGCTGATAAAGCGATGTTGGAGCGCACCACGTGGTTGGTGGTGGAACGCTGGGAAGGTATCGGCGTCCATTGCGGGTGCTTGTCACGCAGCGCAGCGGGGGGCCGGGTTGCGGCATTCATAACGCGCCACGGCAATGCGTTCATTACTGCCAGGTCCGTAGCAGGCGCGCCAGTCCCATGCCCGTCGCAGCCGCGTTTACCCAATAATTCTTAATATCGGTTACCAGGAGGTCTCACTGATTGGTAAGTTATCGTGAGATTTTTGGTAGGAAAGAAGGGATATTAAGGAGAGAACCTATAGCCAGTCTATTAGATGCTTTTCATCTTATATTGACAGAAACTTACGCCACACATCGAGCAAAACCCCCTGGTCCACCCAAAGCCGTAGTCGTCGCCAACAGGTGGATGGACTTGGATATCGATCGGGAAGATCCTGCCATCGTGCGCCGGTCCGCAATATCCACAAAATACCTCCAAGAACTTCGCGGTTACCGGCCGGGGGACGGCCACCCTTCGGATTGGGTTTGGTTTTGGGAAGCAGTGGTTCCAGCATTTCCCAGTGCTTGTCATTTATGAAGCCAGTGTATTTGGGCATCGGAGCACCTCCAATAGCCTAATACACAAAAATGCGAGGGATGTCTAGTTTTATAACATATTGAATATACTATATATTGTGTTAAATAATTCGAGCACCACTACCTAAGAGGTTTTGAGATAGCTTCTAACTTCTTCAAATAATCAATTCCCGAAATACGCTGTTCAATATCAAGGATCGAATTTATGGTCATAATGTCTTTAAGTGAGTTAAAAAATTTCATGATCGCCTCCAGAGTAACCACGGTAGCCTGCAATATTTCTCCAGCCTACTATGTTTCATCGCCTAATCGGCGTCTATCACCTCACGGACCTTGGCGGCCAGGGCCTGTTTTGAAAACGGCTTTTGAATAAACTGGACACCCTCGTCAAGAACACCATGGTGAACGATGACGTCGTCCGTGTAACCGGACATGAACAGGCACAAAATGCCGGGGTAAAGCGCGGCCATCTCCTTCGCCAGATTCCGCCCGTTCATTTCAGGCATGATCAGATCGGTCAGCAGCAGGTGGATCTTACCGGTGTGCTTTTTGGCTGCAAGAAGCGCCTCGCCTGGAGAAGATGCGGCCAATACTTGATATCCGTAGCCTTTAAGCACCTGCTCCAGCAATTCTAAACTCAGAACCTCATCTTCCGCCACCAGAATGGTTTCATGACCGCTCAGGTCTTGAGGATCAGGGCTTGCTTTTGGTTCTTGACGGGTTCGGTCTGCATACCGGGGCAGGTAAATCTTGAAGGTCGAGCCATGGCCTGGTTCGCTGTACACATTGATGAAGCCTTCGTTCTGCTTGACGATGCCGTAGACTGTGGCCAACCCCAGTCCGGTGCCCTGGCCCAAGCCCTTGGTGGTGAAAAAGGGTTCGAAGATCTTGCCCATGGTCGCTTTGTCCATGCCGTCACCGTTATCACTCACCGCCAGCATCACATATTCACCAGGGGAAAACCCCCTATGTTCGGCACAGCAGGCATTGTCGAAAACAGCTTTGCGCGTTTCGATGGTGACTTTGCCCACCCCGTCGATGGCATCCCTGGCATTGACGCACAGGTTGGCCAGAATCTGATCGATCTGGGAGGGATCCATTTTGACCGCCCCTATCGTTGCCCCCGGCAGCCAGAGCAGGTCGATATCCTCGCCGATAAGTCGCCTGATCAGTTTGAGCATCTCCTCGACAACCTCGTTCAAGTCGAGGATCTTGGGCGTAATGGTCTGCTTGCGGGCAAAGCCCAGCAGCTGCCGCGTAATTTCCGTTGACCGCAGAGCGGCGGCGTGGATTCGTTCAAGATTGTTGCGCAGTGCATCATCCAGGTCCGCCCTTGTCAGGGCCAGCTCCGCGTAGCCGATGATCACACCCAGCATATTGTTGAAATCATGGGCCACGCCGCCGGCCAATTGGCCGACCGCCTCCATCTTCTGGGTCTGACGAAGCTGCTCTTCGAGTTTTTTGCGCTCGCTGATATCCTCCTTGACCGCCACGTAATTGGTGATCACATTGTCCGCGTCTTTGACCGGCGCGATGGTGATCCGTTCCCAGAACATCTCGCCGTTCTTTTTGCGATTGTGGAACTCTCCGTGCCAGACGCTGCCCGAACTGATGGTCTCCCAAAGCCGTTTGTATTCTTCGGCCGGTGTCTCGCCGGACTTCAGGAAGCGGGGATTCTGATTCAGGGCCTCAGCAGAAGTATACCCCGTGATCTGGGTGAATTTGGCATTGACGAATTCGATCGAACCGGCCGCATCGGTGATGACAATGGAGACCGGGCCCTGTTCGATGGCCTGGGAGAGCTTGCGGATGGACGCCTCCGCCTGCTTGCGTTCGGTAATATCCTCGGATATGCCCAGCAGGTATTGCGGGGCTCCGGCTTCGTCCAGAAGGGGTATTTTCTGGGTATGCAGAATCCGCTCCTCATTGTTCCGGGTGCGGATGCTCTCCTCGGGGATATCCACAAGCGCCCGGGTATCCAGAACCTCCCGGTCCTTGGCCGTAAAGAAGTCCGCTTCCTCTTTGGGAAAGAAGTCGTAATCACTCTTCCCCAGCAGTTCTTCCCGCGCGTATCCCAACAGCTGTTCGCCGGCGCTGTTGAATCTGACGAACCTAAGGGTCTGGGCATCCTTTATGAAGATCATGTTGGGAATGTGTTCCACAACGTTATCGAGGAATTCTTCATTCTGGCACAGGTCGCGATGACTCAGCAGGCTGCTCAGGCTGTCGGCCAGACGCCTGCCGATTGCTTCGAACAGCCTTATCTCCTCCGCTGTCCAGACACGGGCATAGCCGCACTGGTGGATGCCGAATTCCCACGGCCGGCCGGTATTGGGGTAAATGGCCATCGCCAGCATACTATTAATGCCGAATTGCTTCGACACATCCTCGGGCAACCCATAGGGCGCACCCGGACCGAAGGCTACCGGACCATCCGCGGACAGCAGGATACGATGCTTCTTTGCAATTTGTGCGTCCATCGGCATTTCTATCTTCAAATCCGCCAGGCCGGGATATTCCGGCTTGTGGCGCTCCATGGGGCTGGTCCATGTTGGCGACTCGGGATCGCAGGGGAACACAAGGAACGCCCGGTCGCTATCAAAGATCGAAAGCACGACGTCGAGTAAATCCTGCATCACTTTTTCGAAATCATCGGCACCCTGAATGGCCCGGTTGACCCTGTCCATGTTTTCAAAAAACTTGAGCGTAGCCACTCGCTCGCGCTCGGCCTGTTTGCGCTCGGTGATATCGCGACTGATGGCGAGTACGCCGGTCACTTCGCCATGTTCGTTGCGTTCGGCGATCATGCGCATTTGATAGACTGGCGGCGCCTTGCCCGCGGCGGGTAATATAAACTCAAATCCGCTGTTCTCGCCGCTGGTGAGAACCCGGTCCACGGCTTGGGCGTAGACTTCGTAACTCCCATCGGTATGGAATTCGCGGACACGCATGCCGATCCTGTCTGCCGCGGCAACACCCAGGGTTTTCTCGAGAACCGGGTTGATGTAAACAGCCCGGCCTTTTCGATCGTAACGGACGATGTTGTCCGGCAGATTCTCCGCCAGCGTACGAAATTCATGTTCGCGCGCAGCAAGTGCCGTTTCCGCCTGTTTGCGCTCCGTGATCTCCCAGACCAGGTCGGCGAGCAGGGACAGGGCCTGCACGTCCTTTTGCGAATAATCGGTTGCCTTGTTGCCCACCCCCAGGATGGCCTTGATTTTCTCTCCCCGCATCACCGGCACCGCCAATTCGCGGATGACCTCGGCATGCCCCTCGGGCAGGCCCCGGCGATGGATCAGGGACGCGTAATCGTTATGGATGACCGGCTTGCGCTCACGGACGCAATCCACCCAGACGCCCGCATCGGCGATGGGGTAATGCAACCCTTTGCCTCGGGCCTTGCAAAACTGCGCCTTGGTGCGGGTGGACCAGTTCTGGAGGGTCAGCGATTGCTGATCGTCGTCCACAAAATGAAAGAATCCGATCAGGCTTTCGGTCACTTTCTCGGCTTCATTGACGGTCTCCTCCAGCAGCTCATCCAGTGTGTGGGTGACGGCAAATTGCATCAGGCGGAGACGGGCCGCATTGATCCTGTTGGCGCGCTGCAGCGCCGCCTGGGCCTGTCTATGTTCGCGCCGGTTGCGGGCTTCCGCCAAGGCTCGGTGGACAGCCGGTGCGAGGCGCGACAGATTCGTTTTGAGCACATAATCGACGGCACCCCGGGTCAACGCTGCGATGGCCATCTCTTCGCCCATGGTACCGGATACAAAGATGAAGGGTACCTCCGGCCGCACTTCCTGTGACTGCCGCAGCGCCGACATACCGTCATACACCGGCAGTCGGTAGTCGGCCAGAATGATGTCCATTCCGCCATCGCGCAGGGCGGTCTCAAACTCATCCCGCGTTTGGGCGATGGTTATGCGGCAAGCCAAACCGGCTTCAGCGAGCGTGGCCCGAACGAGCTCCGCATCGGACGGGTCATTTTCAAGATGCACAATGTTGATCAAGGGGGTCATCCTGGATCCTTCTTTTTCACTTGGCATACCAAGATCCTAATTTGATGATTCAAGGCACCTGGATTTAATCTTTATCAATTCAGGGCGACGCTCCAGGACGAAAGATAGCAAATCCTCTGCCAAAGGTGCTTTTAGATGCAGTCGGGTGTGGATTGTCTTTTATTACAGAATATTGGCGGTAATCAGGAGCGCATTGACATTCTGGTAAAAAAGACGGCTGTCCAGAGTTATAGACCCCAAAAGGCCGAATTGCCGAATTCGTCCAAAGTCTTGGACAGCAGGCGTGACGGAAAAATGAGCGGCGAAAAGTCAGACAGGGCGTTCGATGTCGTACTTTTTCAGGCGGGCGTACAACCCCGATCGCGACAGGCCGGATATCCGGCACGCCGCTTGTATATCCCCGCTCGAGTGGATCATGAGAGCTTCAAGATAGCGTTTTTCCGCGTTTTCAAGCGACGCTTTCAAGCTGGACAGAGACGCATCTGTTGGCATCGGTTTTGTTTGCGGGGCATGGGCGGCTTTCTTTGCCCGGATCGTTTGCTGTTTGAGGCTGATGCGGATGTTTGCCGGCAGATGCATGGGAAACAGCACATCGTGCTTTTGCGCATTGGCGATGGCACAGTCCATGGCATTGATCAATTCGCGGACATTGCCGGGCCATGCATAAGCTTGCAGGGCCTCTAAGAATTCCGGTGAAACCCCTTTGACACCCATCGAGTACCGTATACAGAAGCCGGATATGTAATGCAGGGCCAGTGGATAGATGTCTGCCTTTCTTTCTTTCAGTGGCGGCAGATGAATGATGGCGGACCGGAGCCGGTACATGAGATCCTTTCGAAACAGACCGCCGTGGACCATCTTTTCAAGATCCCGATTGGTGGCGGCGACCAACCTGAAGTCGCTGACCGTCTCCTGCTGTCCACCCACCGGACGGAAGCGATGTTCCTGAAGCACCCGTAAAAAAGACTTCTGGATCGTGAGCGGCAGTTCACCCACTTCGTCCATGAAAAGCGTTCCTTTGTCTGCCTCCAGGATCAGCCCGCGGCGGGTTCGATCGGCCCCGGTAAAGGCCCCCTTGCGATGTCCGAAAAGCATACTGGCCACAAGATTTTCAGGAAACGCAGTGCAATCGAGCACCACGAAAGGGCCCTTTGACCGGCTGCTGTTGACATGCACGGCCCGGGCAAAAAGCTCCTTTCCGGTACCGGTTTCCCCGACAACCAGCACCGGGGCGTCTGTTCCGGCGCATTGGACGACCTGCTCCAGACACGCTTCCATTTTGGGATCGCCGCCGATGATGCCTTCCCTTTTCAGCAGTTTTGCCGGTCTGAAGGCCGTCTTTTCTTGGCGGTACTGCAGCGCCCGGGTGACTTGCAGGGTGATTTCTCTTATGGACAGCGGTTTTTCGATATAATCCCAGGCCCCGGTTTCAATGGCCAGCTCCGCGCCGCCAGGATCGCCTTCACCGGTGATGATAATTATCTCAGGTTGAGAATGTGAAGACTTGAATTTGGATAACGCCTCAAGACCGCTTCCATCGGGCAAATGCACATCCAGCAGCACCAGGTCAAATGCCGATTCAGACACCGCTTTCAACCCTTTGGCCAGCGTATGCGCACAGGTGCTCGCGTGCCCCAGACTACTTAGTTTTTTGCTCACCATTTCGCAGAGCAATTTCTCATCGTCTACAATCAATATGTTGGCCATGGTCTTTTTAATCCTCGCTTTGGTCCAGAACCGTCGGATGGTAAGACCGGGACTCTTCAGGCGGACTTCATTTGCCGGCCAGCACCTCCCTGACCTTTTCAGCCAGGGCCTGTTTTGAAAATGGCTTTTGAATGAAATGGCCACCCGCTTCAATAATCCCATGATGAGCGATGATGTCGCCCGAGTAGCCGGACATATACAAGCACAAGATATCGGGTAAAAGCGCGGTCATCTTATTGGCAAGCGCCAGACCGTTCATTTCGGGCATGACCACATCGGTCAGCAGCAGGTGGATCCCCCCGCTGTACTCGCTGGCCATAAGGAGAGCGTCATCCGGCGTTGATGCGGCCAACACCCGATACCCGTATCCTTCAAGTATCAGCTTCACCATCGTTAAATGTGAGATTTCATCTTCCACGATCAGGATGGTCGCGTGACCCATCAGGCCGGAAGGGGTGTGCCGCGCCGCCAGTGCCTGCCCGACTGCGACGGTATACCGGGGCAGGTAAATCTTGAAGGTCGAGCCATGACCCGGCCCGCTGGTCACATTGATGAAGCCGTCGTTCTGCTTGACGATGCCGTATACCGTGGCCAGCCCCAAGCCAGTGCCCTTGCCGACCGGTTTGGTGGTGAAAAAAGGCTCGAAAATCTTGTCCATCGTCGGTTTATCCATGCCGCTGCCGTTGTCACTCACCGCCAGCACCACATACTCACCGGGGATAAATCCCCGATGGTCGGCACAGTACACCTCATCGAAATCGGCTGTTTGTGTCTCGATGGTGACGTTGCCCACCCCGGCGATGGCATCCCTGGCATTGACGCAAAGGTTGGCCAGAATCTGATCGATCTGGGAGGGATCCATTTTGACCGGCCATAGCTTCGCCCCCGGCAGCCAGGCAAGTTCGATATGCTCTCCGATAAGCCGCCGGAGCATCTTGAGCATTCGCTCGACAGTCTCGTTCAGGTCAAGGATCTTGGGCACAACGGTCTGCTTGCGGGCAAAGGCCAGCAACTGCCGTGTGATATCCGTTGAACGATGACCGGCCGCCAGGATTTCGTCAAGATACTCGCGCAGCAAATCATCCAGATCTTCCAGCTCCAGAAGCATCTCCGTGTAGCCGATAATCACGCCCAGCATATTGTTGAAATCATGGGCCACGCCGCCGGCCAACTGCCCGACCACCTCCATTTTCTGGGCCTGGCTGAGCTGCGCTTCGAGATTTTTGCGCTCGGTGATATCCTCCTTGACCGCTACGTAATGCGTGATGAGGTTGTCCGCATTTCTGACCGGGGCGATGGTCGCCTGTTCCCGGAACAGCTCGCCGTTCTTTTTGCGGTTGATAAATTCTCCGCGCCATACCCCGCCCGAGCTGATGGTTTTCCAAAGCCGCTCATACTCATCGGCCGCCGTTTCCCCCGACTTCAGGATGCGGGGGTTCTGGCCCAGGGCTTCGGCAACCGCATATCCCGTGACCTGGGTAAATTTGGCATTGACAAATTCGATCGAACCGGCAGTATTGGTGATGACAATGGATACCGGGCTCTGTTCGATGGCCTGGGAGAGCTGGCGGATGGACGCCTCCGCCTGCTTGCGCTCGGTGATATCGCGCAGGGTCGCCCGGCTGGAAACAATGGCGCCGTCCTTGGCACGTACCGCCGACACGTTCAGGCTGACATCCAGTTTGGAGCCGTCTTTTTTCCGCAATTGAAGCTCTCTGTCATGGATCTCGCCCCTCTCCAGAAACTCCGTATGAGCCTGTTTTGCCCGGTCCAGACAAGCCGGGTGATAGATTTCATATATTGACCGGCCAATGATCTCTGCTTTCGGGTATCCCAGGGTATCGGCCAGGGTCTGGTTGCAGGTGGTGATCGCTGCGGTTTGGGCATCGGCCGACAGATACATATCCGGGGCGTTGTCGTAGAGATCGATATATCTGGCTTCCGATGCTTTCAGCATTTCATTGGAACTGTGCAACGCTTCCCGGGCCTGTCTGCGCTCGCGCCAAATTCGCGCCTCCTGCAGCGCCCTCTGAACCGCTGTAGCCAGGCGCGCCAAATTCTGTTTGAGCACGTAATCGGTGGCGCCGTGGGTCAGCGCCTCAATGGCCGCCTCTTCACCCATGGTGCCGGAGACAAAGATAAACGGAATCTCGGGGCAGTGCTCCTGCGCCAGGCGCAGCGCGGATAGGCCGTCGTAGGCCGGCAGCTTGTAATCCGCCAGGATGATATCCGTTCCGCTATCGCCCAGACCGGTCTCGAATTCAGCCCGCGTCTGGGCACGGTCAACGCGGCAAGCCAGACCGGCTTCCACCAGCGCGGCCTGCACGAGCTCCGCGTCGGCCGGGTCGTCTTCCAGGTGCAGAATATGGATCGAGGTTTCCATGCTTCAGCATTCCTTTCCCTCAGTGCGCCTTTGCTTCTTGATTTTGATCCCGTGTAGCTGGAAACAACATGTGGTTTTCCCTGCGTCTTTGCGTCTCTGCGCGAGAAAACGGTTTTTAGGGTTTGATTTGAAAAAGAACCCATACAATACAAAGCTCCAGTTGGGTGTCAGCCCCCTTTGAGAGTGCATCCTGATGCCTACCACTTTGCGGGAGGAGCATCACTTCTTGGTGGCATTGTCAGGTGGCGACTGGTTGAGCAGCGCCCAGAACACACCGGTTTGCTTTACGGCATCGACAAAGTCTATAAAGCGGACCGGTTTGACCACATAGGCGTTGGCGCCAAGCTTGTAGCACTGCTCCAGGTCGAATGATTCGTGCGACGAGGTCAGGACGACCACCGGGATCAGGCGCAATTGCTCGTCCGCCTTGATTTGCTGCAGCACCTGAAGGCCGTCCAGCCGGGGCATTTTGAGATCGAGCAGGATCACCACCGGGTTGCCGGTACGTTGCTGCACGTATGATCCCCGCCGGTGCAGATAGTCCAGCGCCTCCACCCCGTCTCGGGCAACCTCAACTTCGTTGGCCAGATTGTACTCGGCAAGCGCCGCAAGGGTCAACTCGATATCCTTGGGGTCGTCCTCGACCAGCAGGATCCGCTTAATGGTGTGCATGTCCCCCTCCTATGGGTGTCTGTGGCGGTGAAAAGTAAAACTTTTGGTTCTTCTCCCAATTCGTTGGGAGAAAGGGTCCCAGGGTTCCAGGATTCAAGGATCCAAGTGTTTGTTTTCCAAAGGATTTTATCAATGCTTTTCGCATTCTCTCCACATCCCCTGTCTGCGCTTTTATTTTCTGAAACCTTCCTTCTCCCATTTTGGTAAACGTTTCGTTCTATCGGCAAACAAAGCTTATCCGATAGACCGAACATTTTGAGAATACCCGATTTCCATTTTATTTTATAGCCCAGACTATTTTACCCTATTTCACTGCCACCTCATCCCCGCCGCATTGCAGTTTGTGCGCCAGAGAAAAGTAAAACGTCGCACCTTGGTCCAGCATGCCTTCGGCCCAGGTCCGCCCCCCGTGCCGGGCGATGATGCGGCGCACATTGGCCATCCCGATGCCGGTGCCCTCGAACTCCTCCGTTCGGTGCAGGCGCTGGAACACGCCGAACAGCTTGTCCGCATAGGCCATGTCGAAGCCCACGCCGTTGTCGCGCACGAAAATCACGGTTTCGGAAGCCTGTCCGGGCAGCGATCCGATTTCGATTTGGGCCTGCTCCCGGGGCCGGGTGAATTTAACCGCATTGGCGATCAGGTTGGCCAGGACCATCCTCAGCATGGGGGCATCGCCGCGCACCGTGGGCAGATCGCCGAAGCACCAGGCGATGTTCCTGCCGGCGGTATCGGGCTCAAGTTCGCCGATGAGCTCGCGCACCAGGGGCCCCAGCGCCACCGGTTGGAACGACAGGGTGTGGCTCCCCATGCGGGAGAAGAAGAGCAGATCGTCGATCAACAGTCCCGCTTTTTGGGCCGCGGCGGAAATGCTGTCCATATAGTGGCGGCTCTTGTCGTCCAACGCGGTTTTTTCTTTCTTTTGGAGCAATTCCATAAAGCCGTCAATATGGCGCAGCGGTGCTCTCAGGTCATGGGACACCGAGTAGGCGAAGGCCTCAAGCTCTCGATTCGACGTCTCCAACTCGGCGGTCCGCTTTTTGACCTGTTGGTCAAGCTCCGTATTGAGCCGCTGGAGCGCTTCATCGGCAGCTTTTAGCTCGGTGTTGTCCTGAACGGTTCCAATGGAGCGAACGGGTGTATCGCCCTCATAATATGTTTCACACTGCTCGCGGACGTATTTGATACGGCCGTCGGGAAGAAGAAGCCGGTGGTCGATGGCATAGGGGGTTCTGGTTTCAACCGAGTTGGTATAGGCCAAGTGAACGGCTTCCCGGTCATCGGGGTGAATGGTATCTAAAAAAGCCTCATAGGAAGCCCCGAACTTTTCGGAATCGATCTCGAATATGCGAAAGATTTCATCAGACCAGGTCAGGACGTTGTGTATCAAATCCAATTCCCAACTGCCGATATGGGCGAGGTGTTGCGCTTCCTCGAGCCTTTCCATGCTGCGCTGCAGGTCGCGGTGTGCCAGCAGGGTGCTCAGGCCGTCCACCAAGCGCCGGCCGATTTCCTGGAAGAGCCGTTCCTCCTCCGCTGACCAGACAAGGGCATAAGCGCACTGATGAATCCCGAATTGCCACGGGCCGCCGGTTTTTGGGTAAAGGGCCATCGACATGAAACACTGAATGCCGAATTGTTCCGCCACTTCCCCATGCAGCGCATGTGCCGTACCCGGACCGAAGCTTACCGGACCACCTGTGGTCAGCACAATACGAAGCGTCTCCGCAACCTGCGGGTCCATTCGCTTCTCCGGCGCCAACTCCCTAAGGCCTGGATATTCGGGTTTGTGGCGCTCCATGGGAACGCTCCAAGTAGGTGACTCGGGATCGCAGGGATACATGAGAAACGCCCGGTCGCACTCAAAGACCGCAAGCACCACGCCGAGCACTTCACTCATCATTTGCTCCAGGTCGTTGTTTGCCTGGATAGCCCGGTTGACCCTGTCCATGTTTTCAAAGAACTCAAGATGCGCCAGACGTTCTTGTTCCGCTCGCTTGCGTTCCGTGATGTCACGGCCAATCCCCACAAGCCCCAGGGGTTTACCATCCGGATCGTAATAAGGGGCCTTGATGGTATCCATCAGCAAGCGACGGCCATCCCGGCCGGTCACCCACTCCTCGATGCGCAGGGGCTTGCCATCCTCAAGCACCTGTCTGTCAGCCTTTTGAATCTCCGCGGCCTTCTCGCGATCGAAAAAATCAAAGTCGGTCTTGCCGATCTGCTCGCATTCCGGCAGGCCGATGAATGTTTCGGACGCCTTGTTGCAGCCGCGATAGACACTGTCCCGGTCCTTGATAAAGATCAGGTCGTTGACGGCGTCGATCAGGCAGCGCAACAGGGAACGCTCCTTCACGAGTTTTTCCTGCTCCGGTTTGCGCGCCGTGATGTCCGCGACAATAAACAACAGAAACGGTTTATCCTCACAATCGAATCGGGAGATGGAGCAGTCGAGCGAGACGATCCTGCCGGAAGCGGTTTGCAACATCACCTCATGATGCCGCGACAATCCGCCATGCAAAATCGCTTTGGCCAGGTCGTCCAGGCCGGCTTGGCACCGGGATGCAAGTGCGCGGAAATTTTGGAGTCGCAGTTCAGCAGCGGACTCGCCGAGCATATCCGCAACCGCCTGGTTGGCGAGCACACAGTTCCCCGTATCACCTTCATAGACGAGGATGCCCGCCGGTGAGTCGGCCAGCATGGTTTCTGCCATGGCAATCGGTTGCGAAAAAATGTTCATATCAGCTACCTCTTGGTGTGGTGTGCACCGAGACTTCGTGGTTCGGTTTCCCCATTCTTGTGATTTCATTTTTTAATGCTAACCGCTAATTGCTAACGCCTATCACCTCCATCCGGAAAAGGGCTATTTCTGGATGGACACCAACTAGCTGCCAACTGCACAGCGTGCCAATTATCCCCTTGTTACGTATGCGGCAGTGAAAAGTAAAAGGTCGCCCCCAGGTCCGGTCCGCCCTCGGCCCAGGTCCGGCCGCCGTGCCGGGCGATGATGCGGCGCACATTGGCCAGCCCGATGCCGGTGCCCTCGAACTCCTCCGTTCGATGCAGGCGCTGGAACACGCCGAACAGCTTGTCCGCATACGCCATGAGGAACCCCACGCCGTTGTCGCGTACGAATATTACGGTTTCGGCATCCTGGCCGGAAAGCGACCCGATCTCGATCTGGGCCTGCTGCCTTGGTCGGGTGAATTTCAGGGCGTTGGTGATCAGGTTTTCCAGCACCATGCGCAGCATGGCCGCATCACCGAGCACCGTGGGCAGGTCGCCGATGCGCCAGTCGATGTCCCTGCCGGCGGCATCGGGCTCAAGTTCCCGGATAACGTTGTGCACCAGGGGCTCCAGCGCCACCGGTTGGGCTGACATGGCATGGCGCCCCATGCGGGAGAACGAGAGCAGATCATCGATCAACAGCCCCATTTTGTTGGCCGCGCTGGAAATGGTGTCCATGTAATGTCGGCTCTGGTCGTCCAGCGCCGTTCCCGCTTTCTTTTTAAGCAGTCCCAGAAAACCGTCGATATGGCGCAGCGGCGCTCTGAGGTCATGGGACACCGAGTAAGTAAATCCTTCCAGCTCTTTGTTCGCGGCTTCAAGTGCTGCGGCCCGCTTTTGCAAATCCCGATTCAAGTTGATGATTTGTTCTTCGGTGTGTTTGCGCTCCGTGACGTCCTCTCCGGAACTAAGTGTGCCGGTGATATTTTCATTATTATCCCTGAGCAGAGCATTATGCCAGGCGACAAGCCGCTCCTGGCCGCCAATTGTCAACACCGGGTTTTCGTAATATTCCACGGGCTCGATCTCTCCGGCCATGAGCCGGTGAAAGCTTGCGATGACCTCACCGCGTATTTGTTCCGGTACAAATGTCTCGAACCAGTCTTTACCGATGATTTCCGCCGAGGTGCCTTGCAAAACCTCACAGCCCTTCTGGTTGATCAGGGTCACCCGCCGGTCGGCATCGATCGCCACCAGGATGACGCCCGCGATGTCCAAATACTGCCTGGCCTTGTTGCGTGCCTGTTCCAATTCCGCCGTGCGCATCTGCACCAGTTCCTCGAGGTGATCGCGGTGCCTGGCAAGTTCCTCCTCGACTCGCTTGCGTTCGGTAATGTCCATGATATTGCCGATAACCTTAACAATCCGGCCCTCTTCTTGGACTGCGGCGGCGGTGGTTCGAATCCATTTTCGGCAGCCATCAGCGGATGTGAACGGGAAATCCAGGTCATAGCCGTCCCCCTGTTGTACGCAACGCTGAAACGCTTCGGAAATGATGTAACGATCGGCCGGGTCATAACACGTCAGGCTGCGGTCAATATAGCCGGATGACCCCGGCGCGGACACCTCCGGCGCGAAGCCGTGAATGCGAAAGGTCTCTTCGGTCCAGAAGGAGGTCTGCTGTTCGACATCCCAGTCCCACCCGCCGATTTTGCCCAGTCGCTGCGTGGCATTGAGCAGCGTTTCGCTTTGCCGCAGGGCCGCCTCCGCCTGTTTGCGTTCGGCCAGCTCGCGTTGCAACTGCGCATTGGCGGCGTGGAGTTCTGCGGTTCGCTCGGCGACCATATGTTCCAGATGTTCGGTCAGTTCCCGCAGATGCAGGTGGGTCCCTATCCGGGCCAGTACTTCTTCGGCCTGAAACGGCTTGGTTATATAATCCACCGCACCGGCCTGCAACCCCTTCACCTTATCGTGTTCATCTTCCAGGATACTGATGAAAATGATGGGAATGGATGCTGTTCTTTCATCCGCCTTGAGCCGGCGACAAACCTCGAAACCGTCCATCCCCGGCATTCGGATATCCAGCAAAATGAGGTCGGGCAGAGTTGACCGGACAAACGCCAGGGCCAATTCGCCGTCGGAGGCTGGATGAACGGTATAGCCGTGCTCGATCAGCAGATTGGTCAGAAGCTGCAGGTTCGCGCTGGTATCGTCAACCACCAGAATCCGGCCGGACTGTCTTTCGGTTTTTGGCTCATCCATGGTGTTTTTCCTCTTTTTGAGATAGCTTCTAATAACCTTTTGGGGTGAAATGTTCAGCTGTCTCGGAATGTTTGATCAGGTCACACACCTCATCCTCGAAGAAGGGGTCTACGCCTTTGTGTACTTCGAGGATATCAAAGCCGCGTTGGCGATTACCGCGCGCAATATATATATTTTGCCTGAGATGGTGCGAGCGAGGCCGCAAGGTTACATTACCATTCGGGCCGTCAAAAGAAAGCCCGCTCTCAAGGGCTGCTATAACGTCGTCTGTTTTTACGGTGCCTGCCTTTTGCACAGCCTCGGCCCAAAGGTGGACAGCATTCCAAACGTTAACTGCCGGAGCAATGATGGCCTCATCCGAACCATAACGTTCTTTCCAAAGCATTTTGAGCTTGTCGTTGCCAAGTTCCTTTACCCAGTGGAAATATTCAAGCGAAGACACAATCCCTTCGCTTGCATTTGGGGACACCGCGATTTGCTGGTTTCCCGAACCATAGTTGGTGGAAACCAGGCCGATTTTATCCTTGAGGCCCGCAGCCCCAAATTGCTCAAGAAAACCATTTTGATGCGGCCCAACAGGGAGTGCGAACACGAAATCCGGTTTAGCTGCCTGTATCCTTTGGATCGTAGGCGCGTAGTCGGTCATCGTTAGGGGCAAAAATTCCTCTCCCACGACCTCGCTGCCATATTGTTTGGCATAATAATGTACCCAGATTGCCGATATGGTGCCGAAATTATAGGCAGGCCCCACAATGTAAATTTTAGGACCACACTTCTTAATGGCCCATGGGATGAGGACCCGCATCTGCTGAGAAGCGCTTACGCCGGTTACAAACGTATACTTGTCACATGCGCCCCCCTCATAATGGCAACTATAGAAATAGAGCATTTTATGTTTTCTGATGATTGGTCTGACAACTTCACGGGATGCGCTGGTTAGCCCCGCAAACAGGACCGTGATTCGGTCACGCAAAATGATGGTATTGGCATATTGAGCATATTTGCCGAGATCCGATTGCGAATCGTACTCGATTAGTTTCAATTTCCGTCCGAGCAAGCCGCCTTTCCTGTTGATGTTGTCCAGAGCCAAATGAATCGCTTTGCTCTGCTGGATTCCATAGATATGGATGCCGCCGGTGTGGTCGAAAATCGCGCCCACCCAGATGTCGGATGCGGCTTGCGCTATCGGACGGGTCAAAAGAATTAAAAACAGGCAAAAAAAGATGCCGCGCGCAAAGGCTCCGAAACGCCACACTGTACCTGAATTACGTTGCCAATAACCGGCTGTCATCTTGCTTCTCCTTAGTGCTCCTGTTCTTAAATACGGTGACGCACCGAGATTGTCGAGCCGAGATGCATCGGCAATCGAATGCCATCGTATTTATGAATGGGAGCACTTAGCCAATAGCCTGTCGAAGTGTCCGCTGCTCATTTCTTTGCTCCTGCCTGGTCCTCCCGGCTGGTTTCACCCTGGGAGGGGTTGATCAACCGTAAAATCCGGCCGAATTGAAGGCCTTTGGCCTCCGGCGCCAAGGCATCCGCCATGGATGGATGATGGACGCGTATCGCTTCAATCGCCTTGTCCACCGCGCCGATGTCGAGCCGGGCAAGCGCCTGTTCCAGGCCCTTCAACAATTCATCGGGGAGGCCGGCCAGGGCCGCCGCGGTCAGCGGGAGCTCATCGTCGACAGCGGAGAGCGTCTCTTCCTCGTAGACAAAGCGGGCGCCGAGCTGTTTTGTCAAGGCATCGAATATCTCGGTATCTTTATAGGGCTTGCGGATGAAATCATCACAGCCCCCCGCCAGGATTTCGCGCCGTTCCTCTTCCAGAGCATGGGCGGTGAGGGCGACGATCGGAACATGTTCCGATCGGGCAGATGGCAGATAGCTGATAGCTGATAGCTCAGCGGGTTTTCCCTCTTTGACTCCCTGTTCTTCTGTTTTTTCCTTTGAGCTATGTACTTTGAGCTCCAGGGCGCGGATGCGCCTTGTCGCCTCCAACCCGTCCATGATCGGCATGCGCATGTCCATGAAGATCAGGTGGGGATGCCACTCCGTGAATATAGCCACCGCCTCCTGCCCGTTGACGGCTTCCCGCAGATCGAACCCGAGAGGCTCGAGCAGCTTGTGAAGCAGCAGACGGCTCTCCGGATGATCCTCGGCGATGAGGAGCCGATAGCGTGGCTGCTCCTGTGCCGGCCCGCTGACGCGACCGCGCTGCGACGCAACGGGGATCGCCTCGGCCGGCAGCGCGGTCACCGGAATCTCGAAATGGAAGATCGAGCCTTTACCCGGTTCGCCGGCGACACCGATCTCCCCTCCCATCAGCGCGACATACTGTTTGGATATGGCGAGCCCCAGGCCGGTCCCGGCCTCCGCGGGCGTTCGGTCCTCCAATTGCATAAAGGGAGAAAATACCCGCTCCTTATCTTCTGTCCGAATGCCGGGACCGGTATCCTCAACCTCGAATCGCACCCTTATGGGGCCTGCGCCTTCCTTGTTTGCAGCTATGGCCCGCAGGATGACAGCGCCGCTGGTTGTGTACTTGATGGCGTTTCCGATCAGGTTGAGCAGGACCTGCCGCAGCTTGCCGGCGTCGCCGATGATATGCCGGGGGAGGCCCGGGGACTGCTCCCGCGTGAAGAGCAGCCCTTTCTCATGCGCCCGCACGACCATCATTGATTTCATTTCCTGCAGCAACTGGTTCAGATCGATGTGTGACTCTTCAAGTTCCACCCGGCCGGATTCGATCTTGGATATATCCAGCACGTTGTTGATCAGGTTCAGCAGGTGTTCCCCGCTGCGGGCAATGATGTTCAGGTTCTCAATCTGGCCCATTGTAACATCCGGAGAATTCTTCATCACCTGCGAAAAGCCTATCACCGCGTTCAGGGGCGTGCGCAGTTCGTGGCTCATGTTCGCCAGGAAAACGCTTTTGGCCTGGTTGGCCAGCTCGGCCTTTTCCTTGGCGACCTGCAATAGTTGGTTAGACACGACGAGCTCCCGGGTGCGCTCGGTTACTTGCCGCTCAAGTTCCTCGGTTCGCCGGCGCTGACTCCTCATGCGATAGCCGAACCCGGCAGCGGCCAGGCACACCAGCGCCAGTCCGGCCAGGCTTCTGAACCACCACGATTTCCACCAGAGTGGCGTGATTTTGATGGTCAGCGACGTTCCTTCCGCGTTCCACACACCGTCATTATTGGTGGCTTTGACCCGGAACCTATACTTGCCGGGGCTCAGGTTTTTGTAGGTAGCGGATCGATGCCGGCTGTCGGTATATATCCAGTCTTGATCAAAACCTTCCAGGATATAGGCGTATCGATTCTTTTGGGGTGAACGGTAATTGAGGGCGGCAAATCTGAGGGTGAGAGCGGTGTAGTCGTAGGGCAGGGTGATTCGCTTGGTGACGTTGATGTGCTTTTGCAGGGGTGAGTCACCGCCGATGGCGACCGGTTTGTCGCGCAGTTCAAACTCGGTTAGGACCACCGGAGGCGGCGTCGGGTTGTCGGGCAATTGATCGGGGAAGAAGCTGTTGAAGCCCTTGGCCCCGCCGATGAAAATCTCGCCGCCAGGGCTGGCGTACCCGGCCGTCGGTTCCAGGGCATTGCTAAGCAGGCCGTCATACGCGTCATAGCGGCGCAGGCTGCCGGTTTTCGGGTCGAAACGTGCCAGGCTCTTGCCGGCGATCACCCACAGCTTTCCCTGGGCATCGTCCACCAGCACTGCGCGGATATCCGGGTAGGGCGTAAAGCGATTGCTGTCCGGATCAAACCTGTTCACCCCGCTATCCGTTGCCACCCAGATCGACCCCTGACGGTCCTGGAAGCACTGATCGCTGGTGAGGCCGCTGAGTCCGTGCTGCTCGGGCGTAAAGTTAACGGCTTTTTCAGTCGCCGGATCGAAACGGCTGATCAACCCATCGCCGCCGATCCAGAGCTTGCCGTCCGCCGCGACCATCACGTAGTTGAGATTGTTGCTGGCGATGCTGTCGGGATTGTCCGGGTCGTTCGGGTAGCGCGTGAAGGTTTCCCCGGCCGGGTTGAAACGGTGCAGCCCCGCGCCATAAACCGCCAGCCAAAGGTCGCCGTGAGCGTCCACAGCCACGCCCGAGACCCAGTCGTCGGCCAGGGCGTTGGGATTGTTCGGGGCGCCATGGTACTGTGTCCATGTCTCGGTGGTCAGGTCGAACTTGTTCAGTCCGGCGATCGTGGCAACCCACAGCCAGCCGCGCGGGTCGTAGCGGATAGCGAAGATGTTGTCGTTGCTCAAGCTGCCGGGATTGTTCGGCTTGGCCTGGTAGCGGGTGTAGGTGTTCTTCTCGCGGTCGAAACGCACCAGCCCCTGCTCCCACAAGCCAATCCAGAAAATGCCTTCCTTATCCTGGGTGATCGCCTGCACCCGGCCCGGCGGCAACGAATTGGGGTTGCCGGGCAGATGCCGGTAGCGTATGAAGCGCTGGCTGCCGGGGTCGTAGACGTTGATTCCGCCAAAGGTTGCGAACCAGAGGGCCCCGGTGCGGTCTTCGGAGAAATTTGGGCTGGTGTTGGTACTCAAGCTGTCGGGGTTGTGCGGGTCGTTCTGGTAGCGGATAAAGCGCTGTCCGTCGAAACGGTTGATCCCTCCCCCGGAGGTCGAGACCCACAATTGACCGCGGCTGTCGCGCTGCACCTGCAGGATCATGTTGTGGCTCAGGCTGGTTGGATCGTTCTCATCGTGGAAATAACGGTCGAAGCGCACGCTGTCCGGGTCGAAGTGGTTGAGGCCGTTGTCGGTGCCGACCCAGATGCTGCCGTCAGGGTCGATCCAGACACTCTGTACCCGGTTGTCACTGAGGCTTTCGGGCTTGTCCGGGTCATGACGGTAGTGGGTGAAGACGCCGGTGGCCGTGTCAAATTTTTCCAGACCGCCGCCGTAGGTACCGATCCACAGCATGCCGGCAGCGTCCTGCTTGACCTGGGAAAGGGTGTCATACCCCAGGCTATTCGGGTTGCCCGGGTCGCTGCGATAGTTGGTGAACTGTTCCGTGGCCGGGTCGAAACGGCTCAGGCCGCCAAAGGTTGAGAACCACAGGATGCCGTCGCGGTCTTGAAGCACGAACCATGTGGTGTTATGGGCCAGGCTATTGGGGTTCTTTTTATCATGCTGATAGAACTTCCAGGTGTTCAGCACAGGGTCATGGCGGACCAGACCAGCGCCATAGTTGCAAAACCACAGGATGCCGTCGCGGTCTTCGAGCATGTTCTGGTAGAATTGCGGTGTGCTTTGGCTGCTCCCCGACGCCTGGGGCATAAACGTGGTGAACGTCATCCCATCGTACTTGTTGATGCCCTGGACGGTGGTGGCCCAGATAAAGCCCAGGCGGTCCTGGAGTACGTGATTGACCGAATTGTCAGACAGGCCGTCATCAATCGTCAGATGGTGAAAGACGGGCTCTTTCTGTTGGCGTTGCAGGACCGTGTGGGTCTGAGGCGATGATTCACTACCGCCTTGAGCATAGGTGCCGGCTGTGACGACACCCAGGCTGAACAGGCCGATAACAGCCAGCACGATGATGTCCTCTGATAAGATTTTGGCTTTCATTTTGGCCTCAATCTGCTTGAACAGGTTTTGGCAGTGAAAAATAGAATGTCGCGCCCTTATCAACTTCTCCTTCGGCCCAGACCCGGCCGCCGTGCCGGGCGATGATGCGGCGCACATTGGCCAGCCCGATGCCGGTGCCCTCGAACTCTTCCGCGCGATGCAGGCGCTGGAACACGCCGAAGAGTTTGTCCGCATAGGCCATGTCGAACCCCACGCCGTTGTCGCGCACGAATATCACGGTTTCGGCGTCCTGGCCGGGCAAGAACCCGATTTCGATTTGGGCCTGCTGCCGGGGCCGGGTGAATTTGACCGCATTGGCGATCAGGTTGTCCAGCACCATCCGCAGCAGGGCTGCATCGCCGCGCACCGCGGGCAGGTCGCCGATGCGCCAGTCGATGTCCCTGCCAGCGGCATCGGGCTCAAGTTCCCGGATGACGTTGTGCACCAGGGGCTCCAGCGCCACCGGTTGGGTTGACATGGCATGGCGCCCCATACGGGAGAACGAGAGCAGATCGTCGATCAGCAGCCCCATCTTGTTGGCGGCCCCGGAAATGGTGTTCATGTATTGCCGGCTTTGTTCGTCCAGCGCCGTCCTTATTTTCTTTTCCAGAAGTCCCAGAAAACCGTCGATATGGCGCAGTGGCGCCCTGAGGTCATGGGACACCGTGTAGGTAAAGGCATGCATCTCCTTGTTGGCCGTTTCCAGTTCCGCCGTGCGGTTAAGGACGCGCTGTTCGAGTTCCTGATTGAGCATGCGGATTTCTTCTTCCGCCCGCTTGCGCTCGGTGATGTCGGTGATGAAGCCCTCAATGAACTGTGGCGCTCCGGCATTGTTGCGCACCAGGCGCGCGTTGATGGAAGCCCAGATCGTTTGCTTGTCCTTGCGGCGGAATTGAAACTCGAGTCCGTTCACAGTTCCCTGATCGAGAATCGCGCCGAGTAAGACATCACGGTCCTCGGGATGGACATAGAGTTTCCTCCTGACATCGGATAGACTTGCTACCAACTCGTCAGGCGCATCATAGGCCAGGATGCGAGCCATCGCTGGATTAGCGCTTAACAGTTGCCCTTCGACCGAGGTCCGGAAGACGCCTTCCACGGCATTTTCAAAGATGCCCCGATAGCTTTCCTCGCTCGCGCGCAACCCTTGCAGCGTTTCCACCAGTCGGCTGGTCATAGAGTTAAACGCCTCCGCCAGAACACCAATTTCATCTTGTGATTCAACCCGGGCTTTGGCGTCGAGATTCCCTTCGGAAACCTGACGCGCCACGGCCGTCAGGTGAACGACAGGGCGGGTCAATAGCCGGGCCATGCCGATTGCTACAACAACCACTGCCGCGGCAACCCCCAGACCCAGCAGCAACACCATGCGGCCCTGTGTCTGGACCGATGCCAGGAAAACAGCCTGAGGCTGGGCAAAGACGATGAGCCAGGGTTGGGTCCTCAACTTTGCCACGGCAGCCGAGTTCAGTTTACTGTCAGTAGTACCGAGGTAGGCCGTAAAGAAGGGCTGCTTGTCCGCGTTGAGCAGTCCCTGCTCAAAAACAGGCTGGTTAGTGACCAGTTCTTTGATCGGTTGGTGCGGTAAGCGCCGGGCGGCTTGCAGTTCCGCAGCGCGGATCGGGTCGGGGGACACCACCGCTTTGAAAATGAGGTCCGTGTTAGTGCCATGCGCCAGCCTAACATGGTTTTCGTCCAGCAAAATGGCGTAGGATTGCCGGCCGGCCAGCTCGCCTTTCTGGACAATGATTTGTTCCAGGACGCTCGCGCTGTAGCGCGCGTACAGCACGCCGATGATTTCTCCGGCGGCGGTGTCGCGCACCGCGGCGCTAAAATAGATGGACGCATTGCCCGTCTCTAAAAACAGGACCGGCGAGGCATACGGCTCGCCCCCTTTGGCTGCGAACCGGAAATAGTCCTGGTCGGACTTGGGCACGCCAATATCCGGGGTAAACGTATCGATCAGGGTGAGTCCCCGGCGATCCAGCAACGCATACGACGCGATATTTGCCTGATCTTTGCGGCTGAGCGCGAACAAGGCGGACGTGGCTTCGACCTCTTCCGCGCTGCCTTTCCGCCGGCCGGCCGGCAAGCTAAGGTACTTGATAAAATCCGGCAACTGCGCCTCGGTGGCAATGGCGTTCAAGTTGTTGCTGATGAACAAGTCCACATGGAGCGCTGTTTCCGACGCCGCTGCCAGAAGCGCTCGGTTGGCATTGTCGGTCAGGGTGACACGCGAGTACTGATCGTTCAGGTAAAACAACAAACTGAGCGGGATCAGGGCGACAGCCATGAAGGCGATGACCAGTTTGGTGCGCAAGATGTACCATCCAAATGGGCGTTCCGAAGAACGCCCTGGCTGTATTACCCGCGGCCTAACCGAACGAAAGTCAGAAACACGCATAGCACATCCTCGATATTACTCTTGGATCACTGTCAACTGGCCGTTCTTGACGCGACCGATTTGAGCCCGGGAGATACCCTCGCCGCTGTCCTGGTAAGAGAATCTGCCCTGTAAGCCCTGAAAGTCTTTTGTGGCATGCAGTTGTCTGGTGATCTCTTCACGGGTCAGGTTGTTGCATGAACGCTTGATCGCCTCGATGGCTATCATGGCGCCGTCGTAGCCTTTGGCCCCGTGTTGTTCCGGTTCATAGCCCCATTTGGTCTTGTAGCGCCGGGCGAAATCCCGCGCCTGCTCATTGATGGTGTTGTCAATGTATGGGCTGGAAAAGATGACTCCCTCGGCTGCATCGCCGGCCACCTCGACAAACTTGGGCGTGCCGAGCGCCGGCCCACCGGCGATCAAACTGGTGAAGCCGAGCTGCCGGACTTGCCGGGCAATCAGGCCTGCTGCGATCTCTGACCCAGCCAACAGCAGCACTTGCGGGTCGGCACCGACAATGCGAGTGAGCTGTTGGGTGAAGTCCGTGTCTTCAATATTATACGTCTCACGGATCAGGCTTTTTAGGCCATTCTTGTGCAGCGCGGCCTGCTCATAATCCCCTTGGCCCTTGCCGTAGGTTGACGTGTCGCTGATGATGGCAAACTTTCTCAAGCCGTTCTTGACCAGGTAGTCAACCACCGTGAACTCAAAGACGGCGCCCGCACTGGTGTAACGAAAAATGTAAAAGCTGCCCTTGGCGGTTAGGTCCGCGCTGGACGCCTGAGTCAGTTGGGGAACCCGGGCATTGGTGAATACAAGCAAATCCGATAGGGCTGTATTACTGTTGGTGGTGGCAAAGGCCAGTAGCACCTGATCCTGTATTGACAGCTTTTGCGCCAGAGTTACCGATCTTGTCGGATCGGCTGCGTCATCATATTTGACGATTTGCAGCTTGCGCCCGCCACACACGCCGCCCATGGCATTGACTTCGTCAATCACCAGTTCGATGCCGTGCGTGTCCCACTGCCCCAGGATGGCGTTGGTGCCCGAGAGCGCGCCAATCCATCCCAGCTTGATGGGTTCCCGGTTCGGCTGCTGAACGTTGTCACAAGCCGGCAGCAACAGGCCGGACAGTACGGCGGCAATGATCATCAAGATGGCGATTCGCTGGTGCATTTTGCTTTCCTCCAAACACTGTTAACGATCTTTGTCTTTCCCCTCTGATTTCTCAGGACCCCTTATGCCTTTTCATCGAACAAGGTGATGGACTCGTGGAAAGCAAATCGGACTTTTCCTTCTTGCCCTGGGAGACGTTCAAGTGTCTAAATGTTTATGCCTCCTGTATGATTTGCGGCAATGAAAAGTAAAAGACTGCGCCCTGGTCAATTTGTCCCTTGGCCCAGACCCGCCCGCCGTGCCGGGCGATGATGCGTCGCACAGTGGCCAGCCCGATGCCGGTGCCCTCGAACTCTTCCGCGCGATGCAGGCGCTGGAACACGCCGAAGAGTTTGTCCGCATAGGCCATGTCGAACCCCACGCCGTTGTCGCGCACGAAAATCACGGTTTCGGCCTCCTGGCCGGGGAGCGACCCGATTTCGATTTGGGTCTTTTCCCGGGGCCGGGTGAATTTTAGGGCATTGAGGACTAGGTTGGCCAGCACTATGCGCAGCATGGCGGGATCGCCGTTCGTCGCGGGAAGGTCGCCGATGCGCCATTCGATCTCCCTTCCGGCGGTATCGGGCTCAAGTTCCCGGATAACGTTGTGCACCAGGGGCTCCAGCGCCACCGGTTGGGCTGACATGGCATGGCGCCCCATACGGGAGAACGAGAGCAGATCGTCGATCAACAGCCCCATTTTCTGGGCCGCTTCGGAAATGACGTCCATATAGTGCCGGCCCTGTTTGTCCAGTGTCGCCTCAGCTTTCTTTTGCAGCAGTTCCATAAATCCATCAATGTGACGCAGGGGTGCGCGCAGGTCGTGGGAGACGGAATAGGCAAAGGCTTCGAGCTCTTTGTTAGCAGTTTCCAGTTGGGCGGTGCGGTCTTTGACGCGCTGCTCCAGTTCAAAATTGAGTTTGTGGATCTCTTCCTCCGCCCGCTTGTGCTGAATGGCTAGTGCAAAAAATTCGGCAATACGATTGATCGCGTCCAAATCCCGATCCGTATACGCCCGGGTTGAATTCGATAGCGCAATCTGTCCGACCAGTTCCCCGGCCAGTAAAACAGGAACCGACAGAAATCCATCAATTGTCAAGTGCCCTTTCGGGGCGCCAACTGAAGCAGGATGTTTCGTTGAATCATTGGTATAAAACGACTCCTTGGTATTCAACGCATACCCCCATAATCCGTTATAGAGCCCATCCGCCCTGCGGGGGAATCTGACTTTACGCAGCTCGTTTTCTGCCACCGTGCATTCAGTTTCGAGCATTTTTGTGTTGGTGTGAGCGATCAGGTCTCCAGTCGCCGGATCGATTTCGCCCACGAAACCGTGAGCGCTGTTTGTCAATTGTCTGCTTTTATCCAGTACGATGCTAGCGATTTGTTCAACGCTGGTGCCGGTCGTCACAAGAGGAATGTATAATGAGGATAGTACCTGATTAATGGACAGGTTCCATGCGACCTCTTCTTCTGCCTGCCTGCGCTCGGTAATGTCCATAAAGGATACGATCACCAGCGATATCTCTCCAGTGCTGCCATATTCGGGTTCGGCATTCACAAGCATCCAAGCGATATCCTCTCTATCCGGGCGGCTGACTCCAGTCACATGCCCCTTGAGCGCCCGTTGCGAGGAGAGCACCATGCTCACCGGGTATTCAGCAACAGGCATTTTGGTGCCATCCTCCCGCAGGAACTGCCATTCCGGATCGATCAGAGATTTGCCAAGAAGCTGGTCTTCGGAAAGTCCCAACAGATCCTGGGCCAGGGGGTTGCTGTCCAGGATCTGCCCCTGGCCGTCGTGGAGTACAATGGCGGTTTGAACTTTTTGAATCAAGTCTCGATATCTTCTTTCACTCTTCCGGAATGCCTCCACTGCCTGTTTGCGTTCGTTAAGCTCTTTCGCCAGTTGGATATTGATCTGTCTCAATTCGGATGTTTTTTTTTCAACCAATATTTGAAGGTGGTTTGTTTGATCCAGCAATAAATTCTCTTCTTCTCTTTTTTCAAGAAAGATAGCCAGAAGTTGCGTTGCGTTATAAATCAGATGATGGATTGTTGTATCTGTCCGGCGATTAGTTGTGAACGAAAGATAGCCGTAGTTTTTGTGCCTTGTACAAACCTCAAGCATGGTATCGCATTCAACGGGTTTCTCCGAAAACCATGCAAAGGAATACTCGTGAAATATATCATTCATGCTTTCAGTAAAAAGCTGAATGATCTTTTCTCTACTGCTTAATTGCGATAAGGTCGCAGTTAAGAGAAATAATTCCTGGGCATGGGTTTTCATCATTTATCCTTCTTTGTTCAAAAACTGGGGAGCATTTTTTGCGAGCCATGTATCCGGTTCTTCATAAAACGGATTTGCGGTAATCACGCCTCCGTTGATGGTAAAAGGGTGTGTGCGCAAGACATTCATCACGGTTTCGCCTGATATTTTTGAGATATTGTATAAACACAGACTGAGTACCGTCCTGCCTTGCACGAAATAATTCAATCGCGACTCATAGGCAAACAAATGCTCCACCCCTTTAATGGCTTGTAGAGCCCACGCCATTTCGGCAACGGCCCGCAAATTGTTCTTCCCGTCGGCCTGAGTATAATCAAAATACCCGTTTACCGCTTTATCCATGTACCAGGGGTCAAAAACGCCCTCCGGATAATACAGTTCCCTGGCCTTTTTCACATCCAATCGCCCAGGGTTTTCTTTACTTGCAGTGCATGCAGGGCATTCCACATGCAGGGTTTGCCAGAAATGTTCTTCGGTTTGTTCGCTGTGAATGAAAATCTGCTTGTCATTGTCGATGCAGCCTTGCCCCAAATATCCGAAAACAATTTCATCGCGCTCTTGCTCAGTTTCATACAGACCACAAATATGCGTTCCCCAATTGCAGGAATAACTGCCAATGCCAAGCTGCAATTCTTCAAGGGCTGATGTTTTAATATGCATTTTAGTTCCTCCTGTTAAAATTTCTGTAAAAATTGACTTTCACTTTGTCCCCGACCAGAAAGAATGAGTTCAATCGTTATGATCCCTGGCCAGATGACGGCAACGCGAAATAAAACGTGGCCCCGTAGTTGACTTTTCCCTCGGCCCAGGTCCGCCCGCCGTGCCGGGCTATGATGCGGTGCACATTGGCCAGGCCGATGCCGGTGCCCTCGAACTCCTCGGCGCGGTGCAGGCGCTGGAACACGCCGAAGAGCTTGTCCGCATAGGCCATGTCGAAGCCCACGCCGTTATCGCGCACGAAAATCACGGCTTCGGCCTCCTGGCCGGGCAGGGCCCCGATTTCGATTCGGGCCTTCTGCCGGGACTTGGTGAATTTTAGGGCATTGGCGATCAGGTTGGTCATCACGATCCGCAGCATGGACGCATCCCCGGTCACCGATGGCAGATCACCGATCCACCAATCGATGTCCCTGCCGGCCACATCGGGTTCGAATTCCCGGATGGCCTCGCGCACCAAATCCCCAAGGTCCGCCGGTTCCATCGTCACGGAATGACGCCCCATGCGGGAGAAGGCGAGCAGATCGTCGATCAACAGGCCCATTTTCTTGGCCGAATCGGAAATGGTATCCATGTAGTGCCGGCTCTGGTCGTCCAGCGCCGCTCCCGCTTTCTTTTGCAGCAGTACCAGAAATCCGTCGATGTGACGCAGCGGCGAGCGCAGATCGTGGGAGACGGAATAGGCGAAGGCCTCCAATTCCTTGTTCGTCGCTTCCAATTCCGCCGTACGCGCCCGCACCAAGGCCTCGAGTTGGTCGCGGTACCTGGAAAGCTTCTCTTCCGCCTGCTTGCGGTCGCTGATGTCGCGGGCCACCATCAGGGTCTCATGATCGGAAATGGGAGAAATCGTAGCATTGAACCAGATTTCGTTATTGCCAACGGGTAGACGGTATTCGAAATTGACCGACTGTTGCGTGTCAAGGGCGTGTTTGATGTGGTTCAGGAAAAAGTCGGCCTGATCCTTGGGAAACACCTCGTGGAGTGTCTTTCCCAACAATTCAATTGGCGGTTTGTAGAGCAGAGATGGTCTCGTATCAACGATCTTCAGGTAGCGCCCTTCTGCATTGCTGACGATGATGATATCCGTCATGGCATTAATTAAAGTGCGCAGTTCCGCTTCGGACGCGCTCAATGCATTTTCTATTTGTTTGCGCTCGGTGATATCGACGAGTGAAACAAGGACTTTGTCAAGCGTTTGCTCGTGGCCGGGGCCCACCGAGAAATAGACGCTCACGTTGCGCGGATCGCCTGCCAGGGTTTGGACGACGGCGTCGTTGTTCATCGCCGTCCCCCCGTTCCACAGGCAGACCAGTTCCTGCCGGAAGGTATCAAAAGACGCCGGCGTAAACGTGTCGACCAGGCCCGCCAGCAATTCCGCCTTGGTCGCCGCCCCGTGCAGCGCCAGGGCGGCCCGGTTCACATCAACGATCTTGATCAAATCAGCGCACTGCCGCAGGGTTTCGGGATGTTGGGCAAAGTAGGTTTCGATATCGCCGACCCCCTTCTGTCGAAGACCATCAAACAAGCGCTTTACACCGGAAAAATCCTCTTCCCAGATCGAGACCGGCGAGTTTTCGAAAACCAGTCGATACCTTTCCTCGCTTTCCCGCAACGCTTTCTCCGCCCGCTTGCGTTCAGTGATGTCTATAAAAGAAACGATAACCTGCTCGATTGCGCCTGCCGCGTTATATTCCGGCTCGGCATTGACCAGCGCCCAGCCGACCTCATCCCGGTCCGGATGGCTGATCCCCGTCACATAATCCCGGAGTGGCTGCCGGCTGGAAAGAACCAGACTTACGGGATATTCAGCAACCGGCATAATAGAACCCTCTTCCCGCAAAAAATGCCATTGAGGATCGATCAGGGCCCTGCCGAGCAGTTGATCCTCGGAAAGGCCGAGCAGTTCCTGTGCCAGGGGATTGCTGGTCAGGATGTGGCCTTGGCCGTCATGAACCACGATGGCCGCCTGAACTGCACCGATGAGCGACCGGTACTTTCCCTCACCGGCACGCAGCTCGGCATCCCGCTCCGCCAAGGCATCCAGCATGGCGTTGAACTCACGGGCCATGACAGCAGACTCGTCGTCGCCGGCAAGTGCAGAGCGGGCCAGGTGGTTGCCGGCGCGAACGGCGTCGATGGTTTCCTGGACGGCATAGAGCCTTCGGCTGATCTTCCGCCCCATAAACCATGCGATGACCGAGCCGATGAGGATCGCGGCGAGTGCGTAAATCACCCCGTTCCGGGTGATCTCCGCCAGCGTTTTGCCCGCCGCGGCCTGCCCGATGCCAATGCGTGCCCAGCCGACGTGCTGTTGTCCAATCATCGCCGGCGTGGCGACATCCACCAGCGCAGGTGTGCGGGAGAGCATCTTCTGATGCGCTTCGCGGGGCAAATCGAGCATGTATTGCCCCTGTTCAGACACCTTGGTGCTGGCCAGCACGCGGCCCTCTTCGTCCACAAGAATGGCGAAGAGAAGCTCCGGATAACGGCGCTGAACCTCCACGATCTCCTGGAGGCCGGCGACGTCGTTCGCCGCGAGCCAGCCTGCGGCGGAGGTGGCGAGGGCTTGGGACAGCGCGGTCGCCTCCTCGATCTGTCGGTCCAGGAGCATGCTGCGCTGACGGACGGTCAGATCGACGATGAAAAGGGCCATCATCACCGCATGCACCGCGGCCACGCTGATAATGAGGCGACCGCGGAGCGTACCAAACAGAAAATTATACAGCGTCTGCATCATTTTCGCGCCTCCACAAGCCGAACCTTTTCCTCGAAGCGCAAGACGAATTGCCGCACCACGTCGTAGTCCGCGTCCCTGGCGGGAAGAAAGCGGGCCGTTTCCATGCCGGCAAGAATCGGCCCGCCCTCCCGGGTTCCATCCAGTCCAATCAGCATGGCGCGGACCTGCTCCCGCACATCGGCAGGCACATCGTCGCGCGTCATCACCGAGTTGTTGATGAGCGGGTCCGTTTCCCAGAGAACGCTCAGCTCCGCTGCCTCGCGGGGATGTTCCTTTTGAAAAGCCCGCCAGGGGGGCGGCCAGGTGGCGCCGGCAGCCGTGATTCGCAGGTGGGCATTCATGATCGCGGATTCCTGGGACCCGACATAGTGGTTTTGGATATCGGCATTCACATCGATCCCGTGTTCATAAAGGAACCACTGCGGCATGATGCAGGCCGCCAGGGCCGTTGGCGAGGGATAGCTCACGGATTTTCCCTTCAGATCCGCGGGTTGTTTCAGGCCGCTGTCTTTGCGTACCACGAAAATGCCTTTGAAATCGGTCGGCTCGCCGGCCATAGCGATGACCTGGTAGCCGATCCGCATGGCCTGCAGGGTCTGCCAGGGGTTGGGGAGGAGAAACGCGGGTTTGCGGGCCTGATACTTTTCCTCGAAGTTGGCGTAGTCCCGTGATGCCTCGAGGGTCAGGCGTGCGCCCCGCAGCCTGCCGTTCAGAAAATCGACGAGCGGCTGATACGCCTGCAGGAGTTTGGCGGGATTGTGAAGGGGATGAACCGCGAGTTTGTACACCGGAACGCCCGCAGAAGGCGGCCGCTCACCAAACCGAGGCCCTTTGTCTCCGGATTCCCCGTTGCAGCCCAGAAACGTTGCGAGCAGTAGCAGGGATATCAAGACTTTGTGATTCATTTTTCCTCCGGTGGTTTAGGGAAACGGGAAGCTGAACATGGCCCCCTGATTCACTTTTCCCTCCGCCCAGGTCCGGCCGCCGTGCCGAGCGATGATGCGGCGCACGTCGGCCAGCCCGATACCAGTGCCCTCGGAGTCCTCGGCGCGATGCAGGCGCTGGAACACGCCGAAGAGTTTGTTCGCTAACGCGATGTCGAACCCCTCGTTTTGATCGTGCATAAAAAACACGGCTTCGCATTACTGCCCGGGCAGCAACCCGATGTCGACCCGGACTTGCTGCCGGGTTTCGGTGAGTTTCAAGGCGCTGAAAAACATGTCGTCGGCAATCAGGCCCTTTAGTTTGTCGCGTCTGAAAAAGAAAAAATGAAGGGTGCAAGAAATCGTATTTCGGTACTCCGGGTACTCACGCGGTCAGATCTTACGCTTGCCTTACTCTTTGTGTAGAATCAGATCACTGCAGTGGAATGTCTCACTATCTTGGGTTTTGAATGCGTTGTCAATATGGTTAGACCGCCACCATCGTGCGTGCAACCAACCATGCATTGAACCGGTTCCGGATCGAAGGATGCCGGTAAATGTCAATGGATTTCAGTCCACAAACCAGTCGATGGAATAGACCGAATCGCCCGTCGTGTCTCTCAAGAAGGAATGTTGTTGATGGCTTTCTGACGGCGCATTCGGGGCATGAAACAGCGGGACGCAAATCCATGCGGGCGCAATCGCATTTAGCCGAGGTTCTTTCGTAACACGGTGGCCATTAAGAAAAATCGGTTGACAGAGGGGAACGGTTCGCATAAGCAGGATAAATAAGATCCAATATATCATATTTATTCCGAGTTACCATGGTGACAAGATATGAGATTAACCAGAGCCGGTGAGTATGCGGTCCGCTGTATGCTGTTTCTTTCCTGCCTTGAGGTGGGCTCCATCGGCAGTCGCATGGAAATTGCCAGCGCCATGGATATTCCGGCCCAGTTCCTGGGCAAAATCGCCCAGCAATTGGCCCGGGCAGGCTACATCGAAATCGTTCAAGGGCCCAAGGGCGGATTCCGGCTGCTCGTGCCCCCGGAAAAAGTAACACTGCTCGGTGTTATCGAGGCCGTCATCGGAGAGATTTTTCTGAACGACTGCCTGATGCGTCCGGAAAGCTGCTTCCGCAGCCCCACCTGCACCGTTAATCAGGTCTGGCAAAAGGTGCGGCGTCAGCTCCGCCAAACGCTGGAAGAGACGACCTTTGCCACCCTTCTTGCGGAACCCAGCTGCTTTGATTTGCTTGGCGAGAGTCAAGAAGAAAAAAGGTGATTTTGCACTGGCATACCATGAACCACCAGTGCTGTGAGATGATTCACCCTAGCACAATCCCCCCACTTAGAAAGGAGGCTGGTTTATGGATGTTTTGCTACTCTCACGGCTGCAGTTTGCAGCAGCCACCATGTTCCATTTCCTGTTTGTTCCGTTGACTCTGGGGCTTTCCGTTCTTGTCGCCTGGATGGAAACCAAATACGTCAAAACAGGGGATGAGACCTACCTGGCCATGACGAAGTTCTGGGGCAAGCTGTTTTTGATCAACTTTGCCCTGGGCGTGGTCACCGGTATTACCCTGGAATTTCAGTTCGGCACTAACTGGTCTCGCTATTCCGCTTATGTCGGTGACATCTTTGGGTCACTTCTGGCCATCGAAGCCACCGCAGCCTTCTTCCTGGAATCCACCTTTGTTGGCGTATGGGTTTTCGGATGGAAAAAACTGTCCAAGAAAGCCCACGCCGTTGTGATCTGGCTGGTGGCCGGCGCCACCAACCTTTCCGCCATCTGGATTCTGATCGCCAACAGCTGGATGCAGCATCCGGTGGGGTTTACCCTCCGAAACGGCCGCGCGGAGCTGACCGATTTTGCGGCCGTGGTATTCAACCAGTTCGGTATTCTCACGATCCTGCACACCTTGCCGGCCGCCTACATTCTCTCGGCCTTCTTCGTTATGGGGATCAGCGCCTATCACCTCCTTAAAAAGCAGCATGTCGACTTTTTTACCCGATCTTTTAAGATCGGACTGACCTTCGGGCTGGTGTTCTCCATTTTCATCGCCATCGAAGGCGACTTGCATGCTGTCAATGTCACCCAAACGCAGCCTGAAAAACTGGCGGCTATGGAGGCCCACTGGGAAACCAGTACCCGGGCGCCCATTCACTTGCTGGCCATTCCGAGCCAGGAAGATGGAAAAAATGTTGTGCAGATCGGCACCATTCCCGGAGTTCTCAGCTTTTTGGGCTACCATGATGTCAACGCCGAGGTGAGGGGTCTTAAGGATTTCCCCAAAGATGAGCGTCCGCCGGTTCTTCTGACCTTCATATCCTTCCGCCTCATGGTGGCACTCGGTACCTATTTCATTCTCATGACCCTCATCGGCTTTTTTAAACGCAACCGCCTGATGGAGAGTCCGGGATATCTGAAATTGATGGTATGGTCGCTGCCCCTGAGCTACCTGGCGATCGAATTCGGGTGGCTGGTGGCTGAGGTCGGCCGCCAACCCTGGATCGTATACCGCTTGATGCGCACACCCCAGGCGGTCTCACCCATCGATACCATCCAGGTGGCAATGACCTTGGTCGGGTTTCTCGTGGTTTACGGACTGCTGGGCGCTGTCGATTTTTACCTGCTGGCCAAATATGCCCGCAAAGGACCGATGGCGGAGACCAATATGGTGACGGGCACCGCTTAATCCAGGATCGAAAGAAGTCGCCCTGCTCGCTTGGGAAAATCCGCCGGCAAAGTGTCGGCCGGTGCTCGACCAGGATGCTTTAAGAGCGACCCAACGGGAAGCTTTGAACGCAATTTCCGTCTTTTCGGAGCGCTTCACTTGCGACCGAAAAACGGTGGCAACTACCGGACAATTAAATTGATTATTGGGAGGTAACCATGAAGCTTCAACTGATCTGGTTTATACTTTGGGGGCTTTTGTGGGCAATATATTTTGCAACCGATGGTTTTGACTTGGGAATCGGGTCCCTTTACCTATTCCTTGGGAAAAGCGACACCGATCGGCGGGTGATGCTCAATGCCATGGGACCGCTGTGGAATGGAAACGAAGTGTGGCTCTTAACGGCCGGCGGTGTAACCTTCGCCGCCTTTCCGACGGTCTATGCGGTCATGTTCTCCTCGCTCTATTCAGCGCTGATGCTGCTGCTCTTTGCTCTGATCGTGCGCGGCGTGGCTTTTGAATTCCGCGGCAAGGTCGAATCCCCCGGCTGGCGTAAAATCTGGGATATCTGCATTTGCGTGGGCAGTTTTTTGCCGGCCCTGCTGCTGGGCGTCGCCTTTGCCAACATCTTCCGGGGGTTGCCCATCGATGCCGACGGCATTTATCATGGGAACCTGCTGACCCTGCTGAATCCCTATGGGTTGCTGGGAGGCGTGCTTTTTGTCCTTTTGTTTTTGATCCACGGCGCCATCTGGCTGGCCATCAAATCCCAAGGAGAGCTTCATGATCGGGCGTTGGCGACAGCCAACAAGTTGTGGCCGGTGCTGCTGCTGGTGGCGGTCATCTTTCTTGCGGCCAGTTTTTTCGCCACCCGGTTGTACGACAACTATCTGGCGCATCCCGCCCTGTTTATCGTGATTCTGGCGACTGTGGCCGGCCTGCTGGGGGTCAAACTGTTTCTTCAAAAACAAGCCATGTTCAAGGCCTGGTTTGCTTCAGCCCTGACGATTATCGGCGCCACCTTTTACGGCGTCCTGGGGCTCTATCCCAATATGTTTCCATCAACCCTCGATCCAATGTTCAGCTTAACGGCCCACAACGCATCCTCCAGCCCGTTGACATTGAAGGTCATGCTGGTGGTAGCGCTGATTTTCGTTCCCATTGTATTGGCTTATCAGGCGTGGGCCTACAAGACCTTTTCGGGAAAGATTACTGATGAAGAACTGGCTTATGATGAGGCATATTGACTCGTTCGCAAAAAGTCTACCAGCTATAACATATAGAAATATCAGGAAAAATTGAATTTTCCGGTTGACGTCAAACGGCCGTTTTAGTAGAACATCATGAACAATAACAATGCCTTAAGGTAGGTTTTGATATGCTCAGGGCAAACGGCCGCAAACAACGACATTTGTTCGACCCCTGGCAGTTCATGAGCCCGAAACGACGACAAAAGCTCGACGAGGACTGGCCCGGTTTTTTTCGGGTTCATCCGACTAAAGCGTACCTGGTTGTGTGAAGTGACATGATTTTGAGTTTGAAAAATTCTTGATCTCGGTAGCCGTAGGCCTGTCGTTTGACGGTTTTTATTTTGTTGTTTGTGCCCTCAAGGGGGCCTGTTGAGATCGGGTAATCGTAGTACGAAAGAATTCTTGGCCTGTGTGCTCCGATCGTATGGGCCATTTTTACCAACATTCTGATACCCGATCTGCCAGCGCGCCATAGCCAATCGATGATACACTCTTCTGCTTTTTGTTTGTTTGGCTGATTCCAGGCACGGCGCAGATCCTCTTTCATGTAGTATGCAGCGGCCAATGGTTGGTTGATTTCAAGGGCCTGCTTGAGGCGGTCAGGTTCATCACGGGTATCGTCCAAATTGTCGGGATTTTTCAATAGTAGCCAGCGGGTCCCCTTGATGACCTTTTTCTCCTACTGGCTGGTGCACTGGTGGTAAAGCTCACGGCGCAGCTTCGTTAGGCCGTCATTGTAAAGTTTGACGATATGAAAGTGATCGAACACAATCACCACCTTTGGCAAATGGTCCTTAACCGCGGCAATGTATGCAGCCGACATGTCGATGGCCACAGCCTCGACGTGGGCGTCTGCGCGTTTAAGGCGCCTCCAAAAAGGGCACCAAGGCATCTCCGCCTTTGCCTTCACTGACAAAAACAACGGCGCCACGGTCCAGATCCATGACGATGGTCAGATACTTTTCCTTGCTTCCAATATAGATCTCATCGATGGCCAGCCGTTTAATACCCTTGAGCGAAGGTCGCGAGAAACGCCTTTTCAAATACCGTTTTTGGATCTCCTTGATCGTGTCCCAGCTGACACTCAGGAAATTGGCCACGTCCTTGATCGTCATGTGACAACAGAGCCCGAGTGCAAGGCGTTCAAACTGTCGCGTGTAGGACCTTCGTTCATCGGCAAATCCGAGTTTGACCTGTCGGATCACCCCGCAGTCCAGACACTCAATACGCGGAATTGCGAACTCGATGAAAACCGGTTTGAAAACGATCGGCGCATATCCGAACGTTCTTTTGATGCTGCCCTTAAGGTTGATTCTTCTCGATCTGCACACGGGACAGCGCAGCTGGTGCCGCTCTTGGCGGGCTCTGAAAATGATACGACCACGGTCGAAAAACGATCTGACGAACTTGTAGCCGCGGATACGAAAAGCGTGATACAGCAAACTTGTGGACATGCGTGCCCTCCTTTGTGTAAGACATCGCCAAGGATACCTACGAGGGTTATGCCTGCCGGCTGGATAGGCTCGATGCCCTTTATGGCAAACGGTTCATGACGGGGTTCACGGAAAGGGACGTCGAGGACATCCAGGTCAAATACAATGCCGAGCATTCTCCGGCCTCCTCAAATCGGTACCTCTTTGTCATCAAGCAAGTCTTCAAGCGCGCATTGAAGATGGGGGCCGTACATTCAAACCCCGCCAGCGACATCGGTTACCTGAGCGAGCTCAAACATCGCCGGAATCGTTTCCTGTTGCCCGAGATGCTCAACACGCTGGTTGAGTGCAGCCAGAAAACCAAGGCAAGGCACTATATGCCGCTGTTGATCTACCTCGGTGCGGAACACGGCGCCAGTCGGCAGGAGGCCTTGTCCTTGAGGTGGCAGGATATCACCTTCGATTTTGAGGAGGGGCTGATCACCTTTTTTCGGACCAAGAACGGTGTCGAACGTACCGAGTTTCTCATGCCGCGAACCCGGCAAGCACTGCTCGAGTGGAAGGCTCATCTCGACGCTGTCAGGGGCCGCTATCATGCGATGCCGATAAGCTGGTTGATCTTGAACCTGACGCCGGCGGTAAATTTCAAGGCCGACCCGCTGGCGCTGTTATAGGTCCCCCACAGGGTTAAGATCCTGACAACATCGCCGCTGCCGGCAATGCCCAGGTCATCGCTGGTCAAAACGATATTGACCGAGGCCGCCGGCACTTCAATCCCGACGGCCGACCGATCGTTTATAACCGCTCCTGCAGAATCGGTCAGCTTCCACGACATAGTGAGCGGGGCGACCGCGATTCCGTCTTCATCGGCAAAGTCCGCGCTGATCAGGATCGTGCTTTCTTCATCCGCATCCTGGGATAAAATCTGCTCACCCATATCGATCACCTCCCTTTACGACGGATCGGCGACCTCGATGTCCCAGGCCGGAACATCGACCGTGCCGCCATTGAAAAACTGCCAACGTCTGGGCCCGGATTAGGCCCGAACTGAAAGACTCCGCATCGTCATCCATGACCCTGCGAACCATTGTATGAACTGCATTCAGCCTTAAGCGTTTGATCAAGTCGCCGAAGATTTACTTTCTGGATACCGGGCTGTGCGTGAGGCTGACCGAGTGGTCCAGCCCGAAGACTCTTGGGACCGGCGCTGCTTCGGGCGCTTTTCTCGAAACATGAATCATGACCGAAGTGGGGCCTGATGTCATGGGCGCGGGTGACTCTTCTGTTTTTCTGAATCCGCCGCAACCCGCAGGCGACCAATCCACAAATCCATGAAACCATGAAATAACGATATATATCGATAAGATAGCTATTAATCAGGAATTTTGGCGCCTTGCGTGAATGCGCTGCACGTGTTACTGTACGTGCAATATCGAGGGAGGTGTGCGTTATGCAGAAAAAACTGACGGTCACCATCGACGAAGCGGTCTATGATGGCCTGCGAGCGGTCATCGGGCCGCGTAAGATCAGCCGGTTCATCGAGGATCTGGTGCGCCCTCACGTAATAAAAAATGATATGTATGCCGCCTATAAGGAAATGGCTGCGGATCAGATCCGAGAAACCGAGGCGCTGGACTGGGCCGAAGGCACGATTGGAGATTTGAACGATGAAGCGTGCTGAAGTCTGGTGGGTCGATTTCGACCCTTCTGTCGGTGGCGAAATCCGCAAACAGCGGCCAGCCGTGATCATCAGCAACGATGCTGCCAGCCATTACTTGAACAGAGTCCAGGTTGTTCCCCTGACGGGCAACATTGACAGACTTTACCCCAGTGAGGCCTACGTCATGTTTCAAGGCAAAAAGGCCAAGGCGATGGCCGATCAACTGACCACCGTGAGCAAAAAACGCTTGTTATCGGCAGCGGGCTCTGTCACCGGCTCTGAAATGGAAGATATCGGGCGCGCCATCACCACTCAACTGGGTCTATAAGACCATTCCATGCGCTGGTGATTCCCGGCGGGCGGGCGCCCGAATACATCCGCCTGAACAAGACCGTGCTGAAAATCGTGCAGCATTTTTCGCAGGCCAAAAAACCCATTGCCGCCATTTGCCACGGCGCTCAGGTGCTGGCAGCGGCCGGCGTCCTCAAAGGCAGGGCCTGCTCCGCCTATCCGGCCGTGGGACCCGATGTCACCGGCGCGGGCGGCGAGTTTGTTGACATCGCCGTGGACAAGGCTCACGTCGACGGCAACCTGGTCACCGCTCCGGCGTGGCCGGCGCATCCCGATTGGCTGGCCAAATTCCTGAAAGTGCTGGGAACGAAAATTGAACTGTAGACGGTAAATCAATGGATAAGCACACCTTCTTATGACCAGCCCTGCCGCCAAAAGCACCGATCCCCACCGCTGGGTGGTCTTTGTCAGCGTTTGTCTGGTCTATTTCTTTGTCTATTTTCACCGGGTGTCCACGTCGGTGATCGTTACCGACCTGCTCGATGCCTTTCAGACCAACGCCACCGCGCTGGGTTTCATGTCGTCGATGTACTTTTACCTGTATGCGGCAGAGCAGCCGGTGGTCGGATACCTGGCCGACCGGATCGGGCCCCGCCGGGTGATCGGCTGGTGGTCCGTGGCGGCCGCAGCCGGCTGTCTGCTGTTCGGCATCGCACCGACCATTGGCTGGGCTTCGGCGGGCCGGGCGTTGATCGGTCTGGGCGTCGGCGGGGTATACGTGCCGGCGATCAAGGCGCTGAGTCTGTGGTTCAGGCGAGAGGAATTCACCACCAAGCTGGGCGTGCTCATGTCGGTGGGTAACGTGGGCGCAGTGATCGCCACCACGCCCTTGGCCTGGGCCGCGGGAACCTTGGGCTGGCGGCCGACGTTTTTTCTCATCGGCGGTATCACTCTGGTGCTGGCGATGTACGTACTTTTTCTAACGCACGATTATCGCGATCCTGGCACCACCAAAGAGACGCCTTCTGCAGAAACGACCGGCGAATCACCTGCCGGCGTGTGGACCAATGTGCGCCGCGTGCTGGTGCGGCGGCAGTTCTGGATCATCTCAATAGTGTTTTTCGGCGTCTATGGAACGGTCGTCACAATCCAGGGGCTGTGGGCCACGCCATACCTGATGTCGGTGCTGGGCATAAGCCGCATCCGCGCCAGTCAGCTCAACATGCTCATTCCCATCGGCGTGATCATCGGCGCACCCTTTTTCGGGTGGCTCACCGACCGGTTGGAGCTGTGCAAGCGCAATACCGTCATTGGTATCATCGTCGGCTACGGTCTTACCTGGGTGGCGATAATCTTTTTCCACGGCCCGCTGGGTTCAGTCGGCATTTCTGCAATGCTCTTGATCATGGGCATTGCCGCCGGCGGTTTTATCAGCACCCTGTGGGGGCTGATACAGGAAACCACCCCGCCGGAGATTCTTGGGCTCACCTCGGGTCTGCTCAATCCCGCTCCGTTTTTAGGGGTGGCCGCCTTCCAGGTGCTCACGGGCGCCATCCTCGATCATGCCGGACGTATCGGCGACATTTATCCGGTGGCCGGATTTCAAACCGCATTTACGACTTGCCTCATCGGCATCACTGCCTGCCTGGCGCTGTCATTCATGATCAAAAAATCGACTTAGTCTGATTCCGATTCTCAAGAATGCTTGTGATCGACGGTCAGATTATAAAGCAACCCCGTAACGACAAGACAGATGCCAAAGATCACGAAAGGCATTCTGAAAACCTCGGTGGAAGGCGTGCCTTGAGGATAGAACGTTTTGATCGCCCAGCCGACGCCGTGCAAAAAAAATGCGACGCCCGTCATGGTAAAAAAGTTGATGCCGGTCATGGCGGCCCCGGCGTTTTCAAGCGGCATGCGTTCTTTGATGTGCGCGTACATGATCTGGCCGGAACCGCTGGAAAAACCAAATCCGAAGAACAAAGCAAACAGGATCAGCAGTCCGGTATCGACCGGCAGCGCGGCCAGTGTGATCAGGATGCCGGCCATCGCCGCCAATCCGGCGATGATGACGTGTTTCCTCGAGCGGAGCAGCGAATCGGATATCCATCCGCACATTGGACTGCCGATAATCAGCCCGATGCTCATGGCGAGCAGCAGGTTGCCGGCCATGAGCTGAGACAGCCCCATTGCCGCCATCAGAAAGGGCGCCGCCCACAGGGCCTGAACCGAGGCATAGATGCCGTAGCGGAAAAAAGTGCCCATCGAAATCAACCAGTAATCCCGGCGTGAAAAGAGCTGGATGATACCGCTCAGTGCAACCGGCGTGTTACCCGCTGAAGCCTTGGTGGGATGACCGCCGGGGGCATCGTCAGGGCGGTCTCTTGCGATCACATAGAACAGGATCGCGATCGCCAGGTTGCTCATGGCGAAGAGAAGAAACGTCGCTCGCCATCCGAACCATTCGGTAAGCCACACCAGCGGTGTTGCCGCCGCAATATTTCCTGCCGTCCCGACGGAAACGAATATGGCGGAAAGGGTCGCAAAATACAGTGGAGAAAACCACGTCGTGAATAGTTTCAGCGGTCCCATCAGGTTGCAGGCCATGCCAACGCCAAGGAGCAGGCGGCCGGCAATGAGGGCAACCGCCGATTCGCCGGTAGCAAAAATGGTGGCGCCAATGACTGCGGAAAGAGAAAGGACCGTCATGAGAATCCGCGGTCCCACGCTGTCCAGATAATACCCCACCGGAATCTGCATCGCAGCGAACGCATAAAAAAAAGCGGCCGAGATGAGTCCCAGGTCTTCTGTGTCAAGGTTGAGTTCTGCCACCAGATTGGGTGAGATCACCGCTATTGAAGATCGGTAAAACTGAGACAGTATGAACAGCAGGCAGGAAATCAGGTAAATGATCCAGCGGCGGTGTTTGAGTATCATCGGCCACGCATAATTGAAGGTTTTGAAATCGTTTCTAACCGTTTTCTATTATGCCTGCAAGACACGGAAGGCGAATCCCATGGAAAAAGAACGACCCATCCGGAATGCCGGCGGTTCAGCCATGGGAAAAGTAGGCTATCTGACGGTGCTTGGTTGACGAAGAACACCCGGACCCGCTACATTGAGATCACAAATAGATTGATATCCGGCTTGGTAAACCCAAATCATAGGCGTTGACATGAAAATCGATAAAAAAGAATACTGGGTGCTGGTGTTTCCGGTCTTGGTGGGGTTTGGGTTGCCTGTCCTGGTGGTCAGTTTCTTTGGTCTCCACAGGAATACACACCAGGAAAATGCTTTCTTTTCATTGTTCATCACTTTTGGCGCGTTGATGTATGTCTTCTATAAAACGGTGTACAGAAAAAAATTTCCCGAGAAATTCGAAGAGATCACAAGCTCATTCAGGACCATCGCAACGGCGCTGTTTATTTCCAGCCTCTCTGCTTCGATAGTGGCTACGGCCATTTCACTGGTACCGGCGCCGGCCTGGTTCCACATCGGACTCTACGTCGGATCTCCGGTCCTTGTCATTTATCTGCTCTACAAAATCGGTTTCAGGTTTTAACCGGTCGACTATGAGCAAAACCGGAATCATCATTCCCTATGACAGGCTCAGTCCCGAAGCCCTGCGGAAGCTGATCGAGGAATTCGTTACCAGGGACGGCACTGACACGGGATATATCAAACTGGATCTCGAGGAGCGGGCGGCTCAGGTGATGCGCCAGATTCGGCAGGGCTCTTCCGTTATCGTGTTCGATGAAAAATACCAGTCGGCCAACATTGTCTCCCGTGAGGATTTGAAATGACGGGGGGAAAACCGATTTGATCATCACTCATCGATAACCCATTCCGAGGATGACGAAAGATGACGATGACCTATGGTGAAAGAGAATTGAAAAAGGGGCTCTCCGGTGAAGATATCGTGGAATTGCAGACCCGTTTGGCGGGTTTTCGGGGCACGATTCCCGATGGCCAGTTCGGCCCCAGCACTGAGTTGCAGGTTGTCTCCTTCCAAAAAGATTATATGAAAAAGGCCAGGCCGACAGGGATCGCCGATCCGGAGACGATGGCTGCCATCGATGCCTTTGCCGATCAATACCCGATCGATTTTGACGCGCTCAAATGCCCGTGCGGGGAATGCGGCGGATTCGGCCAAGGCAAATTCAAAGGAAAGTATCGCTCCGGCATGTCCAGCGTAGAGGCATATTATCGCTATGAGTATCCCGGCGTACACCGCATGCTACTATGGGCCGTCAGAGGGCTTTTCTTCTATTTGAATGATTTCGACTTTGTGATCACCTCCGGTTATCGCTGCAGCATAAACAATGCGCAAAAAGGGCGCACCAGCACAAATCACCACGGCAAGGCAATCGATGTGGACGCGGTCTTGAAACCGGGCGAAGACAAAAGAGACGACATGAACCGGTGCGAGATGATTCGCGGCGTGCTGGTGGAACGCGCAAACGCCCAAATCGGATGGTCCGCGAAAAACCGGAAATCATTGGAGCCGTCGGATATCGCCCCGACCTGGATTCACTATGACGTCAGGTCTTACGAGCGTAAATATCTGGCTAATCATTTTTTTTGTTCGGACATGGAGACGTTGAACGGGGTTCGATCAACCTTGATATAAACAATATGCCCATCTGTGGGAGGTGCAATTATGCGCAAGCGATTTTGTGCTCCCGCGCGCGGGGAGGGCGGGGGGGGGGGGGGCGGCCGCGGCCGCGCGGCAGCCACACGC
>JBDRRP010000133.1:0-18078 GCA_043825735.1 Pseudomonadota bacterium | reverse complement strand
GACCAAGCGCTGCATGAGAATCATCAGAAAGCCAAGATATCCCTTTTTTTCTCTCAAAGCCCGGTTGTAGCCCGCTCGCACATACTCGGTAACAGATTCGTAAAGCTGGCGTTGGCTTTCATGCTCAGGTTTCCAAGGGATGGTGACCATCTTGGTGACACGCGGCTTGAAAAGCGGTTTTCCATCGGCATCGATCGCTTGTCGCTTTTCGGTCCTGATTACGTAAGGAAGAACGCGCTCCTTCACGACACTGGATGGGTCCGGGAAGGCGTCTCGATCCAACAGTGTAAGAAGCCGGTGGAAGGCATCGCTCTTTCCCTGATGCGGGGTCGCCGAGAGCAGGAGCAGGTATGGCGCAGCCTCGGCCAAGCCTTTTCCCAGTTGGTGTCGTGCCACTTGGGCAGTGCTTCCTCCCATGCGGTGCGCTTCATCGACAATGATCAGGTCCCAGCCTGCGCTAATGAGATCCAGAAAACGATCCTGGTTGTGCTGGTCGAGTTGCTCCCGGCTCCAACCTTTTCGAGACTCCAGGGGTTTCACCGCGTCGAGCGAACAGATGATCTGCGGATACGCTTGCCAGATGTTGTCAGTCTCCGCAATCCGGCGGTATGATGGAAAATCGGCTGGCTGGAAATGACGGAACTTCTCGCCGAAATGTGTCTTCATCTCGGCGATCCATTGCATGATCAACCCACGCGGGGAAATCACCAGCGTCCGGGTTACCAAACCGCGAAGCTTCAGCTCCCGGAGGATGAGTCCTGCCTCGATGGTTTTTCCCAACCCGACCTCATCCGCCAGCAGAAATCGAACGCGGTCCCTCGAAATGGCTTTTCGCAGTGCCCTGATTTGGTGAGGCAAAGGGATAACGGAAGCGTCAATCGGTGCAAGCAACACATCTTCGGTTAGCAGATTGGACAGCCGTGCCGCCATGAGTAGATATCGCAAGCGAGCTTCCACTGTCTTGCTCTCCATGGCAAGATACGGCGCCACCAGATCGTTTGCCGGCACCTGCACAATGGCATCCCGGTCCGGCAGCCAGATGCGGACGGAAGGCAAATCCCAAAGGTCTATCGATTCTACGATTCGAACCAGAGCCTTGTGTGTCTTTGACCAGGCCCATTCATTTAAAGCTTCACCTGTTTCTTGGTCATTCGCCATGATGCCTGTCATTCTTCATCAATGCCGCTTCGGGTGACGGCACTGTCATAAATCATCTGCAACTGTTCGTCGTTTTGGATAACATCATTTGGGATGTAATGCGCCACGGCAATGATAGTTTCGTAATCATTCCGGCCGAAGCAATGGTTGAAGCCAACACGTACCGCCTCGGTCCTAACAATTGCCAATCGTTTACCCTTGGGAATCTTGGCAGTGGGTTGATCAATCCCCGGGAGATTCTGCTGAGGTGTGTTTTTTCGAGCCGCCGCCTCGTATCCAGGTGGCAGATAGGTCCAGAACTCCTCCAAAAGTCGCTTTTCGCGCAATTGCTCAACCTGCACCTGGTTTTTCGGGTCCGGTACATACCAGCGGTCACGCGCTTTTGCCTTCAGCATGGCGTTATCCGCCGTCAGATTTCGCAATTCCTTGAAATTCGTTGAAAGGTAGCTGTGGATCTGGGATGGAACATCGTTTTCCGCATGATAGCAAAGAAAATACTGATCAAGCATTGCTCGCAGCTCTGGCCGGGTTTCCCATTTTTTCCAGCTCTGGTTCAACTGTTCGAAAAACTCCGGTTGGATATCCTGGTACTTTGATGGCTTCTTTTTTAGGTAGCTGCGCAACCAGTTGGCAGCGCTGCGCTCGTCCTCGACAAAAATACTAAGCTGGCCGATACCCTCCACTTTCATGCGCGTTTTGTCATACTCGGCTGCTTGCTCCGGAAGGAAATACATACCGTCCCGTTCAGGGAACTTGTCCGCAAGACCAGCTTGGAACTCCGGTGATGAGATTGGAACTGGAATATTGTGGATGACATAATAAGCCACTGTACGATCGTAAAGTATTCGGGGATCACGTTCTGCAATGGGCTCAAGTTGTCCACCTCTTGGACGGACGACAGGAAGATTGCTAAGATGGGTTTTGATAAACTCCCAGACACCTTCTTCGGACGCCGCCTTCTTTGAAAACCGCTCTTCTAAACCACCGTTAGGCTTGTAAGCCGAAATAACTAAATCTTGTTTTACAGCTGTTGGAGATGTTACCGCTCGATAACTACTCTGCTTCTTATCCAACGCAGAAACATTTGCAACGACAAAGCCAGCTTCCTGCAGTGCACTTTGGATAGCGTTCCAAACAGCAGCTCTCGAGTTTGAAAAGACAACAGTTATCCATCGCCCTGGCTTTAGGACTCGAAAATACTCACGCATGCATCGACCAATAAGTCGCCGGTACTCATCAAGTCCCTTTTTCCGAGATTTGTCTACAATCGCCTCTGGATCAGCATTGGTGAATACATGGTGCCATGACTCAAAAAGGTAATTCATATCCGAATAGTATATGTTTTCCCCAAATGGTGGATCTGTAAAAACATAATCAACAGAATCATCGGGCAGTAAGAGGTGAGCGGCATCTCCGCATCCCATGCAAACACGGCCATCCGCGTTTGTAACCTCTTGAAATGCTTTAGACAGTCGAGCGAGTTTCCCCTCAAAAAAATACCAAGGTGAAACTTCAGAGTGCTGACTTGGAACGTAATACACACCCTTTTGACCGCGAGCATTTTGTGAAAATGCTAAGGGCTCAAATGCATTCAATAACGATAGGTTTCTAATTCCCTGCTCAACGAGGAATAATAGCATATGCCGTAAACGAGGGGCAGGCTCTTTGGTTGCCATATCCCACATTGTACCCATTGCTTGTGCCTGTCGTTCACTATAAAAGTGATGGACATTTGTAATCCCCGAATGATCCATCCGAGCACGTTCATGCGTCATGTGCATGTAAGGCAATAACTGCTTTGGCACAGTATGGGGTAAAGGGAGTTTAGATATCCTTTCCAAAATAGATAAATCCTCTTCATCAGGGATTTTACTAAATTTAGAGCCAGTTACAATGTAATGGATTAAAACGGGCCTGCGAATTGGTCTTTGGATATTTCGCTCTAAATCGCTATCGTAGATAGTCGTATAACGACGTTCCATATTTCGTTTAGTTAGCTCTATGCCACAGTGAGCGCATGTAAAATTTGGATTTACTCGGTTTGTTTCTTTATCGAGAGCTCGCTCTAAAAACACGACTTCTTCACCACATTCGTAGCAAGTGAAAACCTCACTCCACACAGTGTACTGAATTTGCCCTTTTGTTCGTCCATCGATATGCGTTGTTTCATACATCCATCCGACTTCATGCGATAATCGATTCAGCAAATCATCACCGGCACATCTGAATTTATCAATATCGAATGGCAAGTTGTAGTTGGAAGCTATGAAGGAAGCCATTGGTGAAAGATCGCTTAGTATTGCATTGCGTGGGCCCCATTTAGGCGCATCAAATCCATAGCTCTTGGCTTGTATTTCGATTTTTTGCTTTATTACGGGAGATGGCGAAGCACACAAGCGTGCAGCCAATCCAGTCATCCCAGTGCCGGCAAAACCATCGACAATGATATCGCCTGGTACCGTGTAGTGCATTATGAACTGCATAATTGCCTCATGAGGCACTTTAGTGTAGTACGAGTGGGCAGTGTATAGTGCGTGTTTCTTCCCCTCACTAACATCTGCAGCAAATGGCTCCCGGTGGTAGCTGCCTTTTGGCTTGTATGGCTTCCCATAGTTCTGGACAAAATCACCAAACCATGGATTAGGACAGGCCGTGTAATACGGCGGGTCGGATAGCGCGAGAATGTCCTCATCTTTACCGAGGGGAAACCCTTCGATTTTGCGAAATTCAGGGTCCTTTAGCTTTTCTGCCAATTTCACAAGGAAATGCTCGCGTCTGGCTTCGTCGTTCGGAAATTCAATCCCGAGGCATTCAACTGGCCCTGATTGGTCAGACATAGATGGCAGGCCAAGGTTTTTTTGCATCCCCCCGCCTATCCGTTTCATCTGTGGCATATGTCGCTACTCCCTTCTGAAAACTTGGTCAGTGACTAACCTGTGCCTTACCTTACTGTAGGTTGGTCACTCATCGACTGACCAAGCTCTGGCTTGGTCACTGAACAAAATGGAAGATATCACAGCACATGTGCACGTCGATAGTGGACAAGTAGCAGCCGTTAACTGGCGACTTGTCCACTGATCAAGTAAGTGCCCTCATTTCCCAGTCATTTAGATTTTTCCCCTGCATCCAGCTTCTTTTTAAGATCGAGCCCAGTATCCGTCAGGACGTATGCCTGTCTTGGATGGTTAGGATTGTCCGGCATCGTCAATCGCAGGACACCCGCCTCAATCAATGGAGACAGGTGTGTCCGGCGCAGAAATGTGCGATTGGATACGTCCAAGTATCTCATTATTTGGGCGATCGGTTTCGGCTGGTCGCAGAAAAGGACAATCTTGCGTTGGGTCTCTGTCAGACGTTTGAGTGGTTTGGCTGTGTCCGTGACCAACCTCTCATCACTCGCATCAGGTTGGATAGTGACCGACCTTTCCATGATAGGCTTTTCTGGCTGTGGAGATTTACCGTGGAGGATCTCCCTAAGATGTGGCGCAAGGACATAATGTTCATCGTGTTGGCCTTTACGCAACTCGACAAGATTCTGGACCACGAGATGTTTAAGAATTACAATGGTTTCAGTTCCAGATCGCCCGGTGATTGCCCTGGCTTCCAATGGCCATATCTGGCCCTGTCGCCATACTTGAGAAAAGAGGGCAGCTTCGTCCTCAGAGAGGTGAACCCCTAACTTGGCTTGGAAAAGCAGCTGTTCCTCAGATACAAGTTCGTCACCAAGCAAATGCAGGCAGAAGCTGTGACCGGACTTGTCGTTTTCGATCATCGGGGGAATGCGTTTAAGCTGGCGCCAGTTAGAATAAATGGCGCCCATACCGGTGCCGGCTTGCTCTCCGAGACCAATGCGCTGAAAGGCGCTGACGATGCGAGGGTTTCTTACCGGTCGGTCACCCGGGGTGAACATCTCTTCGCGAGACACTATGGATGAGCCGGGATTCCAGAAAATCATCCGATCCCGGAACAACTGGATGGATGCTTTACGCGTCTGGTCCCCGAAATCCTGGTGAGTGAGCAGGTTTATGAGTGCTTCGCGAAACGCAATATAGTCAGGGGGTCTGTCTTCTCGCCTCAGCGTTACTTTGTCCAGTGAGAATGGTACATCCGATGCCTTGCGATAGTGCTCCAGAATTAGACGCCAGGCTGTCATGAGATTACATTCCATGACTCCGCGGTCCTCCCAGCGGTTCTCGTCTGGGATGCCCATGTCAAAAGTGACTCCGATACGCCGAAAATCTGCTACGGGCCGAGGCAGAATAGAAAGAATGGCAGCCTCTGTGCCGAACAAGAGCACGGCGGCACGGGTAGGTCTGGGTTTGCCTCCTACCTCTGCAATTAGACCATAATATTTCAAGAAATCTAATGTGGAAGCATCTGTGAGTTTATCGGGGTTCCGAGGTTGCCACTGGGATCGGTACCATTTTATGGTCTCTTCATCGAAAAGGCCTTCGAAATTGAGATCTAAAAACTCGCTGTCGTAAGGTCTGTCCGACCGGTTTCGATGGAATTGCTCAATCTCCTTCGGTGAACACCTCTGGTCATTTCCGGCTTTACGGATGTATGTTTGCCGCAGATCTCCATGCAGATATACGGGTTTCGCATCTCGTGGTGCTTCAGGGACATAAAAGGTCAGAACATTTTTATCTTCGTGTAGAATGCGGCTCTCTTTGACATCCGGCATAAAGCTGCATTTATTGCCTGATCGCAGTGTAGAGAAAAATTCGCTGGCCACTTGGTCAAGGCGCTTGACCCCGATAATGGTGAAAACGCCATTGTCCTCTTTCACCCCGAAAATAAGCCACCCGCCTGCGGTATTGGCGAAAGCAGACACCGACTCGAAGGCGCTTTTCGGGCAATGTTCAATCGCTTCCTTAAACTCCACGTCATTCCACTCAAAGCCGTTGAGCTTTTCGATCAGCTCGTTCCAGTCCATAGCCACCTTTCCATATACCTATTCCAGCACAATTCTGGTTTTTCCTGCATCCTTCCCTTTAAGCAGATCCGAAATGAACCTCTCGAAACGGTCCTTGAGTTCCACTGGCGTCGCCGCCCCATTGTCAGGGAACAAAGCTGCGCGAAGGTCGCCAACCCTCACCGGGACGCTGGAAAGTTCGGAAAGCGCATCCATTAATGCTTGCAGGAAGTCGTTTCCGATTTCATCCGGAATCTCTTTCGAAGCTATGAAGGCATCGATGATCTTGCGCTGCTTGGGCTTCAGCAACTCAAAGTTCTTCTGAACAACAGGGTCCCCAAGATCCGAAAGCAAGGATTGCGTCCATGACCGATGCATATTACTAAGATCGCTGCGTAGTGCATCTATGACCGCGTTGGCAGAGGGACCGGCGGTTTCCATGCCTGGCCAAAAGTTGCAGTGCGGGCACTTGGGATCTGCTTCCAGGTCACGCTCAGTCAGTCCAAAACAGGTTTTCAGCTTACCAAGCCGGTCCTGGAACTCGATGAGCTGCTGCCGATTGAGCAGATCGATGGCTGTCAGCTTTTGAAGCTGGGCTACCCGGTAATCCCGTGAGATCTCACTCTTGGCTTTATCCTGGGCGTGATTGAGTCTCGCTTTTTTGTGCAGCCCCATATAGGCGTTGATGTAATCCGCCTTCAATGCCTTAAGCTTCTCCCCTACGGCCCGTTTGAAACTGGCTGAGGATCGCTTGCCGGGATCGCGTATGTCCTTAAGTATCTGCTTCCTTAAGGCGTGGCTTTTTTCAGTCCACGGATCGGCCTCGGGCAGGTAGCCTTCGGCCATGGAAAGATACTGTGCGTATTGACCGATTTCGAGGGTAAAGGCTTCAAGATCCTGGATCTCCTTCAACCGATTAAATGCGGAGCCGTGTGATTTGATCTCATCGGCATCATATTTCAGATTTTTAAGTTTTCCAGGTGCATTATAGGCTTGGAGGCTCTCAACGAATGTCTTGGTTTTGTCGAGAGTCTCGGATAATCCCTGTATTTCCTGTTCAGTAAACAAGTTCTGTCCCCAAAAGGGAATCCCATTTATCAGTTGTTGCCGAGCAAGAACAAGGCGCTCGATGACCTCCAGAATCGTTTTGTGAAGCTGAGTGACCGGGGCCGTGCTGCCCTGTGTAACCTCAACAGCCAATCCTGGCGCCAGGCCCATGAGTTCAAATAGTGCCTTAAGTGCGGGAAGGTTCCAGTCCTTGGGCCGTTCGATGTGCTTAAACTTGACGAGATCATCGACGGTGGTCGTGGCAAGGGTATTCAATCCCGTGGCGTCGAATTTTGCGCCTGGAATCGACAGTACAACATCGCCAGAATATACAAGCGAGGCGAGCAATACGACCGCCCATTCCGGTTCCAGCCGGAATTTTTCAGGCATGAAATAGTCCACCCCATTGACGGACTGGATCATTTCCTGCCGATTCATGACTTGGCCCTGTCCTTTCGCCTTTAGCAGGTCGATAATGGTTTTGGCATATTGGGATTGGGCTGGTTCAAGCTTGTCTCCGTCGATCAATTCCAGTGCATCCAGGACAGCCGTGGCTTGCTTGGTTCTCATGGCGGGCTGGGCGATGCCGCGTATGGCATCCTGAGCTGCCTGTGGGATGCTCTTGGTGGTAAGCAAAATCGAAAAGGTTGGATAGTTCGGAGCCAAATTGCCAAAGTGTTCAGCCAAACAAGCTGACCCCACCGCATTCACGGTGTCACGGATGTTCATCGGACCTCCGCCCCCCGGGCGCCCGGTGAGCCAGCGGGTGAGTTTCTTTTTCTGTCCCTGATAGGTGACGTCCATCGATCCGAGCAGATGCTCCCGCATCCATTTTGCCAGCGTGGTGAGGTGCTCTGTTGCCTTTTTCTGATAGGTGTCCTTTTTTGCTCCAGAAGACTGGGCCGCGAGTTCGAGCGCTGCGGCGTAGAATTTGAGGCCATCTTCGAAGGATTGGTCCTTTTCGGAAAGCCTGAAAAACACCTCATCCGGTAGTTTCTCATCGGTAAAGCGCGGGGCATCAAAGGGCTGAATGAAATAGAAATAGAAATCGCGGGGCGGTATGGCCGTTGAACGTTCGCTTGGTGTTCCAAAGAAAAGATAACCCAAGCGCGGTGCGCTTCGCTCCTTCCAGGCGATCTCATGCTGCCAAATCTGCCAGCCGGTGAAAGCCGGTGTGTCGGTGCACTCCAGCACCTGGCGCAACGCATCATAGTAATAGCGATCGAGGACATTTTTATCCAACGCACCGGATCTTTTCTCGATGATTGCGTCGTAGTCGTCGACTTTCTTCAAGTCCAGGTAGTACTGCCGGTTATCTTTGTTCGAGGAGATGAACTGGCCACTGACTGTTCGATGGATTTCCCGCAACGCGGTTTCCACAACGGTCAGCAAATTGGCGGCCGGATCTCCGGGCAGGCTGCCGACAGCATTATGGTATAGGCAGAGACCGTCTCGCAACTCCTCCGGGGTCAACCCGATGGGCGAATACAAATCGTGTGTGGTCAGCCGGTGAACAGACAAGGCGTCAACGATGCGGAGCGCCATCGGTTTATATGGAGGCTTGGTGTAAGCATTTTTGATCTTGGCTCTCAAAACGTCACTGCATTCAATGATTTCTCCAACTTCCGGGATGGCGCGGTTGTCTGCGTTGTCGCTGATGGTCTGCCAGTAGCTGTCAAATGCCTCCACGGCGATTTTGTCTTCAGGGACATCTTGGTTGAGCAGGTTTCTGGTCGTATCGGAAATGATTTGAAGCACGCCGCGCTTTTCGACGATTGGGATATGCTCGAACGTCTCGATGTAGTCCGGATGCATCGGGAAAAGCTGCGCGAAATCGTCCATTCGCTCAGTCATATTTCCATAAAATTTGGTAAATGGCTCAAGATACTCACGAATTTTCGCAATCTGCTCTGCTGACTTGCTGAGCAGCCGATTGGCCACGACGTATTTAACATCCGTTGAGGCGATCCGGACCTGTTGAAACCGGTCTTTTACCCGCCTTATGCTGTCGGCGACGTGTGCAAAGCGGCCACTTTCGAAAATGGCTTCTTGGACCCCGGCAATGAAGCGAAACCGCAGATCCTTGCACACCTCTCCCAGTTCACGGAGGAAACCCAGATCAAGGATGAGAGGCTGATCACTTCGGGAGCGGAGGTAATCCAAAAGTTCATCCACCACGATTAATAGCCCGTGATTGGGGTATTGTTTATGGAAAACCCCCATGAGTTGTTCGAATGCGGTTTTGTTCTCATACTGCTGGTTCGCTTCGGGAAACCGGAAAGAAACATTCATGTCCTCAAGATTCTTTTCCAACGCAGAGGTGATGATTTCTCTGAAGGGCATCTCCGTCGAACCGATTTCCAGGCGAATTACCTTGAATTGGCCGGCAATATCCTGAGCAGCCTCCCGTACGGTTGTATCGGTGATTAGCGGCAGCAATTCCCCATTCTCGGCAATGCTTGAAAGGAAGGAAAGGAGGTGAGACTTACCGGTCCCGTAGTTGCCAACTATCAACAACCCCTTGTTATCGTGTGGCTTATGGAACTGAAGATGCGGGATGACCACTTCACTAAGCCTCTGACACATCTCTTTGGAAATGACATATGACGAGACGTGCTTCCTCGCCGACGCTTCGCGGTTCGCATCTCGCAGTTGGATCACACTTTCGATGGGTTCGAACGAAATCAGTTCGTTGTATTTCATTGCATCTCTCGCTTATAAGAGCGTTATCAGAGTAATACGGTCTGTTGGCATACGACGATATTCGCGGTGTCCGGGCTCACCGTAGATTACATGACCGTCATCAAGCTTGCCATTCCAGGACCACACCAACAGCCTTGTCCTTGAAAGCTTTTCAAGCAAACCGACCGGATTCAATTCCAAATCGGCGTCGAATATGATCTCCGTGTTGTCGACGGCAATCCGTGAACTGTTAATCTCGTCGAACATATCGGCAATCAAATCCGCGGCTCGCAGCTTCCGTTCCCGGATATCCAGAGGAAGCAGCCGCCTGCTCAGTTCGAGGCCCAAGTTAAACAATGGGATTCCAAACTGTTTGGCCATGGTGCGCAACAACGCCGTTTTGCCGGTCCCGGAACGCCCAACAACCAAAAGCAGCTTGGCGTAGCGTGCCTCAGCTTGCGCTATCGCTGCGGCACAATTGTCAGGGTTGAAACACGTTTGGCTCTTGCTCAACTAATAGCTCCTTATCCCGAGCGCAGAGGGTTCATCTTGCCACTGATCCGAACACCCTTTAACTCGTAATGCTCATCTCGCAGTGTCTTTAGCAGTGCCCTGGGATTCATCATCCCTTTCGCCTGCCGCGCCAGACTTTACCCATTCGTCAACCTCTTCCTTACGGAATTTCCACAGCCTTCCGACTCGATGAGCTGGCATTCGCTTATCGGAGATCCATTTATAGAGTGTATCCCGCTTAATGCCGAGATAGGCTGCAATTTCATCTACAGAAAGCCATCTGTCTTCCATTTTGAATCCTAACGATGGAAAATTTGTTATTTGTGTCGGGTGGTATGGGATTGAGAGAAAATAATGCCATCAGCTGGCCAAATAATGCCAGATACCAATAAACACGTATAAATCGGCATTAATAAAGCACAGTAATGACTAAAATGTCAAACTTTTTCAGGGATTTTCAAAGTTTTTACCGTGCGCAGGTTATCGTGGTCGAACCTCCTCAATAGCCCCACCATATATTTTGCCTGCCGGTCTTGTCCCAACAGCCACCATCCTGGTCGTCCTGAAAAATTCCGCCAAAAATATCGCCTCTGGCACCCATATAGTGATCAAGGGGTAAGGTCCGAAAACATACATTATAGCCCCCACCACCAGGGCTGCCATTCACAGGGCTGTCGATTCTTATCGATGGCCTTTCGTGATTTGAAAGGAGGTGATCCATTTGAATGAGAAATCCCCCATACCAAGACAGCAGAGCCTTTTCCCATCCCCCGCCGAGACACCTCACCATTCCAAGTTCATTTCAAATTACCGAGTCGCGCTGGTTCGAGACCAGCACCTTCCCTTTGAGCGGTGCCGTCTGGCCAATTCGCAGCAGGCCCAGCCGATCATCCGCAAGCTGATTGAAGCCCACGGCCAGTCCGACCGGGAACAGTTCTGCGTGCTAATGCTCAATACCAAGAACGAGATCATCGGCGTGAACATTGTCAGCACCGGCAGCGTCTCATCGGCCCAGGTCTGTCCTCGTGAAGTGCTCAAACCAGCGATTCTGGCCAGTTCATCGGCAATTATTCTCAGCCACAACCACCCAAGTGGGGACACTCAGCCGTCCCCTGAGGATCTGGCGTTGACCGAGAAGCTGATCCAGGCCTGCCAACTGGTTGGCATCACCGTCCATGAGCACATCATCGTCTCGATGTTCGAGGACCGGTATTACAGCATGGCCGACAACGGCATCATCCAGCGGATGTATGACCAGATAGGCTGAGATCAACATTTCCAAAAATTTCAATGGAGCCATTTGCCCCGGCGGCAAGTGGTTTTTTTATTTCGAAAGGAGGTGAAGCGCCAATGGCATACACACCGGAGCTTTCCTTGAAATCGTCTTGCACGCTTCGCCGGATCTCATGGGCCCTGGGCGTTCCAATGAACAAGGGCATCGAGTTCGTATTCGATTACTTGCCTAAGATCCTGGACCGGCAAAAGGTCTGTGATGCCTGTCGGGACAAAACGAAATGCCAGGACTGCCCCTTCAGTGAAAACCCATCCACACCCGAAAGGAGGTGATCTTCATGACAGTGCCCGGTGAATGCGTAAACGACGTCGTCACCAATTGCTGTGAATGCCACGCCGTGCTCCATATCGGTGTCCATCGCAGCGCGGCTGGCAACTATGTAGGCTTTTTCTGCCCGAATTGCGGCCCCTACAGTCGCGAGAGTGGTTACTACCGCAGTTTTGAGGAAGCTCAGGAGGCCCTGGAAAGCGGTCTTTACTGGCGATAACCGCCACAATCATCCACCCCAACAGAGAGGCCCGGTGAGCAATTTCGCTCGCCGGGCTTTTCGTGTTTCTGGACCAACCAAATGAAAAGGAGAAGAGATCATGACCCAAGAAAGACAAGAAACCAGACGCGTCAACTCGGTCGAAGTACTTCCTCCTGAGGTGCATCAGGAGCACCGCATAACGGTCCCAAGCCTCATTCCTACGGCACCGCTGGATATGCCTGTGGAGCGCTTCTCAGCGGCCCTGGAGCGCCGTGAGGACAACCGCAAGGCCTTGCTCCGGTGGATTCAGTCCAACCTTCAGATCGGCGTCGATTACGGCCAGATTCACGTGGTCGGAAAGGACAAGTGCCGGCTGGCCAGTGAGGGGAAAGCTCATGAGTGCATCAATCCGAGGCACTGGAGCAAACCGTCCCTGTGGAAGCCAGGTGCCGAGAAAATCTGCGGCATGCTGGGGCTTATTCCGAGGTTTCCTAACCTCAAAGAATACGAAAGCGCCGCCCTTCGCGGGGAGGATCTAAAGGTCATCCTTCTCAAATGCGAGCTTCACACGGGTAGCGGATTCGTGGCCGCCGAGGGAACCGGTGCCAGGCGTATCGCTCAGGACAGTGGCGACATCAACAAGAGCCTCAAGATGGCCGAGAAGTCCGCCCACATCGATGCCACGTTGCGGGTGGCTGGGCTATCGGAGCTGTTCACGCAGGACCTGGAGGATATGCCTGGTCAGGCGCGGCAGCAGGTGCAGCCGGATACCAATGCATCTCGACCGGAGGCAGGTACACACCAAGAGGAAGGTACTCCGCGCGCCGGCGAAAACAGCTACTCACACAAGAATGCCACAAACGGTCAGCAGCGCCAGGCCGGGGGCCGATCCAATCAGCCTCCTGCAAATGGTCAATCCAACGGCGGCAATCGTATCACCGGCAAGCAGTACAAATACATCATGAGCCTGATGCAGACAGCCGGCATGACCAAGAAGGAACTCAACGAGCACTGTGTCAGCACTTATGGCTCCGTGGTGGATCACATCACCCGGTCCGACGCCTCCAGCCTCATCGACTGGCTGCAAAGCCGGTAATCGCAATCATTCAACCAAAGGGGAAGGTGCCTGCGCGGGCCTTCCCTTTTTCATTGCCCCAGAAAAGGAGACGATCATGAGCAGAAAACAAGCATTGGCCGATTTTCAATCCGAGCTTCACGTCAGCTACAGCCAGGTGTTCACCTATCTGGCCTGTCCCCTTAAATATCAGTTCCAGTACGTCGAGCAGCGGCCGGCTGAAAGAATCAGCATCGCGCTGCCGTTCGGTTCCGCCATCCACAGCGCCATTGAGCGCTACCACCGAGGTCTGATGGATAACGGGGTGCCTGATCCGCTGTGGCAGTTGCAGGATGTGTTCGCCGAGGTGTTGACCGCCGGCCTGGACCGAGTAGAGGTGCCCATCATTTACAAGCAACAGACCCCGAATCGAGCCGCCGCCATCGACATGGGCAGAAAGATGCTGAAGGCGTTTTACGAAGGCATCGACATGACCGGATTCGAGATCATCGGTATCGAGCTTCCTTTGACCGCCAGGCTGTATTCCGAAGCAGGACAGGCCCTGGATATGGTTGTGACTGGCATCATCGACCTTTTGCTCAAGGACGCCGCCAGCAACATCATCGCCGTGGACAACAAGACAGCCAAGAACCCATACGGACAGGACACTGTGGACGAGGATCTGCAACTGACCTCGTATGCTTACCTGCTGGCCGCCAACCGGTATGTGTTTCCCAAGGTCGATGTGTATTGTCGTTTCGATGTCCTGCGAAAATTGAAGAAATCACCCAAGTTCGAGCAGCACTACACGGTCCGGACTGCGAAACAGCGCCGGAGATTTGCCAAACTGACTGGCGCCGTGCTGGCAGGCATCGAGGCGCGGATATTCATGCCGAGCAAAAGCTGGATGTGCGGAGACTGTCAGTTCGCGGAGGCTTGTAAAGACTGGTAGGCGGAACAGGGAGCCCCGGTATCGTGAAGCTGCCGGGGCTTATCTCAATGGGCATTTTGTCCTGTTGCCGTCATGTAGTGCGGCATTGAAAAAGGAGTATAGTTTCAACGGGATTATGAATGTATGGCGCTCATCACGAATCTATTGGCAAAGCTATCAAATTTGATCGCCTTTTGCCAACCCGTATTGTCGGGGATGCATTCCCAAATCATCTCTGATTTGTTCCCACTTTCTGGTTAAGTCAGGGTTGAGTTGAACAAATGTTTTTGATGAAAGGAGTACACCAGCGGCAGCTTTGGCGGATTCATAAGCCACGAAAGCATCAAGCACATTTGCGATTGCGCATGGTTGATCACCGCCGATACTATGAAGGAAATGAGCATGTAGCCGCTCATAGGCGCGTTCATGCCGAAAGCGCAAGCATTCAAGTTTTAGCCAGCTTGCGATGACTTCCCCGGAGAACACGAGCTGTGTGATCCACGTGATCAGTTCAAGGTTGTTGTGTCGAAGGGCAAAGGCAAGAAGCCACGCTACAAGGTAGACCCCAACTGTCCATCGTTTGCGCTCCAGCATTTTGGCCGAAATCTCTTTGCTGAACAGAGCATTCTCCATTGTGCTTGCCCCAAGGCGCTCTACCGATGGTGAGTACTCGTTATTGTAGTATAGGCTCGTTCGATCGTGTGTGAGGCAGGTGCCAAAAGCGTCTGAAAGAAGTTGCATCCTACGCATGCGCTCTGCTCTTGGCACCAAATAGAGCCTGGAGACTTGGGAAAGCACAAAGTGGACGAGTACTAAAACAAGAAATACTGATCTCAGCGCAGTGTGATTCGCCGGCCCCAGAATAGAACGGGCGTATGGCATAAAAAGGGAGACAGCTGCAATAACCCAAAAAAGTGCGGCTGTTGCCTTACCCATTCTGTTAATGGGCAAATAATACCTATCAACCTCGTCAACTCTTTGGATTTCAGGCTTCGTGCTCATAGCGCTGGGACGATCTTCTTGATTTCGAATTCTGCGTTGACTGGCATATTGGCGTCCTCATACTCTTTTGCCTTGCGGGCGTGTTCTTTTGCACTGGCCACCATATCTTTTATATACTGTGCCGTATCGTAGGTACAACTAAAACCAGACCAGAGGTCGTAGAAATAGTCTTTCAGTGCGCTGCATGACCAGAAAAATTTGCCGACAACGTATTGCTCGAGTTCGAAGGATCTAAATGGGTGGCCCTTTCTTGCATTCCAGTACTTGAGGAGTCGGACAAGCGGCTTGACCTGGTAGTTCTCTGATTTGTTCTTGCTCTGCAGGGCATCGTTTGTGCCTGCCGGGTCAGTGCTGGTCCAATCCGACCATGAAGATGCAGGTGATGGAATTTGATAGCCATAGTTATAGATCGCTGGTACGAGCTCGAATTTGATGTGGTTGAGGGAAAGGACAATGGTCGGGCTCGACTGCGAAATCTCCGAAGTTGAGTACTTCGATTCGGCGAAGCGCTTTAACCGATCGAGGTACGTCTGCGGTTTCTTTTGACCGTCAGATGTATCAAAGACAACCATGTAGTCGATATCAGAGTTTTTGTCTGCTTTTCGAGGAAGGATCGTGCCACGAGTGCTGGATCCGAACTGAAAGTGGTTTGTAACACCGCTTCCGAAGTAAACCGACAGACGGGAAGACAGCGTGGTAATTGAGGTTGAGATACTGCTTTTTTCCACCTCTGACAACACGAGATCACTCGCGAGATTCACAAGGTGACTATTCACGGACATGGTAGGTTCCTTTCTGCTTTCAACATCGTTTAGTCCGACATCGCTCTAATTCTATATAATGGCTGGTGAGAACTATTCGCCACCGCCGAAATATGTATTTGATTTCTATGGAATAAATAATGAAAACACTATCCAAATCCGCGCCTTTTATAGTTTCCACCTAATCCCGATCTCTGTCAACATTACAGTTTAACCGCCACGCCATCCACGGCCTTACTCCAAATATTTCCAGTTCCAGCCATCCACAACCACTAAACAGGCGATCTGCCCCGACGCAGGTCCCCTTTTCGTGTCCTAAGAATCCAACCATAGAAAGGAGCCCCCATGTCATGCACAATCTAAACGACCATCAAAAAGCCGCCGCCGCCTTCATGTTCGGCACCGCCAGCGTGGTAGCCATCGCAGGATCTGGGAAAACTGCCACCATGGCCGCACGGATCGGCAATTTGGTCAGCCAGGGGATACCGCCAGAAAAGATCCTGGGCCTTACATTCACCAGAAACGCGGCCGGAGCCATGAGAAACAAGCTCAGGCCGGTCCTACTGGATCAGTCCTCCAAGGTGACCCTTTCCACTATCCATTCCTTTTGCCACCGGCTGTTGAAGGAGGAAGGCCGGACCTTTGAAATGCTTCATGGCAAGCGTCAGGTCTATCTCATGCGCAAGGTAATCAAGAGGCTCGATGTGGGCGAGTTTTCCGCCGGCTTCGCCCTTCGTGAGATCGGCCTTGCCAAGAGCCGCCTGATGGACTGGGAGCGCTTCCGGTCATTTCACGAGAATGACGAGGTGATGCAGGCCGTCGCCGAGATTTACCAGGTCTACGAGGAGGAGAAACGTAAATGCCTTTGTTTGGATTTCTCAGACCTGTTGATGGAGGCCTATCGCCTGCTCAAATCGCACGAGGACCGGTGCAACAGTTACCGACAGACCTTTCCGCATATCCTGGTCGATGAATATCAGGACACCAATCCTGCTCAGGTGGAGGTTCTGAACCTGATAGCCGGCAAGAATGACTACTCATCACTGTGGGTGTGTGGCGATGATTGGCAGAGCATTTTCGGATTTACCGGCGCCGAAGTTGAAAACATCCTGTCATTTTCAAAGCGCCACCCGGGAAGCGTCAGGTTCATCCTTGATACGAATTACAGGTCCACCCCACAGATTCTGACCGCCTGTCAGCACCTCATCAGTCACAACAAGCGAAAGATCGACAAGACCCTGAACACGATCAACCAGCCCGGTGAGAGCATCATCGTTCTTCATGCCCTATCCGAGGACGAGGAGGCGCGTCAGATCGAAACGGAAATCCGCGACTTGGTCGAAAGCCGTGGATACGCTTACAGGGACATCGCCATCTTGTACCGGGCCAATAGCCAGTCCAGGGCCATCGAGGAGGCGTTCTCGAAGCGTAATGTCCCCTATCGGATAGAATCAGAAGCAAACTTCTACAACCGTTATGAGGTCAACATCCTGATCCAGTATTTGGTGCTGGTCAACGAACCGGACACGTTCGACGGAGATGAAGCCCTGAAAACGGTGATCAATGTTCCCGGTCGGTATGTCAGCCACAGCTTCATTGAGAACCTGGAAACCTATGCAGAGGCAAATGACCTGCATCTTTACCCCGCCCTGAAGGTGATACCGGTTGGCGCCAAGTACCTCAAAGACAGCATCGAGGCGTTCACATCATTGATAGATAGCCTTGCCAGTGCAAAGACATGGCTTGAGCCAGCCGGCCTGATTGAGCAGATTCGCGAGCAACTGGATCTGGATAAATACCTGGCAGACGAACTGTCCGATCCATTCGAGGGGCCGCTGGAAAGCCTGGATCAGCTCCAAAGAGCTTCCGGTCCATACGAAGACTTGGGTGAGTTCCTGGAATACGCGGAGTCCGTCCGCACGAACAGCGGCAAAGATGAGGAAGGCGTGACCCTATCGACGGTCCACAAGGCCAAGGGGCTTGAGTTCCCCGTGGTGTTCGTGATCGGCATGGTCGAAGGCGTCATGCCAAACGCAAACGGTGAACCGGAGGAGGAGCGCAGGATCGCCTTCGTAGCCATGAGCAGGGCCATGAGGCTGTTGTATCTGTCTCAAACAATGTCCTATCTGGGGCGCCCGGCAAAGCCGTCATCGTTTATTGCCGAGGCATTCAAAAGAAAGGAGGTGGTCGAGAAATAACAATCTGACAGGAAGAGCAGTTCATCCGTTGAACCTCGCAGCTTTCCGCTGTCG
>JBDRRP010000132.1:0-5374 GCA_043825735.1 Pseudomonadota bacterium | reverse complement strand
ATAGGCTTCTTGAAGTTCCAGAGGTTGTGTACAAAATGCTCAATAGTCGCTGGTGGCAATTTAGAGCTACATAGCTGATTTAAATAATATTTTTCGCTGATTGGGGAAAACTATTTTTGAAACATGCGAAATGTAAGTTTTTAAGGTTCATTTTTGATTGAAGGGACCCACCGTGATGAAAACCTACCGCAAGGAACTCTGGTTCGAGGTCCCCACCCGGCGCGCGTTTATCAACATCACCCCCCAGGTGGCCGAGTGCGTGCGAGAGAGCGGCGTCACCGAAGGGCTGGTGCTCGTCAACGCCATGCACATCACCGCCTCGGTCTTTATCAACGACGACGAGTCGGGGCTGCATCACGACTACGAGGTGTGGCTGGAAAAACTCGCCCCCCATGCGCCGGTTTCCCAGTACCGCCACAACGTGGGCGAAGACAATGCCGACGCCCACATGAAGCGCCAGATCATGGGCCGCGAGGTGGTGGTGGCCATCACCGACGGACGGCTCGACTTCGGCACCTGGGAGCAGATCTTCTACGGCGAATTCGACGGCCGCCGGCGAAAAAGGGTCCTGGTGAAAATAATCGGAGAATAGCCCTGTCCTGCCGTCTTGTCGCATGCTAAAGTAACCCCGTTTTTTTCCTTTCCGCTGTCGATCTGAACCCTGATGAAACCGTAAAAAAGCAATTTTCTCGCAAAGGCGCTAAGAACGCAAAGAAAAACATTTTTAATATCAATCAGTTATCTTTGCGATCGCTGCGGCTTTGCGAGAGATTCGGACTTTTTACGAGGCTATCAACCCTGACATCTGAAAATGGCTTGAGCGAAGACCATGAAAATCAGCGATAACGGCTATCTGATGCGTCTCACGGATATCCACCGCACTTTTATTGTAGGCGAGGTCGAAGTCAAGGTGCTCCGGGGCGTGGACCTCGATGTTCACGCCGGTGAACTGCTCATCATCCAGGGCGAATCGGGTTCCGGCAAAAGCACCCTCATGAACATGATCGGCGGCATCGACCAGCCCACCAGCGGGACGATCATTTTTGACGGGCAGGACATCACCGGACTGACGGAAAAGGAGCTGACGGCGTTTCGACGGGAAAATGTCGGGTTTGTCTTCCAGTTCTACAATCTGGTGCCGACCCTGTCGGCACTCGAAAATGTGGCTACGGTAACGGAAATCGCGGACGAGCCCATGGATCCGGCCGAAGCCCTCGATCTGGTGGGGCTGGGTGATCGGATGGACCATTTCCCGTCACAGCTCTCCGGTGGTCAGCAGCAGCGGGTGGCCATCGCCCGCGCCCTGGCCAAACGGCCCAAACTGATGCTGTGCGACGAGCCCACCGGCGCGCTGGATCACGAGACCTCGGTGATGGTTCTGGAGCTGATCCAGAATATCTATAAGAAGACCGGCACCACCGTGGTCATGATCACCCACGCGCCGGCCATTGCCCATATGGCAGACCGCAACGCGATAATCCGGGACGGCCGAATAGCCGAGGTGAAAGTCACCGAAAATCCAAAAACCGCCCGGGAACTGATCTGGTAATGGGAATCCTGGACCGCAAACTGCGTCGTGACCTGGTCAAGAGCTGGGGCATGCTGCTGGCTGTCGCCGCCATCATCGCGGTGGGCATCGGCTGCTTCATCGGCATGCTGTCGGCCTCCCGCAACCTGCTGATCGCCAGGACCGACTACTATTCCACCTGCCGGCTGGCCGACTTCTGGATCGATCTCAAAAAAGGTCCCGTGCAGGAAGTCAGCCGGCTGGCCATGGTCCCCGGCGTCTCCGAAATCCGCCAGCGCATTCAATTCCAGGTGGTCCTGGATCTGCCCGACGCGATAAAACCGGTGGGCGCCATGGTGATCTCCCTGCCGGACGCGTATACACCGGTGATCAACAACATCATCCTCCGCAAGGGAACCTATTTTACCCACGGGCGCGCCAACGAAGTCATCGTGTCGGAGAAGTTCGCCAAAGCCCGCGGGATCGAACCGGGCGATACCCTTGTGGCGGTCCTCAACAACCAGCGCAAAAATCTGATTGTCACGGGAACGGCGATCAGCGCCGAGTTTGTCTACCTGGCTGCCCCCGGGAGTATGGTGAATCAACCTGAAAACTACGGGTTGATGTACATCAAGCGCAGCTTTGCCGAGGACAGCTTCGGGTTCAGCAGTGCCTGCAACAGTGTTGTCGGACTGCTGGCCCCCGAAGCCCGCAAGGACCCCGGCCGCACGGTCGCCGAGCTCAGCCGCCGCCTGGAATCCTTTGGCGTTTTCGCCGGCACGCCCCGCGCCGAGCAGTTTTCTCCCATGGTGCTCGATGGCGAGATGACCCAGTTAAGGCGTATGGCCGTCACGCTGCCCTCGTTTTTCCTGGTGGTGGCCGCGCTCGTGCTCAACGTATTGATGACCCGTCTGGCCGAGCAGCAGCGGACCATCATCGGTACGCTCAAGGCCCTTGGGTACGGCAACCGGGAATTGATGTGGCACTTTCTCAAATTCGCCGCCGCGGCCGGCACGGCCGGCGGTTTGCTGGGCTGTCTCATGGGATACTGGCTGGGCGGCGTCATGACCGGTATGTACCAGGACGTCTTCAGCTTTCCACGGCTGGTGAACCGGTTTTACCCGGGTCTGTCGCTGGCCGGGATCGTGATATCCGTTGGTTTTGCGATACTGGGAACCCTCAAGGGCGTCCGCCGGGTCATGCGCCTGGAACCGGCCGAAGCCATGAGGACCGCCGCGCCCCCGGCGGGCGGGGCGGTCTTTCTCGAACGCTGGCGTCTTTTCTGGAAGCATCTGGGCGCCCAGTGGCAGATGATCCTGCGGGGGATTTTACGCAACAAGGGGCGCACCCTGGTATCGGTCTTCGCCGCGGCCCTGGGAGGCTCGATCGTTGTCCTGGCCTTCGGGTTTGTGGACTCCATGGACAAGATGGTTGCCGTACAGTTTGAAACGGCGCTGCGCAGCGACTACCACCTGACGTTCAACAAGGAAATGGACAGCGCCTGCGTGGACGAAATCCGGCGCCTGCCCGGCGTCATCCACGCCGAACCGGTCTTCAACGTCCCCTGCACCTTTCAGGTCGGCAACCGCACCAAAAAAGGCGCCATCATGGGAATCGCGTGCGGCAGCCGGCTGACCATCCCGCTGGACGCACAGGGGCGGGCTGTCGCCGTGCCCACCGCCGGGCTGCTGATGACCGATCGTCTGATGGCCAAACTGGGGGTCGCGGCCGGCGACACCGTGGATGTCCTGCCCGTGAAGGGCGAGCGGATTGCCAGGAAGATGCCGGTGGTGAAGTCTGTGGCCAGCATGATGGGCCTTTCGGTCTACGCCGATTACCGCTGGCTCAACCGGACAGTGGACGAGCAGTCCTCCGTCAGCGAGGTCCGCATCCAGGCCCTGCATGCGCTTGGAGACAAGCAGGCGTTCATGGAAAGGATCAAAACCATGCCCGGCCTGGAAGCCCTCTCCGATCTGGGCGATCAGAAGCGGGCCCTGGTGAAGCAGTTGGACGGGGCAATGCGCGGCACAGCGGTGGTGATGATCATTTTCGCCGCGGTCATTTTTTTCGGCACGATCCTTAACGGCACCCTCATCGCGCTGTCCGAGCGCCAGCGCGAAACCGCGACCTTCCGGACCATGGGGTATTACGAAAACGAAGTCGGCCGGCTGTTTTTACGGGAGAACCTGATCAACAATGTGATCGGCACCCTAGTCGGCATGCCTTTGGGCCATGTCATGTTGACTGTCATGATGAAGGGGATGGCCACCGAGGCCTATGCCTTTCCGGCGGCGCTCGCGCCGATGAGCTTTGTCTATACCCTGGCGTTGACCATCTGTTTTGTTCTGCTGTCGCAGATCGTCGTGGTGCGCAGTCTCAGGGCTCAGAACTGGGTGGCGGCGATGAGTTTGAAGGAATAAAATATCACGGATTTGGCAACGAACTGCGGACGATGGAGAAGAGTGCATGGCTAAGAAACGTCAGATACGCTGGGGTTGGGTGGTCGCGGTTGCCGTGGTGGCACTGGCGATCGTGGGGGGCATCGTCAGCGAAGCGACCAAAAAGGTGCCCATCCGCGCAGCAACGGCAACCCTGGGCAGCATCGCGGCGTATGTGGAGGAGCGGGCCCGCACCAGCCTGCCCCACATTTATCACATCACCATGCCCATGCAGGGCCGCGTGCTGCCGATTGCCGTGCTGGAAGGGGAGGAAGTCAAGACCGGCGATATCGTGGTTCGACTCGAAGATATCGATCTGCAGGAAACCGCCCTCCAGGTGAAAGACATCGTTCTGGCCATGGACAATTGGCGCAAAGCCGCCGAGGCCGAGGTCAACGCCAGTAAAAACATGCAGGCGTTCGCCCAGTGGGAGTATGAAAAAGACCAGACGCTGGTAAAAAAATCGGCTGTCAGCGAGCGCCAGGAGCGTGATTCCAAACGTCGCTATCTGGATTCCAATCTGCAGATTGAATCGAGCCAGGCCATGTTTCACGCTACCGTGGCCTTCCAATCCATCGTTCATATGCTGCCCTCCTATGTGACGCGTGAGCTGATCAGGACCCAGGTGCGCAGCCCTGTCGACGGGACCGTGCTCAAAAGACATGTCTGGAATGAAAAGGTGATGACTCCCGGAGAACCCCTGCTCGATATCGGCGACCTTTCGAAGCTGGAAGTGACCGCCGACATCCTGACCGAAGAAGCTGCCCGTGTTCAGCCCGGGGACCGGGTTGAAATTTTCGGTGACGCCCTCGGCCACGCGCCCGTTCAGGGCAGCGTCCGGCTGGTGGAACCGGAGGCCTTCAAAAAGGTATCCTCCCTGGGCGTTGAGGAGCAGCGGGTGGCGGTGAAAATCGCTTTCGCCAAAGGCACACTGGAGGAATTGAACCAGTCGGGAAGGAGCCTGGGGCTGAGCTACCGGGTCCGGGTCCGGTTGATCACCGATGAAAAGAAGAATGCGCTCAGCGTTCCGCGAACCGCGCTTTTTCGGGGTATCGACGGCGGCTGGCAGGTCTATCGCGTGAATCAGGGCAAGGCAAGCCTGACACCGGTGACAGTGGGGCTGATGAACGATCAGACGGCCGAAATCATTTCCGGCGTGGCCGCCGGTGAAAAAGTCATTATCGCGCCGGAGTCTTCCATTAGTGATGGGACCCGGGTGGAATCGATGGATTAGGTGGAAGCCCTGGCGAAGGCGGACGGCCGGGGTCCAGAAGTGCTGAAATCACTGGATCCCGGATCTCGTTTCACTCGTCCGGGATGACGAAAAAAGGAAAACCACTTATCCAGGAAGCTCAAGCTACAGCCGGGAGCCATTGGAATCGGGAAAAATCACATCTCTGCGGCGTTCACGGAGCACACGGATGTTTTT
>JBDRRP010000131.1:0-23118 GCA_043825735.1 Pseudomonadota bacterium | reverse complement strand
TCTGGATTGCCGCCAAGGCTACCTTGGCTTTGAACTCGGCACTGTGCGTTTTTCGTCTCTTCCCCATTGTCAGATCCTCCTTGGTTGAAGTGGTCTGACTCTTAGCTTAGCACATTGTCCGAATTTCGGGGTCCACCGCATGCTTCGCATAGGGGTTATTTCATCAGGTATATGCCAAGCATTTTATCGAACGCTTTTGCTTCGGAAAACTCGGTTCCGAGCAGACGGCCGCGGATGTTGCGGATAATGACCTTTTTTTGCACCGGCGACCGGGGCACGTCATCCAGCCGGAAATCCACATCCAGGATATCCCCTATCTGGAAATCATGATCGGAATTGAGTTCCAGCTGCATGCCTTTGCGGGACAGGTTCCGAACGGCCATTCGCCCTTCGATCTTATCTCCCAATTGGGATATATGGGTGTACGTGCCTGCTAAGCTGACGGCCTTACGAAGGATACCCCGTTTTTCAAGCGTCGCCTCAAACTGGTTCCCGCACTTGCATTTGCATTTAACCGTAAGGGCCTTGCCGATATTCGTATACCGGGAAACGTCTACGATTTTAGCGTGATTACAAACATCGCAGACGAAGGTCGCTTGATTGTCATCGTTAACGTATGCTTTCTTTGCCATTGGAGAACCTTATATAGAGAAAAGAACTTGTCTGTCAGCCTGCCGCTTACCCCGCCGCTCCAATTGTGTGCCGGGTTATTTCAGGCACCACAAAACATGGCGGCACCGATGAATGGGCACAATATCCAAGGTTTCCTGAGCGCTGTCAATGTTGATATTTAATATTTAAGATGTGACCCTCAGGCTCCTCACAATAAAAAAGCAGAGCCATTTCTGACCCTGCCGAATACTGCTTCCAAAGGTGCCGTTATTCAAAGAAGAGAAGATGCACGCACACCCAAGAAGCTTAATAAATGCCACCGCAAATCTTCATTTTTAAAATATTACCTTTAAAATATCATCTCCTCCAGGATCCTCGGTTATCCTGATGGCGGGCGCTCTGGGAAAAGTGTATCTGTCGCAGATGGCGGATGCAGAGGTCAGTCGAATCGTGAGACAGCATGGATTGCCGAAATTTACCCAGGCATCGATCGTCGATGAGCCCGCTTTCATGCAAGAAATTGCCAGCGTCCGTCAATCAGGGTATGCCCCGGACAAAGGAGAATATATGTCAGGCGTCAATGCTGTAGCCGTAGGCCGCGATCTAAATTCGTTGCGCCAGCAACTATTGTTTTCGCCTGGAACCCAAGCGAAGCGCAGGGTTTCTAAGGCAATGCCAGGCGGAACGCTTGGTCCGACTCCAATCCCCCTCAAGAATTACGCTTCAGCAAAATCTTGCAGGCCCTGCTTTCCGGCGCAGCCATCATGGCGAATGAAAACAGGAAAAGCGGCATGGAAAAAAACAGTCCCACCAAGGGTAATACCAGGGCACCGAGAAATCCAAGCGCCAGAGCAAAGGGGAGCACTACGAGCCCGACGGTGCGGCTCGAAAATTTTTCGGTTTCACATTCGATTCTGTTCATGTCGATCCTCCTTATATGCAAGGTTCCATATTTTATGCGTCCTTGCGAATATAATCAGACCGAACCGCGTAAAATCAATAATAGGAGATAACAGTTATATTGATAGGTATTATCTGTCATAGCTGGCGGGCAATTAAGACTTGGCTCCTGCCTGATCGCTTTTGCGTTAGTGGCGATCTATAATCCGCAAAGAACCCCTGTGTCAAATTCCGGTGGATATTCGGAGGGGGCGTTGCAGAAGGGTGGTGCAGTGCCGGTTGGTCTTGTCAAACCGACTATTTTACACCTGAAAAGTGCGTTTTAAGGCAATCTGAAGGAGGCATTTTCGAGATTTCTGTCGGAATGACCGCCGGATAGCTTGGTGTGATAATCATTAAAGGGATTGCAACGAACGCTTAAGATAGAGACACCTCCCTAATCATGGGCTGCTCGTGATGCACCTGCAACTTGAATTCGCCTATTCTATCCGGATCTCTTTTCCCCCGCAGTACGGGCATAAAACAGATTCGGCTTTCGAGGATAACCGATGGCCGCAGGCCACGCAAATGTACTTATCTTGAAAATCCGCTAACGGCATGTTGTTGAGCTCGCCCGGGCCAAATCTGATACCCGTGACTTGCGTAATAAGCGCTGCGCAGCGGAACGCCAATTCTTTGTTGCCACTATCCAGGCGATCAAAGTGGAAAATATCCACCCGGCGAAAAGGACGATTGGCAATTAGAAACATCTCATAAGTTTCACTGGGCCGATCTTTCTCATGCTCGGCCACTTTCGGATAAACAAAATCGATGTATTCCACGTTGCCAAATGGGATGATATCCGGTTTTCCCCATGCCCACCACTTTTTCGTCTGAATCTTTACATGTTTTGGTTTTTTGCTGAAGCAAATGATTGTGCAATACGAGAACAAACTGATCGCATGATCAAGAAATTGTGTTTTGATGTAAAGATCATCGCCTTCAGTCCAGATTGGCGACAGAAAACTGGGGTAGGGGAATCGAATGGGGTATGATCTCAACAGTTGTTCTCCCTAATGGCTTTCCAAATCGGATTTTGCAGCACCGGCGGGGTGCCTGCCGTCTTTACTCCCGCCTTCAGCGAGCATAAGAAACAGATCCCCCCTTGGATTTCAGACTGACGGGTTACAGGTTGCCCGCCAGGGACACGAGACGTTTGTTGATGGCGACCCCGAACGCGTCGTTGGTGTACTCGAGCGAGCCTTCGTGAAAAGGCAGATAGACCAGCAGGGAGCTTTGCGGGGTGATGGTGATATCGGGCAGCCGCGGGAGCATGTACTTGGCGGGCTTGATGAAACTGGCCAGGCTGATCTTGAGGCTCTCCACCGCGTCACTCACTGGCAGGGTTACCGGGAGGATGCGACCTTCGGGGAGTGCCGGCGCCTGGCTGACCGTTTCATCTCCGGCGGCCACCGCCGGCTGGCCAATGTTCATCTGGCGGGATAGTTGAACAAAGGTTTCGGGCCGCACTTTGAACGCCGGGGACCAGAAGTAAAATTCCTGACGCTCCCAGCCGGGCTGGACCGCCCGCGACAGGTTGGCGATGCGCACCAGGTCCGCGAAACTGTTCAGGGTAATGCCGCTGACATCGGTTTTGATCCGCCAGAACGGCAGATAAACGATGTCTTTGACTTCCTTCGCTACGATGAAGGTCAATCGGGTTCGCTTCAGTCCGTTTCGGCCAGGCCGCCACACGCTGTTGCAGTTGCGGCAGAGCAGGCTCAGGGAGTTGGACGCGCACTCCATATCCCATCCGCAGTCAGGGCACAGCGTTGGGACGAATTTGATCGTCCATGTAGGGGCGCCGCCTGGCAAGGCGGCAACCTGCCACGCCGCATCCGTATCGCCCAGCTGTTTGTTGAGTACCGCGTCGAACAACCCTCCGTCTTCGTAAAACGGGGCGTAGATGAGGCTCACCGTTTCCCCGATATCGGCCTGGTGAAATACCGAGCCACCTTTCTGTGGCACGGACAGATCCGCGAACAGGCCGGTGACCTGTGAGAACGGTTTGTCCGGCTGGACAAAGCGACCCGGCGTGTCCGGGGTGACGATGTTGAGCGTCATGGCCTGGCTGCGAAGGCCCATAGTGGGTGGCACGCAGGAGAGATTCACGGCCAGCCGGGTGGCATCGAGGAGGTGGTGCTGTATGCCGTTTCCCGTGACATAATAGACCATCCCCTTGTATCGCCAGTAGGGCAGGTATATCAGCTTTTTGTCCGGGGGCGCATCGTGGGGCAAAAGGTAGCGGATGAACAACTGGGGCATATAGGATCGCACCCGGCAAAAGCCGCAGCTCACCAGCCGATCGGTTTCGGCCAGCGTGATTGGCGCGCCGCACTGGGGGCATGGATGCTGGATAATAAAATCAGACATATTGCCTCGATGTGAGTGCCATAACATGCCTGCGGCTCTGCGGTGAAAACGCTGTTGCCGTTCGAGCATGCAAGTTGTTTAGCAGATTGTCAGGATTACTCAAGGCTGATAGGCGGTGAGGCACATGTATACGGCTGTCATCTCAGGAAGTTGAAATTATAGGGGCGTCCACAACGCCTTCTGTCCTCATTCAGGCAACGGCAGCCAGTTTCTCGACAGGCCGTGATGGTCGGCTCAACGCCAGGTCGTGAACTGTCTGGAGGTTGATCCAGAACTCTGGCGTTGTATTCAGGGCCTGCGAGAGCAGCCAGGCGGTTTCGGGGGTTACACCCCGCTTGCCGCGAATGAGTTGATTGATGCGCTGGACGGGCACTCCAAGGTGACGGGCAAAATCCACCTGGGAAGATGCCCAGGGGCACGAGAAATTCCTGGCTCAAAACCACACCTGGGTGTGTTGGAACACGATTTTCAGGGATCATGTCAATCCTCTTTACTTGTGGTAATCGATCAGTTGAACCTCGTGCGCATTGTTTCCTTCCCACCGGAAAACAAGTCGCCATTGGTCATTGACCCGGATAGGATGGTAACCTTTCCAATTGCCCTTGAGGGCTTCGAGGCGATTGCCTGGTGGCGAGTGAAGGTCGAGCAGTTCCGAAGCGGCGTTGATGATGTCCATCTTGACCAAAGCCATGTCAATGATGCCGGCCGGAGAACGCCTCATTCTGCTGGTTGGCCGATTATGGTAAAGATCCTCTGTCGCCCGGCTACCAAATGAGATGATCATCGAACCTCCCTGCAAAGTCTATCCAGATCATAACGCATGAACGGTTACCGTGCAAGCGGGAACCCATGAAGTTTACAAACTAGGGGCGTCCCCAACTTTCTTACAGACCCAACCCCCGGACCCAATCCGGACCCGAGCCGTAATTGAATTCCATACCGATGTGTATTACTGTGTTGCATACTATGCGAAAAGAACGGAGAGAGAAATGGTTGGCATGAAAGATCTGAACCCGCAGTTCATAACCAATGAGGCCGGTGAGAGAATCTCTGTAGTCCTTCCGATATCCAAGTTTCAGGAATTGTTGGAAGACATTGAGGACTTGGCTGTCGTCGCCGAGCGTCGGGAAGAGCCGACGATTTCCCATGAGACGTTGCTCACGGAGTTGAAACGGGATGGCCTCATTTGAAATCCGCTGGAAGCGGTCAGCGGCCAAAGAACTGAAAAAACTGCCGAAATCCGCCATTGAAAGAATTATGTCGGCGGCTGAGACGCTTATGAACGACCCCGTGCCCGCTGCCTCCGTCAAACTATCGGGGGCTGAGCATACCTACCGTATCCGAGTCGGCAATTACCGCATAATCTACAATGTCCTGAATCGCATCCTGACGATCGAAGTAATCCGGGTCGGTCATCGAAGGGATGTCTACCGGAAACTCCCCTGATGCATTGGCCGCCGCCACACATTTCCGTGCTTTAAATTCATTCGGTAAACATTCAGCGATTTTAAGCCAAATCATCTCCGGTCCACGGAATGGATTTCCGCTACTCATGGATATACACTCGCGCTGTTCTCTGCGCGCCTTGTCCGGCATCTTGTCCGCCGACTTGTCCGCCGAAGCTTTTTGGTTTTGCGAAGGCGGAAGCGTTGGTTTTGCGAAGGCGGAAGCGTTGGTTTTGCGAAGGCGGAAGCGTTGGTCTTTGCGAAGGCGGCTCTGCGGCTCTGCGGTGAACACGCTGTTGCCGTTCGAGCATGCAAGTTGTTTAGCAGATTGTCAGGATTACTCAAGGCTGATAGGCGGTGGGGCACATGTATACGGCTGTCATCTCAGGAAGTTGAAATTATAGGTGTGCCCCCCACTCCTCAGGAATCAAATTTTAAGGGCGCCCCAACTATTCGGTTGACTGCTGCAGCGGGCGCTGCAGACTGCAGACCGATGTAGAGAACTGTTCACCGTCGAGCCGCGCCACGCATTGCCATCCCTGCTGGGAGAGACGCTTTTCAACGGCCGCCGCCTCCGGATCGAAAACGAAGCAATGGAGCACATCGTCTTTTTTAAAGCGGGTGGCGTCATCCACCGGCGACAACGCATTGCTGCGCTGAAGGGCAGCGGCCAGGGCGCCGCTGCCTGCCGGCAGGGGCGCCTTTGCTGGTTCGGACGGGTCGCTAACGCACTGCCACCGCTGGAATTGCACCTGTTTGCCGTTGAAACGGCGGTCCCAGAGGGCGACATCGAGGGTTTTGCCAAAGGCCAGCGCCGCCCCTGACCCGTGGAGCATCCGGGTCGTCATGGACACCGAGTCGCTTTTCAGGGCCGCCCACAGGGGAACCCCCTTGCGCTCTTCCTTCACCTTTTGAATGAACAGGAAATTCACCTCGTCGTTGGCGGTCAGCGCCAGGGCGCCGCGCCGGGTGTCGATCTCCGCCCGCAGCAGATTTCTCGCCTGAAGCCCGTTGCCGTAGATCACCCGGGTACAGTCGTTTTCCGCGGCCTTGCAGTGATCGGCGTTAGAGTCGATCAGAACGACCGCCTGCCCGTCTTCCTTGAACAGCTTGGCCAGCGCTCTGGCCAGTGCGTTGGCGCCGAGGATGACCCACCCGGACTGGCTGGGCCGCTTCAGGTTCAGGGCCCCGGCCACTAGGCCGCCGGTCATTCCGGCGAACACCACCGTCACGGCGATCACCAGAAACACAAGGGCGCGCAGTTCGTAGCCTCCGGGGAGCCCCTTGTCGTTCAGGGCGGCGGCAAAGAAGGAGGCCACTGCCGCGGCAACGATTCCCCGCGGGCCGATCCAGGCGATGAACGTCCGCTCTTTCCACGTCAGCTCGGAAAACGCTGTGCCGGCCGCCACGGCCGCCGGCCGGACGATGAACATCAGCACCACCACCACCCCCACCGCCGGCCAGCCGAGCCCGGCCACCTGCTCCAGGCGAACATCGGCGGCCAGCAGCACAAAGAGCATCCCGATGAGCAGCACCGTGAGCGCTTCCTTGAACTCTACGAGATCCCTGAGCGCATAGGTGCTGAAATTGCCCACCACGATGCCGGCCATCGTGACGGCGGCGATGCCGCTTTCGGCCAGGACCAAGTTGCTGCCCTGGAACAGGGCCAGCACCATGGCCAGGGTGAACACGCTTTCGATGCCTTCGGGGATCAGGCGCCGGACCCGGAAAAGCCCGAGCAGCAACGCCCCGGTGAGGCCGCCGGCCAGTGCGCCGAAGCCCAGCCGGGAGACGATGTGCCAGGTCCACACCAGCGGTGAGCCGTGGGCCGGGCTCAGGGCGGCCTCAAGGGCCACCGTGGCCACCACCGCGCCCAGGGCATCGATGAGGACCCCTTCGGCCTCCAGCACGGTGGCCACCGATTGCTTGACCTTGAGGCGCTTGAGCATGGGGTTGATCACGGTTGGCCCGGTCACCATGACCAGGGTGCCGAAAAGGACCGCGCTCATCCAGGGCCAGCCCATGACGTAGTGCGCGGCGGCGGCAGCACCGGTCACGGTCACCAGCCCGCCCAGCAGGATCAGCCGGCGGATGGACTGCTGGGCGCGGCGCAGACGGCGGAACTTGAGGTTGATGCCGCCCTCGAAAAGGATGACCGCCACGGCGAATCCGGTGAGGATGTTCAGGGCCGGACCGAGCGCTGCCGGCCGGATGACGCCAACGCCGTCGGGGCCGAGGGCCAGCCCGGCGGCCAGCAGCAGCACGATGCCCGGCACCCTGACGTGGTGGGCCAGGGCCTGGGCGATCATCCCCACGGCCATGGCCAGGGACACGGTCAGGCCGGGGCTGTCCAACACGGAACCTGCCAGGGGTGTCATGTCAAATACTCGAACTCATATGGTTTTTTCCGTGACGGCGCTGATGTGATTTTCCAGTAAATGGCACCGCCACCACTTTCAGCCCATATAGCCCGGCCACAAACGGATAGCCGGGGCGACCCCATAACACCCAAGGGTCGTTAGGCGCCGCGAACACCCCGTTCTCTTCCATCCCTTATCAAGTTTACAATCTCCTGGGTTGTAATCTTCGCTCTAATTGAGGGGACGTCCAAGGGTGAAGCGGCGATCGCTTCGGGTACCAGAGCAAATGTGCGACCGTCTTTTCTTTTGATCAGCACCTTACCGGATTTTTCAGCCTGATCCAGTACCATCGCAAATTTCTGGCGCGCCTCGGAATAGGTGTATACTTCCATCTCAGACCTCCATCGTTTCAATTGATAGCTGGTTTGCTGCTGCCAGCAGTTTGCGATCCAGCGTTATCAGTGGCGCCTTCATTCGCACCGCGCAATCTAAAAAATATGCATCGTAAGCGTATAGGTTGGTCTGTTTTGATATCGTGACGGCGTTTATTAAATCCGGATTGACGTAGCGAATCGGGATAGTGTTGAATATCGCAAAACCTTTTTGCGCTTCTTCAAGCGTAAGGCGCTGCCGTTTGAACATCGCGGAGAACGCATTGCCAATCTCCCAGGGAATAGCGCCGGGGCCGATAATCGTATTGCCTGCTGTTAGGGCGATAATACGATCTCGCTCCGGTTCACCGACGATAACTGCAATCAGTGCAGAAGTATCAACCACGATATCCATAGTCACTCCCAACATCAGGGTTTAGACAATTGTACAGCAGGGCCGACATTTGTCAATCCAACAGTTGTTCCTGACGTGCATGTGGTCAATTGCTGCAGCAAATTTCAGCGGATATTCGGGGAGTTCGTTTGGTGCGACGCCACACCAAGGTTGCGTCTCCGACAACCTCGAAAGTTCTTCCGGCCCCGGCTTTCCATCCGGTGCAATCGTTATTATGGTTGTTGGCATTCGATACCGATAATGACGGAGACATGCGCATGCCCACATTCATCCACACGTTCAAACGGCTGGCGGCGCTGGCCATTATGGGGCTGGTACTGGCCAGCTGCTCTTCAAACAATGATTGGCGCACGGCCAGTCGCGAATCGGCCGGGATTGCCCCCGACCCTGGCGTTACCAGCGAAGCGGTGCTTCAGATTTACGGTGCAAGGGCCTGGAGCTGGCGTGGCTTGTTTGCCATCCACACCTGGATATCAGTCAAAAGAACCGGGGAAACCGCCTACACGGTATATGACGTGGTCGGCTGGCGCGGTTACCGCGGCCAACCGGTGGTGCGCATTGCCCCCGATATCCCCGACCGTCATTGGTTCGGCGCTAAACCCCGGATCCTCAAGGAACACCGCGGGCCAGGCGTCGATAACCTGATTGATGCGGTGGACAAGGCAGCCCGGTCCTACCCCTGGAAGTCGATCTACAAGGCCTTCCCCGGGCCCAACAGCAATACGTTTACCGCCTGGATCGGTCAGCAGGTGCCCGAACTGGAGTTGTCGCTTCCCTTTGCGGCCATCGGCAGCGGTTACGCGAAAAAGGCCGGCGGATGACGGATCGCAACCGGCATTTTCTCCCCAAAAAAGTGCTTTTTAAGGCAATTTTGAGGGGGTATTTTCGGGATTATTAATGGAATGCTAAGCGGGTAGCGTGGCCCGACCCCAAATCACACCCCAAATCACAAATCATATTTTCCGCCGCTCAAACAATTGAATTCCATATCGATGTGTATTAAGATTTTTTAAAATGATTATTGGGGACTTCAGGAAAAAAATGGCGCTTTTGAATAGAACAGGCGCCATGCTTATCGGGGCTTTCGATAATCACGAGAAGGGGGATGACCAATATGGCGGCTAATACCGAAAAAATACTGACCGAAGCCTTGGGATTGCCCCAGACGGCGCGTGCTTACGTTGCTGAAAAGCTAATCGAAAGTCTTGATGCCGACCAACCGACGGGTCTTTCTGAGGCCTGGAGGGAGGTTGTCCTCAGGCGGTGTCGTGAGATAGATACCGAAGCAGTTGAATTGCGTGAAACCGAGGAAGTTTTCAATCGGGCCTATGCATCGATAAAATGAAGCCAATTCGTTTCCATCCCGATGCGGAGGCCGAGATGATTGCGGCCGCAGCCTACTACGAAAACCAGCAGTTGAACCTCGGAAAGCGTTTTTTATCATCTGTCAGGGAGGCCCTCAATAGGATTCAGATCAATCCTGAATCGTACCCCAAAGTCGAGGGCACTGTCCGGCGCTGCATCACGAGAATCTTCCCATACGGAATTTTGTTCCGCGTCCAGGACGATTTCATGGTCGTCGTCGCTGTCATGCATCTGCATCGCGAACCCGGCTACTGGAAAGAGCGGGTGTAAAACCAGCCTTAATGGCGCCCGCCATCTCTCTTTCCCTTAAACCGCCAATTTTGCCCCCGAAAAGTGCGTTTTAAGGCAATTTTGAGGGGGTGTTTTCGGGATTATTGGAGGAATGCTAAGAGGGTGGCTTGGTCCGAGCCCAATTCTCACTGCCTTCGCAAAAAAAGCTTCCGTCTTACGTCTTCGCCCCAAGGGCTACGCCGCACAGGTCGCTCTGCGAGCTACGCCCGACAAGACGGCGGGCAGACAGACGACAGAAATACCGATGGTACCATCTTTGAACCTTGAACTTGGAACCTTGAACGCCGCGCAGCGGCCCAACGCGCCGCAGGCGCCAAACCTGGAACCTGGAACGCGACCTCCGGTCGCCAGAACGCCGCCGCAGGCGGCACGAACGCGCCTTTGGCGCCAACCGTGTACCGTCAAAACAGCGATTCCACCGGAGCGGCAAAAAACGCTTCGAAAGGGATACCCTGGGGGCCGATCAAATGCTTTCTCGTGACCGGGAAACTGGCGGCGAAGGCGTCGATACCGGGTAGGCGCACCTTGCCGGCGGTGGTTTTGACTTCAATGGCAATGGTCTCGCTGCCACGCGTCGCCACAAAGTCAAGTTCCCGGTTGCGATCGATCCAGTAGTGAAGCGCGATGGATGACCCAATGCTGCGATTGTACAGATGCGCGCCGACGGCCGTTTCCACCAGGCGGCCCCAGGCATCAGGCGATCGGCGGAGGTTTTCAAAGGAAAGCGGCTGCATGGCGGAAAAGAGCGCAGTGTTGAGGGCCAGCAGCTTCGGGCTGGACGCCCGCCGTCGCACCACACTGCCTGAAAACTTCGGCAACCCGGCAAGCATACCGGCGCCGTCCAAAAGACGCAGGTAGTGGGCCAGCGTAGTTGTATTGCCGGCGTCCTGAAGCTGGCCCAGCATTTTCTGATAGGACAACACCTGGGCCGAATGCGTGCATCCGAGTTCAAAGAGCTGCCTCAAGAGGGCGGGTTTGTCGATTCGGGTGAGCAGCAGCACATCCCTGGAGATGGTGGTTTCGATCAGGGACTCGAGGATATAGCGTGCCCACCGATCACGGTCTGAGGCCAGCGGCGCCGCCCCCGGATATCCGCCGTAGTAGATGAAACGCTCCAGATCGAAACCGAAGGCGTCACGCATTTCCGGATAGGACCAATGCGTGACGTAAAGGATTTCGAAGCGGCCGGCAAGACTTTCCGTGAGGCCCTGGTTGATCAGCATCGGGGCTGAGCCGAGAATGACCACTTTCAGGGGGCACCCCTCGGCGGTGTCTTCATCCCACAGCCGTTTGACGGTTTCGGACCAGCCGGGCATTTTCTGGATTTCATCAAGCACCAGTATGCCCTCGGCCGATGACTCCCGGCGCATATTGAAGCGGGCCGCCTCCCACTGCTGCTCGATCCAGTGCATCCCTTTGAGCGCGGGTTCGTCAGCCGAGGCGTAATGCGCAGGGGCGCTCAGCGCGTCGATCGCCTGCCGGGCCAGCGTGGTTTTGCCGGACTGCCGTGGGCCGGAGAGCGCCTGAATGAACTTTCGGGGTTCATGAAGGCGGTCTATAAGTTTGTTTAAAATCGGCCGGTTGTACATATTTTGGTCACCTTAAAACAAATTACTCAGTATTATGAGTTAAATTACTCAATTGACTGTGCTGTTGTCAAGGCGCGTATTATGAAGTGTCTGGAATGCGGATGACCCTGCTTCCGCCTTCCACCGTCGCTACGCTTCCGCCGCCGCTACGCTTCCGCCGCCGCTACGCTTCCACCGTCGCTACGCTTCCGCCGCCGCTACGCTTCCACCGTCGCTACGCTTTGGCGGATAAAATGGCGGACAGGTTGCCCAGAGGGCTTCAGGTTTCGGCTAAAGGCTTCCCGCGTCGCTGCGCAATGCAGGACAAGACGCCGGGCAGGCAGATGACAGACACACCGATACTGCAACCTTTGGACCCTGAACTTGGAACCTGGAACGCCGCCGCAGGCGGCCGAACGCGCCTTCGGTGCTCACCGTGCACCTGCCCGAAGGGCATCGGATTGCGGTCGGTATGGGCCGGGGGACAGCAGCACCTCGAGCCAAAAGTTCCTGAGGTCTATCCTTCAACAGCGTCCAGCGGTGGGATTTCGGTGAGAATTTGCGCAGCGGCGACGGCTCTGATGGTTTTCGCCATTGGGTAAGTGCGGTCGCCGGCATGGATGACGTCCAGACGGGCGAGGCCCAGATCGGTGACGGCGCTTCGCATGGACGGTTTGATTTTCGGCGCGACTGATCGCTTGATTTCAAATCCCAGGCGCGTTTGGCCGCGAACGGCGAGTAAATCCAGTTCTGCGCCGGCGTGCGTTCTCCAGAAATAACACTTTTGTCGGCATGGCTCCTTCTCAATAAAAAAGTTATTGAGGTAGCCATTTACCGCCTGTTTGAAAGGTTAACCAGCGTTGCTATCAGCTCAGTTCGTCACCCCTCACAGGGCGGCCGCTTTGGACCGGAATGGGTGGCCGCTTTCGTCCGGAATCAGTCGCCGGCTTCAGCCGGTATCGGTGGCCGGCATGGCCCGGAATACGCATCCATCCGGTATTTAATGGCTTCTATCTCTTTCACGCGTTGAATCATGAGGAGAAAATATATTGAAATATCTGTTATGCCAACCGAGATTTCAAGGTAGATGGGGCGGCGCGCAAGGATTGATTGCCATACTTGCTATCTTCCAGGGATTGCCAACACCGGCGCGCCATCACCCCCAGAGCAGGCGCTCCGACTGTCCCAGCAGGTAGCACAGGATATAGGCCGGGATTTTCAGAAATGTCGTCTCGATGTCTTTCACTCGCGTCAGCGCAAAATCCGCATCCCGTTGGGTGACAAGGTATCCCTGTTTGGGGTGTTCCGAGCCGCAGTAGATGCCGAGGCCGCTTTTCTTGTCCAGTGTCGGATTGGACCGGTATTTGACCTCGAACGGCAGCACATAGGCCGGGCTGCGCACGATGATGTCCACTTCCTTCTGGGTGGCGGCATCCCGCCAGTAGACGATTTCCGGTGTGTCTCGGTAGTAGTAGGCGAACAGATGGCGCAGCACCGTGGTTTCGACGATGGTGCCCATTTCCCCGGGGTTGGAAAAAATCTCCTCTCCCTTCAGCAAAACGGCATTTCTAAGGGCCGCGTCCACCAGGTAGTATTTGTTTCGGGCCTTGAGCACCTGTTTCCCGCCCAGTCCGGAGGGCGGCAGTCGATAAACGAGGTTGGCCTGTTCCAGCAGGCTCAGGTGGTTGGCCACCGTGGTGGTCGTGGTGCCCAGCGCCCTGCCGCAGGCCTGGTGTGCGAGGATGCCGCCGGAATGAAGGCACAGGTAAATGAAAAGCGTTTCCAGTTCGTTGATGTTGCGCACACCGAAAAGGGCGGTCATGTCCCGTTTCAACACCCGCTCGACGACATCTTCACGCAGCAGCCGCTGGCAAAGGTCGATGTTTTCCTGATTGGCGGTTTCAGGAAATCCGCCGACCAGAAGGTAGCGTTGAAACAGCGGCTGCAGTGGCCGCATCCGGGCGGCCAGGGCGGACAGATCACCGGTAGAGAAGGTGAATAGACCGCTGACGCGCAGATCAGCGGAAATCCCCTCAGGGCGCTGCTCGCGCATGCTGACAAACTCGAAAAAAGAGAGCGTGGGGATCGGCACGGTGATCCAGCGGCCGACGCCGCTTTCGGCCAGGCGCTCCCGGTGGACCACGGATGCGGAGCCGGTGGCCAGGATGCGGTACTGGGGCTTGTGGTCGATGAGCAGTTTGACCTCGGTTTCCCACTCACGGGCGTACTGGATCTCATCGAGGAGCAGGGTGGCCGGCAGGCCGTCGGGGTGGGTGCTCTCATGAAAAAGCGACAGTATCTCCCGCAGCGACAACAGTTTCAGCAGCGGATGATCCAGGCTCAGGTAAAGGATGCTTTTAGGATCGTCGCCTTTTTGGACCAATTCCCGGGCCATCTGCTGGAGCACCGTGGTTTTGCCAACCCGGCGTGGACCCGACAGGAGCACGGCCCTGCGCAGGCTGGTGTCTTTTAGATACCGCCGGCAGGCGTCGAAGGCCAACCGGCGAAACGGAGGGACCGACCACGCGCGTTCACTCCACCACGGGTTGAACCCGGTGAGCACATTGATGATCTCGCTGCGGTCCAGAAAATCCTTCAAATGCGACTCCAAAATGTATTTATCTGAAAATAATATATACCGTACTGTATATTAATTGGCAAATAAACAAAATTTCGGTGAATTTTATTGAAAAGATCACGACTCGAGGCCGGACCACGCTATCTGCACGACTCGAGGCCGGACCACGCTATCTGGCAAATATCAATGATAAAATTCCAAATTTGCACCTGAATTTTTGTCTTAAACCGCCCATTTTACCCCTGAAACCGGCCTTCTAACGGCTGCCAAGTGGGCGGCTTTCCGCCAGACTGCAAAAACCATAAAACCCCTATGATCCACAGATTACACGGATTTTCACAGATTGCGCCTACACGGCTTAAAAGACTAAAGGCAAAAAGGTTAGCGGCCTTCCTCCTTCGCCAAGGCTTCGGCGGACAGGGCGGCCGGAAAATATTAACGGCAACTGCATATTAGACAGGATTAACAGGATCAACATGATCTTGGCGGCCGGTGGCCGCAACACCAACTGCAAAAGCCTCAACCGATGATATCACCCATCACTTCAAAATGATCAAAGGGCGGCATGATGCAGGCCCCCTTGAACAGATCCTTGGCCATGGCGTAAATCTCTTTGGCATTGGCAACGCCTTCGGCGACAGGGTCCGTGGCCTTTTCCATACGGTCTCTTACCGTCTTGGGCACGGCGATTCCCGCCACTTTTTCATGGAGAAACACGGCATGCTTGAAGGTTCTCAAGGGCAGGATACCTAAAATCACCGGGATGCCCAGATCCTTGACCGCGTCGTGAAGGATGCGGACACTTTCCTCGTCATACACCGGCTGGGTCACCGCGTATTGGGCCCCGGCGGTGACCTTTCGCTCGAGGCGCTTGACCTGACGCGCCAAGCCGTTGGTTTCCGGATGGGTATCGAGCACCACACCGGTGCACAGACCGGCTTCCCGGGCCATTGTGATCAGGTCGTACACGTTCACATCCCCCACATGGGACACAATGCCCTTGTCGGCCAAAGACACGGTATCGCCCGTAGCCACCAGCACTGTTTCCAGCTCCAGCGCTTTTGCCCCCCAAAGCTCTCCCTGCACCGCGATTTTGTTGTGATCACGGATGGTGCAATGGAGGATGGCCGGACGGTTCAGGCGCTGCTGGATCAGGTGGCAAAGGGCCATGGCGCTCATCCGGGGCTTGGCCACGGGGTTGGTGGCCACACTGAATCCGTCGAAAGTCACGTTGGACAGGGAACCCAGCCGGTCGAGCAGCGGTCCGGGATCGGAGCCCACCGGGGGGACGACTTCAATGGTGGTGATGAATTTCCGCGGGTCTGCAATCAATTGCTCCATCATGAGGCTCTCCCCTTAAATGGCCCATTTCACACCCGAAACCGGCCTTCCAACGGCTGCTATGTGGGCGGCCTTCCGCCAGACTGCAAAAACCATAAAACCCGTTTGATCCACAGATTACACAGGTTTTCACAGATTAACGGCGAAAAAGCGATTATTGACGGCCTTCTTCTTTCACCAAGGCTTCGGCGGACAGGGCGGCCGGAAAACATTAACTGCAACTGCTTATTGGACAGGATGAACAGGATGAACAGGATATTGGCGGCCGGGGGCCGCGAAACTGCCAGAGATCAGATGATCCTCCTCCGCTATAAATAGCTACGGCGGACAAGTGACGCAGATTTCACAGATGTTTGAAAAGCGGCCGGTGGCCGGGAACTGACAGATGGCAGACGACAGAAACACAGATGCCAAAGAGCCAAGAGCGAACAACCAAGAACCGCCAAAAGAACTTCATTCAACAAAATTCGGTGATGACTGAAAAGCGTTGGGATTATGCGCGCTTATGACGTTCCCGTCAACTTGAAAATTGCGCTTAAAACAAGGGGTTGACTACCTGCGTAGTCAGTGGGGAACGGCAGACGGCAGACGGCAGACGGCAGATGACAGAGGACCCTCCTTCGCTATAAATAGATAGTGTCCATCCATGGGAGGCCTCTTGCGCCCTCTCCTTTTTGGGAGAGGGCTGGGGTGAGGGTGACAACCCACCGAGAACAAGAGAGAGTTGTAGAACGGCCCACCCCCTCCCCAGGCCCCTCCCGCAAGGGGAGGGGTATTTATGGATGGGCACTATCTATGGCGGGCAGGCAGTCGCGGAAAAAACAACGGCCCAAAGGGAAGAATAAAAAGGGGCAAAAAACGGCCTGCGAGTTGGAAATACGGTTGGAACAATTAAAAAGCCCTTACGGCGTGAAACCGTAAGGGCTTGAAATTTTTGGTAGCGGGGGCAGGATTCGAACCTACGACCTTCGGGTTATGAGCCCGACGAGCTACCAGACTGCTCCACCCCGCATCAGGTAAGCAGGGAATGTAATTCAGGGGCTCGATGATGTCAAGAATATTTAAGGAATTCTTAGGTTGCAAACAGGGCATTGAGTGCGGCCGCTACTTTCAGACAGCCGCCTTTTGCTGCTGACGCCGGCCGGCAGCGGCACAAAATGCGTTTGGTGCGGCTGGTGTGGCCCGAGACGATTTCAAGGGCTGATTTGGCCACGCCCAGTTGCTTGGCCAGAAAGGCAATGCAGGCCTTGTTGGCGGCGCCGTCGACCGGCGGGGCGGTGAGTCTGATTTTCAAGGTGTCGCCGTGGCGGCCCGCCACGGCGTTTTTGCTGGCGCGGGGCTGGACGGTGACGGTGAACAGCAGGCCGCCGTCGGCGTGCTCAATCATCGCTCTTTACGGCCGACTGCTTGATCTGGTCGATGATCTGGGTGGCTGACAGCGCTTCACTGATGGGCACCAGTCTCACGATGCCCCCATGGCGCTCAACGGCCTCGCGGCCCACCACATCGTCTTCGGAGTAATTGGCGCCCTTGGTGAGCGTATCGGGGCGCACCGCATCGATGACGTCAGTGAGCCGCTCGCTGGGAAACATCACCACGTAGTCGACGCTCTCCAAGGCCGCAAGGGTGCTCAGCCGCGTCTTTGCTTTGATGATGGGGCGTCCGGGCCCTTTGACGGCCCTCACCGAGGCATCGTCGTCGATGGCCACGATGAGCACATCGCCCAGATTGCGGGAGGTGGACAAAAGGTGCAGGTGGCCGGCATGGATCAGGTCGAAACAGCCGTTGGTGAGCACGATGGTGCGCTGCTGGCGACGCAGGCGCGCGGCCAGGGCCGGCAGTTCCTCCAGGGTCACGATCTTGCTGGCCTCACGACCGGGGATGCCGATGCCGGGAAGCAGCGCTCCCTTGAGTTCGTCCAGGCTCACGGTGGCCGTGCCGATCTTTCCCACCACGATGCCGGCGGCGGTATTGGCCACGGCCGCGGCCTCCTTGTAATCGGCGCCGGTGGCGAGCGCCGCTGCCAGGGTGGCCACCACCGTATCACCGGCGCCGGAGACGTCGAACACCTGCCGGGTTTCTGCCGGGATGTGCAGCGGTTCCTCCCCTGGCCTAAACAGCAGCATACCGTCTTTGCCGCAGGTGATGAGCACATTTTCAATGCCGGCCTCGGCGAGGAGTTTCTTTCCGGCCGCGGCCACACCGTTGCGGTCGGTGGTGGGAATCCCAGTGGACAGGGCGGCTTCCTTGAGATTCGGGGTCACCAGTGAGGCGCCCGCGTAGTGGGAGAAGTCCGGGCCCTTGGGGTCAACGATAATCCGGATGCTCCGGGCCCGGGCTGCTGCGATAAGCCGTTTGAGCAGGGACGGGGCCATGAGTCCTTTGCCGTAGTCGGAGATGATCATGACATTGGTCAAGGGCAGCCGGGCTTCCACGGCGGTAGCGATTTGGTTGAGCACCGAGGCGGGGATCGTCGCGGTGTTTTCCCGATCGATGCGCAGCACGTGCTGACTGCCGCTCATGATGCGGGTTTTTTGAATGGTGGGCCGATCCATGCAGCGCACCACGCCGGCCGTGTCAACATTCATGACGGTGAGCTGCTCCAGCAGACGCCGTCCGTGGGCGTCGTCGCCGACCACACCGGCAGCCGCTACCCGGGCGCCCATGGCAACCAGATTGTTGATGACGTTGCCAGAGCCGCCTAACGTGTATTCCTCCCGGGTGACGTTGACCACCGGAACCGGCGCTTCCGGAGAGATCCGGTTGACCTCGCCCCACACATATTCGTCGACCATGAGATCACCCACCACCAGCGCGCGGCAGGCGGGAAAACGATTGATATCCAGTGTCATTGGGTTAATCCTTAAGTATCTTTTCCAAGCGGGTTTTCAGCTCGGCGTAGGTTTGTGTGACAGGAAATTGAGGAAATTCCGCGACGACGTTTTGCGGTGGCCTAAAGAGAATGCCTTCGTGGGCGGCAGTCAGCATGCCGATGTCGTTGTAGGAATCGCCCATGGCGATGGTGCGGTAGTTGAGCCCTTTCATCGCCTCCACGGCATGACGCTTGGCCTCGACCTGCCTCAGGCGATAGCCTGCCACGGTCCCGTCTGCAGCGATATCGAGTGTGTGGCAAAGGAGCGCGGGCCGGCCGAGTTTTTCCATGAGGGGGCCGGCAAACTGGGAAAAGGTGTCGGAGACGACGATCACCGGTACCCGGCTCCTGAGCCAGCTGAGAAACTCCAGGGCGCCGTCCAGGGGCGACATGCCGGCGATGACATCGGTGATGTCTTTCAGCTTGAGTCCATTTTCGGCCAGAATGCCCAGGCGCCGCTTCATGAGGACATCGTAGTCGGAAATATCGCGGGTCGTCAGGCGCAGATCGTCGATGCCGGTGCGCTCTGCCACATTGATCCAGATTTCAGGTACAAAAACACCTTCCAGGTCGCTTAAAACAATATCCATTCCATCTCCTCGTCGCTGCGTCGGCGGGGTGGTGGCTGCGGCGGTGTGCCGGCCTGTTTGCTGCGTCAGTCTTCGCCGTTTTCGTCTTCGATGCGGATGAGCATGGGCGCGTCGGTGACCACATCCAGGGCCGTTATTTCCGTGAGCGCGTTTTTCACATCCGCTTCCAGGGCGTGGTGGGTCATCATGACGATAGGCACTCCCTCGCCGACCTGGCGCCCTTTCTGGTGCACCGATTTGATGCTGATCTGGTTGGCGCCCAGCACGCCGGCGATTTTGGACAGCACGCCGGGCTGGTCCATGGCCGAAAACCGGATGTAGTAATGGGTGCGCAAGGCGTCGATGGGCGCCACCGGAAGGCGCTCGATCCGATCCGGCTGATAGGAGAGGATGGGAATGCGCCGGCTGCCACCGGTGAGGAGGTTTCGGGCCAGATCGGCGATGTCGCCCACCACGGCGCTGGCCGTGGGCATCATGCCCGCCCCGTGGCCGGTGAGCATCACCTCGCCCACGGCGTCTCCGGTGACGGTGATGGCGTTGAGGGTGCCGCCCACCTTGGACAGCTGGCTGTCGAAGGGGATCATCGTGGGATGCACCCGCGCCTCTACCGCACCGCCGATGAACTTGCCGATGGCCAGCAGCTTGATCCGGTAGCCGAACTGTTCGGCAAAGGCGATGTCCATGGGCGTGATGCGCGATATCCCCTCGATGAAGATGTCGTCGTAGTTGATTTCCATGCCGTAGGCCAGGGCGGTGATGATGGCCAGTTTGTGGGCCGTATCGAAACCGCCGACATCCAGGGTGGGGTCGGCTTCGGCATAGCCCTTGGCCTGTGCTTCGGCAAGCACGGCGGCAAATTCGCCGCCTTCGTCGGTGATTTTGCTCAGGATGTAGTTGCAGGTACCGTTGAGAATGCCGCTCATGGCGCGGATGCGGTTGCCGACCAAAGACTCCCTGAGGGTTTTGATAATGGGCATGCACCCGCCCACGCTGGCCTCATAGGCCAGATCGACGTGGTGCTCGCGGGCCACCTGGATCAGGGCGTTGCCGTGCTTGGCCAGCAGCGCCTTGTTGGCAGTGACCACGTGCTTGCCGTTTTTCATGGCCCTGATGATCGCCTCGCGCGCAAAGGTCTCGCCGCCGATCATCTCCACGATGATGTCGATTTCAGGGTCGTCGATCACTTTCATGGCATCGGTGACGAACACGCCGTCATCGAAGACGATGCCGCGGTCGGTCTGATCGTCCAGGTCGGCCACGTGTTTGAGGTGCAGGTTGGCACCGACGCGGGCGGTGATGACGTCTCGGTTGTTCAGCAGCAGCCGGGCCACGCCGGTGCCCACCGTTCCGCAGCCCAGCAGCCCGATGGAAATGGTTTTCATGTCAAACGTTCTCCGTTACAGGACCTTTCGAATGCCTCGGATGGCCTGGTTGATCCGCATGTTGTTCTCGATGAGGGCAAAGCGGACATATTCGTCCCCGTACTCCCCGAATCCGATGCCGGGCGATACGGCCACCTTGGCCTCTTTGACCAGCATCTTGGAAAACTCCACCGAGCCCATCGCCCGGTAGGCCTCTGGGATTCGGCCCCACACGAACATGGTTCCCTTGGGGTTGGGGATGTCCCAGCCGGCCCGGGCCAGTCCGGTGACCAGGGCGTCGCGCCGGTCCCGGTAGGTGTCGCAGATGTCGCGCACGCACTGCTGGTCGCTTTCCAGGGCGATGATGGAGGCGATCTGGATGGGCTGGAAAATGCCGTAGTCCAGATAGCTCTTGATGCGTTTGAGGGCGGCGATGATCTCAGGGTTGCCCACGCAAAATCCCACCCGCCACCCGGGCATGCTGTAGCTCTTGCTCAGCGAGAAGAACTCGACCCCCACGTCCTTGGCTCCTTTGGCCTGGAGAAAACTCGGCGCCGTGTAGCCGTCGAAGGTGAGATCGGCATAGGCGAAATCGTGGATGATCATGATGTCGTGTTCCTTGGCCCAGTCCACGATCTTTTCAAAGAATGGCAGATCCACCACTTCGGTGGTGGGGTTGTGGGGATAGCTGATGATGAGCAGCTTCGGACGCGGCCAGGTCTGGCGCGTGGCGCTCATCAGGTTCTCAAAGAAATCGTTGCCCGGCCCGACGGGAATGCCTCGCACGTCGCCGCCGGCGATGATGGCCGAAAACGGGTGGATGGGGTAGGTGGGGGTGGGGGCGAACACCACGTCTCCGGGTCTTATGGTCACCAGCACCAGGTGACTCATGCCTTCCTTGACGCCGATCGTCACGACCGCTTCCCGGTCCGGATCGATGTCTACATCGAAGCGCTGCCGGTACCAGGTGGCGATGGCCTTTCGAAGCCGGGTGATGCCCATGGAGGCCGAGTAGCGGTGGTTGTGTGCCTTCTGGGCGGCCGCGGTCATTTTGTCGACAATATGCTGCGGGGTGCCGATGTCCGGGTTGCCCATGCCTAGATCGATGATGTCGTCACCGGCCCGGCGGGCTTCCATCTTGAGCGCGTTGACCGTTGCAAACACGTAGGGAGGCAGGCGATCCAGGCGGGCAAAGCGGGTCATATGGCACCTCAAATATCACGTAAAGGTAAAATTATCGCCTGATTACACTACATGACAGGGGTTGTCAAAAAATTTGTTTTGACTTATTAGGGGCTTCCGGATTTACTTGGTGCGAACAGCCAAACGCCCTTTTGCCCCGGCCCGCTGATCGGATGCTCTTCGCGGGGAGGGGCTTGTCTTTTCAGGAGGATGACATGAGCAAGAACCTGACCTATGCCGATGCCGGCGTCGACATCGACAAAGCCAACGACCTGGTGAAACAGATCAAAAAAATTGCGGGCACAACCCGTCGTCCCGGCGTCATGGGAGACATCGGCGGATTCGGCGCGATGTTTTCCCTCAACCTGGAGGGGATGCGCCAGCCCGTGCTGGTGAGCTCTACCGACGGGGTCGGCACCAAGTTGAAAATCGCCTTCCTGATGAACAAGCACGATACCGTGGGCATCGACCTGGTGGCCATGTGCGTCAACGACATCATCGTTCAGGGGGCAAAACCGCTGTTTTTTCTGGACTATATGGCCACCGGCCATCTCGAGACCGACACGGCCGCGGCCATTATCGGCGGCATCGGCGAAGGCTGTCGGCAGGCCAAATGCGCCCTCATCGGCGGGGAGACGGCTGAAATGCCGGGGTTTTATGCCGAAAACGAGTATGACCTGGCCGGTTTTACCGTGGGCATCGTCGACAACAGCGAGATTATCGACGGCACCGGCATCCAGGTGGGCCACCAACTGGTGGGCATCGCCAGCAGCGGCATTCACAGCAACGGGTTCTCCCTGGCCCGCAAGATCTGTTTTGACGTTCTGGGGCTTTCGGTCACCGATCACGTGGACGCTCTGGGAAAGACATTGGGCGAAGAGCTGCTCACCCCGACCCGCATTTATGCCGAGACCATTCGCCACCTCACCCGGGACTTTCCGGTGCACGGCATCGCCCACATCACCGGTGGCGGCCTTCCCGAGAATGTGATCCGGGTGGTGCCCGACGCCTGCACCGTGCGGGTGCGCCGCGGCAGCTGGGAGATCCCGCCGATTTTCAGTTTTCTTCAGGAAGCCGGCGGCGTTGCGGAAAAGGAAATGATGCGCACCTTCAACTGCGGTGTCGGCATGGTGCTGGTGGTGCCGGAAAAATCCACCCAGGAAGTGATCGATTTCCTCGGCGGCCTCCAGGAAACCGCCTGGGTGATCGGCGACATCGCCGAGCCCAAAAAAGGCCATGGTCATTTCGAGTGGATGGATTGAGCCAATCGTTAGTAAGTGCCCGTCCACAAACGGCATCTTTTGGCCCAGAGCGGCGTTTTTAAGCCCCCTGAGAACTACGGGGGCTTACCAGTAAGGACTTAGGGCATTTCCGATTCGCTCGCAGTCGCTCGCTGGGCTGGCCCGCGCTTTTCGAAATCCGCCGAAGGCGGACAAGTCCTCGGGCTGTTCGTCT
>JBDRRP010000130.1:0-2069 GCA_043825735.1 Pseudomonadota bacterium | reverse complement strand
CTGCTCATTTTGGACCCACTTTTGGTGGACGCCGGCCAACTCGTTGAGGAAAAAGCTGTAATTTCCAAGATCCGTGTGCCGACCGCCCAGTGCCTCGCCAGATTCCTGGGTGCCGGTTTTGCAGTACTTGATGATGCTGAAGACGTGTTTGAGGAAATAGACCATGGCAACGGTGTACGGCGTAATGGGCGCCCCCTTCAACAGGCGCGCAACCTCGTTGAAGTTGGCAAGGCCGTCTTCCTTTGCCATGCCGGCGCTGTAATCGGCGTTTTTGGCAACCATGACCCCGCGCATACCACCGATGAACGCCTCAAAGTGCTCGGCGCGCTTTGCCTCGGTGACCCTTTCACCGGATTGTGGCGCTTTTTCCTCGGTGCTGCGGTCCTCGGCGCCGATGATCTTGTTGACGGCGTAAATTGCGTTCAGATCGCCGATGGTGATGGCATAAAATGTACTTGAGCCGTCCACAAAATGCGCAACCAGCCCGTCGCACTGCTGGGCGATGTGGCTGAGCTGCCCATTGGATAGTAAAATCTCGCTCATCATGCGCAGTAATTCTTGAGTTGTGTCTTTTTTCACTTGATCTTCGCCCATAAGCCCCTGTTTTTGATCCGATTTTGTGTTTTTGCCGGTTTTCTCGGTGTTGCCACTCCCAAATTACTGATAATTTTTAAAAGTTACGCGGGGCTCTTGCCCATTGCGAAGCCGTACCAGTGTAGCCGAGGCCATGTACATTTTATGCACATAGCCTATACATTGCCGGTCTTACATATTTGTAATTTCGCCACCGGTTGTTTCATTTTTGCAACTCAGTACCGGGGCCATGACGTCATCGTAAACCGATTCAACAGCCTGGTAATCAACACCGCCGCCGCCAATCAAACTATCCAGCAGCTCGATTCGCACCTTGTTGGCAATGCTCGCCCTGGACAGGCGTAGCTGTGCCCTGATCCGCCCACGAACAAACTCGCGCTGCTCATCGCTCAGTTGCCGCAGCGCCGCATCGGCCTTTGCAAGGACAACTATGCCGCCTCTTTTAAAAACACGCCTTCGTACCAATCCGTGTACCCCGCAGTAGGTCGCCAGTTATCGTCCAGCCTGAGCATGGACGCGATATTGCCGCCAGAAACAATCAGCGGCATCACCAAGGCATTAAACTCGGCATCGGTCCAAAATGCCGCTGCCAGAGCGCCGCAATCCTTCCAGACCTTTAGCCAGTGTTTTTGAATCGGCGTCGGCGTGTTGTCGTCAATCTTGGCTTCAAGCTCCACACGCCTGCCGTGGATCGCCCCGGTAATGTCGGGCCGGCCTTTTCGACCGGGACCGGCATACCGTTTTTCCAAATAGACGCCAGGGTAGCTGTTTGCGCGCTTCACGCACCGATCGCACAGATTGCCTTCCCTACGCTGCATGGGCGGCCTCCTGTGAATAGCCCAGCTCTTTCATGCACCGATAATAGAGCGCCCGGGTGGAACGGATGTCGGCCAGGGCGTCATGGGCGTTATCGAGCGGGACGTCCAGTTCCAGACAACAGGTGGAGAGCTTGAAGTTTCTCGACCGAAACCCTTTGCGAGCGATCATCTCGGCAATGAGATGGCGCACGTCGATTGCGGCGTTGAAAAGATAGCTCCCCGGCCCGTACTCTTTTTTGTCAGGAAACCTCGCCGCACTGGCAAAAAAGGTCTCCCTTAAAAAGTCGGTGTCAAAGCCGGTGTTGAACCCTGCAGGAACCAGTTTGTCGTTTTTGTCGAACTTTTTGACATGCCGATTGAACGCCGCTTTGAGCTGCGCAACGCCATCGGCTGCATCGGGAAAAGATTCAATCTCCCCGAGAGTGCGTCCGTTGATGTCCAGCGCATCCTGACTGATCTCCCGGTCAGGCAGCGGCCGGAAGAACAAGTTGAGCTCCTCCACCACCTCGCCCCCAATTTCGATCAGGGCGCTGAGCTGGATCATCGAGTTGCGGTACCGCTCGGTCCCCGTCGTTTCCGTGTCGAACCAAAACAGTTTCGGTATTCTTGCCACTTGGCAGCACCTCCCATTTTCCAAGTGGGCACCCCGTTTGTTTT
>JBDRRP010000129.1:0-149881 GCA_043825735.1 Pseudomonadota bacterium | reverse complement strand
TGGAGATGGGATAGCGCTTGGCGCGCCCCCACAGCCAGAAACAGGTTCTTATCTCTTTTTTTTCTGCCAAAAAAAGAACCATAAACCACGAAACACACGAAACACACGAAAGAAAAATGGATAAACGATGACGGGCTGATCTACCCCAAAAAGCGTGCACCGGGCGGCGCCATGGCAACGGGGCCGCGCCTTTAATTCGTAGATAATTGCGTAGTTTTTCGCTGCTGCGGTTTTTATTTTGATTTTCTGGCTCGTGGTGGAAAAGCTCTTTGTCAATGTTGTCGAGGATGAAAGTCTCCAGTGAATACGCTGTGCAATCGAGTGCAACGTGAGGGCGAATGCGACCCATTCGTTTTTCTTCGTTTCATCGTTCTACAGCCATGCGTATCTCCCGGAAAGGAGGCATAGAAAGTGCGCCTTATGAAAGAACAACTATTGACCGCCAGTGTCATCGGTTGTTGCCTGTTGTTGACCATTCACTGTTCCGGCTTACCGAAAGATTCCAACCGGCAACCATCTTTCGCCATTCGTGACGGTCAGGAAACCACCCTGGGCCGGAAGTTCGCCAGTCAGCTCGTGGCGCACGAGGGGCAATCGGGGGTGTTTCTGCTGGGCAACGGCCTGGATGCATTCGTTGGCCGCGCGGTTCTGGCCAGTTATGCCGAACGAAGCATCAATGTGCAATACTACATGTTTCACCAGGATACGGTGGGTCAACTGCTCATCGATCAATTGATTAAGGCGGCCGACCGGGGGGTGCGCGTCCGCATGCTCATCGATGATATCTACGGCAGCGATGCCGACGGTGTCTGGACGGCGCTGGATGCCCATCCGAAAATTGAAGTGCGCCTGTTCAATCCCTTTGTCCGCGGTGCGTATAAAGATCTGCAATGGATCACCCGGTTTCGGGATGTCAACTACCGCATGCACAGTAAGTCATTAACGTTCGACAACCAGGCCGCCATCGTGGGCGGCCGCAATATCGGCGATGAGTACTTCGATGCCGATCCCGATCTGGCCTTTGCCGACCTTGACGTGCTGGCTATCGGCCCGGTCGTGCCCCAGGTGTCCGAGGCCTTCGACCAGTATTGGAACAGCGACTACGCCTATCCCGCTTCTGCGTTGGCAACGCCCGCTTCACCGGAACAACTAAAAGCCCTGAAGGAACGCTACGGCCGAGTGCTTCATCAGGAGGCGTCGGCGGCATACATCGCGGCGCTGAATAACTCGGATCTGGCAAACGCCCTGCACGCCGGCGGGGCCCATTTTAAATGGGCCGAGGCCAAGGTCATCCACGACTCTTCGGAAAAAAAGGCCCGCGGGGAGAACTGGCAAACGGAACTGCTCATTTCACAGCTGTGGCCTTACATGAAACAAGTCACCAATGAGCTAATCATCGTATCCCCCTATTTCGTTCCCGGGGAAAAAGGGGCGGACGCATTGTGCGCGCTCAGCGCAAAGGGGGTCACGGTGCGCATCCTGACCAATTCCCTGGCCTCCAACGACGTTTCCGCCGTTCACGCCGGCTACTCCAAATACCGCAACCAGCTGCTCAAGGCCGGAGTGGTGCTCTACGAGCTGGACGAGGAGGTCAAGAAAACGGTCAAAGAGAAGTTCACCTGGCTACCCGGGCTCAGCAAATCGAGCCTGCACGCCAAGACCATGGTGCTGGACAAGAAGGCCATGTTCGTGGGCTCTATGAATCTGGACCAGCGCTCCCTGCATATCAACAACGAGATCGGCATCCTGTTTCTAAATCCGGAGATCGCCGGCAACAGTGCCGAGGCCTTTGATCGCAACATCGAAAAGGTGGCCTTCCGGTTGGCGCTTCACCGTGACAACAACGGCAGTGAATCAATTCGCTGGCACCTTAAAAAAGACGGCAAGGACATCGTTTACGATGCTGAGCCCTATGCCGGCTTCTGGAAGAAGCTCGGCGTCTGGGTGATCCGGCTGCTGCCTGTTGAATTTTTGCTATAGCACCTGGAATATATTGGAGCGCGGTCGATGGTAAAGCGATACGCGGCGGTAATCTGTTTAGCGGTTGTTCTGGCCGGATCGGCGCTTGTTGCCGCAGCCGGTGAAAGCCGGTCTGAAAACGAAGGTGTGAATGCGGAAAATTCCGCACCCATCGACGTTTGGTATGTCACTTTGCGGAATAAAGGCGACCGGAACACCGCCGGTGCGGTTTACGGGGGGGCGCGAGGAGAACTGCGCACCGGCATCTGCGCCTTGGACTTTATTCCGATTCCCGGGCTCAAGGGTATCGTTGATTCGGCGCCGTTCTACATCCCCGAAGAGCGCACCAAGATTAAGGACGTCAGCGAATGGACTGAAGACCGCTTCTGGAAGGAAATCGAAGCCTTTGCCAAAAATAACCTGGGCAACATCGTTTTTTATATCCACGGGTACAATGTCGGTTTTGAAAAAAGCTGTCGACGGGCGGCCCTTTTCCAGCGAGCCCTGCATCCGCGTCACCGGCTGGTGCTTTTCAGCTGGCCGGCCGACGGGAATGTATTGAAATACACCTGGGATGAGGCCGACCTGGTGTGGAGCGTTCCGCGTATTGCGCAGACGCTCCAGAAGCTGGTCCTGCACGTCGGCTCGGATCGCGTGGACGTGGTGGCCCACAGCCTCGGCACCCGCGGCGTGGTGATGGCCCTGTCAATGATTGCGTGCAAACAACAGACCGAGCCCTTGGTGAACGAGCTGGTTCTGGTGGCTCCGGACATCGATACGGACAATTTCCGAGACGCATGGCCGGACGTGAGGCACCTTGCCCGGCGGACCACGCTTTATGTATCGGAGAACGATAAAGCCCTGAGAGCCTCCCGGGAGGCACACGGCTATCCCCGCCTCGGTGAAGCCGGCGAGCATCTCACGGTTCTGGCGGGCATTGAAACCATTGACATTTCACCCGCCGGCACAAGACGCTTTTCAGGGCATATCTATCACCTGTATCACTCTGAGGTTGCGGCGGACCTGCAAGCATTGCTCGGAACCGGCCGCCCGGCCGCACAACGGCCCAATCTCCAGAGGACCGAGCTGGGAGGGCTTTCCTACTGGCGATTGGTCCCCCAAAATCCATAAGCCAACGTTTACACGAAATGGCATCGTCAAACGCCTTTTGACTTTGCTCTATGAGGCCTTCGGGATCAGCGCGAGGTTCTCCTCGGGCTTGGTCAGGATCGTAATGTCCTTCAGTGAATCACCCTTCCTAATCGATACGCAACCCGACCGGCAATGGCAGCGTGATCACATCACCCACCCCGACCCCTTGCCTGGCGAACCACCCCTGGTTCACCTCGATGGCGTAGCGGACCGGCTGCGGTGATCGGTAAATCACATCGGTTCTGAGCGGGACCATCTGTTGGATACTGAGAACACGCCCCGCATCGTCCAGAAAAGCGATGTCAATGGGTATCCGGGTATCCTTCATCCAGAAGGCAACGGGCTGGGGTGCGGGCAGAACAAACAGGAACCCTTCATTTTGCGGCAAGCCGTTGCGTTTGGAAATACCACATTCCCGGGCCTCCGGTGTCGCCGCCACTGTCAATGTGAGCGGGTGTCCGTTGACCTCGGTTTCGATGCGGGGCAGACTCTCGGGACAGGCGTAAGCGGTGGGATCCGATGCCGCCCCCGGACCTCTGATAAAGATAACGGCCAAAAAGGCAAATATCAGCAACTTATGCATGAGATGACATCTTCCTTGGCCATATCGCCGGATGCGGTTGCCTCGGCGCTGTGTGCTTCGTGACTTATTTGCATCCGCCCATACAGAGGAAGGGGGGCGTCAGCACCATGACGCCGAACTCGATGCCGCCGCCTTGGCTGCCGTCCACTGCTCCGCCGTAGGTCAGCGCGGCAATGACATATTTTGACTCCCAGCGGACACCGGCTTTGTACTGCGGCTTTGAATAGGCATCTCCTTCTGTGCCGAACACCTCGGCCACAATCGCCGATTGCGGGACGATCTTATAGATCGCCAACCGCGAGGAATACAAAAAGCCCCACGCGGTTTCTTTCTGGGTTCCGTATTCCTGGTTATACGTGGCGCCCGGCATAATGTCCCAGGAGAGCGTGTTGTCAAAGAGTGGAATGGTCAGCGGGAAAGAGGCCCAATAGTTTTTGAAATCACTCGTCACAGAACCCGACTCTAAATAACCCGGCGTAGACCCGATGCCCGCCATCAGCGATAATCCGGACGTCTGCGCCTCGTCTTCAAAAATAAGGCGCTTCACATACGCCGAGGTGGCGTAGTGATTGGTCGTATCGGTTCCCTCTTTCGCATAGAGCGTGGTGAGAATGTCAAACTCCCATTTTGGATAAAAACCGTAGCCAAGACACATCGTCGAGTAATGCTGGCCAGCCGTCGCCATCCCCAGTCCCACGCCGTGGGGCAACACCCACCAATTATCTGAGTTAAACTGCTGACCATATACCGGATTCAACGCTCCAGCCAGTAGGATTGCTGCGGTTGATAGCAACAGCCAGCGCCATGCGGTCTTGAAGCCCCGGCCTGTTTTGCCATTCACTGTTTTGCTCATGGGGCAGTCCTTTCATCGATGAGCCTTGCGCCATTTATCCGTCTTCGCCTGTAACAGCATCCAACTTGGCACACTCAGATTCCAATAGATAGCTGCGGCTCTGATTGTGAAAGTGAATAGCGCGCAACCGACGCCAATCGGAAGCACATATTCAGCAAGCAAGTTTAACAAACTCATGTAAAGGACGCAACCAATCGTCACCGGTACGGCATAAAGCTCCTTGCGCATCAACAATGTCGGACTATCGGCCAGGATGTCGCGCTAGCACCGCCGCCAACGGCGGTTAATACATCTAACAGTATCGGTCCCAGTGGTAACGCAAAGCCCAGGCCGTCCACTTTTTGGGCTGCTTGAATGGCGAACATTGAGACACCCAAACCGTCGACATACTGCATTGAGGTATATATCAGTTTTTACGCTTGTCTACGAAGCTCCAGTTGTTAAAAAATGTTCAGAGATGGGGTCCATATCCCATGTGATAGCATTCCAGGTGATCTTGCAGGAGCATGTCGCCTGCTGAAATAGGTATTTGTAACAGGCCCTTCGGGTTCTAAAACGGTTATGAAATTCGACTTCAGATGTAGGGAAATCCTCGGAACCTTATCAAAGTCAGGCGTACATGGCCTCGATAAGCTCCTTGAACGCCTCGTGAACGTATTTGCGTTTGACCTTCATGGTGGGAGTGACTTCGCCGTCTTCTTCGTAGAGTTTTTTCGGCAAAACGGTGAATTTTCGAACGGTCTCCACCCGGGCCAGAGTGGCGTTGACGGCATCCACTTCGTGCTGGATCAGCTCGGTGATGGCCGGGCTGGCCGCCAGGTCCCGGTAGGTGGAGAACTGGACCTTGTGGTCCTGGGCGTACTTGATGACGTTGTCTTCATCGATCATGATCAGGGCCGCCAGAAACCGCCGCCGATCGCCGATGATCACGGCATCGTTGATGTAGATGCTCGCCTTGAGTTTGTTTTCGATGTACTGGGGGGTGATATTCTTGCCGCCGGCGGTGACAATGATGTCCTTTTTGCGGTCGGTGATTTTCAGAAACCCCTCACTGTCGAGCGTCCCCACATCGCCGCTGTAGAGCCAGCCGTCGACGATGGTTTCGTCCGTGGCCTCCGGGCTTTTAAAGTAGCCTTTGAACACCCCCGGTGATCGCACCAGGATCTCTCCGTCATCGGCGATGCGGATCTCGACACCCGAGAGGGCCTGACCCACCGTCCCTTTTTTGACCTGCCCGCCCCGTGACAGCGCGGTCACCCCGGTGCCTTCGGTCTGGCCGTAGCCCTCGATGAGGTTGACGCCGATCGATTGGAAAAAGAAAAGAACGTCCGGGGAAATGGGGGCGGCTCCGGAATAGGCCACCCGCAGCCGCTCGAACCCGAGCCGTTCGCGGAGTTTGCGAAAGACCGCCAGGTCGGCCAGCCGGTAGCTGAGTGAGAGATCTGCGGGCACCGGCTGCAGGGCCATCAGTTTTTCGGCCCGGCGCCGGCCCACTCCGATGGCCCAGGCAAATACGGCCCGTTTGAGCCAGGTCGCGTCCGACATGCGGATACGGATGGCGGAGAAGTACTTTTCCCAGATCCGGGGCACGGCGTAACCAACGGTGGGAGAGACCTCCACCATGTTGTCCATGACGGTGTCCAACTGCTCCACGAAATTGACCGTGTAGCCGTGGGTGATGTGGGCGAAGACCGAAAAGAGCCGCTCGAAGATGTGGCACAGCGGCAGGTAGCTGAGCACCTCGTCGGTATCGAAGATCGGGTTGTCCCGGGCGACGGCGGCGGCCATCCAGGTGACGTTGCCGTGGCTGAGCATGGCGCCTTTGGGGGGGCCGGTGGTGCCCGAGGTGTAGATGAGCACCGCGAGGTCCTCAGGGGTCAGGGTATCGCCGCGGCGCCGGACCATCTCGGGGTCTTCGGCCAGGGCGCCGGCCCCTTTTTTCAAAAGTTCGTCCCAGGTCAGAAGGAGCGGGTCGGTGAAGTCCCTGAGCCCCTCGGTGTCCCAGATGACCACCGCCTGAAGGGAGGGGACCCGGTCCTTGAAATGAAGCCATTTGTCCAGCTGCTCCTCGTTTTCAACAAAGAAGATGCGGGCATCGCTGTGTTCGATGACGTAGGCCACCTGCTGCCAGGCGTTGGTGGCGTAGACACCCACCGACACGCCGCCGGCGCACTGGGCGCCCAGATCGGCCGTCACCCACGCCGGGCAGTTGTCGCCGATGATGGCCACCCGGTGGCCTTTTTCAAGCCCCATCGCCATCAGCGCGGCCCCGACCTGTTCGGCCCGGGCCAGGTACTGCCGCCAGGAAGTGTCGTGCCACAGGCCGAGCGCCTTGTGCCGCAGTGCCGTCCGGGCGCCCAACCGCGCCACCGTTTGCCGGAAAACGGCCGGTACGGTGCCGGCGGCCTCAGTGCCGTTTATCGCCATGTCTTTTTCCGTTTCCACCGCTGATAACCCTTGACCGAGGCGTCAGCGCGGACGCCCATGTAAAATTCCTGAACGTTGCGGTCGGCCATCAATTCGGCGGCCGGCCCCTTCATAACGATCCGGCCGCTTTCAAGGATCACCCCCGCATCGGCGATGCTCAGCGCCATCTTGGCGTTTTGCTCCACCAGCAGGATGGTGATGCCCGAGCGGCGGATGTCTTCGATGATGCGGAAGATTTCGGCCACCAGGATGGGGGAGAGCCCCAGGGAGGGTTCGTCCAGAAAGAGCAGCCGCGGCCGGCTCATGAGCGCCCGGCCGATGGCCAGCATCTGCTGCTCCCCTCCCGACAGGGTGCCGCCCCATTGGCGTTCGCGCTCGGCCAGAATGGGAAAAATGTCCAGCACCCGGGCCATGTCCTGCGCGACGGCGCGCTTGTCGCTGCGGGTATAGGCTCCCATGAGCAGGTTTTCCCGCACTGTCAGTTCTGAAAAAATTTCACGCCCTTCCGGAACGTAGGAAATGCCGAGGCGAACAATCTCCGCAGTGTCCCGGCCGTCGATGCGCCGGCCGTCGAACGAGATGCTCCCCTTGTCCGGCTGGTCGTCGATGAGGCCCATGACCGTTTTGAGAATTGTCGACTTGCCGGCACCGTTGTTGCCGAGGATCGCGGTGATGGTGCCCGGATCTACCGCCAGGGACACCCCTCGAATGGCATAGATGAGATCGTAGTAGGTTTCTATGTTGCGGATATCCAGCAAGGGGGTCACAATTTTCTCCCCGGCGGCATCGGCGGCCGCCGTCAGTCGCAATTGAAAGCCACCGGCGTTGCCGGTGGCCGGTCACTCTCCGAGGTATGCCTTCAGCACGTCCGGGTGGGCGCGGACCGTTTCCGGCGGGCCGACGGTAATGGGTCGACCGAAATTGATGGCCAGGATGCGGTCGGAGACGTCCATCACCATTTTCATGTCGTGTTCAATGAGCAGGATCGTGACGCCAAGATCGTCCTGGATGTCTTTGATCCAGAAGATCATGTCCTGTTTTTCTTCCGAGGTCATGCCGGCACACGGCTCGTCCAGCAAAAGGAGCTGCGGCTCAAGGGCCAGCGCCCGGCCCAGTTCGACCCGTTTCTGGGTGCCGTAGGGCAGCCCTCCGACCATTTTGTTTCTCACCGACTGCAGATCGAGCAGGTCGATGATTTCTTCGGCTCGGCGCCGGTGGGTGCGCTCTTCACGCCCGGCGAAAGAGCGCGGACCCCACAGGGCGGCGCCCCTGAAAACGCCCGTGCGCATGTGGATGTGCCGGCCGAGCATGATGTTCTCCATGGTGTTCATGTGCTTGAACAGTTCGATATTCTGGAAGGTGCGAGCAATTCCCATTCGTGCCACGGCGTGGGGTTTTTTGCCCACGATGTCTTTGCCGTTGAATCGAATGGTGCCGGCGTGCGGGGTATAGATGCCGCTGATGCAATTGAACAGGGTGGTTTTCCCCGCACCATTGGGGCCGATAATCGCCACAAGCTCCCCCTGGGAGACATCCAGTCGGATATCTTCCAGCGCCGTCAGACCGCCAAAGCGGATGGTCAGGTCATTGATTTCAAATAACGCCATAACTGATAAACCGCCGGTGCATGATGTGGAAACTGAGCCACCGCAAAAAGTTATACGGTACTATCTACCAGAGTAAGGTTGACCGGTGCTGGTGGCGCAGCAGGGCAGCTTTTTTCGATGCCGCCGAAAAATCGGCGGTCATGATCTGGCCGGCGCAGAATCATGATGATGTTGCCGGAGGTAATAGACTCAGACCATTTACCACTGGCGCCGCTGCGGTTGCGCCGGGTCCGATCCGCCGGTAGCGGCCGGCCATCGGTCGGCGCCGGCATCATCGGTCGGCGACATCGAAAAAAGCAGCCCCGCTGCACAACTTGTTTATCCAAGCCACCTTGAATTGGTAGATAGGACCGAAGTTAGTTTTTTCATTTTACGGTTATCCAGAAACTCAATTGCCGTCGTTAACTCTCATGCGCATAGCGCAAGGAGCATTAACATCACCGCTTCATTTTTGTGATCATTGCCCTTCGACGTCGCCCAGGGCCGTGGGTCTGTCGAACGGCGACTTTGCGAGAGATGCCGTCTAATCAAATGAGCACCGATACTGATGCCCTCGTCTGTATGCTATGCGGTTGGGGCCGTCGGCCGCGTTTCGGCCGGCAGCCATGGTGTGCCGGCCATGTCAGTCGACATCCATCCATTCCGTGAGTTTTTTTGAGCTGCCGTCGGCCATGCATTCCACTAGAAATGTCTGCTTCTGCCCCTGGCGTGTGGACGAGTCGCCCGCCTTGAACGGCTTGTAGCTGATGCGGCCGCTGATGCCTTTGAAGCCATCGAGGCTTTCCAGCGCGGCGACCACTTTTTCCTGAGTGAGATCTTTTCCGGTGCGTTTCAGCGCTTCCACCAGCGGTTCGGCAAAGGCAATGCCGGCGTAGTAGAACAGCCCCCAACGTTCATCCTTGGCGGCGAACTTGTCGAAGACATCCTTTTTGTAGGTGACGATCAGCGGGTCTCCCGAGTTGGGCAACTCGGCGAAGGTGGCTGCAATGACGCCCTGCCAGCTCCCCTTGCTGATGTGCATCATGAGGGGAAAATCCGAGCAGGTGCTGGTGCTCATGAATTGGGGGGAGAACTTCATGGCGGCACTGATGCCCACCGTCATGAGGGCATGCTTGACCGTGGTCCACAAAAGGACCGTGTCCGCCCCGGATTTTCTGAGCTCCATCACGTGGGGCTTCAGATCGCTGTCGGTGATGTTCACCGGCACTTCGGCCACGAGCTTCATTCCCAATTCAGCCAGCGCTTCTTTGGCGCCATTGAGTCCGCCTTTGCCGTAATCGTCATTCTGGTAGATGATGGCCACCTTGGATTTGCCCATGTTCTTCACCGCATAGCGGACCAGGGCCTTGGCCTCCAGATAGTAAAGCGGATAAACGGCGAACAGATACTTCTGCGGCGGATTGATCCAGTGATCGGATCCGGTGGACGGCCCCACCCACGGGATGCCCCGTTCCATGAGGTAGTCTTTCACTGCAAGACCCGGAGCGGTGCCGACGCCGCCCACCCAGGCAAAGATGCCCACGCCTTCCTGGAGCTCTTTCACCCCCGCCTTGGTTTTGGCCGGATTGTAGCCGTCGTCGAACATATGGTAGACGATTTTGCGCCCGTTGATGCCGCCGTTCTCGTTGATCCACTTGAAGTAGGCATCGGTGCCCCGCGCCACCGAGCCCCAGGCCGCCGCCGGTCCGGTCTGAGGGCCCCACTGGCCGATGTGAATTTCAGTATCGGTAACCCCAACGACGGGTCCTGCGGCGCAGACGCCCGCCGCCAGCACCACGGCCACCACCAGCATGCTCATTGCGAAACGCTTTTTCATGGTCCCCCTCCATTATTTGACGGTTACGTTTCCTCGGCCGGCGCCGGGTTTTCCGGCGAACGGTATTTCGAACCACGAAGAACTCAGTGCCATCGTTGGGAAAAACCGATTCTCGCGCAGAGGCGCAAAGACGCAGAGAACTTCAACTCAAAAAAGGGACAAAACAACGCATTTCTGCCCACCGAAATCCGAATCATTGAATGGTTCACCACGGAGAACACGAAGAAAAACTTTTACAACAGTGGGTTATTAAAACCTTCGTGTGCTTCGTGAACTTCGTGGTTAAATTTTTCTTTTATTTCACACCTTCTTCACATGGTGCCGGGTGAACAGACCGCTGGGCCGGATGCACAGCACCAGCACGATGATGACGAAAGCCACGACGGATTTGAATTCGATAGAGACGTATCCCCCGAAAAGGTTTTCGATGATTCCCAGCAGGTAGGCTCCCAGGACTGCCCCGGGCAGTGATGTGAGCCCTCCCAGTACGGCGGCGGCAAATCCCTTGAGCATAGGGTCCCACATCATGTAGGGCTGCATGACCACCGGTGCCAGCAGCAGACCGGCCGAGGCGCCGACCAGCGACGACAGACCCCAGGTGATCATGTTGATGCGGTGGATACGGATACCCATGATCTGCGCGGCCACAGGGTTCTGCTGGGTGGCCTTCATGGCCAGGCCCAGGGTGGAGTACCGCAGAAAGAAGAACAAAAAACCCATGGTCACGACCGCCACCGCCAGGGTGATGATTTCCAGCACGCTGATGAAGATGTCTCCGACGAACACGCTGTCATAAGGCGAGATGGGAAACGGCATATTTTTCTGTTCGGCGCCGAACTTCCAGGAGACCAGTCCCATCAATACCATTTCCATGCCGATGGTGATGATAATCATGCCCAGCACGCTGGGCGTCTTGACCCGGCGCAAAATGGCGAACTCCAGCACGAAGCCGAGTACCACCGCAAAGATCAGCGCGCCCGCCAAGGCGATTGGAAAGGGGGCGCCATACTGGCTGATCAGCATGTAGGCCATATAAGTAGCGGCCAGGGCCATTTCACCCTGGGCGAAGTTGGGCACTTCCGAGGTTTTGTAGATGATGACCATCGCCATCCCGATCAGGGCGTATGAGCTGCCAACCGCGATGCCGTTGACAAGCATTTGAAGAAACTCAGTCATCAGAAGGGCCACGTCTTCCAGTATTTTTTTGTCCGGATCCAGAACCCGTAGAGCCCCAAGGGTTCGTAGCGCATGATGAGGATCATGATCATGCCGAAAACGATGAACTGGATATTGGACACCCCCGTGATTGAAAAGTAGTTTCGGGACAGGACTTCCAGCCACCCGCCCACCAGCGGTATGCTCAATATGTTGCGCAGCTGAAGGTCCAGCCAGGCCAGCAGGCAGGCGCCCGCCACCGAGCCGGCCATGGAGCCCAGTCCGCCCACCACTGCCATGGCCAGAAACATGATGCTCATGAGCAGGGTGAAAATTTCAGGTTCTATGAATCGCAGCACGAACGCGTAAAGTCCGCCACCAAGGCCCGCGTAAAAGGCGCTGACGGCAAATGCGAGGGTTTTGTAGATCGTGAGGTTGACGCCCATGGTTTCGGCTGCCAGCTCGGCGTCCCGGATGGCCACGAAGGCCCGACCCACCCGGGTGCGGGTCAGGTTTCTGGCGGCCACCAGCAGGAGTGTCGTGAGAGGGATCAGGAGAAAGTAAAGGTCCCGGTCACTGTCCAGATGCCACGGCCCGATGGTGAGGGGCGGTGTGTGAAGCCCCTGCCGGCCGCCGAACAATTCGATGCGGCCGATGATCTGGGTTATGGTCAGCCCGAAACCCAGGGTGGCGATGGCCAGATAGGGCCCTTCCAGGCGCAGGGAGGGCAGCCCGAGAAGCAGACCGAAGGCTGCCGCCAGCAGGCCTGCCAGAATAAGGGCCAGGGGAAACGGCAGGTGCCACTGGGTCATCATCACGACGGTGCCGTAGGCGCCGATGGCAAAAAAGCCGGCGTGCCCCAGAGAGACCTGGCCCGTATAGCCCGCCAAAATGTTCAGGCCGATGACCACAATGACGTTGATGGCCAGATAATTGGCGACGTAAACGTAGTAGTTTTTCACCAGGAAAGGAAACGCCATCAGGCCTGTCAGGGTCAGGGCGCTCCAGAAAACGATCACGGGCGAGGAGAACAGCCGGACATCTTCGTAGTAGTCGCGTTTCATGTCCATGGGCCATTCTCCAGACACCGGCGGTGGTGGATAAGATGCCTGTCGTTTGAGGCATCATCGGTTCCGCAGACACGCGATGCGGGCGGCGATGTGATGCGTCGTTAAGTGGTCACAACCGGGGGGTAGCGTGCTGAGCATCCTAGCAAAGGCAGTTGGCCTTGTCAATAATAGCATGCGCGGACAGGGTGCGCAGAGATTCGGAAGTCGAGCGATATCAATCGGTTGATGATGAGTCGGGCCGGAGCGCGGCGCTCTCTGGAGCGCGGAGTGCCGGTGCCAGGGTCAAAACGCCGAGCGCCTTTCTAAACACGTTGTCTGTGGCAGATTTTGGCCGCATGGGTGGCGATATTCCGCCATGCATTAAAGAACTTGGCTGACCGGTTTCGCCGCCAATGCAGAACCGGCGATTCCGCTTATACTCTGGAGTCGCACCGATTTGCCGGACCGATGACCTAAAAACAGGTTTTTTGTCAGTGGAACACTTCATGCATCCTGCCTGAGCCATACCCGTTTTAACGACCATCTCACTATATGAAAAGGGGGGATGACGATGCCGGGCCTACCGCGTAATTGGTCTTTCTTTGGTTATCGACGGACCCGTGGGCCTGCCAACCAGAAACGAACCGTTTCTTCTTTTATCAATCATCCGATACTATTTCGACCACGCTTTAACGATTCTTACGCATCCCTGAAGGATGCCTTCACGGTTTTAGGAGAATTTGCCATGAAACAACGCATTGCATGGGTATTGGTTGTATTGTTGACGGTCGCGCTTGCCTTCGGGCCGGTTGCAGAGGCGGCAAAGAAACGGCTCGCTTTCGGCGGCGGCCCCACCGGCGGCACCTTTCAGTATTTCGCCAACGGTATCGCCATTTTGATGTCCAAAAACATCGAGAACCTCGAGGTGTCCAGTGAAGGCACCGGTGGTTCGGCGGAGAACCTCAAGCGCCTCAACGCCGGCGACATCGATTTCGGCATTGTTTACTCGGTGGACATTTGGCTGGGCTCGAAGGGTGAACTGCCCAAAGACGCCAAGGCGTACACCAAGGTCCGTCCCATGGCCTACCTCTACGGCGCGCCGGCCCAGTTGGTGGTTCGAAAAGACAGCGGGATCACCGAGCCCAAGCAGCTGGCCGGAAAGAAAGTCGCCGTGGGCAACGCCGGTTCCGGCGCGGCGCTCTCGGCCCAGCGGTTTTTTGAAGCGATCGGCATCTGGGGACAGATGGAGCCTCAGTTTCTCGGCTACTCGGCTGCAGCCTCGGCCCTCGGCGACAACAAAATAGACGCTTTCTGGGTTCTGGTTGGCTACCCCAACGCCTCGATCATTGAAGCGAGCACCACCAATGACATCATTCTTCTTGACGTGGATAAGGCCGCTAAAGAAGGCGGGTTCTACGAGAAGTATCCGGCCTATGCATCCACCAAGATTCCGGCCGGAACCTACAAGGGGCAGGATCAGGACGTATCCTCCTTCAAGGATTCAGCCCTCTGGTGCACCCAGGACAAGGTTGACGCGGAAACGGTATACCAGGCCTTGAAGGTCGTTTTTTCTCCTGAAGGCCTCGATCACATGGTCAAGGCCCATAAGGCCGCCGCTGAGATGACGATCGAAAACGGCATCGACGGCATTCCGCTGCCCCTCCACAAGGGCGCTGAGAAGTTCTGGATCGAGAAAGGCAAAAGCATCCCGGAAGCCATCAAGGCTTCCAAGTGATGCCGCAGCGCTGTCGTTTTTATATGACGATGGCTGCTTTGTCATAACCAAGAAACGGCGACGGGAGAGGCCATGGACGGTCTCTCCCGTTTTGCCCTCCATCACCGGGTCAGGAATACGGCCATGTCGTTAGAAAAGCTTCAGGCAGGCATTACGGACGCACCTGTCGAACCCAATGAACGGGTCAAGAAATATCTGGAAAAGGAAGAGCGGAGCACGCGCAAGGTCAGCGGGTTCTGGTACTGGACATCGGCGCTGCTCATGATGGGTATGGTGCTCACCTACTTTTATTCATCGGGCATCAGTCCGCTGTCGGCGCAGATCCACCGAGGGGTGTATGTGCTGATCACTTATGTCCTGGTGTTCATTCTCTACCCGGCCGGGTCGCGGTGGCTCACGCCGGTGCTGTGCCTGGTCCTGGGCATCGGACTGGCGTCTGCAGGCAGTTTGTGGACGGGATTCGGCTCGTTGGACGCCTTCGATGCAAGGGTGGTCGCGGTCAAGGAGCTTTTCACAGAAAATGGCCTGGGCGCTGCCTTGGGAGCCATGGGCGGCCTGTGGGGCGTGCTGGCCGCAGCCCTGGTGCTGGGCTGGGTGATTTACGTCGCCGACCGCCGACTTCACCGCCGCTTTGCCAATATTCCCGGAATCGCCGATATCCTGCTGTGCATCACCGCCGCTTCGGTAGTGATCTACTGGATCGCCGAATTCGAGGCGCTTAACTACCGCATGGGCAGCGAGAATACCCTGGACTTTTACATCAGCTTCATCGGGATCATCATCTCCCTGGAAGTGACACGCCGCGTGCTGGGGTGGTCTATGACGCTGGTGGGCGTTTGTTTCATTCTTTACTGCCTCTTCGGTCCCTACATGCCCGAAGTGTTCGCTCACCGCGGCTTTCGGCTTGAGCGCATCGTGAACGCCCTTTTTTTGACCCAGGACGGCGTCTTCGGGGTTATGGCCGACGTTTTGGCAACCTACGTGATCCTGTTTATTTTCTTCGGGGCCTTCCTGCAAAAAAGTGGGGCGGGGCGGTTTTTCATTGACCTGCCCCTGTCGCTGGTGGGTCGCTCTGCAGGCGGGCCGGCCAAGGTGGCCGTCATGGCATCGGCGCTTTTTGGCTCCATATCGGGCAGCGCCATTGCCAATACTGTGGCCACGGGCGCCTTTACCATTCCCATGATGAAACGCGCCGGCTTTAAGCCGCACGTTGCCGGGGCCATCGAACCGGCGGCTTCCATCGGGGGCATGTTCATGCCGCCGGTCATGGGGGCAGGCGGCTTTCTCATGGCCGAACTCACCGGGATTCCCTACGTGAGCATCATGCTCATGAGCGTTTTTCCGGCCTGTTTGTATTTTCTTTCCGTGCTCACCATGGTCCATTTCGAAGCCAAAAAGAACAATATCGGCGGACTCCAGGAAGATATCGCCAAACCCATGGAGATCTTCAAGCAGCAGTGGTACATGTCGCTGCCCCTGGTGGTCATCATCGTGCTGATGCTCATGGGATTTTCTCCGGGGCTCGCCGCATTCTGGGCCACTCTCGGCTGCATTTTTGTCAGCTGGGCCAAGAAGGAGACCCGCATGGGCCCCAAGGAGATCTACGAGGCCATGGTGACCGGCGCCCGTAACACCCTGGTGATCGGCGCCACCGTGGGGGTCATCGGCATTATCGTCGGCTCTATCGCCCTTACCGGCATCGGGCTCAAGTTCTCTGACATCATCATCTCTCTTGCCGGAGGCAATCTGGCCATCGCCATCGTGCTGGTGGGACTGGCCTCGCTGGTGCTTGGCATGGGGGTGCCGGTGACAGCCGCCTACCTGATTACCGCGGTGCTGGCCGTGCCGGCGCTGGGCGAGCTGGGGGTGATGATCATCGCTGCCCACCAGATCGTCTACTGGTTCAGCCAGGACTCCAACATCACGCCGCCGGTTTGCGTGGCGGCTTACGCCGGCGCGGCCATCGCAGGTTCCGATCCCTGGAAGACCGGATGGACCAGCTTCAAGTTCGCCAAGCTGCTCTATGTGATGCCGTTTTTGTTCGCCTACACACCGGCGATTCTTCTCAAGAACTGGGACACCACGCCGGCGACGGCCTTTCCCCTGTGGGAGGTGATATTTGCTTTCTTTTCCGCCACGGCGGGCACCTTGTCGTTTTCGGCGCTCACGATGGGTTACCTGGTGCGGCGGACCACTGTGGCCGAGTGGTTTTTTTTCGCAGTGGCCACCGTATTGTGTTATATTCCAGGCGTGGCCACCGATGTTACGGGTATCGCGATGGTGGTTGCGCTGGTATTCTGGCAGAAGCGAAAGAACAAACGAGAAGCAGAGGCCAGGCCGCACGAGCAGACCGCGGCGGGCTGAAACCGCTGCTTCGCGCGGTCGGCCACGGTCGACCCATAGCCGTATCATCACCAATGGGAAGGAGAACTGCCATGTTTTGCAAACGAAAACTGTTGTGCTTGGCGATTATCGTGGGTGTCGCGGCAATGACGATGCCGATCATCGGCATTTCAAGTGCCCGCGCCGAGGGCGGGCCGTTCACCATCGCACGGCTTGAAATGTGCACCGGTGTGGAAAACCGTGAGCCGGTGGGCGTTACGGACACGTTTACTGCGGATATTGGCATTGTGTCTGCCTTTCTCGAAGCCCGGGATATCCCTGCTGAGACCACGGTCAGTTTCGTGTGGTTTCACGGGGACGAAGAAGTGGCCCGCGTGCCGGTGAAGATCGGGCAGAGCGGCCGGTGGCGCACCCATTCCAGTAAAAAGCTGGGCGGACGGATCGGCGCCTGGAAAGTGGAAATTCAGGACGCGCAGAATGCCTTACTGGGAACGGCCGCATTTACGGTGAACTAAGAACACACTCGGTGCGTGCCCTCGTGTACTGAAGGCGAGTTTTAAAAGGGTCCGGTCCTTAGTCGATCGGGCCCTTTTACATTGACGAGGAAAACCAGTTCTCGCGCAGAGACGCAAAGACGCAAAGAGCAGCGGAAAAAATGCAGACAGTTGAAAACCGGTTTGGCAGTTCTTAATCAATTGCATTTATGGGTATCTCTGTGTTCTCCGTGGTTTAGTATTTAGCGGCGTGGAGAATTCCAATTGGTGGCTTTTAGTATGAAGAACGATTTTGCCATATCCGCCATCGTGCTGGCCGCCGGGCTCTCCGAGCGCATGGGGCGTTTCAAACCACTGCTGCCGCTGGGGGCAAAGCCCGCCATCGAGCGGGTGGTGACGATGTTTCAGGTTGCCGGCATCAAGGACGTGCTGGTGGTGGGCGGGCACCGCGCCGCTGAGATTCGGCAGGCGATCGATCCGCTGAATGCGCGCTGCGTGGAAAATCCGGCATATCGCGATGGTATGTTTTCTTCGGTGCTGGCCGGTATCCGGGCGCTGCCGCCGGTGTGCCGGGCGTTTTTCATCCATCCGGTGGATATCCCCGGGGTGCGCTTCCAGACGGTTGAACGGATGGTGGCGTCCTTTGAAGAGACAGCGCCTGCCATTCTCTACCCCGTCTTCGATGGTCGGCGGGGTCATCCGACACTGATTCGGTCCAGCCTGGTGCCGGAGATCCTGAAGTGGCCGGGCAGCGGAGGACTCAGGGCATTCCTGGAACGTTATGAGGTCGGCAGCCGAGAGCTTCCCGTGGCCGATGAAGCCGTCTTGCTGGATATGGACAGGCCCGAGGATTACACCTGCATGGTGGCCCGAATGACAGATGGCGGCCTTCCCAACGAGAACGAGTGCCGCGCGCTGATGGATGAGATTCAGGCCCTGCCGCCGGCCGTTGCGCGGCACTGCCAGGCCGTGGCGGATGTCGCCCGGCTTCTGTCAGCGGCCGTCTCCGCGGCCGGCAGTGACATCGATATTGAACTGGTGCGCACGGCAGCCCTGCTTCACGACATCGCCCGCGTGGAAAAGGATCATGCCGCAGCCGGTGCGCGCCTGCTGAAGGCTCACGGGTTTCTCCGTCTGGCACCCCTGGTGGCCACCCACATGGATCTGGAAGTGGCGGCGGATCAGCCCGTCGACGAAGCTCAGATCGTCTATCTGGCCGACAAACTGGTGGCCGGTGATCAGCGTGTGGATCTGGAGCAGCGCTTCGCACGTAAGATGGAAAAGTACGGCAGGGATCCGGACGCCATTTCCGGGATTGAGAGAAGAAGAGAAACGGCCCGGCGCATCCTCGGCACCGTGGAAAACATCACCGGCCGCAGCCTCGATGCGATTTTGAACGCTGAGGACCCGGCAAAGGGAGAAGACCGTTGATGGGGCGGCAGCCGGAACACGGTATTGTGTATCTTTTGCGCCATGGCGCGATTGAATCCAGCGCGGGCGGCAGACGCTACATCGGCCAGACTGATCTTCCCCTGTGCGACATCGGTGTCGGCCAGGCCCGCACCTGGGTCGATTTCTTTGCGGCTGCCGATTTGGCGGCCATCACCAGCAGCGATCTCGCCCGATGTATGGACACCGCGCGCATCATCGCCGCTGCCTGTTCACTCCCGGTACGGGCGATGCCGGCGTTCAGGGAAATCGATCTGGGCCGCTGGGACGGGCTCAGTTTTGATGATGTGAAAACCCGTTATCCGGAAGCATTTCAGCAGCGCGGCGAAAACATCGCCGATTATCGTCCCCCAGGGGGGGAATCCTTCCGCGATCTGCAGTCCCGCGCTTGGCCGGCCTTTGAGGCGCTGTCCCTTCAAACCCACGTCAAGAACCTTATCGTCACTCATGCCGGAGTGATTCGTGTTCTGCTGTGCCGCATTCTGGGCATGTCATTGTCCGATCTGTTTGAGATCGAACTGGACTATGGCACGTTGACCACCATTGAGATATCGCCTGATGGATGCCGCGTGCTGGCAGTGAACCAGCATTACGGGCCCCAACATCCTGATTTTCGCCTTTAGTGCCTGGTGTGCGAAGGGACTCTTGATGCAGAAGGTTGAAAAGCCGGCTCCGATGGCCAGGCGCAGCCTTTCGCGGGAGATCATATTGCTCAGAAAATGGTTCAGTAATTTAACGCTGCCGCCGATGGATTGGATCCAGGTGGAAGTAACATCGCATTGCAATGCCACATGTTCCTATTGTCCTCGAACCGTCTACCGGGGCGCCTGGCGGGATCGGATCTTGTCGCCAAAGACTTTTGAGCGCTTATCGGTGGCTTTTCCAAAGACCAAATTGGTTTATCTTCAAGGGTGGGGGGAACCTTTCCTAAACCCAGAACTAATGACGATGGCTCGGATAGCGAAAGCGGCTGGCTGCGCGGTGGGAACTACGACAAATGGGATGCTCTTGAACGCTGAAATGATCAGGCAATTGGTGGCGTGCGGTATCGATGTGTTGGCGTTTTCGCTCGCTGGTGTTGATGACGGAAATGATACGCTCCGCCGGGGGACCCGCTTGGACACAGTAGTGGATGCGATTCGGATTCTTCATGAGACAAAAAAGAAATTGGGGAAGCAACTGCCGGCGGTTCACATCGCATATATTCTGTTGCGTTCCCGACTTGGCGATATCGAGCGACTGCCGCTCTTTTTGAAAGAGCTGGCGGTCGACCATGTCGTTTTGAGCACCTTGGACTTTGTTCCATGCAAGGCGCTCGAAGACGAAACAATTATTCCATCGACTGTGGACGAGTATGAGGCGCTGCGCGCAAGGCTGGAGGCGGTGAGGCAGAAAACCGAGCAATGGGGGGTGGGTTTCCACTACCGGCTCCATCAGCCGGGAGGGTGTCACCAATCATGTACTGAGAACGTTCAGCGGTCGCTATTTGTATCTGCCGACGGGGAGGTGTCCTCCTGTGTTTTTACCAATCTGCCCCTACCCGATGAATTCAATGGATATCCCAACCAAGAGCGACCCTATCGGCGATTGTCTTTCGGAAATCTCAGTGAAGCCTCGATAGGGGATATCTGGCGGGCAAGTGCTTACAGAGATTTCCGCAAGGCATTTAGTGAAAATCGTTTGCCGAGCATATGCGAAGACTGTTCAAAGCTGTTCGTCGGTTAGGGAGGCAAGGGGGGGCCCGACTGGCTGACAAAATGATTTGGGTTGAGATTGTGGTTATTGCCGATGCAAATTTGTTTCTGAGCGGGCCCATCGACGCCCGCCCTTTTTGCATGGAATACCTTGCGGCATACAACCATGTGAAGTCAATTGCCCAAAAAAAATGTCATCCCCTCGGCGATGGGGGCGTGACGGATTTTCAGCTTCAATCCAAATGCCTTCAGCGGTGGCAGCTTTTCAAATCCAAAGCGATACTTACCTTTGGGCCGGGTTTAATGACGTTATACAAAACGATCAGGAGAATCGGCCATGAAACAAAACATCCATAATGTTGAGAGAGTTATCCGTGTTGTCCTGGGGCTTGTTATTTTATCCCTTGTTTTTGTGGGGCCGAAATCCCTATGGGGCCTGATAGGCATTTTGCCCATTCTGACCGGTCTGATCGGTTGGTGCCCGCCGTACCAGCTGTTGGGGATTTCGACATGTAAAAAATAGGTTCTATTCTTTCATGAGTCGGTATGATGGCGTTTCTGGCGGCGCATCACCTGCCTTTATGTATCTGTATTTGAACGTGATGCCGTTCCAGGCCTTCATGCCCGGGCCCGCCTGGCCGGAAGCGTTATAGGTAATTGCGTAAAGATCGCCCATCGTGCCTGCGGCATTCAGATCCGGCACCACCAGTGTTGCCGTTCCGTCAGCGGAATGAATTTTTTCGTCCCAAACCAGTTTCCCGTTGATCCACGAAGAATTGATTTTTTCCTCCAGCGGGTTTCCCGGCCATTGCAGGCTGCCATGCGTTACTTTCGCTGTGAGGGCAATGGACGATCCCGGCACCAATTGCGCCGGCGGAAGACGCCAGTTGATCTCGACCGGAATCGTTTGGGGGTCGGCTTGTTCCAGTTTAAATGTCCCGGCAAGACCGTCATCACCGAATTTTACACTGGAAAAATCAGCCCCTTTGTTTTCGCTGCCACGGCTGATGTCATAAAGCACCCACATGCCGTTGCCTTGAGCCGTTGGCGCGTCGCTGCCGATCTTGGCCTTGCGCTTCAGGGGAAAAGCATTGCTCTGCAAGTCGGCAATGTGGACGATCACATCTCCCGGCTCCGGGCTTGCGGGGACAACGGCTTCGATCGTTGTATCCGACCAGTTCGTGACCTCCGCGGAATAACCGGAAATCATTACGCGGCTGTTAAACTGGTACTTCCCGAAATTGCGACCGACGATATTGATCGGCTCGCCCGGTTCGGCGCTCGCGGGAGTCACTTCAGTGATTCGCGGGCCGGGTTGGAGGGTGAATTCGGCGCTGAACCGGTCCACCCGTTTTCCGCTGCTGTCTTCCAGGGTCACCAGTACCGTGAAGGGCAATGGCGGGGGGGTCATATCCTGCACATCGTCAGAGCCGCGGAAATCTTTGACGGCAATGGTACCGGCCACGTAAACGGGTTTCGGGCCGGGGGGGCAAGTGACGGGGAACCGCTGCCCGCCGGCCTTTTTACCCGATTGCTGAAAATCCACTGTTACCACGCCACTGAACGGTGCGGTGCCGGAATTCCAGACCGGAAGATTGATGTCGAGTGTTTCTGCGCTGTTGGGTATCACATCATAGAACTTTCTCATGCCATCCCCCCAAGCGGTTCCTTCCGGTGCCGAGGGCTTGTAGACCAAAAATATCTGAAGCGGTTCGACTTCCGGCTTGGGAACACCGAACGCAACGGCTCCCACAGGAAAACCGCCGCTAGGTATACCAAGGGAAGCAACGGCCGAATCAGGCGCCGGTGTGGGCATGTCCACCCAGGCAATGGCGATTGACGGCGGCAAATCGATGATATGCGGCCGGAACCAGTCAAGGAACCACTGCCAGGACCGAACGGAGTACATCCCGCCATCGCGGGAATCGGCCGGGAAGACACCCTTCGGGTCCATAACGGTGAACAGGTAGCCGGCATCCGCCGGATTGGAACTGGGTTCGTAGCCGAGGAAAACGACCGCATGGGCGCCCGTCCGGTCGATGGCACTGGCCGGCAACCCCATCAGCACCGGCCGCTCATTCGTCAACAACCGCAACAGCTCCTGAAGCAGGTTGTCTTTGTTGACATATAGTGAGGTCTTGAAGTTAAGACCGGTTGCGATCTTCATTGCCGCGGGGAAAATTTTGTTCAACTCGCGCGTACTCAGTCCCCAGCCGGCGTCGGGTGCATCCGTGCGATTCATTGCCTTGAGCACTGTGGGAATGCCCGGGCGCCGGCCGTGGGCTCCGGTGATCATGATGGCATCCGCGGCCCAGCACGAAGGCCCGACCTGCTGGTAGTAGGGAATCCGTATGGGCGCTACCGCGCTTTTGACTGTCGCCGCCACCGGTGTTTCAACGGTGATACGGATTGTTTCATCCGATGCAGGCACTGCGGTTGGCCCGGGCGTGCTGTTGCCGGCCGCGCTCTGAGAACCGCCAAGCGTGATTGCCGCGAGACCGGCTGCGGCGTCATAGGAAAATTCAGGTGCGATGTAAGGAATACCATCCGCTGCTGCCGGCATGTCCATGGTGTACTGCATGACGGCAATGCGCTTTGCCGGCAGATCTTTGCCCAGCGGCACCGAAAATGTCATTCCGGCGTCAATTGCATTTTTCGAAACCTCATAGGTCAGGTTGCCTGGGTTGCCGAAGTATACCGCGTTGCCGATTCGCGAGAGCGTTACGTCGGCTGACGCCTGCAATGCTCCTGCCGCAGCCGTCAGGCTGGCGCCGTCTTGAAGCGTAACAATGCCGCCGGCCTGGTCGATGGTGACGGTCCTGGTTTCCAGCACAGTATCGACAGCAACTTCTGTTTTCTCATTCATTTTGTTTACTGCAATCCCAGGGCGCTGCGAGCTGCCACCGTCATTTTTATTCTGCACACCGGGATGCCGCGGCGTTTTTGGATCCGTTCGGAAAATCCCGTAAAGATAGGCAACCGGTTTTGCCGGTTCGCTCCATATGGCGAGGGCTTTGTTGCCGTATTTTGAGTTAAGTGCTTTCTGGGGGAACCATGGATCGGGCTGGACAGTGACCTCCCGGCTTTGGGAAGACTCGGCAGCCTGCGGGGTGTACCAATCGGCCCGATCACCCGGCTCATAGACTTTCCATGATTGCTGATCGGTCATAAATACGACATTGTCTGAGGAATCAACGGCGATAAGCATGAAGCCGTAGCTGCCGCCACGGCGTCCGCCGACGGTAAAAATATCGCCGTCGCCTATGATGGCAGTAGCTGAAAATGCAGGTTGTGGCGCTTCATCCGACCGGGTCTTAAATGACGGATCATAGCTTCGCAGCGGTTTGCCGTTGAGGTAAACGTCTGCGTCATCCGCCATGTGCCAGTACACGGTTACGGATATGCCCGGACGATCCGGCAGCGTATTGGAATTGGGTCCTTGAACATCGTCACTGTTTTTTGCGTCTGTTGCCTGGGCAGGGGGCGCATTTTTTGCGGCCTTGGAGTTTATAATCTTGAGCCACTGCTCCATTGTTACTTTTCCATCCCCCTGGGCCAGTCCGATGCCGGCCAGAAGAAAAACCAAAACAAGGACAACACTTGCTTGAGCCTGAGTCTTTAACTTCATGGAAAACTCCTTTTAAAGCGATCTCATCTGGTTATTCGATTGCCCAAGATCGTTTACTTCTGAGGCCCGCTACAGGTGCGAGTCTTTTTGGGACAGATGTCAGTATCTTGAAAGTTTATGGGTTGGGGGAGACCCGCTTAATAAATGCCGCGGCATCGGCCGCGGTTTTTTCCGGAGCCTCCTCCATGGGAACGTGGCCCAGGTCCGGGTAGGTGATCAGGACGGCGCCGGGGATGTCCCGGAGGAAGTGGCGGGCGTTTTCCAGGGGGATCCAGGTGTCCTTTTGCCCCCACTGGATCAGCGTCGGCACGCCGATCTGTTTGATCCGCTCCGGCGATACGCGCATGCCCTGAAGGCGCAGGACCATGGCCTCGCGGTTACCCTCCCTGAGCAGCATATCGTAGTAGCGGTCTACAATGGCGTCGGTGACGTTTTCCGGATCCCCGTAAACGGAACGCACATTTTTTTCCACCAGAAAGCGGGGCGTCACCACTGTGAGCAGCTTGTTCAGCACGGGCACCGTCGCCAGACCGAGGGTTCCCGGCATCGCATGAGGATAACCGGCCGCGTCGATGAGCACCAGAGCTTCAATCCGGAAGGGATAGGTAACGGCATAGCGCCAGGCGACGGCCCCGCCCAGGGAGTTGCCGCAGAGGGAAAACCGGCTGATGCCGAGGCCGGCGAGAAAATCGCGAACGAACCGCACGTAGGCCTCGGTGGTATAGTCCCCGTCAGGGACCGGGCCGGTGAGACCGAAGGCGGGCAGATCCATCCGGATGACCCGGAAGTCTTTTTTGAGCACTTCGGTCCACCCGTCCCAGGTGTGCAGCGAGGCTCCGGTGCCGTGAAGCAGCACCAGGGCCGGGCCCGCCCCCTCGTCTTTGTAATGGACCGTCATGCCGTGCAAAGCCGTGAACTTGGATGCACTATCGGCATACCGGGCAATGAGGGTATCCACCGGAATGTCGGGCCGCACGACGAGAATGCCCACCGCGATGATAGCAACAATGACGATGAGCGCGACTTTTATTTTCATGGGATGGTTCCTGTGGTGAGGGTAAGGATGATCTCAATTTTCAAATCCGGATCTTTTATACCACAATGAAATAAAACCGTACAAAAGCGATGTTATAGCAAAGGTCATAATAACGTTCCGATTGGTCTGGCGTTGAAGGCAATGCGTTAGACCAATCATGCCTCCGAGGTCACCCCGGCGAAGGCCCGGATCCAGGTTGCTCCGAAGCGATTTCTGGATGCCGGATCAAGCCCGGCATGACGACGGGCAGAGCTGTGTTGATTCGGAACGTATTTATGACAACCGCTATAAACCACGGAGTCGTTGGGCCTCCGGCAGAAACGATCTGCGATATTTACATCGCGCTTTTTTTATCCTAATAGACTTCCACGGCAGGGGCTGGCGCATGCTGGGGCCGCCGGTTTTTATTTGCTTGATATTTATAAGAATATTTCGGGACTGCCGTTTTGGCAGCCGTCAGTGAATGAGCAGCGGGGCAGCGGCGCATGCAAGACGAGGCCATCGTCAGTTTTCGGGAGGTGAGCAAATCGTTCGGCGATCAGGTGGTGGTCGACCGGATGAATTTTGATGTTCGGCCCGGCGAGTTTCTCACCCTGCTGGGCCCCTCCGGCTGCGGGAAAACCACCACATTGCGGCTCATCGCCGGTTTCGAAGCCCCCGATGCCGGGGACATCCTCATCGACGGCAAGCGCGTCAACGATGTGCCCCCCCATCACCGCGACGTGAACACGGTGTTTCAGAACTACGCCCTGTTTCCCCACATGACGGTCTTTGACAACGTGGGATTCGGCCTTCGCATGAAGGGGCGCGCCGGCGGTGAAATCGCAGAGAAAGTGGCAGCGGCCCTGACCATGGTGAAGCTCGATGGCTTTGCGGGCCGGCGGGTTCAGGCGCTTTCCGGCGGCCAGCAGCAGCGGGTGGCGGTTGCCCGGGCCATTGTCAATGCGCCCCTGGTCCTGCTCCTGGACGAGCCGTTCAGCGCCCTGGACGCCAAGCTGAGAAAGCAGATGCAGCTTGAGATGAAGCGGCTTCACCGGCAGCTCGGCATCACCTTTATTTTCGTCACGCACGACCAGAACGAAGCCATTTCCATGAGCGACCGGATCATTGTCATGAACGCCGGCCGCATCGAGCAGATCGGCACACCCAAGGCCATTTATGAAAGCCCTGACAACATGTTCGTGGCCGGTTTTGTTGGAGAGATCAATACCCTCGATGCCCGGGTGACGACGAGCACCGGTACGACCATGACCGGTCGTCTGGAAGGGAGCGATTTCGAGTTCGGCAACCGGCGCGGATACCGGCCGGGAGACCAGGTGAAGGTGCTGCTGCGGCCCGAAGATCTTTTTTTGACCCGGGCTGCCGACGGGTGTGACGGCCCTCATCTGCTGGGCCGGGTGGAGGATACCATTTACAAGGGCACGACGGTGGATGTCATCGTCAAGCTCGATTCCGGCAAGGACCTCTTTGTCACCGCTTTTTTCAACGAGGACGAAGAAGACATCATCTATCGGACCGGCGAGACGGTGTGCGTGAGCTGGATCCAGGGGTGGGAGGTGGTGCTGCCCGATGGTTGAGCGGAGCCGATTCAAAACCGTGGCGGTTGCCGTGGTATCATCTTGGATTCTCCTGTTCGTGCTGGTGCCGAATCTGCTGGTCACTTCAGTCAGTGTTCTGACCAGGGACGACAGCCGGCTGGTGCGCCTTGCCCTCACCCTGGAGAACTACCGGTTGCTGATGGATCCGGTGGTGCTCGCCATGTTCATGAGATCCCTGGGCTACGCGGCCGTCACCACGGCCGCATGCCTGTTCATCGGCTACCCGTTCGCCTTCATCATCGCCCGCTCACCGCTGAAGCACGTTCTGCTGGTGCTCATTATCATTCCCTTCTGGACCAGTTCGCTGGTGCGCACCTATGCGCTGATCATCATTCTTAAGGCCAATGGCCTGGTCAACACCATCCTGCTCGCGCTGGGGATCATCGACGCCCCCCTGACCATCCTCTACACCAACACGGCGGTGCTCATCGGTCTGATTTACATGCTCCTGCCGTTCATGATCCTGCCCCTTTACGCGACCGTTGAAAAGCTCGACATGAACTTGGTGGAAGCCGGTCAGGATCTGGGCGCCAGCTGGCTGCAGGTGATGCGCTACGTGGTGCTGCCGGTGACCATGCCGGGTATCATCGCCGGGGTCATCATGGTTTTTCTACCCACGCTGGGGCTTTTTTACGTCCCGGATCTGCTGGGCGGCGCCAAGTCGATGCTGGTGGGCAATTTCATCAAAAACCAGTTTCTCGTCACCCGGCATTGGCCCCTGGGGGCGGCGGCCAGCGTGTTTTTGACCCTCATCCTGCTGGTGCTCTTTGCCGTCTATTATCTGAACCTGCGCCGTTTTGGCCACCAGCCCGGAGAATTGAGCCAGTGAAACGCGCTGCGCAGTGGGCATATCTGACAATGGTCTACGGGTTTCTCTACCTGCCCATTGCCGTATTGATATTCTTTTCGTTCAACGCCTCGAAGTACTCCACCAACTGGAAGGGGTTTACCTTCAAATGGTACTTCCGGATCGTGGAAAACAACCTGCTCTTTGACGCCCTGATCAACTCCCTGATCGTGGCCGTGTGCGCCAGCGTGATTGCTACGGCCATCGGCACCGTGGCGGCGGTGGCCTTTCACCGCTACCGGTGGCCGGGGCGAAAAGCGCTCTATACCCTGCTCACCGTGGTGATGATGAGTCCGGACATCGTCATGGGGATCTCCCTGCTGATGCTTTTCATTCTGGTTCATATGGAAACCGGATTCATCACCCTGCTGCTGAGCCATGTGACCTTCTGCCTGCCCGTTGTGGTGGTCACCATCTACGCCCGAATCAGCGGATTCGATCCCAACATCGTGGAGGCGGCCAAGGATCTCGGCGCTACCGAGTACCAGGCGTTCCGCCATGTGATTCTGCCGATGCTGCTGCCGGCGGTGATCTCCGGGTGGCTGCTCAGTTTTACGCTGTCGCTGGATGATGTTATCGTAAGTTTCTTTGTCACCGGGCCCGGTTTTGAAATACTGCCGCTGAAATTGTATTCCATGGTGCGTCTGGGCGTAAAACCCGAGGTGAACGCCCTTAGCACCCTGTTGTTTGTCTTTACCCTGATATCCGTCTTTATTTCACAATTGCTGATGAAGGAGCAAAAACGATGAAAACGCTTGCCCTGATCCTGCTGGCATTGCTGGTGCCGGTGGCGGCCGTGGCCGATTCCGGCACCGTGGTGGTGTACAACTGGTCGGAGTATATGCCCGACGCGGTGATGGCCGCCTTCCAGAAGGAAACCGGTATCCGGGTGATCTATTCCACCTACGACAGTAACGAGTCCATGTTCGCCAAGATCAAGCTCACCACCGACGGCGGCTACGACATCGTGTTTCCCTCCACGTATTTCGTCAATCGCATGCGCAAAGAAGGGATGCTCACGCCCATAGACCGCACGCGGCTGCACAATTTCAAGAATCTGGATACGGCGCTGCTGGACAAACCCTATGACCCGGGCAATGCCTACAGCGTTCCCTACCTGTGGGGGACCACTGCCATCGGTGTGGACGCCGACCGTGTGGATCCGGCCACGGTGACGAGCTGGAAAGATCTGTGGCGTCCCGAGTTCAAGGGGCTGGTGATGCTTTCCGAAGACCTGCGCGAGACCCTGGGTGTGGGCTTGCGCCTCAACGGTTTCAGCGGAAACACCACTGACCCGGCACAGATCACGGCCGCCTACAAGACCATGGCGACCTTGATTCCCAGTGTGCGGCTGTTTGCCTCCGACGCCCAGAAGCAAGCATTTCTCAATAAGGAAGTGATTATCGGCGTGATGTGGAACGGGGAGGCGTACATCGCTTCCCAGGAAAATCCCCAGATCCGCTACATCTATCCCAAGGAAGGGCCCTTCATCTGGCTCGACAGCATGGTCATCCCGAAAGGCGCCAAAAACGTCGACAATGCCTACCGCTTCATCGACTACCTGCTGCGTCCGGACATCGCCACCCTGATCACCACCGAAATCGGCTACGCCTCGCCCAACAAGGCCGCTGTGGAAACCCTGGATGCTGCGGTGCGAAACAATCCGACGGTCTATCCCCCCAAAGAAATCCTCGACCGCGGCGAGTTTCAGCTCGACGTGGGTGACGCCATCATCGAATACGAAAAAGCCTGGCAAAAATTGAAGACACCGTGAGGGGCGAACAGCCGCCCCACACGGCGCCTTCAATTTTAATGAATACGTAAAATACGCGAATACGCTTATGCAGAATGCTCCAGTGGGTCTCTGCCTAATGTGATGTTGAACCACGAAGTCATGAAGGGCACGGAGATTTATTAATTCATATCTCGCGCAGCGGCGCAGAGGCGCAGGGAAAGGCACTCGCGCAATTCCATTTTTCGCAGTCCTCAGCGTCTCCGCGCCTCTGCGCGAGAACATCTTTTTGGGTTAAAAAACATCCGTGTGCTCCGTGAACGCCGCAGTGATGTGATTTTTCCCGATTCCAATGGCTCCCGGCTGTAGCTTGCGCTTCCTGAATAAGCGGTTAAGCGAATTTTCCCGTTTTCCGTCATCCCGGCGTCTCGCGCGGGGATCCAGACCGACAGCGCTTCGAAGGGGCCCCCGGGCGAACATTACGCCCCGCTCAACTGCTTTCGAATATTTGGCATGCCTTCCAGTTTGTAATTTTTGATCACCGAGTACTTTTCGACGATATCGGCCGCTTTTTGATTGAGCAGCATCTGCTCATCGTTGATATTCACCCGGAACCCTTCATAAAATGGCCCCAGCCGGATGGGCTCTCCCTGATAGGTATCATGGATTTTCGAGTACGGATGGGCCAGGAGCCACCGGGCCTGCAGAGATGTGAACGCATTTTCGGGCATGGCTTCCAGAAAACCCTTCAGCTCGCCCAGATCCGCTTCGGTAAGATTGTTCCAGCCAAGAATAAAATTGGCGTTGATTCGAATATCACGGCCGCGGCAGATTCGGATGAACGCCAGCACGTCTTCCGTGGTGCAGCCTTTGCCCATGCTTTTGAGCATCCGGTTGGAGGGAAACTCCATTCCGAATCCCAGGATACTGCTGGGAAATCGCCCCTCGTATCCTGCCAGCATTTCCTTTAAGGCCGCATTCTCGGCGCGTCCGGTTCTGATAAACATCCGGTATTCCATGTCGCCGCGGCGGGGGAGCTTTGGCAGTGTTTGCCGGATAAACTGAAGGGGTATGGAACCGGTGTTCAACCGGACAATCTTGTGCCCCGGATGATCGAGGTCCTTGAACTCCAAATGCATTTCTTTTCGCGCCCTGAAGGCCTCCCTGGCATGCAGGGCGATGTTGCAGAACTCGCATTTTTTCCAGTAGCACCCGTTGTCGATGGTATACGAGAAATAGATTTTTGCCGTTTCCGGAACAAACTGAGGGATATCCAGTTTCCAGCGGCCCGAAAAATTCGGCACTCCGAAGATGTCTTCCACACTTTTTCCGGTGATGATGAGGTTGTCGGGAATCGAGAACCCGTCATCGACGATGAGATAAATCGGATTCCACTGCTTTGCTTCGATGCAGCGTTCGGCCGCCACCGGCCCACCGACGGTAAATGTGATGTCCGGATAGGCCTTGGCCCATACATAGGCCTGGAAGAGATGGTTGGCGTAAATGGCGCTGATATAGACCTTGCCCTTGTTGATAGGCAGTTCCCTGCCCTGGTAGGTCTCCTCCGAATACCATTTGCCGCGATCCGGTTCGTGCTCGGTCCAGTAGAAATCGCCGGTGCCCGCACAAAGATCATAGGTGTCTGAAAACCCGTTGCACAGGTCGTAGTAGCCGCTCTTGGATTTGTTGTAAAACTGCACAAACAGGGTGTCGGTCATGATCAGGAGTCCTCATGTCTAAAGAAAATCCGCCACATCACTGCGGCGGGTCGGGAAAAATCTGCCGTCCTGGCAATCGCCTTCGGTTGACACTGCGCTGCGCTGCGGCCCTGGCAGTTCATCCAAGGATTTGACCGTCCTGTCAATAGCGCGTTCATCCGGTGCGCTATACGGAAAGTTCCCGTTTGAGATCGATGCCATATTTTCGCATCCGGTTCCATACCGTCACACGATTTACCCCTAGAATCCGCGCCGCCTGCGATTGGTTGCCGGCAGTTTGTTTCAATGCATCGATGAGGGCCTGGCGTTCAGAGGATGCCTGTGGAGATTTTTGGGTGTCGAGCCCCCATACCGCCGGTCTGCCTGTCAGGACATAGGGGGGCAGGTGGTCGGCGGTCAGCGGGCCATTTTCCGCGATAGCAAAAGCGTATTCCAGGGCGCTTTTCAGTTCGCGGATGTTACCCGGCCACCGATAGGCCATCAGGTACTGCAGCGCCTCCTTGGTAAGGCCGTGGATATCCTTTTCCGTCATCGTAGAGAGCTGCTTGACGAATGCATTTACCAGCAAGGGGATGTCATCCGTTCTTTCCCGCAGCGGCGGCAGGTGGATGGGAATGACGTTGATGCGAAAGTACAGGTCCTCCCGGAACTTCTTCTCACCGATCAGCTCGATGAGATTTTTGTTGGTGGCCGTGATGATCCGGACGTTCACGGTAACCGGTTGATCATCACCGACATGTTCGAACTGCTTGGTTTCCAGAACCCGCAGCAGTTTGATCTGGATGGCCATGGGGATGTCCCCGATTTCATCGAGAAAGAGATCCCCGCCGTTGGCCGTTTCGAACCGCCCCTTTCGGTCGCGGTAGGCACCGGTGAACGACCCCTTGACATGGCCGAACAGTTCACTCTCCAGGATGGATTCGTTGAGGGCCGCACAATTGAGCTGCACGAAGGGGCCGTTGCGGCGGTTTCCCATATCGTGAATGGCATGAGCAACGAGCTCCTTACCGGTGCCGCTCTCTCCCGTGATGATCACCGGCGCATCGCTTTTGGCCGCTTTTTCTATGATATCGAGGACCTTTTGGATGCCGGAGGATTCGCCGACAATCCCGTGCCGCGTCTGGTCGGTGCCCAGTTGGCGCGACAGGGTTCTCACCTTTTCATCCAGCCGGGTCAGTTCGGAGATGTCCGTCAGGGTTTCCACCGCTCCCAGTACAGTGCCGGCGTTGTCTCGCAGTACGGAGGCATTTTTCAGCGCGGACAGATAGGTCCCGTCCTTTTTGAGAATTTCGCAGCGGCAGCGGCGGATACCCGGGTTGCCGAGATCAAAGAGCTTACACCACATGCCGCCGACCGGGTTGATGACTTTTTCGCAGGCATTGCATTCCAACAGGGTGCAGGGCTTGCCGATCACTTCGGTGGCACTGTATCCGGTCATCTCCTCAAAAGACTGGTTGACCGTTAAAATGATGCCGGTGTTGCTGACGATCAAAAGAGCATCGTTCATTGTGTTGATGACCCGCCACCAATACTGATCGAACTCCAATCCGCTCACAGCCGATTTCCTTTTTTAAAGGTCGTTCAACGCTGGTTGTTAAACATTAAACACATGGTGTTTAAATAAACAAGTGTTTAATCACTTTGTCGGGGCCCACTGTCGGCGCCAACCGGTAATATCATAAAATTAATATTAATTTAGGCAAGTTATAACTAATTCCGGCAAATTGGTAAAAGTGGCATGCGATTTGATCTAAGTGGTGAAACCCCATGGATCCGTCGGGGCGATCCGGCACTTCATGGCCTGGAGGGGTTATTATGCCTCGGACATACCGGCTCAATCTGGCAGACATTCCGTGGCCCGCCAGCATACTGAAATGTCACAATCTGCTCGATGTCATGAAGCCTTGTGATGCGCTGGACGTAACTCTGAAAGACGGAAATGTTTTCAAAAACCTGGTGCTGCTCTTCGGTGCGCTGCCGGGGACTGAATTGACTGCCCGGCACGCCGCCGAGGGTTATGAGATCCATCTGGTAAAAATGACCGGCAGCGCAACGGTGCGGTCGGCTGAGATAGACGTCCGGCGGCAGTGACGCCGTCATCATGTGACAGGAGGCATTATGGGACTGAGCCGTCGAGGCTTTTTCAAGTTCATGGGCATTGCGGGCGCCACGGCCGCCGTGCCGGCGCCATCGGTGGGTGCATGGCAGTCTAAGGCGCCGGCCGACCCGTACGGCTGTCTGGTGGATTTGACACGATGCATCGGCTGCCGCAAATGCGAGCAGGCCTGCAACAGCGTCAACCACCTGCCGCCGCCGGATCAATCCTTCGAAGACCTGACGATCCTGGATAAAAAACGCCGGCCCGACGAGCGGGCCTTCACGGTAGTCAACCGCTATACTTCCGGCGTGATCGACGAGCGGGATCAGTTGATTCCCACCTTTGTCAAGCTCCAGTGCATGCACTGCCAGGACCCGGCCTGCGCCTCGGCATGCATCGTGGGCGCTTTGAGCAAGAAAGAAAACGGCGCGGTGCACTACGATGTCAGCAAATGCATCGGTTGCCGGTACTGCATGGTGGCCTGCCCATTCGAGATTCCGGCCTACGAGTATCACGACCCCATCACCCCGCGGGTGATGAAGTGCACCTTCTGCTACGAGCGGGTGGCGGCGGAAAACAAGCTGCCCGGCTGCGCCGAGATCTGCCCGGTGGAGGCCATCACCTTCGGCCGTCGCAGCACCCTGCGTCAGGTGGCCCGGGAACGTATCGATAAAAACCCGGGCCGCTACATCGACCATATTTACGGTGAAAACGAGGTGGGCGGCACCAGCTGGATGTATGTCTCCGGCGTTCCCTTTGAAAAGCTGGGGTTCACGGCGCTGCCGGAAAAGCCCATTCCCCAGCTCGCCGAAACCATTCAACACTCCTTGTTCAGTTATCTGTGGTCTCCCATCGTGTTGTTCGGCATGCTCAGCGGCATCATGTGGGGGTTCAAGGACAAGGGTGAGCGCGCCGAAGGCGGCGGAAAAGGAGGCGGCCAATGAGCCATCATGCAGCGCCCATCAATGCGAAATTCTGGACTCCCGGGGTTGTCGTGCTGGCTGTCCTCATGGCAGCCGGTGCCGCAACGATTATTGCCCGGTTTATCGGCGGCATCGGCTATGTGTCCAATCTCAGCACCGCCAGGCCCTGGGGATTGTGGATCGGCGTGGACGTGGCCTCGGGCGTGGCCCTGGCGGCCGGAGGGTTCACCACGGCGTTTCTGGCCCACATCATCGGTCGCCATTATTACGAACCGGTGGTGCGCCCGGCACTGCTCACCGCCATGCTGGGCTATACCTTTGTCGTACTGGGGCTTCTGGTGGATATCGGCCGCTCCTGGGCCATCTGGAAGCCGCTAATCTACTGGAACCCCACGTCGGTGCTCTTTGAGGTGGCCATGTGCGTGATGTTCTACCTCAACGTGCTTTATCTCGAATTTGTTCCCATCGTGGTTGAACGCTTCAAAGGCAAAGTGGCGCTTCCCGGGCCCCTGGCCGTGCTCAACCGCCCCGTCGACGGGTTGCTGAATCTGGCCGACCTGCTCCTGGGCAAAATCATGTGGGTGCTGATCATTGCCGGGGTAGTGCTTTCGTGCATGCATCAGTCCAGCCTGGGATCGCTCATGCTCATCGCGCCCACCAAACTGCACCCGCTCTGGTACACACCCATCCTGCCGTTGCTGTTTCTCTCCTCGGCCATTGCCGTGGGGTATCCCATGGTGGTGTTCGAGGCGACGCTCGCCACCACGAGCCTGAAGCTTGATTCGGAGATGAAAATCCTCGAACCGCTCACGCGCATCACCTTATTCTTACTGGGACTCTACATGGCGCTGAAAGTCGGTGACATGGTTGTTCGCGGCACTTATGTCTACCTGCTTGACGGCACCGCCCAGACCAATGCTTTTATCGTCGAGGTTCTTTTCGGTGTCATCGTGCCTTGGCTCATGCTGCTCTCGCCGAAAATCCGCAGCTCCCGGCGCGGGCTTTTCATCGCCTGCACGATGATTGTGGGCGGGGTCATGGTCAACCGGATCAACGTGTTCGTGGTGGGCTACCGGCCGCCGGTCAGCGAGGCCAATTACTTTCCGGCCATCGGCGAAATGCTGGTGACCGTCGGGCTCATCGCGGCGTTGATGTTTCTCTATCGATTATTTGTGACCTATTTGCCGGTGCTCAATAAACCGGAACAGGAGGTGTCTGCATGACCAGAACAGGACCGGGTGTTTTATTCATTGTGGTCACCCTGGCCGGATTGCTTGCGGCAGGCGGGGCCATCGCGGCGGCTCCGGCGCCAGCAGCCGCCCCGGAACCGGCCGCGGCCGGCTGGACAGCGCCGGATCAGGAGGCTGCAAAAATCCGGGCAAAGGCAATGGTGCCGTTTGTGGAAGCGGTGGTCGATGAATGCCGGCTGTGCCGCCAGCAGCGTTTGAGAGACATGGGGCTCGGCATCAAGGACCAGACCGAAAGCTATTTTCTGCTCGACAGTCCCATCCTCAAAAAGACCGAAGATCACTACGGGCCGGTGCGCTTCATGCACAGCAAGCACGCCGCCGTGACCAAGGACTGTGCCTTGTGCCACCACTACCGCCCACTGGCCGAGGGGGCTGAGGAAACCACGCGATGCTCGGCCTGCCATCAGGAGTCCTTCAGAAAGGACCACCCCGAACGCCTGGGGCTCAAGGCGGCCTATCACCAGCAGTGCATGGGCTGCCACAAGGAAATGGACAAGGGGCCCATCGACTGCGCAGGCTGCCACAGCAAGAACGTTCCCGATCATAAAACACTGGTTAAGCTTTCCGACAAGCCGACTCCGTCGGAGGTGACGATCGAATGTCTGCGCTGTCACAAGCCGGCCGGCGAAGACATGCTCAAATCGGCGCACTGGCTGTGGAAAGGCCCCTCGCCCTATACGCTCAACCATAGAAAGGAGGTCCTGCTCGGCAAGGCAACCATTGCCACCAACAATTTCTGAATGAGCATCGCAAGCAACGAGGCTCGTTGCACAAGTTGCCACGCCGGATACGGATGGAAAGACGCGACATTTGATTTTACCGACATGACTAAAATGGACTGCCTGGTCTGCCATGACCGTACCGGCACCTACGAAAAGACACCCACTGCCGCCGGTATGCCGGATCCCAAGGTTGACCTGGTGGCGGTGGCCCAGAGTGTGGGCCCCACCACGCGCAAGACCTGTGGTGACTGCCACTTCAACGGTGGCGGCGGAGAAGCGGTCAAGCACGCCGACCTTTCCCGCCAGCTTTTGACACCGGATCGAAGCTGCGATGTTCACATGGGCGGATACGATTTTCAGTGCACCGAGTGCCACCGCACCCGCAACCACAAGATCGCCGGCCGCAGCTCGTCGGTTCCGGTGGTGGAGGGCAGCATGTCCTGCACGAACTGTCATACGGCCAAACCCCATTCCGGGGCCAAGCTGCTGGACCATCATCTGAACAAGCACAGCGATACCATCGCCTGCACCACGTGCCATGCGCCGGTGTATGCCAAATGCAAGCCGACCAAAGTCTTCTGGGACTGGTCCAAGGCCGGTGACAAGGACCGGAAGCCCAAAAAAGACAAGTACGGCATGCCGGACTACGATTGGAAAAAGGGTGAGTTTTTGTGGAAAGAATCGGCCAAGCCGGTCTATACCTGGTATGGCGGATTCATGAAGCGCATCCTGCTGGGAGATAAATTGGATCTGGATCAAAAGGACATCAACATCTCCGCGCCGGTGGGATCCATCAACGATCCCAATTCAAAGATCTCTCCCTTCAAGATCATGGCCGGTATCCAGCCCGTTGATGCCGAATACGACTATCTGCTGGTGCCCCACCTTTTCCCCAAAGACAAGGAAGATACCACCGCATACTGGAAGCACCGCGACTGGCAAAAGGCTTTCAGCGTCGGGATGAAGGCGGCGAACCTGCCCTACAGCGGCAAGTACAAGTGGGTCAAGACCAACATGTACTGGGGGGTCGAGCACGAAGTGATGCCGGCGGACATGGCGCTTTCGTGCGTGCAGTGTCACGAGAGCCTGAAAGGCGAGCGCACCTGCAACCGCTGCCACCAGGACAGCCGTGATGTCGATTTCAAAACCATCGCCCACAAGGGGACCGACTTTTCATACATGGCCTCCAAAGGCCGCGATGTGAGCGATCTGGTGGGCACCACCGACTACATCGACTTCAAGGCGCTGGGCTACAAGGGCGATCCCATCATTTTCGGGGGCCGCTTCAAGAGGCTGCCCATGGGATTCAAGCCCCAACCCTGACCGGCATCCGAGCCGACCCGAGCCCCCTGCGGCCGCCCTCCGATCTAGGCGGCCGCCGGGGGCTTTTCTTTTTTGGGCGCCGCTGGCTTGCGCGGCACCACAGGAAAAATGCGGTGGCAAGTTTTCTCCGTGACTTTAGCGAAGCGGGTGGTGGGTTTTTCACATCAAAGAAAACTGAAGAAGCTTGAACCGCGAAGGACGCGAAGGACGCAAAGAAGGGCAACGCGGGCTTAGAAGCGGGGGGCAACGCTTTTAAACCCGGAACCCGGAACGCGGCGCAGATGGTGAAATGGGGTCGATGTGAAATGGGGCTGTAGGAAATGGGGTCGGGGTTGAAATGGTTGAAATGGTGAAATGGGGTCGCACCGAGCTATCCTATTGCAAGCACACATATTTTTATCCAAATTATAGGTGTTTGTATAGGCTATTTCGTACTTTTCGGGGCCAAAATCTGTCATATAGAAAAAGTACCGGAATGCGTGTCAGCCAGGCCTTTATTTGCGTCACTTTACCGGTTTATGTACAATAGATCCCGTCGGCCAGATGCCGGAAGCCTGATTCAGGGTAGTGGCGGTTTACGGAAAATTCGCTGGAATCTTCCCGGTACAGGAAAAAGAAGTGCATTGAGAATCATTTACTATTGGAGTCCTCCTGACACTATTTTTATGCTCTTCCCATACAGGAAGAATGAAAAAGAAGATTTGACATCGGACCCGCTCAAGCTGGTCCGTGGAATGATCAAGGAGTTGTTATCATGAAAAATGAGCATTTTGAAAAGTTGGTTGCCAGCATTAAGGAAGCCGGTGAAATAAAGACTGGGCGTAAGGCACCAAGCCGTAATTACGAAATCAATTCGCCGGAAATTAAAGATGTAATAGAGAAACTCAATGTTTCACAAAATGAATTTGCGCTTATGATTGGGGTTAGTGTCCGAACTTTACAAAATTGGGAGCAAGGCAGAAGGAAACCCGAAGGCCCAGCCAAGGCACTGTTGCGAATAGCATCAAAAAATCCCAGTGCTGTTCTTGATGCTTTACATAACGGATAGATGGCCAACAACCTCTTCCAGCGGACCGCAAAAGAGCCGCGGCGCTGAAGAGTGCGTTGGCAGGAAAAACTGCTGTTCTCGGGCTCTCCTATCGGTGCCAAAGGCAGCACCTTCATATACAGCCTCATCGAGACTGCCAAGGCCAACGGCCTCAAGTCCTACACCTACCTGCGCTATCTGTTCGAACAACTCCCGCTGGCCAAAACCCTCGACGACTACCGCCGTCTGCTCCCCCCTATATCGCCCAGGCCGGCATGCCTATGAGTACGTCTAAGCAAATAGATGGGACGCCGGTTGGTAGCAGAGGTAGTACCTTTCAGGAGCTGACGCTCGTCGAAGTGTCCGGCACCGCCTGAAAGCAGTATCCAGTCACTTTCATCACCGCGATCAGGGGGGATACGATCTTCCGGAGGGATGCAGGATTTTCGACTGCGCCATGCGGCACCGGTGGTTTTAATGCGACCGGTCAGGAAAGGGCCGCGCGAAGGGCTTTTTCCAGTGTCTTGCGTGGCTGGAGGCCGATGAAGCGGAAGATTTCGCGGCCTTCTTTGAAAATGATGGTGGTCGGTATGCTCTGAATCCCGAAATCCATGGCGATGGCGGGGTTTTCGTCGATATTGATTTCTTGGACCGCAGCCTTTCCGCGGTAACGGCTTTTCAGCGTCTCGAGGACCGGCTTCTGGGCGCGGCAGGGGCTGCTCCAGGGCGCGTCGAAATCGACCAGCGTCACCCCGTGCGAGATAGACCGCTTAAAATAGCTGTGCGTTATTCGGAGTCTTTCCGTCATTGCCGTTCTCCCCTGGGGCCTTGTCATGGCAAAAGGGCGGCAATTTGATGGATTGCCGCCCCCGCTGATCACGCCGCTGGTCGCTCGGATCGCGGCGCCTAACCGCCGAAGTTGCCCCCGCCCAGCCCTTTCATGGCCTCCTCCGTGGTTACGCGGAGCGTGGAGATCGAGCGGTTGAACGCTTCACGCTCGGCCACAATGTCGTCCATCCCGGTTTCCGGGGTGCAGTTTTCACGGATCTGGTCGATCCGTTCGTCCATCTCGGCGATGAGCATGTGAAGATCTTCCAGGTGCGGCAGCATCTGGCTTTTCTCCCCGCCGGGCACGGTTTCCATTTTACGGGCGATATCATATACGATCGCCTTCCAGCCGGTAAGTTCCATTTCCATTGTTTTACAGCAGTTCTTTGCTTTCATGGTGTCTTTCTCCTTTCGTTGTTAACCGCAGGCGCCGCTTTTGGCGGCAGCATCCAGATTTCCCGTGACGAAGAAACCCATCGAGGTAAAATCGACAGGATCTACTCGCCCATGGATGTTCGTACTGCAGCGGCCGGCACGGGCGCCGCAGCGCTTTTACTAATATGACCCTGGCGGTGACATCCCGCCGCAGTGGCTTCCTCGGGAAGGCGAATCACCATTACCGGAACGTAGCTCAATCGGATGACGTCGTTGGCCGTGCTGCCGATAATTCGCTCTTCCATTTTCCCGTGGCCGTGAGTCCCCATGATGATAAGCTCAAAGCCGCCTTCCTGCGCCGTGGAAACAATCTGTTTGACAGGGTTGCCCACCTTGACGATGATATTTTCCTCGGCCAGGGGGCAGGCGGGAAGTTCTCTGGTTACACTGCGGGACGTTTCCCGGATACGCTCATAGATCGCCTGCCGCGCTTTTTCGATGCCGTTGGCATTGAAGTCGGCCCACGCTTTTTTGCCCATGTGGTCGGCCAGGTCGATGCCCGCTTCTCTGGAAAGCGATTCGAGCACGTCGGGAATGACATGGAGCACCGTGACACTGGCGCCGAAACTGTTACCGATGCTGCACGCATAACGCACCGCGTGGCGCGCCGTTTGCGACAAGTCAGTGGCATAAAGGATTTTTTGAATCGACGGAACGGCCGATTCGGTGATCGGCGCCATTCGCACAGGCAGTTCGGTGACCGTTGCTGATCGGGCGAGCGGAAGATCATCGTTTTTGCTCGGAGACTTCTCGTCTTTAAACAGTTTGCCCACGATGCGCACATACCAGGCGGCCGACTGGATCTGGACCACATAGGCCAGCGCGATAAGCAGGGCGATGGTCAGCCCCTGCTTGCCAAAAGCCGTCATGGCGATGGCCAGGGCGATGGACAGATCCCGCATCACCACGCCAAAGACCATGGCGATGGCATCTTCACGCTTGAAAAAGAGTCGCCCGGCCACCGTTAGCAATCCGTAGGTGACGAGATAGAACACCGTCAATGGCACCAGAATGGTGAGAATATCTCCCGGGTTGGCGATGATGTTTTTCGCTTTCAGCGACATGGCCACAAAAGCGATCAGGATGACGCCCAGCGCAGAGAAGGGCGGGAATTTCGGTTTGATGCGATCGTTCCACACCTGTCGCCCGTATCTGCTCAAGAGAAGATATTGGGTCAACAACCCGACAAACAGCGGTACGAAGACAAACAGGGCGATCTGTTTGAACATATGCAGCATATTGACATCGATGGTGGCACCCATGAAGATCTTGGTATAGACCGGGGCCGCCAGGGCGCCAAGCACCAACCCGAAGACCACCATTTTGATGGCCGCTTCCTTGTTTCCCTTTGCAAATCCGGTCCAAGAAATGGTCATCCCCGAGGTGGGCAGCACGCCGATGAGAAACAAGCCAACGGCCCAGAGGCCATATTTTTCCGGCCCGCCGGCAAAGAAGAATTTACCGGTATAAAAGGCCAATAGCGGCACGAGGACAAAATTGATGATCTGTGTGGTCAACTGCAGTTTATAGTCCTGGCCCTTGAAGATGGTTTTCACATTCAGGGTTACCATCATGGGATAAACCATGATGAAGGTGACCGGAATAATGAATTGCTTCAATGGGCTGGCATCGAAGAAATAACCGAACAGCAGACCGATCGTCATGGATATGGGAATCGACCAGACCAGGTTTTTTTGTAAAAACGAAAGCACGCGCCACATGTTGTTCTCCTTTGGTTGATCCGTTAACCGTGCCGGAGGCCGGTATTTTTGATTTCAACCAAGGGCATTATCAACATCCGTGCCATCGTGATGGCGGATGATTGGAATTGATACATATGCAACCAAAACGGTATGTTAGGGGCTTATGTGTCTGGCGCGAGAGCGCTGGAAGGAAAGGCGACGCGTAATTTCAGCGTTACCTTTGCTGGGTTTTCTTGAAATGTAACGCAACGGTAACGCAGATGCGCCGATGCTTTGGACGGAAATTCGTGAGTGTGCACCCATCACGGGGAGAGCTAAAACAGACGTTCCCGGGCGGCGCCTATTGGTTTGCAGTCACCAGAATTTCCGGTGGGTTCATGAGGTTTCGCTTGACCGTGCACATCTCGGCGGCGCGGATGACCGCCTTGCGGTATTTGTCCGGAAAATCAGGTGGGAGGCGGATGTCGATCAATATTTTTTCCATCAAATGGGATTGTTCGTTTCTTTCAAACCGAAGGGCCATCGTTATGTCATCGGCCGGGATACCGCGGCTCTCACAAAAATAGACGATATAGACCCCGGCGCAGGTGCCGATGGATGAGAGAAAGAGGTCATAGGGTTCCGGCGCCGAATTGTCGCCGCCCTCGTTCACCGGTTGGTCCGTTTTTACGGTGAACCCTTTGTAGGTTGAGTTCACCCGCTTGCCGCCCGGAAAATCGATCACCATCTCCATTGCCGCGCCTCCATGCACCTGGCGTCTATCAGTTATCAACGACGCTCAAGTTGGTTATTTCGCAGATTGATATGACCCCTGAGTTCACGCAGGGCGCAACACTAAAATCAAGTGCTTCTGTTATTCTCTGTGAACTCCGTGGTGATTAAAGTGCCATCAACGGGATGCGATGTCAATCGCTGTCGGGGTGGGTTTCCCCATAGGGGATCTTTTCTCCCGGCTTCCATGTCGAAAAGTCTTTGATGGTCACGACATCTTCGGGCTGAACGTCACTTTTGAGCCAGACAATGCGGGTATCACATTCCTGAACCGATCTTCCCAATCGTTTTTGACGGGCTTCCAGTGCCTTTTCTGCGGCCTCCCGGGTTTCATGCTTGGAAATCACTCTTTTCTGCGGCTTGTCCAATTCGTGGGTGTCATAGATCAATGCAAACATAAGTCACCTCCTTAGGTTTGGGTGTCCTACGGGATTTTATATGCATGTATAATGCCGTTTTCTAAGCCGTGTCCGATTTCAATTGGTAGTGCCTGTCTCCATGCAGCGCGTAAATTATCTTGACCTTTTACGAGATTGCCGGCAAAAAAAGTAACGGATGGTAACGGACGGTAACGCATGCCCTCATACGAAAGCACAACACCCGATGCACGATAAAATTCATGAAATCTGGAATGTCCGCTTCGTGAACCGGATCATCGAGGCCATGGCCGATGGCGTGTTTACGATGGATGCCACCGGGCGCATCTCGTCGTGGAACCCGTCCATGGCGCGGATCAGCGGGTATTCGGCAACCGAAGCCCTGGGAAAGACCTGTGGGCTGCTGCAGTGCAGCCGGTGTTTTGACAAGCAATGCCCGGCCAGCATTGAAAAGTGCCGGATTGTGGAAAAAGGACAATCGGAGGCCAAAGAATGCCAGTTGCGCCATAAGGACGGGCATGATGTTTCCGTAATCAAAAACGCCAGCGTCGTGAAAGACGATGATGGCAAGGTCATCGGGATTGTCGAGACGGTTACCGACATGACCGAGTTGAAGCGGGCGAGAAGACAGGTTGAAGAAGCCGCGCTGCGATTGGGCGAGATTCACCGTTTGGACAACATCATCGGCAAGAGCCGGGCCATGCAGCAGGTGTTCAGTGCGATCCGGGCGGCCGCTGCCAGCGATGCGACCATTCTGGTTCAGGGCGATAGCGGCACCGGTAAGGAACTGGTCGCCGGCGCCATCCATTTCAACAGCGATCGCCGCAAAGGCCCGCTGATAACCGTAAATTGCAGCGCGCTTTCCGAGAACCTGCTGGAAAGCGAGCTGTTCGGACACGTCAAGGGATCGTTTACCGGCGCCAGCCGGGACCGCATGGGACGCTTCGAGGAAGCGTCCGGCGGCACCATCTTTTTAGATGAAATCGGCGAGCTGAGCCCTTTCATCCAGGTAAAACTTCTTCGGGTATTGCAGGAAAGAGAGATCGAGCGCGTCGGGGATTCACGAAAACGCAAAATCGATATCCGCATCATCACGGCAACCCACAAGGACCTGTACGCGCGGGTGCGCGAAGGGCTTTTCAGGGAGGACCTGTACTACCGGCTGAAGGTATTTCCCATCCATCTGCCCCCCCTTAGAGAACGCCGGGAAGACATCCCGGTTCTCACGGACCATTTCATCAAACACATGAACGAAAAAACAGGCAAGAAGGTGGCAGGTATCTCATCTGCAGCGCTGCGTATTTTCATGGATCACCCGTGGCCGGGAAACGTCCGGGAACTGGAAAATGCAATCGAGCATGCGTTTGTGCTGTGCAATCGAAAAGAGATCGACACCGCTGATCTGCCCGTTGAAATCCGGCAACCGGACTCCGCTGGAATCTGCACTGAGGCGCCGAAACGAGCCGTTCAGCGGCGCAAAAAACTTACCAAGGCGGCGCTGCTCGATTTGCTCTCCGAGTGCGACTGGAACAAGGCGGAGGTCGGCCGGCGGGTGGGACTGAGTCGCACCGCCATCTGGAAGTATATGAAAAGGTGGGATATCCCTTTGCAGCCGGATCAGTAAAAATCGGCAGGATCTTCGAAAATGATGTTTCTGACAGTGGGCGGCGCCGCAGGCATTCTCTTTTTCGACCCCGCCACCAAATGCCGCCTTGAACACGCCCGCCGGCGCAGGGAAAAAGGATTTGATCGCCGGTAGTCGACACACACTGCCGTTTATGCCGCCATTTCGTTGCGCCGGGTCCGAACACACTGCGGCGGCTGGCTCGCTTTCCGCAATCATTTGAAAAAGGCGGGGCCGAAAAAGAGAATGCCTGCGACACCCTATTGAAGCGATGTCGCCGCGTCGTTGAGCAAGGAAATGAAATGATCGAGGCTGACGGGATAGGGGATGATCGGTATCCCCATCCAGTCGGCATATTCCAAAAATGCTTCGGGCGCTTCTTCCATATAGTGGTCCATATACCCGATGCCGTCGAGAATGATCGCACCTCCGGAGTGCCTGGGGAAATTCTCGTTGGCCACGGCCTTGTCCCAGCCTTTGAACACCTCTTTTTTAAATTTGATCCAGCCCGGGGTCATCCACCACACGGGCTCCCCGCCGGCCACCTCCTGGGCAATCCGGTTGCGCGCTTGTTCGCCCGCGATCATGTCCATGCTCATCGTGCCGCACGAGACAATGGAAATATCGGCGAATGAAACAATGTCCATGGTGTCCACCACCTTAATGTTTAAGAAACAAACTCAGGAAGCGCAGCGCTCAGCGCCGCTTTCAGCCGCGCCAGGTCGGCCTGATCCGGGTGACCGACGGCCGCCGGGGCATCACCGATCCAGGGCGGCTGAGGATCTTTTTTCCGGACCTTTTCCAAAACTGCAGGATTGACCGCGCCCGGACAGTTGAAGGTCCCGAGAATCTGCGCCGCCGGCGCCATGGCCTTGGCCTGCGCCATGGCGCCGGCGGCATGCGCCGAATCTGCTGCAGCGCCGTGGGTGGCAAAGAGAAAGAGTCTGGAGGTCCCGATTCCAGCGAGGTATTCCGTTGATTTGGGATCGGGCTTGCCGCCCTGCAGCCAGAATCCAAGCGCGACCAGATCGAATCCGTCGGGCGCCGGCGCCTTGCTGATGTGGCACACGCTCACTTCACCGTTGAGGGTATCGGCGACGGTTTCGGCCAACTTCTTGGTATTGCCGGTCTGGCTGGAGTAAACAACCAATGTCTTCATGAGCAGTATCCTTTCGTTCAGGTCGTTCGTTGGTCAGAGGTCGCGTGTGTCGCCGATGATATGGCGTCACCTGATGATCACAATACAAAACCAGTGCCAAAACGGATCCGGATGCGTTCTGATTCATACAAAAGCCAAGACTCAAGCGGTTATACGGGAAAACGCCACAGTCACTTGCGATGGTGCGATGCCCCGGGGGGCCCTTGCCCGGCGGTAGTGAGTGGCGATGGGTTGCGTTACGGTAACGCTCCATTGGCCGGGGCGGCATCTTTGCGGGTGGTGTCGTCTTGGTTAAACGTTGCTGACAGGGCCGCCTGAAAAGCGGGCGGCCCGAATTGCCGGTAGCGGGGGGGCTCAGATGAAAAGTCTTTTCTTGCAGTCGGCCCCCGCCTTGTCGAATGCTTTATAAATCTCGGCCAACCGGGCGTTGGCCACGATGACGGCCCGCGGTTTTTCTTCCGCGGCGCTATCGGTGCCGTAGCAGGCAAAGCAGCGATGACTCCGGTAAGTGTTATCGGCCAGCTGAGCTATGAACTCGCCGCTCAAATAGGTCTGGGCGTTTTTCTGGTTGGCGAAGTGTTCCACGGCGGGCATGTATTCCAGGGATACTGCCACGGTCATGGCGGTCTCGGCCCCTGACGCCAGCACAATGAGCTCAGGGATGGTCAAGGCCGGCTCCGAGCGCTCGTCGCGGCGTTCGAACTTCACCACCATGTCTTCCAAGGTGAAGCCTTTATCTTCGAGAAGGATGCCGGCCGTAGCCAGTGTTTGCCGATCCCTTTCCAGATAACGGTTGGCGATGATTACCGCCTGGTGGACATGGGTGCACAGGTTATGGGGGCAGCCCCGGGCGTAGCACTTTCTGAACGCAAATGGCTTTCCGGCGACAGCGCCCTGGTAATGAACCAGGAAAATATAAGCATGAAAGGGATTGGCCGCGTGGTGAAAGTCCACCGGCAGAATGTCGAAGACCCTGTCGACGGTGACATCGAATCCTGCCTTTGCGGCATCTGTCAGATCGGTAATGCGTCGCGGAGAATCGCTTAGCGCTTGTGTTTCCATGTGATACTCCCGGTGTGGCCGGCCAAGGCCTTGCCGCTGGTGCGGTATTCGCCCTGTGCTTCCGGCACCATGAATGGTTTTTCGGGATCCAAATCGCTATCGGAATCGGTATCGGGGTTGACAAAGGTGCGTGCTTTTGATGCCAGAATGGTTCATGTTCGATGATGTCCACGCCCAGCGACCGGTTTTTCGATTTCGATAGTGATCCCGATTTCGAGTACGAGTGATCTGCCCAGATTGAAAAAAACTTACATTAACGACATTGGGTGGACACTAGTAGACGAAGACCGCCTTCGACTCCGTGGCCAGGATATTGAGGGCACCGGCGGCCGTTGTCTGGGCGCCGTCCACCAGTTCGTCCTCGCGGATATTGCGATCCTTGATGCAGGGTACGCAGACCAAAAGTTTGCCGCCCAGTTCAAGAAAATCAGGAAGCAGTTTGGCCATGGCGGGAAAGCCGCCCGGCGGGGGCATTTTCTCCACGTAACCTTTCTGCGCGGTATAGACGCCGTTTCCCTGAAGGCAAACGACCGCTTCCATGTCCATGGCAATGGCCGCCATGCCCATAACGAAGGGCATGGCCGCTTTTTCGGGGTTTTCCGCGGCACAGGTGCCGATGTACAGAATCTTGTCTGGTTGTTTCTCACTCATGGATGTATCCTTTCTGTTTTTTAAATAACGACGCTATCAGCCTCGGGCCATGGCCCGCTTTTTCACATTCATCAAATATAAAATCAGCGGCCGGTAGAGCTGGTGGGTCCACTTGGCAAAGGGGACCTCGATGACCAGCATGGGCACCGCGATCATCAGGTGGATCACGTAAATGGCATAAGTGCTCAGCGGCATTTCCAAAAGCCGCGTGAAGTGGATGAGGATGCCGGTAAAGGTGGTCAGCCACAGCAGGATCAAAAACGCCCAGTCAGACGAATGGGAGTGGGCGTAGACGGTCTTGCGTTTTTCCAGGCGCCCCAGGATGGCCATGGTGGTTCCGTAAAGAATCGCGGCGGTGGCATAGTAGCCCAGCAGCCGGACCGGGTGCCACAGGGCGTAGATTTCGTCGCGCTGGAACCAGCGGATGCCGACCACCACCAGGAGAAAGACGGTGGAATAGCCGGTCATGATGAGCAGGTGGTTGAACCACTGGGTGCGCTGGGCCGCCGTGCCGCAGGCGTTGAACTTTTTCTGGGTCAAAAACTGAACGATGAATTCCTTGGCCTCCGCAAGGTACATCGGTACGGGGATTCCCCGAAAGAGACGGTTTTGAAACTGTTGCTGCTCGGAAAAACTCAACGGCGGATACTGACCCGGATCCCCCATGACGGCCGTGAACATCCGCCATGCGTTGCTCAGCAGCAGGAAAGAGAGCACCGCCAGCATGATGAGGTCCAGGATCTCGATGGTGGTGTTGGGGGCGAACACGTTCAAGGCGACGCGGTCGGTGAGTACGGGGCCGTGGAAAAAGTAAAATCCCAACCCGACCAGTGCGGCCACCAGCAGGATAGAGAAAATCTCAAAGGGTTTTGAGGTGTAAAACAGCCGCGATATGCCGGTCCAGTCGTAGCGCGATGTCAGGTACCGCCGGAGCCCCATCATGACTTCCCCCGGGTCGGCCTGACGGGGACAGGTCTCGCTGCAATCGCCGCAGTAGTAGCACAGCCACGGTTCCGGGCTGGCCAGCAGTTTGTCCGACAGTCCGAGCTGAAGGTAGCGGATCGCTTTGCGCGGAAACGGCGTCGACTCGGAGGACAGGGAGCACACCGCCGTGCAGTTGCCGCAATTAAAGCAGATCGATGCACTGGAGACACCGAATTTTTTCAGATCTAGAATAAGATCAGGATTGACTAGGCCGCTCATGTCACTTCTCCATGGTTGATGGTTCGCGTTTGGGGCCGGTGATGCGGTGTTGCCGGACCGGTGGCCGGATTATGCCGGACCGGCCATCTGGTATCTGAAATAGTCGCCGTCTTTGTCGCCTTCCGCCACTTCGCCGAATTTTTTCAAGGCCGATACGATAAGCAGCACATCGGCGGTGTCCATGCGGATGGCGGCGGCGATTTCCGGGATGGTTTTGGCCTCGGATACAATCTGGCCCTTGACGGCGGCGAACTTTTTGTTCTGGGTCTTGATCAAGTTGCGGGCGCGATCGATCGTCGCTTTCCGATCATTTCTAAGCTGCTTCAAGGCCGCTTTTGAGTCATCTGTAGTCATCATTATTTTCTCCAGGAAAAGCCGGTGCCGTTTCAATGGTCACAGCCTAAGATTCCTTTTTGATGTAGCCGTAAAAAGTCGAGTCCCTCTCTTTTCTGTCATCCCGGCGAAGGCCGGGATCCAGTATTTTCAAGTTTTTCTGGACTCCGGCCTTCGCCGGAGTGACGAGCGTTTAGACTTTTTGTGGTTTCATTTTCTTCGTGGCCTTCGTGCGCTTCGTGGTTAAATTTTCAGTTTCTCGCATCTCGCCGATCTGAGCTTTCTGAACAACCGCCATCCCTTTTTCGGTCAGCGATCAGACAGCCACGATGGCATCCACCATGTCTTCATACTGCCTGAGCGTCCATCCGTTGATGTCGATGGCTGCCTCCGGGCATTCCCCCACACAGATGCCGCAGCCGGTGCACAGCGCGGGATTGATAGCCGCCTTACCCTCGGCCACCGCAACCGCGCCTTCCACCGGACAAACATCGGCGCAGCGGCCGTGGCCGGTGCAGCGCGCAGCATCGACCCTGGCGACATAGGGGTCCAGTTCCACGTGCCCCTTGGTCAGGAGCGTGGCCGCCTTGGCCGCAGCGGCCTGGGCCGCAGCGCAGGCCTCGCCGATGTCCATGGGCGCCTGACAGGTGCCTGCCAGGAGAATGCCGGTGTTGGCGACTTCGACCGGACGCAGTTTGGGGTGGACTTCCTGAAGGAAGCGATCCTGGCCGGTGGGCAGTTTCATCATGTCCACCAGGTCACCGATGGGGCGCGCTTCCATGCCGACGCCCAGGACCACCAGATCCACTTCGGCGGTCAGCTCTTCACCGAAGGTCAATGTGTCCTTTACCCGGATGCGCAGTGGGAATGGTCCGTTGCCGGCGCGCTCAACCTGAGGTGGGGCCTCGGGTTCGTAGCGGAAAAACAGCACGTTGTCCGTCGATGCCCGCTCGTAATAGTCTTCCTGCCCCCGGCCGTAGGTGCGGATGTCCCGGTAGTAATCGAATACCGCCGTCTCCGGGAACCGGCGCCGGATTTCACCGGCCGACTGGAGGATGGCGCTGCAGCAGGTCCGGGAGCAGTATTCGTTGAGATGGTCATCGGCGTCCGGCTCATGAATGCCCGGTATCTGGCGGCTGCCCACGCAGTGGATGAAAGCCACCCGGCGGATGGTGCGGCCGTTGATCGTCAGCGTCTTTTTTTGTGTCGGGGCCTGCGCCGTCATGCGGATGAACTCCGGCAGGGTAACGACTTCGGCAAAGCAGAGGTACCCATACTCCCCTTCACGGGGCTGATAGGACCTGAATCCGGTGGCAAAAACGATGGCGCCGGTCTCGATAAATTGCGGCGCACCCTGGCCCCCGGCACCGATGAACATGCCGGTAAAGGGCGCCCAGGCACCCGCTTGATGATCGATTGACGCGTTGCCGTGGCTTGAGGAATCCGCCGCGGTTTTGAGGGTCAGCCTGAAATTGCCGACGTAGCCTTCATAGCCGGCAACTTCCGTGCTGCCATATACCGTGATTCCGGCGTCGGCAAAAACGGCGTCGCCCAGGGTCCGGATGACGTTTTCCGCGGTATCGTTGGTGGGGTAGAGTCGGTTCAGCCGGGCGGTCTGTCCACCCAGATACGGCGATTTTTCCAACAGTGCGACCCGAATGCCCCGCCGTGAGAGATCCAGCGCCGCCCGCATGCCGGCCACGCCGCCGCCGATGACGGTGGCATGTTTCAGGGCTTCTACCCTGATGGGTTCCAGAGGTTCCAGCACCTTGGCCTTGGCGATGGCCGCGGCTACCAGTTGTGTGGCCTTTTCAGTGGCCTTGTCGCCGTGATGCACCCAACTCACCTGCTCGCGGATGTTGGCATGCTCGTAGAGATAGGGGTTCATGTCGGCGCGTTTGATGGCGTTGCGGAATGTCAGCTCGTGGAGGCTCGGCGCGCAGGAGGCGACGACGACCCGGTTGATCCTGCCGCTTTTGATGTCTTCCTGAATCAGTTCCTGGCCCGGGTCCGAGCACATGAACATGTTGGTGTGGGTCACCACCACGCCGGGGGTGCCTTCCAGCGCCTTGGCGAGCTTGTGCACGTCCACGTGATCGGAGATATTGCCCCCGCAGTGGCAGATGTAGACGCCGACTTTCTTTTCTTCGGCGGTGTTCTTCTCATTTTCGGCAGTCATTGGCCGTCTCCTGGAAATGGTTCCCGCTGATGGGAATGTTCGCGGTGCGCCGGTGTTCGGTTCGAGCTAACGTGGATTACGGCTACCGTGCTAGATAATTTGCGGCCTCCATGGCTGCGGCGCCGGCTTCGCAGATGGTGTCGACGATGTCTTTGGGACCTGCCGCCACACCGGCCACGAACACCCCGTCCATGCTGGTCACGGTGGGGGCGATCTGAGGCATGGTGCAGCGGATAAAGGCGTCATCACCGGTGGCCAGATCGCAGATGCCGGCCGGTTGCCACTCAGGGACGATCCCCAGACTCAGCACGACCAGGTCGTGCTCTCGGGTTGCCAGGCGGCCGTCTTCTTCCTGGGCTTCGTAGCGCAGGGCAACGCTCTGGCCCGCACCCGGGGTGATGGCGGCCACCTTGCCTTTGACAAATTCGATCCCCATGGCTTTTGCGTTCTGGTAAAACTGCTCGTAACCTTTGCCGAAGGCCCGGATGTCCATGTAGTAAATGGTGATGTCGGCCAGGGGCAGGGAGCCGGAGAGCAGCATGGCCTGTTTGATGGCGTACATGCAGCACACTCTTGAGCAGTAGGAAACACCCAGGCTCTTATCCCGGGATCCCGCGCACTGGATGTAGGCGATCGACTCGGGCTCTTTGCCGTCGGAGGGCCGCAGAACGCGCTGGTAGGGGCCGTGAGGCGCCAACAGGCGCTCCATTTGCATCGAAGTGATGACATTGGGAACCCGGCCTTGGCCATATTCCTTTTTCTGGTGAACCGGTGTGAGGTTGAAGCCGGTGGCCATAACCGCCGTTTTCGCCGTGATGACCATCTTCTTAGGCTGCTGGAAGTAGTCCACGGCATCGGTTGGGCAGACTTTGGCGCATTTGCCGCACAGCGAGCAGTTTTCCACGTCCAGGGTGGCGATCTGGGGGATGGCGTTTGAAAACGGGATGCGGATGGCCTTGCGCAGGCTGAATCCGCCCTGTTCTTCATCGGGGACATATACCGGGCAGCCGTATTCGCACTGCCGGCAGCCGATGCACTTGACCGGGTCGACGTACCGGGGGCGCTGAACGACCCGGGCGGTCACAATGCCATCTGCGCGATTCAGGGCTTTCAAATCGCAGTCCGTGAAGATGGTGATGTTGTCATGGTGGGCGGCGGCCGCCATTTTGGGCGTGGTGATGCAACTGGCGCAGTCCAGGGTGGGGAAAACCTTGGATAGCCGGATCATTTTCCCGCCGATGGAGGCGTCCTTTTCGATGATTGCCACCGTAAATTCCTGGTCGGCCAGGTCGAGGGCGGCCTGAAGCCCGGCAATGCCGCCGCCGACCACCAGGGCATCAAAGTTCCGTGTGCGTTCCGAATCCATGGTGTTTCCTTTCTATGCCGCCGCTTTGGGTTCAGGGGGGCCCAGTTCCTGCACCAGCGCGTTCATGCCGTTGACTTCCTTGAGAAACGCACGGTTGCAGACCGTGCAGATGGCGGTCAGCCGCAGGCGGCGGATATCGATACCCTCGGCCTTCATCAACTGGTAGACCCGGTCGATGCGTTTGGCCAGCGCGTGGTAGGCACCGTCGTAAGGACACTCTTCGCCGCAGGACATGATGATGATGCCGCTGATGCCTTTCCGGAAGCAGTCTATGTAGAACTGCTCGGGAAACAGCACCGGTGCCCTGACCCTCATGATATAGGTGTTGGCCGGATAGGTGGCATGGGCCTGGCCCACCGAGTTGGCGCCCGGATAGGCGCAGGTTTCGGTGGCCAGGATCAGGATTTTGCCGTCGCTGACGGTAGTTGCCATGACAATCCCCTTATGGAAGCGATCTCGAAATCTATTTTTTCCTTCGGACAAAGTGCTTGTCGTAGCCGTCGCCTTCCATGACGCCAAGGTATTCGTGCCCGACTTTTCCGGCCCAGGCCGGAATGTCTTTTCGGGTGCCCGAATCGTTGGAGTAGATTTCCAGAATCTCACCGACCTTCACTTTGCCGATCCCTTTTTTGGCCTCCAGCAGCGGGCCGGGGCAGGCGCTGCCGCGGGCGTCGACGGTGCTCGAGATGTCCAGGGTGTTGAGATCGATGTCAGACATGGTGGTCCTCCTTTTGAGTGGGTAAATGTGTATTGGTCTTTTTTCTCAATTGCAGCCGATAACTGCGCCTGCCGGCATTCGTCGCCTCGTCGGTAAAGAAGATGTCGTAGGCGGCCAGCGGCAGAATGCGCTGCAGGTCGGTGGTGATTTCGGCATCGTCGGCCAGGATTTCCATGACTTCACCCGCCCCCATCCGGCGGAAGGCATTGGCGATCTGAAGCAGTGAAAAGGGAATGAGGGCGTCGCGAAGATCAAAGGAAACCATGATTCTTTCCTGCATCAAAGAGATGTCCGGCCGATGCCTGCCGGGTTGCCCGCCTTAAAGAGCAAGGGGGGTGCCAATTCGTTGCGAACACCGCGATAGAGTTTATATAAACTATGATAACAGGGCGTTGGATTTATTGTGCCTGGTGTCGGGAGCGCCGGCTGCGGGTTTTCTCGGCGACTGTTATGGCGTGGTGGGTGTTCATGTGTTAATGTTATGAACAGTCGGATTGTTAACATTTTGAACAGGTGGCCTATGGATACCACGCATCAGGATATCAACTATTATTGGAAGACCGTCGTGGACACGATCCAGGACGGCGTGATGATCGTCAGCCCCGAGGGGACCATCATCTCCGTGAACCGGGCTTTTGAAGAAATCACCGGCTACAGCCACGCCGAAATTATCGGAAAGTCCTGTGCCACGCTCGACTGCAATACCTGCGCGATCGCACGCAGGGACGATGGCTGCCACTGGTGCGTGATGTTTCGAAAGGGCCAGTTGAGTAAGCAAAAGTGCCGGATCGTCCGAAAGGACGGGCGGGTGGTTCATGTGGTGAAGAACGCTTCGGTGATCAAAGACGGCAGCGGCAGCGTCACCGGGGCGGTGGAAACCATGACCGATATTACGGACCTCATCGACAAGGAGACCCAGATCGCGCAGTTCCGGCGGGAACTGGACGCTGAAGACCGGCGCTACGGCATGATCGGTAACTCCGCGCCCATGCAGAAAGTCTTCGAGTTGATCACCAATGCCGCGCAGTCCGATGCGCCGGTGATCATTTACGGCGAAAGCGGCACCGGCAAGGAACTGGTGGCCAAAGCCATTCACGATGCCGGGCTCAGGTCTCAGCGGCCCAATATCAAGGTCAATTGTGCGGCGCTTAACGAATCACTGCTGGAGAGCGAGCTTTTCGGCCACGTGAAGGGTGCCTTTACCGGCGCCCACCGCAGCCGGGAAGGCCGGTTCGAGGCAGCCGCCGGTGGTGACATCTTTCTGGATGAAATCGGCGATCTGCCGCTCTCAACCCAGATCAAATTGCTTCGGGTACTCGAAGACAAAGTGGTTGAGCGGGTCGGTGACCAGCGGCCCATTCCGGTGGATGTGCGCATTATCTCCGCCACCAACCGGAATCTTCCGGAACTCATCGCCAGCGGCGATTTCCGCGAGGATTTCTATTACCGGATCAACGTGATTCCCATCCACGTGCCGCCGCTGAGGGAACGGCGTGAAGACATCCCCCTGTTGGCCGAGTCTTTTTTCAACCGGATCCAGTTAAAGAGCGGCAAGAAAATCGACGGTATCGCCAAGGTGGCCCTCGATGCCCTGATGGCGTTTTCGTGGCCCGGGAACGTTCGGGAGCTGAAAAGCGCCTTTGAATTCGCCTTCGTGTCCTGCCCGGGCGGCCAGATCACCGCCGACCACCTGCCCCCGGGGATTCTCACGCCCTCGGTATACCCCACGGCGCAGATGCCACCGGCAGAGAGTCTGGACGACGTGCGGCGTCAGCGCCTGGTGGCGGCCCTCGCGCAATCGGGCGGCAACCAGTCCAAGGCCGCAGCGCTTTTGGGGATTTCCCGTACCAGCGTATGGAACCAGATGAAACGTTACGGGATCAAGTCGGGCAGAGCCTGACCCCGTTGTCGCAGCGGTTAATCACCACGGAGTTCGCGGAGGACACGGAGAAAAAAGAAGCACTCGCGTTTTCCTTCATTCCGGCGAAGAGGGCTGTTTCATAATACCAAAAGTCGTCATTCCGGACGAGTGAAGCGAGATCCGGAATCCAGTATTTTAAATCCTTCTGGATGCCGGATCGGGTCCGGCATGACAGCCTAAGGATTTTTTACGGTTTCATCCTCAGTCGGAAATGGAGATGCCGGCCTGTTCCAGGATGTCGGGAACGATATCGGTCCAGCCAAGGGGCATGATATGGACGCCCTGCACCATGGATTTGATTTCTCCAAGGAGACGACCCATCATTTCAGCCGCTTTTTTCTTCCGGTCGGCGGTGCCGACGCTGCCGATCTCATTGATCCACGCTTGGGGGACCGTGATGCCGGAGACATTGGCATTCATGAACTTCCCCATTCCGGGGGATTTCAAGACCACCACGCCGATCTGGATGGGGCATCCGAAGGTTTCGGCCTTCCGGATGAACCGTTCGACAGTGGGCACGTCATAGACGGCCTGGGTCTGGAAGAACTCGGCGCCCGCGTCCACTTTTTTCCGCATTTTGAGCAGTTGGAGGTCCAGGGGTTCGTAGTTTGGGTTGACCACGGCGCCGTAGGCCATGTCCGGCGGGTTTTCGATGGGAAGGCCGGTGATGTCGTGACCTTGACGCAGTCCCATGGCCATTTGGATGAGCTGTACCGAATCCAGGTCAAAGACCGGCTTGGCTTCCTTGTGATCTCCCAACTGGATGTGATCGCCGGTGATGAGCAGCACATTGTCGAGCCCAAGGGAATAGGCGGTGAGCAGATCGCTCTGCAGGGCGATGCGGTTGCGGTCCCGGCAGGTGAGCTGGTAGACGGGTTCGATGCCCCGCGCTTTCAGCCCGACGCTGGCCGCCAGAGACCCCAACCGCATGACGGCGGACTGGTTGTCGGTAACGTTGACCGCATGGACGCAGTCTTTAAGAACCATTGCCTCCCTGGCGCAGGCGGGTTCAACGGATTTGTCTCTGGAAATGGCGCCTTTGATGGGCCCCACTTCACTGGTGACTACAAATTTTCCCTCGTTAAACAGCGACGTCAATTTCATATGAATTCTCCTCGAGTGATCCGATTGATCAGTCTTGGTTGCTGACGGTGATTTTGCCTGCCTGGGAGCAGAAGGTGGCTTCAGTTTCGCCGACTTTGAGTGATCGGGGACGGCTCATACGGGCGTTGTTCTTGGGGGGCTGATAAGGCGCCAACAGATCCAGCCGGTTCAGGCGTGTCAGCCGCTCGTAAATCAGCACCCAGCCGCAGGGCCGCTCCGGGTCGACTTCGCACATGCCGTTCTCGGTGCCGCCGCAGGGACCGTTGAGGAGCTGTTTGGCACACAGGGTCATGGGGCAGAGCCCGCCGGTGAATTCGATGATGCAATCGCCGCAAAGGGAGCAATATTCTTCAATATCCGAGGCTGAGACGGTTTCACCACCGAATATGGTGTCGCAGCCCGGGTGCACCATGCCGCCGTCGGTGGCGTCTATAACGGTGTGTACTCCTTGACCGCAGCCCAAAATCAGGAAGCTGTCAGCCGCGGCTGTCTGCTCTGCGTAGTTTTCGCTAAGCACCTTGCGCGTATGATCCAACTTGCAAAGGGACATGCCTTGGGGCCCTGGGACGGTGTAGCCGGCCACCTCGATACCCCGCCTGATCAGCCGCTTGGCCATGTTCTCGGTTTCGGCTTCTCCGCCGGAGTGGCATTTCCATGCGCAGTTGTTGCAGCCGACGACGAAGACCTTCTCTCCAGGGCGGATGTGTCTGACGATTTCCTCGATGGGCTTTTGAATAGTGGCGTGCACGGTCTCCTCCAGTATCATGAATGGTTCGGGTGCCGGTGTGGCAATCTGTTCTTCCAATTTTCCACGGCGTGTGGATACCGACGGAAAGGGAAAGCCTATGAGCAAATGGGATGCCAAAAGTGAGAACGCTTCTGCAGAATTCATCAGTGACCGGTGTGCCGATGGTAACTCCATCGGCCGTCATGCCTGATTCGATCCGGCATTTAGCAGTGCCGCCAGCCGTAAGTCGGTATTAGAGAAACCCTTTTTACGAGCCCATCAGAATTGATGAAACCGGAATAAGTCGGAATCTCTCGCAAAGTTACAACGATCGCAAAATTAACACATTGAGACTGTTCATAATGTTAATAAATTGGACAGTGGTATTGTTTAAGAAGTGAACACTTCGGGCGGATATGGCATTTATCATACCACGGTGCTCATCCATGAGCCGGGTGCCCGATAACGATCTGCCGGGCGTGAGACGCTCCGGAGACCGTCCGGAGAATATCGGCACGGGAGTTGCTACAACGTATCAACGAGTAAGCTTGGCATTACCTCCATTCTCTCGCTTTTCTTACTCGTCCCCTAACCCCGGCATGGCTGCCCCCCGTGCCGGGGTCCTCTTCTTTGGCATAACTGAAGAAAAGAAGGATTCGACACCCATGGGAAAATGCTCCTGTCATCCGGAAATCGAGACCAGTTGGCTCTGCATGAAGCACAATCTTTACCTTTGCGAAGAGTGCCTCACGTGCAGGGATCCGAAGATCTATTGTAAATATCGATCCGGTTGCCCCATCTGGTTCATGGACAAGCGGCAAAAGGGCCTGGATGTCGAGGGCGCCGCGCCGGCGGAAACCGCGCAGCATACGGTGACGTTTCTGCCGGCAGGAAAGACGGGGGCGGTTGCCGGGGACGCCACGCTCCTGGACGCGGCCCGGGCCGCCGATGTGCATATCAATGCCTCCTGCAATGGAAAAGGCTCCTGCGGCAAGTGCACCCTGGTCGTCGAATCCGGCGATATTTCCACCGAGCCGACGCCGCTGCTCACCGAGGCCCAGAAGCAGAAGGGCACCGTGCTGGCCTGTCAGAGCCGGGTGACCGGGGATATGACGGTCCGGATTCCGGAAGAGGCCCTGGAGCGCCAGCTCAAGGTTGCCGGTATGGGCCAGGAGGTCACCCAGCGGGTGACCGGACTGGTCACCGACATCGATCCGATGCTCCGGGAGATTTTTCTGACACTGTCACCGCCGACGCTGGAAGACGCCGTGAGCGACCTGGACCGTCTCAACCGTGGACTTAAGCAGTTCGGTTGCGAGGTGGCCTGTCTCAACGTGGGGATCCGGGTGATGCGGCAACTCGCCGAAGCGATTCGCGGAGACCATTGGACGGTCACCGCTTCGGTGATTCAGCGCAAATGCGCCAACGAACTGCTGGAGGTGCGCTCCGGAAGGGACGCGGCGCCGCCTCTGGGGCTGGCCATCGATGTCGGCACCACGACCATTGTGGTCTACCTGGTGAATATGAGCGACGGCACCGTGATTGCCGCCACGGCCGGCCACAACCACCAGGCCGACTGCGGTGATGATGTCATCAACCGCATCATTTGCGCTGAAAAGAGCGGGGTCAAAAAACTCAGCCGTATGGCCCTGGCCACCATCAACAGCCTTATCGGAGAGGCGCTGGCCGGCGTCGGGGCTGCGGCGACGGCCGTCAAGAACGTCGTGATCTCCGGCAACACGACCATGGTGCACCTGCTGCTGCAGATCGAGCCGCGCAACATCCGCCGCGAACCGTATATCCCCACCGTCAGTGAGTTTCCCATCATGAAAGCCGGTGAGATCGGGCTGAAGGCCAATCCCATCGCGGCCGTTTTCGTGATGCCCGGGCCGGCCAGCTATGTGGGCGGAGATATCGTTTCAGGGGTGCTCTACACCGGATTTCACCGCGAAAACCCGCTGACGCTGTTTATCGATATCGGCACCAACGGCGAGATCGTCCTGGGCAACAAGGACTGGCTCATGACAGCGGCGTGCAGCGCCGGGCCCGCCTTCGAGGGCGGCGGTATCCGCTGGGGCATGCGCGCCGAGGAGGGCGCCATCGAGAAAGTCACCATCGATCCGGCCACACTGGCCCCGATCATCCAGACGGTGGGTGATGATTCCCCGCGGGGCATCTGCGGCTCAGGGATGATCGATCTCATCGCCGAGCTGCTGAACACCGGCATCGTTGACCGGCAGGGTCAGTTTCAGGAGCACCCGGACAACGCTCGGATTATCCGGTTCGGAGACGAACCGGCCTACGTGCTGGCGTTCGCCGCCGATTCCGCAATGAACGAAGACATCGTTTTCACCCAGTCGGATCTTAAAAACCTGATCTACAGCAAGGGGGCCGTCTACGCGGGCTTCAGCACGCTGCTGGCCGAGGCGGGGCTCGAATTTTCAATGGTCGAGCGCTTCATCATCGCCGGCGGGTTCGGCCAGTATCTCAACATCGAAAAAGCAGTGGCCATCGGACTGCTGCCCGACATCGACCGCAGCCGATTCACCTACATGGGAAACAGTTCCATTGTCGGCGCATACATGGCGCTTCTTTCGGGCCAATACCGCCAGGAAGCGCGCGAGCTGAGCAGCGCCATGACCTACATCGACTTCAGCCGGAACCTTCACTACATGGACGAATTCACCTCGGCCCTGTTTTTGCCCCACACCAACCTGGCGGCGTTTCCAAGCGTTATGGCGGGGCATGGCAGTTAAAAGGTGGGAAATTCCGCTGGGCCCGTCAACAATCAAGCTGCGGGAAGGGACTTGGCGAGGCCGGCAACCTGGCAGCCATCGCGCCTTTGCGATGGAGCCTTGATCCCGTCAATCAGCTATGGTTCAATGACAAACTGAAGCAACGGCATGGCGAATGCCGTTCGAAACCGCTGATGAAGCGTTGGATCATAAGGAAATAGTCATGGTTGCCGGACCTGACGTGCCCGAGACGGATCGCTTCGATTCTCTGGATGGGGAAAAGGAAAGACTGGCCAAGGAGTGGCAAGCGACCTTCGATGCCATAAACGACGCTGTATGGATTCTCGACCGGAATAGTCGCGTGGTGCGCTCCAACAGGGCTGCATCCCGGCTCTTCGGCAAAGCGTTGGATGACATGCTCGGCAAGCACTGCTGGGAGATCGTTCACTGCACACAGGAGCCGATAGCGGAATGCCCGGCGACGCGCATGCGTCACAGCCTCCGGCGCGAGAGCATGGATCTGCATGTGGGAGAGCAATGGTTCCAGGTGGCGGTGGACCCCATCCTGGATGCGAAGAGCAACCTGACCGGCACGGTCCACATCGTATCCGATATTACAGAACGAAAGCGCACAGAGGAATCGCTGAGGGAAAGCGAGGAACGCCTTCAGCTTGTCATGGAAGGCAGCCAGTTGGGTTACTGGGATTGGAACATCGAAACCGGGGAGGTCCGTCGAAACAAGCACTGGGCCGAGATGCTTGGATACACCTTGGAGGAGATTGAATACACCGTCAATCAATGGACCGACCTGCACCATCCGGATGATGCCGCTGCTGCAACGAAATCCATTCGGGACCATTTGGAAGGCAAAACCCCCGCGCACCGAATCGAGTATCGAATGCGTGCCAAGGATGGGCAGTATAAATGGATACTGGATCAGGCCCGGGTCGTAAAACGAGACGCCCAGGGAAAGCCGATCAGAATGTGTGGCACGCATACCGACGTCTCAGAGCGCAAACGATCGGAAAAAGAGCGTGAGAAACTTCAGCACCAACTGACTCAGGCCCAGAAGATGGAATCCGTCGGCCGGCTGGCGGGTGGTGTGGCGCACGATTTCAACAACATGCTCAGCGTGATCCTCGGCCATGCAGGCATGGCCTTGGATGAAGTGGACCCCGCCATGCCGTTATACGGCAGATTGAAGGAAATCAGAAAGGCCGGCGAGCGTTCAGCCGACCTGACCCGTCAGCTTTTGGCTTTCGCCCGAAAACAGACCGTCTCTCCCAGTGTGCTTGATCTCAATAAAACTGTCGCCGGCATGACCAGTATGTTGAAGCGCCTTATCGGAGAGGATATCGATCTGGCGTGGCGGCCCGGCAAGAAGGTGTGGCCGGTGAAGATGGACCCTAGCCAGATCGACCAGATTCTGGCCAACCTGTGCGTCAACGCCCGGGACGCCATTGCCGATGTTGGCAAAGTCACCGTCGAAACTGGCAACGCCACGTTAGAAAACACATACTGTACCGATCACCTAGGATTTTTACCGGGTGAATATGTGCTTTTAGCCGTCAGTGACAACGGATGCGGCATGGACGCCGAAACCCTGAACAATATCTTTGAACCATTTTTCACGACCAAAGAGCCCGGCAGGGGCACGGGTCTGGGGTTGGCCACGGTCTACGGAGTGGTCAAGCAAAATGATGGCTTTGTCAATGTATACAGCGAACCGGGCCAGGGGACGACATTCAAAATCTATCTTCCGCGACACCGGACCAAGATGGAGGCCTTGCCGCAGAAGGTAGCGGCGCAACCGACCGAACGCGGCCACGAGACGATCCTGCTGGTGGAGGACGAGCCGGCGATCCTGGAAATTACGACGATGATGCTCGAAAAGATGGGCTATCGGGTTGTGGCAGCCAAAACGCCCGGTGAAGCCATTCGCCTGGCACTGGAGCATGTCGGCAAGATCCACCTGCTGGTGACCGACGTGGTAATGCCTGAAATGAACGGGCGGGATCTGGCCAAGAACATCCTGGCCATTCATCCCTATGTCAAGCGCCTGTTCATGTCGGGTTACACGTCCAATGTGATCGCCCATCACGGCGTTTTGGATGCAGGCGTAAATTTCATCCAGAAACCGTTTTCAATGGAATCGCTGGGCGCAAAGGTTCGGGAAGCGTTGGAAACCGATCATTAACAGCGCCGCGCAAATCGATCCCTTCCGCACCAGTTCAGCCGCTTCTTGACCACTGGCCAATCTCAACAGCATTGCCCATTTACTAAATAGAGGAAATAGACATGGTTGAAATCTTTCAGGCGCATTCCAAAATGATCCTGATCGCCGGCGGTATCGCATTTGTGGCGCTGATCGCCTGGCTCATGATTTTTTCCTCTAAGGCGCACCACGAAACGCTTTCGAAAGTCGCCGAAAAGTACGGCATGAAGCTGACCGATGATGAGATGGTGCTGAAGGCGGTGTCGGATGTCGTCGGGAAAACGAAGTATTTTTCGACCTATGGATACCCGGCCGGGGAGGTCGTCGCCTCGGATGAAGAATTCATCTTCGATTTGACCAAGAGTACGACGCGAAAACCTGAACACAGAACCGCTTACTGGGCAAAAACCACTGCGCCCGATGTCGTCTTTCGGGAGAGATACCTGGAAAAGGACGGCGTCCACGTCCCCGGTCTGGAGAAAGTGTGGATCGTGGCGGTGGATGAGCGCGCGGCGTTTCAGTCCGCCGAGAAGATCAAGGACCTGCTCGCCGAAAACTATCACCTCTACGACATCGAAATATCGGAAGGCAACCTGATCGTTTCCATGAGCGGCAAGGCTTATAACACTGATATGTACGACGGGTTTCTGCGTTTCGCCAGAACGATCCGGGACCGGCTGAAATAGAGACCGGCACCCGCTGGGCCTCGCAGAATGTCAGCGCCCCAACATTGATGAAACCGCTTGCGCCGGGCCTTTAGCGGCGCTTAACTTAACCACCAAGGAGGGATCGATGCAGCAACTCATGAAGCGTGTGACCATCGTGTGCGCCGTGGCCGTCGTGATTGTGTGTGCAGAGGGGATGTCACCGGCCGTGGCCGCCACCCGGATGACGGACGCAAACCGGGTGGAACTCGAGGTGGTCATGCTCATTGGCGCCATGCAGACCGACATGCTGGAAGGGGTGGAGGAGGCATTCGCCTACCTGGTGCTGGACTCGAAACTGGAAAAAACAGAGTATTTTGAACAGATGGATGCGCTGAGCGCCCATGCCAAGGCCTTTAAGGATTTGGCCGCGAAGCATTCGGCCGGAAGGGATCTTCTGGTGATGTTCGATAAGCTGCAGGCCGCCCGTACCGATATGGACCGGGCAGCGGTCAGGATGTTTGCCTCCTTCGAGGATACCGGCGCCCCGGTCAGGGCCGATGTGCTGGCTTTCGAGGATGCCGTGGACCGGATCACCACCCTGTGGGGGGATCTGATGAGCGCCGGTATCTCAGAGGACCTGAAAAACCGGCTCATCGACGACAAGCAGGCACAGACCGCCGTGCTGCTGTTACGGATGCACGCCGCGGCCCTCGAGGCGATCGAGGAGGCCTTTGCCTATCTCGTGCTGGGCGATGAGGCCGAGCGCGCAGACTTCAGGATGAAAATGAAACAGTTCAACGAGCTGTCGATAGCGCTCCGGTCGTTGCGCCATATCTACGGCGCCGGAAACGAGCAACACGCGATCATGTTCCACCGATCCCTGGCCGCCAAGGAAATGGTTTCGGCAACTGCCATCGCCATGTTCTGGGATTTCAAGCTGGAGGGAAAGGCCGACCGGGAAGACGTGCTGGAATTCGAGCACGCCGTGGACATGTTCAGCCTGACCTTCGAGCAGATGATAACCGATTATCTCCAGAAATAGCCTTCATCGGCGCCTACATGTCGCTGCGCTCCGGCCAATACCGCCAGGAGACGCCACGATCCGGGCAGAGCTATGGTCGGCATGGACTTCAGCCGAAACACCCACTATATGGCCGAATTCATCTCGGCACTGTTTCTGCTCCACACGAATCTGGCTGCGTTTCCGAGCGCTACGGAAATGTAAATTATGCTTATCCAAGAAGCTCAAGCGGCGGCTGAAAAACGTTGCAATCGGAAAAAATGATATCACCACCGAGTCACGGAGAACACGGAGAAAAACAAAAGCAGTAGATTTGGACACTAAAATCTCCGTGGCCTCCGTGCCTCCGTGGTTCAACATCGCTGTGGGAAGAGACCCACCGGGCATGAAGACTTTTATGCGCTATCGATTGTCCCCTGACAAAGCCTTCCGATACGCTTGATTCAGTTGACATCCTTTCATTCAGCCGAATAACCTGGACTGAAAATGTCATGGTTCAGACATTGCTATATCCACGCAGTGTCCGCAGTCGCTTGGAGGCGGCCCTGGATGACACGCCTGTGGTGTTAATCCACGGGCCGCGCCAGTGCGGCAAGACGACGCTGGCCACCATGCTCGGGGACGACGCGGGCTACGCGTATGTTACATTCGATGATGACGTGCTGTTAGCCGCGGCTCAGGCTGATCCGGTGGGCTTTGTAGCCGACTTGCCTGAAAAAACCATTCTGGATGAGATTCAGCGTGTCCCGGCCCTTTTTCTCGCACTGAAATCTGCTGTAGATCGGGATCGGCGTCCGGGGCGCTTTATTCTGACCGGGTCGACCAATGTGCTGTTGCTGCCCAAACTGGCTGATTCACTTGCCGGGCGTATAGAGATTCTGCGATTGCACCCATTGGGGCAGGATGAGATCTTGGGCAAGGCATCTCATTTTTTAGAAAAACTCTTTTCTGCCGAGTTTCGGAATCATCGCTTTGACCGACTGGGACATGAGCTGGCAGACCGGATTGTCGCCGGCGGCTATCCGGCGGCGCTTTTTCGCTCTGCACTGAAACGACGCGTCCAATGGTATCGCGACTACATCGAAACCCTGGTGCAGCGTGACGTCCGTGATCTGGCGCGTATCAGTGCATTGAGCGCACTTCCAAGGCTGCTTCAACTTGCCGCGGGACAAACGGCACGATTGGTCAATGTGGCCGAAATGGCATCGGCGTTTCAATTGAGCAGACCGACCGTTCGCGACTACGTGGTTTTGTTGGAACGGATATTTCTGCTGGAGCATTTGCCGCCATGGCACAGCAACCGGCTGAGCCGCCTCATCAAGAAACCAAAGCTCCATATGTCAGATACCGGCATTGCGACAACGCTGCTGGGGGTGGGTTCCGACGCGATGATCAAAGACCGCGCGTTGTTTGGACAACTTCTGGAAACATTTGTTTTTCAGGAACTCAGACGGCAAGGCAGCCGGTACGATGAACCGGTGATGTTCCACCATTTCCGAAACAGAGATGGTGTAGAAGTAGATGTCGTGCTGGAACAGGCCGGAAAACTGGCCGGTATCGAGATCAACGCCAGCGCCACCGTGACAATGAAGGATTTCCGAGGGTTGAATAAACTTAAAGAATCGGCCGGAGAGCGGTTCGCCGCCGGAGCGGTGGTCTATGATGGAGAGAATCTTGTCGGCTTTGGCGACAGACTGTATGCAGTGCCCGTCCGTGCGATTTGGGAAACGACATAAGCGGTGCCCCACTAAATGGGGCAAAACCCTTTTAAGCGAAAAAGCACGCCGCCGCGTGATCGGGGTCGAGGGCGCGCAGCTCTGGCTTTTCCGCATCGCAGCGGCCGGCTTCGCCGAGGCGGCACCGGTGGTAGAAGATGCAGCCGGGGTGGGGGTCCACATCGCGCGCGGTTTCGAGAAGGGTGCCGTAGGTGCTTTTTTCCCAGTCCTGACCAAAGGCCGGCAGGGCGTCCATGAGGGCTTTGGTATAGGGGTGGCGCGGGTTGCGGATCGTGGCCTTGGCGTCACCGGTTTCGACGATATGCCCTCGGTAAATGACGGCGATGCGGTCGCAAAGATAATGGGCGGCGGCCAGGCTGTGGGTGATGAATAAAAATGAAATCTGCTGCTCGCGCTGAAGCGTTTTGAGGATGTTGAAGACCTGCACCGAAATGGAGGCGTCCAGCATGGATGTAGGCTCGTCGGCCACCACCAGTGTGGGCTTGAGGATCATGGCCCGGGCGATGGCCACCCGCTGGCGCTGACCGCCACTGAGCTGGTGGGGGTAGCGGGGAAGATAGTCGCCGGCGGGCTCGAGCCCCACCGTGTCCAGCATGTCCAGGGCCCTCTGGTGGCGCTCGGTCGGATCCCCGATGCCATGGATTGCCAGCGGCTCGGTTACGGCTTCCTTGACCGAGAGGTGAGGGTTGAGCGACTGGTAGGGATCCTGGAAGATCATTTGCACTTGTCGCCGGAATCGCTTCAGGTTCCTTCCCCGGAGGCCGGTGACATCGGTGCCGTTGAGATGGATCGTTCCGGTATCGGCCGATTCCAGTTTGAGGATCAATCGGCCGGTGGTCGTTTTACCGCTGCCGCTTTCACCCACCAGACCAAAAATCTCTCCCTTGCCGATCGTGAGTGAAATCCCCGCCAGTGCGACCACGGGCGGCGATGGCTTGCCCATGAGCCGTTTTCTGGTGGCGTAGGTTTTTGTGACGGCGTCCAGGGCCAGGATATCGGTCATGACCGGTTCCTCCCGGCCTGGATGCCTTCTGCGCAGCACAGGACGTGGTGCTTTGCCGAAAGGTGAAACCATTGGGGCGCCTCCACCCGGCAATTGTCGCCGCTCACGCAGCACCGGTCGCAGAACCGACAACCGGCCGGCACATCAGCAAGATCCGGCGGGGCGCCGGGCAGTCCTTCGGCCATGCCCCTATCCTGCATGAGCGACAGGAATGCCCCCAGCAGCGCCCGCGTGTACGGGTGCGCCGGGCGCTCGAACACTTCCTTTCGGCTGCCGTATTCGATGATCTGCCCGGCATACATGACCCCAATGTCGTGACAGACGTCGGAGACCACCGAGATGTCGTGGGAAATGAAAAGGATGCTGATCCCCAGATCGTCCTGCAGGGCTCTGATCTGCTTTAAGATCTGGTCCTGGACGATGACGTCCAGAGCCGTGGTGGGCTCGTCGGCGATAATCAGTTCGGGGCTGCAGGCCAGGGCCATGGCGATGACCGCCCGCTGTTTCATGCCGCCGCTGTAATGGTGAGGGTAGTCCTTGCTGCGGCCCTCAGGGATGCCCACCAGGCGAAACAGTTCGTCCACGCGTTCGGCGGCTTCGGTCCGGGACATTTCGGGCTTGTGCGCATGCAGGGCTTCGATCACTTGGGCGCCGACGGTGTGGATGGGGTTCAGGGCGTTCATGGCCGCCTGAAAAATCATGGCGATCCGGTCCCAGCGCACCGAGCGCAGCAATGCTTCAGAGGCGCCGGCCAGTTGGATGCCGTCAAAACGGATGCTGCCCTCGAGCACGGCCGCGTTTGGCGGCAACAGTCCCATGAGCGCTTTTCCGATGGTGGTTTTTCCGCACCCGGACTCGCCCACGAGCCCCAGGGAGCGGCCCCGCTGCAAAGCGAAGCTGACATCGTCGACGGCGGTAACGAGTCCGCGGCGCGAGTGGTATCCGATGCTCAGATTGTCGATTTCAAGCAAGGCCATGTCAATTTCCGGATTCTTCTTTGCGCAGCCGCGGGTCGAGGACTTCATCCATGGCCCGGCCCAGCATGAAAAAGGATAGGGTCAGCAGCGAGATGCAGATCCCCGGCGGCAGCAGCCAATAAGGGGCCTGGAACATGTGTCCGGTTTTCCACACCCACTGCAGCATCATGCCCCAGCTCACCGTGCCCGGGTCGCCGAATCCGAGAAATGCCAGCGCCGCCTCGATGATGACCGCCGAGGTGACCCTGAAGGTCATGTACAGCAGTGACAGCGGCATGACGTTGGGCAGGATGTGGCGCATCAGAATCCGCAGGTGCGAGGCGCCCGATACGGTGGCGGCCTCGATGAAAGGCCGGTGTTTAAGGGTCAGGGTCTGGGCGCGGATCACCCGGGAAACCCCGGGCCACCGGAACAGGGCAATGAGCAAAACGATGGTCCAGATGTTGAGCTGGCCGAAGAGCGCCGAGAGAATGAGCACCACCAGCAGGGTCGGCATCACCATGATCATGTCTGCCAGGCGCATGAGCAGGGTGTCGATGATGCCGCCGGCATAGCCCGACACCATGCCGATGCTGGTGCCCAGAACGATGCTCATGAAGGCCGCCGAGAGACCTACCATGAAGGCGATGCGGGCGCCGGCCAGCAGCTGGCTGAAAATGTCGCGACCGATGAAATCGGTACCCAGCCAGTGTCTCAGGCTGGGGACGGTGGCGTGGTTGATCAAGGGGTCGACACCGGTCATGGGGTGATACATGGGGTCGATGAGCGGCGGCAAAAAGCTGCCGATGGCCATCAGGGCGAACCCGGCCAGGAGAAACAGGCCGATGCGACCGATGAGGTTTTCCTTGAATACGGCCCAACCGTCCGCCAGCAGATCGATCCAGTGGGCGCGGCGCACGGCGGGCTCCGGCGGTAGGCAGTGAAGTGGCTGGGGGGCGTGGCAGGCCATCAGTATCGGATCCTCGGGTCCAGGTAGGCGTAAAGGATATCCACTACGACGTTGGCGACCAGTACTACCGCGGAGATGAGCAAAAAGGCGGCCAGGGCCAGGGGATAGTCGTTATTGCTGACGGCAAACACGAGCTCGCGGCCGATCCCCGGCCAGGAGAAGACCGTTTCGGTCAGCGCGCCGCCGTTGATGGAAAACGCCAGGCTCAGGCCGATGCTGGTGACCACCGGCAGGGCGGCATTGGGGGCGGCGTGGTGGTTTCGGATCACCGTGTCGGAGAGTCCCTTGGCCCTTGCGGTGAAGATGTATTCCTCTTTGAGGGTATCGAGCATGGCGCTGCGCATGATGAGCAGATAGCTGCCGAAGTGGATCAAAAAGAGGGTCATCAGCGGCAGCAGCATGTGATGGACCACGTCCAGGCTTCGCATCCACCAACCGGCCTCCGGGTTGATCCAGATCTCCGGAGAGAGCATGCCGTTGATGGGGAACCACCCCACCGCATAACCCAGCAGCCAGATCAGCAGCAAGGCCAGCCAGGGCAGAAACAGGGTGTGGCAGACCAGGGCCGCGATGGTAATACCGGTGTCAAAGGGCGCGCCCTTTTTCCATGACGCGATTTTGCCCAGCCACACACCGGCGGCGGCCGACAGGATGATGGCCGTGGTAAAGAGCAGCACTGTGTTGGGCAGCCGGTCCCAGATGATCTCCATCACCGGTCGTCCGTAGTGAAACGACAGGCCCATGTCGCCGGTTAAAAAATTGCCTAAAAAAAGGATATACTGGTGCCAGATCGGTTGGTTGAGGCCCAACTGCTCGATGAGGCGTTGGACATCCTCGGGCGTTAGATTGGGGTCCACCATGCGGGTCACCGGATCGCCCGGGGCCAGGCGGAAAAGAAAAAACAGCACGGTCATGATCACGAAGAAAATGACCGTGATCTCTAAAAGCCGCTGCAACATGTAGCGTCTTAGACCCATGGGTTACCCCTTCTTCCCTGGGGTGGGTTTCAGCGTGCAGAAACTCCACATATTGCCCACCCCTTCGATCATGGGCACCCATCCGCTGAAGCGGTCCTTTCGCACGCCTTCCACCACCGTGGGATTGTAGAGGGGAATGTACGGCAGGTCTTCTCCGACGATGCGCTGCATCTCCCACAGGATCTCCCGGCGCAGGTTACGATCCATCTCTTTGATAGACGCATCCGCCAGGCGGTCGAAAACCGGGTTGTGGTAGCCGCTCATATTCCACCCGCGGGGTTTGTCGTTGGTGGAGTGAAAAAACGTGCGCACATAGCTCGGGTCAAGGTTGAGCCGGCCGTATCCGAGCACGAAGGCGTCGAAATCGTGGTTGGCCTTGACGGTCTGGAGCATGGCGGTGAAGGCCATGGGCCGGGCCATGACTGGAATTCCCAGCGACCGCATCCATTCCTGGATCATCATGCCGGCCATCGCCCGGTGCGGGTCATAGTCGGCCGGAGGCGTCAAGATGGTCACATCGTCCATGGTCGTACCGGCCGGTGTAAGGATGGTGCTCGGCAACTGGATGGCTCCTGAACTGCCCACCGGCGGCGTTTCCCATGTGTATCCGGCGGCCGACAGGATGCCGTGAGCCATGCGGATTCGGTCCTCCCGGGATAGGAGATCCGCGCCCGGTGCGCTCAGGGTGGGATTATGCCAGAATGCGTTGCCGGGGGGCACCACGGTCACGAGTTTCTCGCCCTGTCCCTGGAGGATGCGGTCGACAATGAAATTGCGATCGATGAGAAGGGCAACGGCTTTTCTTAAGGCGACGTCATTGAAGGGGGGGCGGCGCAGATTGAACCCCATGAAATAGAGCGCGCTTTTTTCGTTGACCAGCAGCTCCAGTGCGTCGTTATCCTTCAAGTCTGACAGGTAGCCGGGCTGTATGTTCCACCAGAGCATGTCGATGGCGCCCTTCTTCAGCGCCAGGATGGCAACATCGGCGGTGCCGTAAATTTTTAAAAGGATGCCTCCGATGAAAGGGCCCAGAGGGTAGCCGCTGATGGTGAGTCCATGGCCGAAGAAATGCGGGTTGGCCGCCAGGTGCAGATAGGTTCCCTGCCGCCATTCTTTCAGCACGAATGGGCCGCTGCCCAGGGGGCTCTCGACGCGGTGATTCAGAAAATAGGCCAGCGGCTTTTCACTGGCTCTGGCGGCCTCGGCCACCGGCGTCCACTCCCTGCGGCTCACGATGGGGCTGGTGAGGGTGCGGGTCATGAAGGTGGGGGTGTTGTCCTTTAGCGTAAATCGCACGGTGTGTGCATCGATCGCCGTGACCTGTTTTACCAGCCGCCAGTCCGACAGGAATCGCGGGATTTTGAAATCCTTGATCAGATTGGCGGTAAAGACGATATCCTCTGCGCTCACGGGGCTGCCGTCGGACCACGCGGCCGGGCGCAGGCTCACCGTGTAGCTGTTGGCGGTGGCATCGAAGACCGGCTGGTCAGCGGCGAGCCAGGGGACCAGGGTCATCTGCCTGGGCTCCAGCCGGTAGAGGGGCTGGTAGATCAGTCCCAACACCTTGCCGGAATTGGCATCGCTGGCCAGCCAGATATTCAGCGTGCGGGGTTCCTCTGGGATGCCGATGCGCAGCAAATCGGCCGGAGGATCCCCCACACAGGCGCCGCTCAGCAGGATAGCCGCTCCGAGGATGACCGAGAGGATGCGCTGGGGTGCCCGGATCATACCCCCACCGCCTGTCGGTGGGCCCCCTGCCGCTGCCGGACTTTCTTTTCGATGAAATCGATGACCTGAGTTTCCAGCCGGACGTTATTGAGGCGGTTGATGCGGGGGATGCCCCCGGGGCTGACACAGTTGATTTCCACCAGACGGTCCCCGATGACGTCGATGCCCACGAAATGCAGGCCATCGGCCACCAGGCGCGGGGCAATGGCCCGGCAGATGGCGCGATCGGAATCAGTGATCAGGTGCACCGCCACATCGGCGCCGGCGTGGACATTGGTTCTGAAGTCGCCGTTTCGGGGGATGCGGCGCATGGCCCCGAGGATTTCACCGTCCAGCAGCAGGATGCGCACGTCACCCTGGGTCTTTACCAGGTGGAGGAATTCCTGAACCATGATGGGTTCCCGGTCCGGGTACGGCCGACCGGCGCGGGTGTAATAGTTGATCAGGGAAATGAGGTTTTCTTGATCGCGGTTGCTGACCTTGATGACGCCTTCGCCGCCGAAGCGTCGCAGGGGTTTGACCACCATGGCACCGCCGAAGTCCTCGATAATTTTTTTCAGCCGGGCGGGATCCCGTGAGACATGGGTCTCGGGAATGATGTCCGGAAAATTGAGTGTGTACAGCTTGCTGTTTCCCAGCACCTGGCCGGTGGTGCTGTTGATCATGAACACCTTGTCGTCCACGGCGCTCAAAAATTCCATCGTCTGGTAGTTGAGGGGCGGGTTTTTCCTCAAAAACAGGGCGTCGAGTTCGGTGAGGGTTTCAAAGATCAGGTCCTCGCGCGTGACACAGTCGCAAAGCCGCTGCCAGTAAGCCTTCAGGGGCAGGTCCGGGGGCACGGTAATGTTCCACATGCGGCCCACGACTTCGTTGCCTCGGATATAGACGTCGTGGGGTTCCAGAAAAAATACCAGATGTCCCCGCTGGTTGCACTCGTACATGAGGTGGGCGGTGGTTTCGAATGTGGGCTCGATGGTGTCGAGCCGGTCCATGAGAAAGGCGATTTCCATCTTAAGCCTTCATTTTCTGGTGCAGTTTGCGGATACGATCACTGAGTGCGTTGCAGATGGCCAGGGCGATCTGCGGGTATTCGCGCACCATATCGTTAAAATCCTGCTTGTGCAAAAACAGCAGCCGGGTGCCTTCAAGGGTGACGATACTGGCCGATCGTTTGGTGTCTTCGAAAAGGGCCATCTCGCCGAAATAGTCGCCCGAGGCGATCTGGTCGAGTTCCATCTCCGTGCCGTCCTCCAGTTTTTTCACCACCGCCACTTTGCCGCTGATGATCAGGTAGAGGGCATCGCCGGTATCGCCTTCGCGGATTACCTGCGCGTCTTTGATGTAATCGATCTCTTCGGTGACCGAGGCGATGGCCGACAGCTCACTGACGCTGAGTCCGGCAAAAATGTCAATCCGTTTCAGCAACAGGATTTTTTCCGAAATGGCCATGGGGCCTTCCATGTGTGTCTCCTCGTTTTGCGTGTCGTTGCTCAGGCGTTGCTGAAGCCGCTGGGCGGCCAGCCGCACCTGTTTGTTTTCCCGATCCGCAGTGGCGGCGGTGACCAATTCCGGGTCGATGCCGTCCACCGGGCACCGGGTGGCCGCTTCAAGGGCCATGACCCGGGTGACCCAGTGCTTCTGGGCCAGCAGGTGATGGATGAAATCGGCGCCGTTTCCGGCAAAGGCATCCAATTTGAAGAACTTTTTCCCGGCCGCGATTTTATGGTCCATGGGGGACGTGTCCAACAGCGGGATCAGTATCCGCGCGATGGATTTGTCCAGTGCATCCCCCAGCGCTTCCAGGCTGTTGGCGTTCTGCCGAGAATCCGTCGACAGCAAGCCCCGGCTGATGATGCGCATTTTTCCCGAGTCGTCCTGGGCGGCCAGCACGCGGATGATATTTTCGACCTGGAGCCGGCCCAGCTGGAGCAGATGATCCTCCAGCAAATGACGTTCCGGGCAATCGTTCAGGGTGCTGGCAGCCCGGGCTTCAAGGAGATACTTGTACGCCCCCTCCGCATGACTCTTTACAAATCGCACCACATCCAGTGCTTTGATGTCCAAAACGGAAAGCAGGCTGAAGATTTCTTCGCGGACCTTGCGTCTGGGGGTACTCAGTGATTTGATAAGCTGCTTGCCGTCCTGGAAGGGGGCCGCGATGATCTGTTTCTTTGCCATGGCGCTGACCGGTTTCGCAGGGTCGCCGAGCAGTGGGATGACCTGTTCCAGGGCATCTTTGTCGTTGATCTGAAAGGCGGCGAGTGCGGCCTGTCGCACCTCTGGGGACGGGTGGTGCAAGTAAGGTTCGGCGATTTTATTCAACTCGGGCGTCTTTATCCGGCGCAGTGCTTCGAGCGTGACACCGCTGATGACGGCGGAGGCTTCATTCGGCAGCAGCAGCGACAAGGGCTCAATGAACACCGGGTCTTCGGACACCCCGGCGGCGATGACGCCGGCTTTTCGGATGTCGGCATCCGGGTGATCGATCCATTGCTGAATCAGGCCCCGGTAACGCGGCTGGTCGGTGGGCAAGAGGGCCGCGGCGGTTTGGGCCCGCACGTCCGGGGAGGGATCGTCGAGGAGGGGGACCAGGTCGATCTGCTCCCTGCCGGCCCCCGGCGTCAGCCGCACCAGGGTGGTGACGGCGGCGACCTGCAGCCGGGAATCCGTCTGCCGGATCAGTTTTTCCAGAACCGCCAGAGCCGCCGGATTGGCTGCCGTCAGCAGATCCAGGAGCTGAATCCGTGTTTCGGTGTCGGCCTCTTCCAGTTTTTCCAGCACCAGCTGATCGAGTTCTTCGTCCGCTACGGTCTTCAGGAGTTGGCCGTACCAGATGCAGTCCTCCGGGCGGCTGCGGATAAAATCTTCCCGCAGTCGCCGGCGCATGGACGCATCCCGGAAGAGCTGATGGATGTCGCCGGTTTCCATGGACTTCAGATCGCTCATGTTTCCGGCGACCAGGTCGGTGAGAATGTCCGTATAGCGCCGTTTCAGCCAGAAGGGGGCGCTCAGCCAGGCTAAAACGAAGGGCAAGGCCACCAGCGACAGGTAGCGGGGATGGAACAGCTTGTCCGAAATGAGGATTAGCGTCGAGCCTGTAAACAGTCCGATGCGCACCACCGTTCCCCTGAGAAATGGGCGTACCATGGCCCGGAAGGACTCGGGAAAGAGCCCGGTAACCACGGCCGTGGCCGGGATGTTGATGGTGAGGCGCAGAATCTGGGTCGACATCTGTGCGTACATGGCCGAGATGACATCGAAGCGCAGGAGATAAGAGAGGAACGCCAGCACGTAATTGAAGGGGTGAAACATGAGCGCCACCGGAAGGCCCCAGCGGCCGTAGATTTTGCCCACGAACATGAGGATCACCAGGCTGACGATGTTCATCACCCCGCGAAAATAGCCGAAAAACTGGAGCAGGCCGGTTTCAGTGGCGAACTGGTCGTTGACGGCATAGTTGAACTGGTAGGCGATAATGGGGGCGACCACGTTGGGAAGCAGGGTGAGCAGCACCATGATCTTGACCAGGGTGGACGCCTTCATCATCGGCCATACCCGCCGCATTTCCTCGATCATCGAGGTCTTCTGCTTTGTCCCCTTTTTCTTTTTCCCGCCCCCCGAGAGCAGGGTCGGGAACTTGCGCGCCATCTGCTGCACCAGGACCGCGCCGGCGAAGCAGATCACCAGATAGGCCAGCAGCAGATTGTCAAACCGGAGGGTGCGGGCAAACCACGGCGTCCCGAAACTGCCGATGATCTGGCCGACCACACCGCCCGCGGTCACCAGAGGGAACAGGCGCTTTGATTGCTGGGTGTTGAAGAGGTCATTGGCCAGATTCCACAGCAGCATCGCCAGAAGGACCTCGTATTGGGCCTTGAGCATGAACAGCAGCGGGTAGACCAGGTCAATGCCAAGAGGAATCACCGCCCGGATGAGCCCCACGGTCACGCCGCAGAACACGAACATCCGGGCCAGCAGGGCCGCGCCGGAGAGCTTTTGCATGAGCCCGGCAATGAAGCCCATGACAAACAGCGTGGCCACGGCGTTGACCATGTTGACCATGGGCATGTACTCGACGCCGTAGCGCTTGAGAAAGGCCGTTTCGGAATAATTGGTGAGAAGGATGCCGGAGACGCGTACGATGAACATCACCGCCAACGTCCAGAGAAAGAGCTGGATTTCTTCCTCGTAGACGCCCAGCCACGCCGTCATTTTTTTTACCATTTGGCAAAACCCTTAGTTGGCAGCTTCGGTGCGTACCAGTCGAAATCCCGTCGTTCGAAATCGGGTGCCCGGGTGTACGGCGTTGCGGTTGGCGGATCTGCAGTAATGACCGTATTTGAACCAGCTGCCGCCGCGTTTGACTCGCGCGTTTCCGGAGGGCGGTCCTGTGGGGTCAACGAGTTTATCGGGATCATAGGGGCCGTACCAGTCGGCTACCCATTCCCAGACGTTACCGGCCATGTCGTAGAGCCCCCAGGCGTTGGGTGGATATTGCCCCACCGGCGCCGGCTGTCCCACCGCCAGCCCTTTGGCCTGGACCACCGCCGCACAGTCTTCCGATTTGAGCGGGTTGTTGCTGAACATGGCCCGGCTGCAGTCGGCCGTCTCCCCCCAGGGGTAGGCGCTGTCGGTGCCCGCCCGGGCGGCGTATTCCCATTCGGCCTCTGTGGGCAGCCGGTAGTGGCCCTCATTGCGGTGGTTGAGCTTTTTGATGAATTCCTGAGCGTCGAACCAGGATACCCTGACCACAGGCGTGTTGTCATCGCCTTTTCGGCCTCCGAAAAAGTCGCTGCCCATGATCGCCCGCCACTGCCCCAATGTGACTTCCGTGGTCTGAAGGTAGTAGTCCTTGGTGATCATGACCTCATGCCGGTTTTCCGACGGGCCCCGGTCGGTTTCCGTCCATGGGCTGCCCATCATGAAACTGCCGCCGGAAATGCGCACGAATGTCATCCCCAATGAGTTGGTGCTCACGGGTTCGGCGCCGCCGGCGATGGTGCCCAGCCCCAGCAGCGCGGCTGCTGTCAAGATGACCGCCTTCCGGCGGATCTGCCGTAGTGAATGATTCATACGTATCCTCCTCATGACGGCCGGAGCATGGTTCCGGACGCGGAGGTGGCAGGTTTTTCAAAGCCGGGCCTTGAGGCAAAGCAACGGTGAATCGCCTGGTTCAGCCGGCGGGGTGGGGCGCGGGCCGCCGGCGTTGAGACGTCCGAAGATCCCCCGCCCCGAGTCTCCCAGATGATACGGATTTGTTGGAAAAAAGCCAGATAAAACTCCATATAGTTCGGTATTTGACAGCCGCGGGCATTCCCATTATGCTCCGCTGCCATGGAGCTTCAAGCCCTGGAAAACACGGTGTGTATCGGCGCTGAACCCCTTTTCGACAGGGGTCCGGCGGTACACGTGGCCACACCGGAGGACGTTGCCGCGCATCTGGCGGCAGCCGCCACCGCGCCGGCGGTGCTGTGGGACCGGCCGGTGGTGATCGCCACGGCCCTGGCGGCGTTGTCGGTCAGTGACGGCCGCGTGCCGCTGGGGGCGAGCCTTTTGCTGGCCGGTGTCGACGGCAAGTCGCTGGCCGCGGCCTGGGCCGCCGGCGTTCGGCTGATCTGCTGGTCACCGGTGCCGGGCGGAGACCATCGAAACGAGCGTGAGGGCCTCATTGCGGCATCCCGCCAGGGTATCTGGAGCCATCTGCGGCTCGCTGGAGCGGCCGAGGCCGGCGACGCCCTGACGGCGTTTGCCGCCGGCAGCCCCAATATCGTCCATTCCTGGCAGGTGGGGGGCCATGCGGACGCGTTCGGCCAGGTGCCTGACGCCCACCCGATCACGTCCGGGTATGGCGACGTGATGCCGCTGCCAGGAGTGCCCCTGTGGCGCCGTCTGGGCACGCCGGGCAGGCTGCTGACAATGCTTAACCGCTGCGGGAAGGATCGGGTGCGCCGATGGCGCGTGGATCCGGCAACCGACGCGCTGTGGGAAATCGGCACTGACCTGGCGTGGCATTTTCTCCCGCCGGAAGCGTTGGCCCCCGGGGTTCTGGACGAGATTTGCCGCATGGTGGCGGCCGGAGGGTCGGTGGACACCCGTTGGGTACGCCACAACCTGGAGCGGGCTTTTCTTATCGCCTACGTCACCGAGCAGGGACAGATCGTTGGCAATTCCAGCCTCAAGCACCCCCGTGAGGAATACATCGCCACGGTGCGCGAGCGCTACGGTTTGGATTTTTCCCGGCATCTGGAACGGGGCTACACATCGGTGCGCCCCGAGTACCGGGGGTTGGGCATCGGGACCCGGCTTCTGGAGGGACTCACGCACCGCGCCGACGGCAGAAAGATTTTTTCCATCATCGCCGAGGACAATGTCGCCACTCAGAAGATCGCCATCCGCAACCGCACCCGGAAGGTGGCCACCGTGTTCAGCGAGGCCATGGGAAAGGAGATCGGGTTCTGGATGCCGGAGGAACAGATCGATGGTGGTGCAGTCATTTGAAATAACGCCGGCATAACGCCTGAAAAGCTATTTATAAGCGCATCGAGTTCGGGCATAGAAAGGCAACGGCGCCATGCGCATCAGCGATATATCGGTGACAACTCATCCGGGCCGCAGCCGGCTGGCCGCCAGGTTGTGTTGGGAAGACACCCCGCGGCCGGATGATTATGTCTTTTTTGAAACCACGGCGGCCTTCGGACAGGATTTGGCCGACGGCGCCGAAGCCTTTGCCGTCGGCTGCCTGGTGCCGGCCCTTCATTTCGGGGAGCGGCGCCTTGCCGTTGATCAAGGGCTCTGCCCAGGGTTGAAGGAAGGCCTCGCCACCGCCATGGGGATCCTGGCGCACTGGAGCGGCGGCCGTTACCGGCCGCTGGTCATCGAGGCCGCCGACCGGCCTCCGGCGCTGCCGCCGGAACCAGGGTCTTTCAGGGCAGGCCTGTGCCTCAGCGGCGGCATCGATTCACTGGCGGCCCTGCGGCTCAACCGGCTTCATTACCGGCCCGAAGATCCCTGGTATGTCGAAGACGGTCTCATGGTGCACGGTTTTGACATCGGCGGGGTGGTGGCCCGGGGCGCCAAGTATCCGGTGTTCGACCGGGCCGTGGTGGCCATGGAGACTGTGGCCGCCGATGCCGGCATCACCCTGGTGCCGGTCTACACCAACGTGCGCCATCTTTGCGACCAGCGGGACCTGTGGCTCAATTATTTCTTCGGTGCCGTGCTGGCCGCAGCCGGTCATGCCATGGCCGGTCGGCTGGAACTGCTGTTCATCGCGTCCTCCTATCACATCCCTCATCTGCACCCCTGCGGCTCCCACCCCATTCTGGATCCCGAGTACAGTTCACAGCGCCTGAGCATCCGCCACCGGGACCTGGCCCTGAGCCGGCTCGACAAGCACCGCATCGTGGCCGACTGGCCCGCGGCGTTCAACAACTTCAGGGTCTGTCTGGCCAACGTGCCCGACCGGCTCAACTGCGGCCGGTGCGAAAAGTGCGTGCGCACCATGACCGAGCTTACTGCCATTGGCCGGCTTCAGGACACCCGGGCTTTCGTGGAGGATAGGGTAACCCCGGAGCACTTCGAGGGATTCGATATCACCATCTGGGGACGCGACCATTTTTACCGGGAGTTGCTGGAACCGTTGGCGGCGCAGGGGCGGGGCGATCTGGTGGCGACCATCCGTAAAAAACTGGCGGGTGAGGGCTGACGCGTTGCCGCCGGCTTTCAACCGGAGCGGATTTTTGACCAATCCAAAGGAAACCGGTAATCCGCCTGGGCATAAATGCTCTGATCGTATCCAGGTTGGAAGTGTGCGGAAATCCGATGATGACATGTTTGCGCGAGAAGTAGTCTGGCAGTTGTTCTATGCAATTTGGAGATGTCACCGAAAACGTCTGTCTGTCACACCGGCTGGACAAGGATAATATATACAAAATCAGCTTTTTGGGAAGTTGACGCCGGTTTCTGCTGCCACAACTTCACGTAGATTTTTGTCGCGGCATTACGCGCCCGCAGCGTCACCCAGGCCCTTTCATCCCGCGGGCTGATGTTATTGGTCCCGTACTGCCCGACGTGAAAGTAGTACGACCGGCTCAGCGGTGTGTTGGTGATATGATTGGGCGCGGCGCCGGGCAAAATGTTTTCCGATTTCCAGACATCGACATAGGCGTATTTGAAGCCGGCATCCCAGGCATTGACCGTAAACAGCCAGACCTGCCCCGGAAAGTCTCCGATGTCATAGACTTTATCGAACCAGCAGGCGGCTCCGGCGCCGGTATGGGTTTCCTCGATGACGCCGTCGTTGTATTCAATTTCGACACCGGGGCAATCAAGGCTGAGCGCGTTGACATAGGGGGCGTTGGTTGCCGTGATCAGCTGGTAGGGATTGGCGACAAAATAAACGGATGCTTTCAGCCAGTTTTCATGCGCCGTGATCTGCCCATAAATTTGCCGGTGGGGCGGTGCAAACGGGTCGTAATCATCGGGGAAAATTCCCAGATCGCTGTATGCGTCAACTCTGGACGTTCTGAACGCGGCAATCTGTTCATGGGATGCGCCATCCAACGCGCTTTGCATGTTCCAGGGAACGCCGGAGGATACGGCATCACTGTCGAGAATCATCTTTCCTTCAAACAGGGACAATTCCCGCGGCTTTTCAACAACGACCGGTTTTGGTTTGCCGGTCAGTGTATCCCATCCCTCCTTTATCGGGCCCAATCCCCCCTGGAAATAGATGGCCCCAGCCAACACAAGCAGCAGGATCAACAACGCGGCGTTTTTCACAATCGCTCCTGTGGGCGGCGGATTTGTACCCGGGAAGATAGCGGCAACTGAAATTCAGATACAGGATACCGGTCTTTTTGTCGACCCGAAAACCTGAAACGCCATCATCTCGCGCAGAGGCGCCGGGAAGCTGAGTACGGCGAATCAAGAATTAAAAGATGAACTTCCAACATCGAACGTCGAACGCTGAACATCGAATGTAAACCCCATCGACAGCCACGCGGGTTTTCGCCTGGAACCCTAAGGCCATCAGGGCTCCGCAGTTCGTTTTTCTCTGCGCCTCAGCGCCCCTGCGCGAGAAATCACTTGAGAAACAACACAGTCTTTCACGCTTATGCTGAATGCGCCAGCGGCTGGTGAGAGGGTGACAAAGCGATGCGTTTGTGGCAGGCTCAATGATCAATCCTCAATGCGGCGTCGCTGTACTCCGGTGTTTTATATGAAATGGCAGCATGCCTTAACTGAAGCAGGCGAGGGAATTAAATGATGTCGGATGCAGCCGCTTTGCGGGACACCGTGCGATATCTGATCATTGTGGTGGCCTCATTCATTTTGCTCCAGGCGCTGCTGGTGGTTATGCACGAATTTACGCACAGCACCGTGGCCTGGCTGCTGGGCGCCATCAGGAGCCCTCTGGACATCGTCTGGGGTAATCCCTTGACGATGACCGGGTGGGACGAAGGCGTGGATTATACCCGCCTGTTTGAGCAAGGGCGAAATGTCGCTGCCGCCGTTATCGGCGTGAGTCCGCTGGTGATGCACGCGGCGGTCGTGGCGCTGGGCATTGCTGCCCTGAAAACAGACTGGCTGCTGACGCGGAAGTGGGGTTTTCACTTCCTGTTCTGGTTCGTCGTCGCCAATTTCATGGAGCTGATCGCCTATATTCTCATGCGCCCCTTCGCTTCCCATGGGGATACGGGGCTTTTCAACAGAGGGCTGTCGCTTTCCCCCTGGTTTCTTTTTATCATCGGCGGATCGGCGCTCATCACGGGCCTTTACATGTTTTACCGGGACATTCTACCCCGCGCCGAGCGGCTGTTTGCCAGTGGCAATCGGCCGGCCCAATGGGCGATTCTGGCCCTGTCCGCATTCATCATCTTTCTGTGGGGCAGCGGCATTCGCGTGATGGCTTATGTTCCCGGTCCCCAGCGGATATTCGGTTTTCTTGGCGTTCCGGTTTTTATTCTGCTGCTGATACTGTTTCGACCCAAGAACAAGACCTCCTTCGGCGATCGGTTCAAGCCTTGACAAGACGCTCAAAGCACCAAATGTTCACTCAATCGGTGGCGGTCTAGGACAACCCTGGTTTTTCAGACGATCATTTGCGCTTCAGACGACACCGCAAGCTTTAAAGTACCTTCTCGCCGCTTTTCGCCGATCCGACCGACCCTGATTTCCCGTGATGCTGCCCACCGATTGCCGGGCGTTTCTTTTATCGAAACGGCCGTAGCCGCATTTCACCATTATCAGGGGGGAGGTCACATCATGACAAAAACATCATCTGAAAAAGTGGTTTCGGAACTTTTCGCTGCCGCCGATGTCGATGTCAACGGCAGCCGGCCCTGGGACATTCAGGTGCACAATGGCCTTTTCTACAAGCGGCTTATGGCCGGCGGCTCACTGGCCCTGGGTGAGAGCTATATGGACGGCTGGTGGGACTGCAGGGCACTGGACCAGTTTTTCGACCGGATCTTGAAACTCCGGTTGGACCAGAAGGCCCTGCGGTCGGTAAGGGCATGGTGGTGCCGGGCCAAAACGGCAGTTACCTGTTCGCCAAGCCGTTTCAGGGCATTTGATATCGGTCGTTACCACTACGACATCGGCAACGATCTGTATGCCGTCATGCTGGATAAGTGGATGAATTACTCGTGCGCTTACTGGAAGGGCGCAAAAAGTCTGGATGCCGCTCAGGAGTCCAAAATGGACCTGATCTGCCGCAAACTGCAGCTTCGGCCCGGCATGCGGGTCCTGGATATCGGTTGTGGCTGGGGCGGGTTGGCTGCCTATGCCGCCAGAAACTACGGCGTGGCGGCGGTGGGCATCACGGTATCGCAGGCCCAGGTGAAACTGGCCAGGCAACGCTGTGAAGGGCTGCCGGTGAGCATCGAACTGATGGACTATCGAGACATTAAAGACACTTTCGATCGCATCGTGTCGGTCGGGATGTTCGAACACGTCGGGGCTGGCCGTTACCGCACTTTCATGCACGCGGTTCGGCGCTGCCTGAAGCCTGACGGGCTGTTTTTGCTGCATACCATCGCCGGCAACCGGTCTGTGCACTCGAGCGATCCCTGGCTTTCCAGATACATCTTTCCCAACTCCATGCTGCCTTCCAGTCTGCAGATATCATCGGCGGCGGAAAAACTGCTCGTTCTGGAGGACTGGCACAGCTTCGGGCCTGACTACGATCACACGTTGCTGGCGTGGTATCGCAATTTTACGGCGAACTGGCACCAAATCAAGCATGACTACGATGCGCGGTTTTTCCGCATGTGGACCTACTACCTGCTGGCCTGCGCAGGCTCCTTTCGGGCCCGCCGAAACCAGTTGTGGCAGATCGTATTTTCCAGGGATGGGGTACGGCCGGGGTATGAAAGCGTCCGGTAGCGTCCATCCATAAACGGCGTCTTTTGCCCCCTGGCGGCGTTATCGAATGCCTGCGGGGCGGGCGAACACGAGGTTCGCCCCTACGGGGCATTCGGTGGGGATGGCCGATGTCGCCCCGGCAACTTGAGAACAAAGGGAATGGCGACCAGACCGATCAGCGCGCAAATCACATAAGTGGTTCTGAGACCGATCAAATCGCCGACAAATCCGACGATCACCACTACGGCAGACCTTGCCATGAAGGGGATCATCATGAACAGCGGCTACCTGGCGAAGTAAAGCCCCCACAGGGCCAAGGGGACGAGGATGTCGGCGAAAAAGACCGGCCCGGCGTTGCCGGGGTTTTTGTTGCCGCTTTCCTTCTGGTCCTTCAGATGAACAGAGAAGGCGCCGAGCAGAAACACCGAGGCGAAGACGATCGTCGCGAGCCAGAAGCCGTCGCGGAAAAAGAAGCATAACAGGCCGCAGGTTCCGAGCGCGAGGTTGGTGAAGGCGACTTCCTTCTGAAATGGATTGCCGGCGGGCCAGCCGATGTATCGGGCGATGTCATCAGGCTTGAAATAATGACCCATGAACGCCCACAGGCCGCCCAGGCCGATTTTGATGACCAGAAGCCACAGCAGCAGGGTTTCCGCCACCGGTGCGTGGTGGATGGCAATCTGCCCGACAGCGATGATCACTGCAATGAGCACGAGATAAACCGTATACATGGCAACCCTTGGCGTTCGGGGCAGATGTTCGTTTCGGGGCGCTCTGGCAATGCCTCCCGCACGGGGAGGCGCACGATCAGTGGCCTCAGCCCCCGGCGGCGGGCTTGCACGCCGGTCCCTTGAACCCGCCGGATCCGGTGGGGATGCCGTTGGGCCGGAAGGCGCCGGCGCTCATGAGCTTGGTGACCTTGTGGCAGTGGCATGCGGGGCATTCGGGATCGGGCTCACTGGCCCTGAGCATCAAGGCTTCGAAGGTGTGGCAGCAGGCGCTGCATTGGTATTCGTAAATGGGCATCGGTGACTCCTGACGGTTCTAATGTTTCTGGCGCATCTATCCTGTCGGGGGCACTATTTAAGCTTGAAAACCGGATTCGTCAAGGTATCACGATCCTTTGTACTCCCTGACAGCGGTGGCCTGAATGCGGCCGTCCGGTTGCTTCTCCATGTTGAATTCGAGCAGTGCTTTTCGCCGGTGGAGATCGGCAAACACCCCGTCGGACACAGCGGTGCCCTGGTCGGTGACTTCACTGATGTGGCAGAACACATCGTGCTGCACGTCGTCAATTCCCAGGCCGGTGCGCACGGTGAGAAATCCATAGCCCTTACCGTCCACGATCCGGTGCATGATCCCGCGCATTCGATCCGGGCCGCCGTCGGTGCTGGGAAGCACACCGGGAACCAGTGCTCCCGAGAAATGGTGGTCCGCCTCCCGGCGCAGTTCGGCGCTGGTGTTGTCAAAGGAGAGCACATCCACCCGCTTGCCCTTGTCCTGGAGGGCGCGTACCAGGCGGAGGAAATCACCGTCGCCGCTGCCTATCAGAATGTAGTCCAGGTTTTCCGCCTGGAGCAGGGCATCCACAGCTAGATCGAGATCGGCATTGGCTTTGAGAACCACCTGCCCTTCGTGGTCATAGTAGCGTTTGACCATCTTGAGGATCAAATGAAACCCGTTGCGGCGGATGGCTTCCCGGTAGGATTCGGAGCGCTCGCGGAATTCCGAGTCCTCTTTTTCACGTTGCTGGTCCATGGCCATATAGGCGTTTGCCCTGAGCACCACCGTGCCCTGGGCTTTGGCCAGGGTTTTGATGACGTCATAGCGCATGCCCCAGCCCCCATTGCGGCTCAGGTTTTCGATGTCGAGAAAAATTCCGGCTTTGAGCATTATTGCGATTCCCGGTTGTGCGTGTGACGGTTGTTTTCTAATTGTGATGGCCATGTAAAAAGGCCGAAATAACCACAGAGGACGCAGAGAGCGCAGAGATAACTGATTGATTATTAATCATATTCTCTGCGGTTCGCTGCGTCCTCTGTGGTTCAAAATCACTTTTTACGGTTTCATCAATTGTGTGCCGGAACCGGCAGGTCCTGACCGGTGGCGGACCGGCGCCATGCCGGCGGCCAATGCGTCCATAGTGCCTGCCCGCGGTTTTCTTGTCAAATGGTTAGAAGACGCAGGCCTCCCCGGCAGGGGATTGGCGGATCCCTTGGCGGAAAAAAGACGGACCGTGAAAGGGTAGATCGTTTCGGGAAAACAATTTTCCCGCGAAGACACCAAGAACGCCACGTCAGGTGTGTTCGCTTTGCGATCGCTGGGGCGCTGCGTGTCAGCCGGACTCAAATATTGCGCCAGCGGGTCATGAGCCGGTAGATGCGCTCGAATGTCTTTCCGTAGGGCGGTGCCATCAGGGCGGTGGCCGCCAGGGGGGCCTGGGAAAAGACCGGCCGAAGCTTGGAAAACTCCAAAAATCCTTCATAGCCGTGGTATTGCCCCATACCGCTGTTGCCGACGCCGCCAAAGGGCATGTCGTGCTGGGCCACGTGTATGGCGCAATCATTGATGCCGACGCCGCCGGAAAGGGTTTCGGCGATGACCCTGTCCTGGACGCTGCGCGCGTTGGTGAAAAGGTAAAGGGCCAGGGGCCGGGGGCGGTCATTGATGTAGGAGATGACCGTGTCCAGCTCATGGTACGGTTTTACGGGAAGAATCGGCCCGAATATTTCCTCCTGCATGAGGATCATGTCTTCGGTGACGTTCAGCGCCAGGGTCGGCGGGATTTTCCTCGAGACGGGGTCCGGTGCGGTGCCGGGCAAGAGCGGGATGATCTCGGCGCCCTTGTTGCGGGCATCGTCCAGCGTCGCCAAGAGTCTCAGGTAGGCGCGCTCATCGATGATGGCGGTATAGTCGGGGCTGTCGAGTCGCGGGTAGCGCCGTTGCACGACGGCCTTGGCTCTGGTGACGAACGCCTCGATGCGCTGATGGGGTAAAAACAGGTAGTCCGGCGCCACGCAGGTCTGACCGGCGTTCATGAACTTGATGTAGAGGATACGATCGGCCGCCGTGTCGATGTCGAAATCACGGGCGATGATGGTGGGCGATTTGCCCCCCAGCTCCAGTGTCACCGGGGTGAGGTGGGTCGCCGCGGTTTTCATGACCTGCCGTCCGGTGCGCGGTGAACCGGTGAACACCAGATGGTCGAAGGGCAGGGCGGTAAAATCGCCGGCCGAAACTCCGGGCAGGATGGCGATATAGTCGGTTGGAAAAACCGCTGAGACGAGTCGGTCCAGGAGCCGGCAGAGCCGCTGGGAGTTGGCCGCCATTTTGATCATGCATCGGTTTCCCGCTGCCAGGGCGTTGGTGAGCGGGCTCAAGGCCAGCTGCAAGGGATAGTTCCACGGGGCAATGATGCCCACGACCCCTTTCGGCTGAGGAATCACCCGGTTTGAGGCGCCGGCAAACCACAGGGATACATGGCGCCGCTGGGGGCGCACCCATTTTTTCAGCTTGCGGCGGGCATGGTTCAGCCCTGACACCGTGGGGAATATCTCCAGCAGTTGGGTTTCATGAATGGCGCGGTTGCCGAAATCCAGGGAAACGGCTTCGGCAATGGCCTGCTGGTTGTCGATGAGGAGCGTTTCCAACGCCGCGAGGGCATTTAGGCGCTCGGCAACCGGCAAAATGGGAACGGCGCGGCAAGCGGCTTTCTGGCGATCGAAAACGGCCCTGGGATCGGGGTGGGGCGCATCGGGTGTCACATCGTGTGAGTGCTGCATCGGGTAACCTCGCGAGGTGGCTGCGGTCTTGCCGGATCAGCTGCCGGCAGCGCCCACAGCCAGTTCGGGTGCACTGTTTTCCGGGGGGGGATGGCGCGGCGTTGGATGCTGACGGGATAAAATAATCGATGGGAACGTCTGTGTCAAGATTGACATAGGATGGCGAGGCGCGCGATCCCTTCAGCGATCGTGGCTTCATCGGCCATGGTGAAGTTCAGCCGCGCCGTTTGCGTTCCTGCACCGGGAGCGGCATGAAAATATGTTCCCGGAACGAAGGCGACGCCGCTGGCGACCGCTTTTTGATAGACAGACGTCATGTCGAGCGCCGGCGGCCCCTCTATCCAGACAAACATACCGCCATTGGGCATGGACCACCGAAATCCGGACGGCATGCACGCAGCCAGCGCCTGCAGCATGGCCGACAGCCGCGGTCGGTAAAAATTGACGATGGTGGGCAGGTGGCGCTCCAGATGCCCGCCCGTCAGGTACTCGGCGGCCAGGGCCTGGTTGAAGGTGCTGGTGTGCAGATCCACACCCTGTTTGACCACCACCAGCCATTTTCTGATGGCGGGGGGCGCCACGCAAAAGCCGATCCGAAGACCCGGGGCCAGGACTTTGGACAGGGTGCCCACATAAACGACATTTTCCGGAGCCAGGCTGTGAATCGGCGGCAGCGGATCTCCGTCGTAGCGCAGCAGGCTGTATGGGTCGTCTTCGACCAGAAGCGCCCGGTGGCGCCTGAGCATGTCGGCGATCTCAATGCGACGCGCCAGTGGGATCGTGCGTCCGGTCGGGTTCTGGAATGTCGGCACCAGGTAGACGAATTTCACGCGTTTTACGGCCAGGGCGACCTCCAGCGATGCGGGGATGACGCCGTCGTCGTCTGATTCAATCTGTACATACGCCGGTTCGTAGGGCGTAAAGGCCTGCAGGGCGCCGAGATAGGTGGGCGCCTCGACGGCCACGGCGTCACCCGGGCCGATGAGCACCTTGCCGATGGCATCCAGGACCCCCTGGGAGCCGCTGCTGACCAGGATCTCGTCGCCAGCGGCGGTGATGGTGTGGTGGCGCCGTAAATAATCGGCCAATGCCTCCTGCAAAGGCGGGAACCCCTCGGAGAGATCGTATTGCAGCGCCCTGTGTCCGTAACGGGTGAGCGCACTGTCCACCAGGGGCCGGATGAGGTCCAGCGGAAAGCTCTGGGGTGCGGGAATACCGCCGGCCAGCGAGATCATGCCCGGCTGGGAGACCACTTTGAGGATTTCACGGATGGCGCTGGTGCCCATGCGCGCCGTGCGCGGTGCCACAAGGTTTTCGAATGTCATGGCCTGCCCCCCCGACGCAGGTGCCGGATGTAGTGATGTAGCTGGTGGATGGTCAGTTCCCAGATCTTTGGGTCCCGGCTGGCCGCGTAAAGCGGGGCTGCCCCGTTGACGGCGATAACGATAAAATCAGCCACTTCCCTGACGTCCAGGTCCGGCGCCACCAGTCCCTGGTCCCTGGCTTCCGAAAGCCATTGCTGCATCAATTTCGAAAACCGCACAAACCCTTTGAGGATGTGCCGGCTCATGCGGGAAGACTGTCCGGAAAGCTCCACCAGCATGTTGAAAAAGAAGCAGCCGCCGTCGAACACCTCGCCGCCCAGGTAATCGCGCAGGTTTCGCTCTATGGTGACTTCGATGCGCTCCAGCGGATCGGCGATTTCCCGGGACCCGGTCAAAACGACGCCGCGCCAGGTGATGACGGCGGCATCGTAGACGGCCAGCCAGATGTCCTCCTTGCTGGCGAAATGGCCGTACAGCCCGCCCTTGGTCAGCCCCGTGGCCAGGAGGATGTCGCTGATGGAGGTGTTGAAATAGCCCTTTACGGTGAAGAGCTGAAGGGCGCGCGCGACGATGTGTCGCCGTGTGAGATTTCCCTTGGTGGTGGGCATTGTGCGATCCCCATAAAATATACCGACCGGTCTGTTTTATTGTTCTTTATGGGAAATCGCCGCTTCGTGTCAAGGTTTTTTTGGGTGATCATAAACGGCGCTGGCCAGCTCGCGGCGCAGGGTGCGCGAGCGCTCCTCGATGAGTTCGATGACTTCCATGGCGCCGGGCGTGGCGGCCAGTTGCGGTTTGCAGGCGTCATTGAACGCGTTTTCGGCGGCCCTCAGTTTTTCCAGGGCTGCAGTGAAATCGTCGCGGTCCGCATAAGCGGCGTGCACCAGACTTTGAAAATCGTCGCCATCGGCCCTGAGCAGCGCAGTGTAATAGGCGATCATCTCTTGCAGCCACGTACGGTATGACGGGGCAAGGTCCGGTGACGGTGTTGCCTGGCGCACCCAATCGGCAATATCCGGTGCGCTGCCATGCGTCACCGCTTCTGTGGCCAGATCCAAGGCCTTGCGGCGGGAGCGCATATACTCCTTCTGAAAGGTGAGACGGTCGTTTTTATACGTTTGCATGCTCTGGATGAAATGCACCAGGAGGATGGGAATCAACACCATCCAAAGGGAGATGGCGGGCTTTTCGAAAACCGCTTTGGAAATGGACCGGGTGAAGGCCTCCTCGGCCGCCAGTATCAACTCGTATTTGCGTTGCAAAGAGAGCATGGTCATCTGCTTTCACTGCAGCTTCTTATCGGTCCAGGCCATGGAAATCCGGGAGAAATAATCTTCGATGGAGTCGAAGACGACGAACTCTTCGATCTGGTCCCATGCCACATAGGTGGTCAATCCGGACAGCCAGTCGTTTGAAGAGCCGCCCTCGGGAACCCGTCCCACCAGAAAATATCGGCCATTGTAAAACTCGGTGCGGGGGTATTCCAGGGCCACATCGTTTTCACCGTTGGTTTTGTAGACGAAAACGATTTTCTGCGACAGGTCTAAAGTGCTTTGGGCTTGCAATGGTCGTCTCCTACTTTACGAGGGTTCGAGGGTTCAAGGGTTCGAGGGTTCAAGGGTTCAAGGGTTCAAGGGTTCAAGGGTTCAAGGGTTCAAGGGTTCAAGGGTTCAAGGGTTGCGCCTATACGGCTTAACAGCGGCGAGGGGCCAAGGGGTCGAGCGAGCTCATGCGGACCGATACCACAGACAATGCGCTTTCTTTTTTCCGGTCTTGGCGAAATGAATCACAGCGATTGAACCATGATTTCGAAAAAAAGGGGTGTTTTTCACTCGACCCCTTGAACCCTCGGACCCTTGGCCCCTTCGGTTTCTACACTTTATCCCGAATATCCGCCAAAACCCTTTCCACCATGGCCCGGATCTCATCCAGGCGTGTCTCGGTCATGGCCTCGAAGCGCAGCACCAGGGCGGGCTGGGTGTTTGACGCGCGCACCAGCCCCCAGCCGTCTTCGAAAAGGACGCGCACGCCGTCGATGTCGATGACATCAAAGCGTGCCCTGAAGTATTCGGTGACCCGGCAAACCACCTCAAATTTCTTTTCGTCGGGGCACGCGACCCTGATTTCAGGCGTGTTGAACATCGTGGGCACGCCCTCCAGCAATCGGGACAGCGGCTTATTTGACATCGCCATGATTTCAAGCAGACGACAGGCCGCGTAGGTGGCGTCGTCGAAGCCGAGGTACCGGTCGGCAAAAAACATATGGCCGCTCATTTCACCGGCCAGCGCCGCGTTTTCTTCCTTCATTTTCTTTTTGATCAATGAGTGGCCGGTTTTCCACATGATGGCGCGTCCGCCGCGGGCGCGGATGTCGTCGTACATGGCCTTGGAGCACTTGACCTCGGAGACAAAGGTCGCCCCGGGTTTGCGAGAGAGGATCTCCCGGGCAAAGATGATGATGAGCCGGTCGCCGTAAATGATACGGCCCGTCTCGTCGACGACCCCGATACGATCCCCGTCACCGTCGAAACCGATGCCCGCGTCCAGTTTCTTTTCCCGCACCAGGGCGATCAGGTCTTTCATGTTGGCCAGCACCGTGGGATCGGCTTCATGGTTGGGGAAGGTCCCGTCCATGTCGCAGTAGATGTCGTGCACCTCGCAGCCCAGGGCTCTCAGGATGGGCAGGGCCACCACTCCGGCGGTGCCGTTGCCGGCGTCGATGCCCACCCGAAGGGGGTGTGAGATGCGGATGTTGCCTGTTATGAAGGCATGGTAGGGGGGCAGTGGATCAGCCGTGGACGCGGTTCCCCGGCCCGTAATGAAATCACCGGCCTCGGTCATGCGTCGGATCTCCTGAATGTCTTCCCCGTGAACGGAGGCGAGCCCGAGGCACATCTTGAAACCGTTGTATTCTGCCGGGTTGTGGCTGGCCGTCACCATAACTCCGCCGTCCTGATTGAACTCCGTGATGGAGAAGTAAAGCAGCGGCGTAGGGCAGACACCGATGTCCACAACATCGAGGCCGGTAGAAAGGATCCCGGCCATGAGCCGCACGGCATAGGCGTCGGAGGTGGTCCGGCAGTCGCGTCCCACGCTGAGGGTCCGGCAACCGTTCCGGCGCAGGAAGCTGCCGATGCCTCTCCCGAGGCGCTCAACGTCGTCTTCGGTCATATCCTTTCCGGCAATGCCGCGGATATCGTATTCTCTGAACATGGATGGATTCATGTGGGATGCCTCCAAATTGATGACCACGAAGTTCACGAAGGACACGAAGATTCTATAAACCGTTTGTTTCTAATTCTTTCTTCGTGCCCTTCGTGTGCTTCGTGGTTCCTTTTTCAATGCCGCACCTTACACCAAGCCGAGGTAAAGAGAAACCATCCCGGCCGCCAGACAGTACGGGGCGAAAAGATGCATCCGCCCTTGTTTAACGATCCAGACCAGCAGTGCCAGGGCGGCGTATCCCACCAGCGCCGAGGCCACCGCCCCGGTCGCCATGACCGACAGTGGCATCGCATTGCCGCCCACCAGATCCAGCGCACCCAGCAGACCGGCTCCGGCCACCGCCGGAATGGAGAGCAGAAACGAGAATCGGGCGGCGCTCTCGCGGTTCAGTCCGAGATAGAGCCCCGCGGCAATGGTGGACCCAGAGCGCGATATCCCCGGAATGATGGCCAGGCCCTGCACCACCCCGACTACCAGGGACTTGATCACACCGGGGTCGCCGGCATCGGCGCGGGGCGCCTTAAGATAGCGCGTGCCCCACAGGATGGCGCCGGTGACGCACAGGCTGACGCCCACCAGGGCAACCGATGAAAACAGGGCCTCTGCCATGTCCTTGAACACGATGCCGATGATGCCCGTGGGGACGGAGCCGATGAGGATGAGCGCGGCCATGCGGGCATGCGGAGCGCTCGCATCGGGCATGCTCAAGCGGCGGCGGCGGAGGCAGTCGCCCGTAAAGGCGATCACGCCCGCGATGATGTCGATGAGGTCTTTGAAGAAAAAGGCGATTACGGCCACAAGCGTGCCGACGTGGACCGCGATGTCGAAAGCCACAACCGGTTCTTGGATACCGAAAAGATGTTGAAATATGACCAGATGACCGGAGCTGCTCACCGGCAAAAACTCGGTCACCCCCTGAACAATCCCCAGCACCACCGCTTCAATAAGACTCATAAAACTGCGATCCTTTTTTCGGTAAACTTGGTGTGCGAATTTTCGCAATACAGTCTTTATGGTCCAGTAAAAAGTCTGAAACTACCACAGAGGACGCAGAGAGCGCCGAGACAAACCAATAATTATTAAACATTCCGATTCTCTATGAAGCTCCCGTAACCCTATGTTGCCGCAAAACGCGCCGCTCTTCGAAATCGCTATCGGGATCGGGCATTTTCAGACGCCGCCTGGACCAAAGTCCGGGGACTTTACGGGTTTCTGGATGGAGGATCAAGTCCGGCTTGACGATTGCCGGCTTTTTTTCAATTGCAGCAGTGAAAGATGCCGCCGGTGGTGAATCCGAGTGTCCGTTCACAGGTGGTAGGTTTTGGTTCCCGGCAAGGCCCGAGCGATTTTGAATCCGCAGGCATAGTCGTCCTATTCCGAGGATTTCAAAAGCGCGAGAACGCCGCCGGGGACCAAAAGATGCCGCCTGTGGACGGACACTACCCTTTGACTACGGCGATGGGGCGCAGCCGTGCCACCTTTTTACTGATCCCCGCCCCGTGGACCACGTCCACCACCTGGGAGATGTCCTTGTAGGCGTCAGGCATTTCCTCATTGAGGGTGTGGCGGCCGGTCCAGCGCACGAGGATGCCTTTGTCTTCGAGCTCCCGGTGAATGCTGCGCCCCTTGCTTTTTTTGATGGCCGCCGTGCGGCTGAGCACCCGGCCGGCCCCGTGGCAGGTGGATCCGAAGGTCTCTTCCATGGCGCGCGGGGTGCCCACCAGCACGTAGGAGGCCGTGCCCATATCTCCGGGGATGATCACCGGCTGGCCGACGCCGCGAATGCGCTCGGCCAGGGCCGGATGACCGGCGGGAAAGCTTCGGGTGGCCCCTTTTCGGTGCACGCACAGCCATTTTTCCGTGCCGTCGACGCTGTGACGCTCTCTTTTGGCAATGTTGTGGCAGACATCGTAGACCAGATCCATGGCCAGGGCCCGGGGGCCGATGCTCAGCGTCCGCATGAATATATCGCGGGTGCGATGCAGCAGGATCTGGCGGTTGGCCCAGGCATAGTTGGCGGCGCAGGCCATGGCCGCCAGGTACCGCCGCGCGGTGTCGCTGCCGAGCGGCGCGCAGACCAGCTGGCGGTCCGGCAGCGCGATGCCGGTGGTGTGGGCGGCAGCGTTCATTTGGGCCAGAAAGTCGTCGCAGACCTGGTAGCCGAACCCCCGCGAGCCGGAGTGGAGCATCAGGGTGACCTGCCCGGTATGAAGACCGAAGGCCGCGGCCATGGTGTCGTCAAACACCTCGTCCACCACACCCACTTCCACAAAATGGTTGCCGCTGCCGAGTGTCCCCAACTGCTGGCGGCCGCGCTTCAGCGCGCGGTCGCTGACAACCGACGGGTCGGCCCCGGCAAGGCAGCCCCCGTCTTCGGTGTATTCCAGATCTGCCGCCTCTCCGAGCCCGTTTTCTACCGCCCATCTGCTGCCGCTCACCAGCACCCGCTTTTCCTCCTTTTCGCTGAGCTTGAGCGGGCCGGTGGATCCGACACCCGAGGGGATGTTCTGGTAAAGGGCGTTGACCAGTGGCTCCAGGTGTCTTCGGACATCGGCCTCCATGAGATCGGTGCGCGCCAGGCGCACGCCGCAGTTGATGTCATAGCCGACACCGCCGGGCGAGACCACGCCGGTTTCCCAGTCGAAGGCGGCGACCCCGCCGATGGGAAACCCATAGCCCCAGTGCATGTCCGGCATGGCCAGGGACGCCCGTACGATTCCCGGCAAGGTGGCCACGTTGGCCACCTGTTTGAGCGGTGCGGCGGCATCGCCGGCGGCGAGCATTTCCGCCGTGGCAAACACCCGCCCCGGCACGCGCATGTCACCGGTGCGGGGCAGCTCCCATCGATAGTCGTCGATGCGTTTTAAGTCCATGATCTCCTCGTTCGATGTTCGCTTTTCTCTGCGCCTCAGCGTCTCTGCGCGAGTCAATCGGTTTTCGCCTTTTCTGCAATCTGTCATCTCTTACGTGCTTATAACTCTAAGCGTCGAAAATCACGCGCGCCGTCCACTGCCTGCCGTCGGTCCCCACGGCGATCTGGTGGTAGGTGACGGCTTTGATCTCGCTGCAGATAACGTGGATAGCGGGATCAAATCTGTCAACCTTGACTGTGGCGCTGACTGCATGGGCCGTCACCGTCGCGTGCACCACTTGGCAGAACCACCTGTTTTCCGAGTGCCACAGGTAGAGCAGCTCTCGCAGCCAGGCCACCAGCAGCCCTTCCCAGTCGTCGGCTTGAATCCGGATCTCGCGTGTTTCGGTGACGCCGGAGGCCGGACCGGACACGATGAGCGAAAACATGCCGCGCGCGGCTTCGCTGAAAAGCGCCGCGGCCGAGTCCGCGATGATTTTAAGGCCGACATCGGCCGTGTGATCGATCTGCTCGAAAACCATTTCAATACTCAATGTTGAAACCGTAAAAAGGGATTTTGAACCGCAGAGATCGCAGAGGAACGCAGAGAATATATTTAATAATTATTGGGTTATCTCTGTGGTCTCTGCGTCCTCTGTGGTGATTTCAGATTTTTACATGGCCATTAATGTTCATTGAAAATTGATTTTTGAGTCTTCAAAGGGGCTTTTCCTCACCGGTCTTTTCAGTGTGATAGCCGCCCAGAGCGTCCACCCGGGCTTTGAAGTCCGCGGTGCGGATGGTGGTCAGCAGGGAGCCGATGATTTCGGTGTCCATAAAGACCGCCGGAATGGCGAGATCGTATTCTTCGGTCACCACGGGGATGAAATCAAGGTCCAGGGCCCTGGCCGCAGCGTGGATTCCGAGCCCCACATCGGCGGCTCCGCTGAGAACGGCCACCGCCACCGACATATGGGTGAACTCCTCGTTGCCGTAGCCGCGGATGGCCTCGGACTGAATCCCAAGCTGGGCCAGTCGGTAGTCCAGCAGGATGCGGGTGCCCGAGCCGCCCTGGCGGTTGATCATCGAGACGTCCTCGCGCACCAGATCGCCGATGCCGGTGATGCCTTTGGGGTTGCCCCGGGGGACGATGAGCCCCTGATCCCGGCAAACCAGGTGCACCAGGCGCACGTCCATTCCGGGAAGATATTTGTGGATATATGAGACGTTGTAGGTGCCGGTGGCGGTGTCCAGAAGGTGGGTGCCGGAGACGTGGCACACCCCTTTTTTCAGGGCCATCAGCCCGCCCATGCTGCCGACGTGGCTGGAGGAAAGGCTGACCTGCGGGGCGTCTCGCTTGAGCTGGTCAGCCAGGATGTCCAGGGTGTTGTCGTGGCTGCCGACCACGACAATGGTCTTGTCGATGGCTTCGACCGGGCGCAGCAGCGCCGCGGGCACCGGCTCGCCCTCGGAGAGCCCTTCCACCGCAGTGGGGATGCGGATGATGCCGTCGGCTTCGGTGATGGTGGTGATGCAGCCGGCCCCGCGGGGCAGCGGAGTGGCCACCACCCGCTCGCCCACTCGGCCGAGTTTAACCCTTAAGAATTCCTCCACGCCCAGCTTGGAGGGAATTTTTCGTGTGGGGGACACAAGGATCTCGACGCGTGTCGTGTCGGCTCGCCCCAGCAGGGACAGGATCAACGGTTTTACGAACTGCTCGAAGGCGATGATGGCGCTGACCGGGTATCCCGGGATCCCGAAGGCCGGGGTGCCGCCGATATCGGCAATCAGCACGGGTTTTCCCGGCATGATGGTGACCCCGTGAACCAGCACTTCGCCGCGGGCGGCCAGGACGGTCTTGGCGTGGTCGGCGCTGCCGGCCGATGATCCCCCCACGGTGAGTACGATGTCGCCGCCCCTGTCAACGGCCTCGGCCACGGCGGCTTCGATGGCGGCCGGATCGTCGGCGATTTTTGGCGCTTTCACGAACCGGCCGCCGCAGGCCGTCACCAGGCACCCCAGCATGGTGGCGTTGGTCTCCAGGACCTGGCCCGGTTTGAGGTCTGCCGGCTCCGTGCCCTGCCAGTCCACCAGCTCCGAGCCGGTGGGGATGATTACCACTTGCGGGGGCATCGTCACCGGGACCGAGAACACGCCCCCGGCCAGCAGCGCTCCCACGCAATACGGGGTCACCACATGGTGGCGGGCAAAGAGCAATTCGGTGGCGACGATGTCTTCGCCCATTTTGCGCACGTGCTGCCAGGGAAATGCCGGCGCCTCGATGCGCACCCGGCCCGGATCTACCTGCTGGACCTGCTCGATCATGATGACCGCATCGCATCCTTCAGGCATTACGTTGCCGGTGTTGACGAAGCGCACCTGGCCGCCTACGGCGAGATCTTTAGGGCGCGCCTGGCTGGCGCCGAAGGTGTCTGCAGCGCGAACGGCGATGCCGTCCATGGCGGCGGCGTGAAAATGGGGCGCCGACAGCCGGGCGAACACCGGTTCGGCCAGGGTGCGGCCCACTGCGTCAGGGGCCGGCACCGATTCGGCGGCGCTGATACGCCTGCTGCCGAATCGGGTGAAGAGGATATTGCGGGCTTCGGCCAGGGTTTTCATTTGTAGATAGATATTTCGCTGAGTGGTCATGGTGTCGTTTCCATCGGTGGGCGTATGCTAAAAAAGATAGACGGATACCGGGGCTCCGGCGTCGAGTCCTTCGGTGTTTTCGGCGATGGTGACGAGCCCGTCGGCCCGGACCATGGTGTTGAGCAGACCGCTTTTCCCCAGAACCGGCGTTGCCAGAAGGCCTTCATCGGTTTCACTGAGCTGCACTCGCACAAAATCGGTGCGTCCCTGGGTGGAGGCGACATTTCTCGACAGGCGCGCCGGAACACTGCGGCGGCGGCGGTGCGTTTCATCCAAGCCCCGCAGCCGGTCGAGAAAGGGCGTGACCACCATTTCGAATACGATCATGGCCGAGGTGACGTGCCCGGGCAGCCCCCAGACCGGGCGTTTACCGCTGCGGGCCAGGATGGCCGGTTTGCCGGGGCTGATGGCGATGCCGTGCACCAGCAGCTCATTGTCGGGCAATGCGTTCAGGGCGTCTATGGTGTAATCGCGCGTGCCGACGGAGCTGCCGCCACTGATGAGGACCATGTCGCTCAGTTCGGCGGCCGCACGGCATTTTTCAATCAAGCCATCGGCCTGGTCCGCAGTGATGCCCATGGGAATGGGTGTGCCGCCGCCGGCGGTGACCATTGCCGCCAGGCTATAGCTGTTGACATCGCGAATCTGGCCGGTTTCCGGGCGTTGGTGAATCGGGATGATTTCGTCGCCGGTAGAGACAATGGCCACCTCGGGTCGTCGGAAGACACGCACCGGGTCTTTGCCGAAGGCGGCCAGCAGACCGATTTCCTGGGCGCGCAGCAGCGTTCCGGGAAAGAGCACCGCCTGCCCGCCGGAGAAATCCTCATCGGCCATGACCATATGCTGGCCCGGGGCCACGCTTTTGTAGATTTCGACCGTGTCCTCGCCGATGGCCTCGGTATGCTCGATCATGACCACCGCATCGGCACCCGGCGGCAGCATGCCGCCCGTGGCGATGCGGGCGGCTTGCCCCGCGCCCAGAGAAAACGCGGGCCGCTGGCCCATGGCGATATCACCCACCACGCTCAGCCAGGCAGGGCTGCCCTCACTGGCACCGAAGGTGGCGGCCGCCGGCACCGCGTAGCCGTCCATGGTGGCGCGGTTGAAACCGGGCAGGTTCCGGTCGGCAGCGACCGTTTCAGCCAGAACGCGGCCGACGGCTTCGGTCAGTGGCAGGGTTTCGGTGCCCACCGGATCGAAGCGCTCCCTCAGGGCCAGTACCGATGAGATGGTGGCGACATTGAAAAAAGATTTCATGGATCGTGTCAAACCTTTCCGTCTCAAGCCGCTGCAGCGGCAATTATCCGATCAGGGTAACGTTTGATGATGCCGTAAAAAGTCCTCTACTTGTCATGCCTGCGAAGGCCGGCATATAGAGGGTCTTGAATTTACTGGGCCCCGGCCTTCGCCGGGGTGACAATAAAGAAAGAAACTTTACTTTTTACGGGTTCATCAAGTTTCCTGGCACCTGTCCGCCATAGCCGCAGTTTTGGCGACGGCGGAAGGCCCGAGCACTTTTGACACCGCAGGCGTAGCGGGAGCTACGTCGAGGATGGCAAAAGATGCGAGAACGCCGCCAGGGGCCAAAAGATGCCGCTTCTGAACGGACACTAGGGTATTCTCGCCGGCAACACAAGCCCTTTGAGTAAACTTGCAAAATATCGAAAATCGTTTATGATTGCACCTATCCGGGCGCAATTGATGCCCCCGCGGACACTTATCAGAGGAGATGTATGACGACCGATGTTGACACAACCCAAGAGATCCCCCGGGCCGATCGCCCGCGGTTTCTCACTGAGACCCTTTTTGAGAGCTTCGACCTGCCAGAGCCCCTGCTCAGGGGCTTGACCGATGAAGGCTTCATCCGCTGCTCACCCATTCAAGCCCAGACGCTGCCGGTATCCCTTCAGGGGAAGGATGTCGCCGGGCAGGCGCAGACCGGCACCGGTAAGACGGCAGCCTTTCTAGTGACCCTGTTTTGCCGGTTGCTGGCCACCGAGAATCTGCAACCGGGGCTGCCCATGGCACTGATCGTGGCGCCCACCCGGGAGTTGGCCCTGCAGATTTACGAAGAGGCGGCGCGCATTGGCCGCTATCTGCCCTTTACCATGGCCCAGGTCGTGGGGGGCTTGGACTACGGCAAGCAGGCCGACCAACTGCGCCACGGCGTGGACATCGTCATCTGCACGCCCGGCAGGGCCATCGACTACTACAAACAGAAGATTTTCAAAACCGACAACATCCGGATCGTGGTCATCGACGAGGCCGACCGCCTTCTCGATCTCGGGTTCGAAAAGGACATGCGTTATATCCTGCGCAACCTGCCGCATTACGAAAAGCGCCAGTCCATGCTGTTTTCAGCGACCCTTTCCCACAGGGTTCTGGAGTTGACCTACGAGTACATGAACCTGCCCGAGTTTATCTCGGTGACACCGGAGGATCTGGCCGTCGAAGGGATCGACCAGGTACTTTACCACGTGGGCAAAGATGAAAAGCTGCCGCTGCTGCTGGGGTTGTTGAAACGGGAAGACTGGAACCGGATGCTGATCTTCGTCAACACCAAGATCGGCGTGGAGTGGCTGGCGCAGAAACTCAAGGGCAACGGCTGGCCGGCCCAGGCCATCACCGGAGATATCCCCCAGAAAACGCGTTTCCGGCTGATGGACGATTTCAAGGACGGCAAGATCAAGATCCTGGTGGCCACCGATGTGGCCTCCCGCGGCATCCATGTGGACGACATCACCCATGTGGTCAACTACGACCTGCCCCAGGACCAGGAGAACTACATCCACCGCATCGGCCGAACGGCACGCGCCGGCAAATCGGGGCGCGCGATATCGCTGGCCTGCGAAACCTATGTGCATCACCTGCAGCCGGTGGAAGACTATATCGCCTACAAGATACCGGTGGCGTGGCCCGAAGAGGATTGGTTCGTTGAGGACGTTGCCGGACGGGTTGCGGCCGACCGACAGCGCCGCTCGCGCAAACCCGAAGGGCGGGGAGGCAGACCCACCGGCGGTCGGTCGGCGGGCGGACGAACCTCCGGAGGCAGGCCTGCCGGCGGGCGGGAAGGCGGCGGCCGACCGCCGGGGGGGCGACCTTCCGCAGCGAGACCGGCCGATGGCAGGGCGCAGGGGCCCCGTTCCGCGCCCGTCAAAGAACGGCCGGTGCCGTGGCCGCCACGGCCCGAAGGGTATTTTCCCGGCACATTTTTTGGATTTGCCGCGTCCCCGTCGCTGTCCACCGAAGACACCGTATCGGCACCACCGGAATGGCTGAGCGAAGAAGTCATGCCAACGAAGGCGGCGGCGCGAGTCGAAGCCGCTTCACCGGAGGCGGGCGTGAGTGCAGAAGACGTTGCACCGGAGGCAGCGACTGTCGACGCTCCCAAACCCAAGGGGCGGCCCCGGCGCCGCAAGCCCCGCAAGCGCAAAAAGCGCGCCGCCCCGGCGGACAGCGGCCAGTCGCCGCCCGATGAGGCCGCGCCGGTGATTCCGGGTGAGTCGTCAGCCGAAGCGCCGAGCGATGGCGTGGCGCCATCTGATTAAAGAGATTCGAAAGCCGCAGAATAAAACGACGCCCGGCTCCTTGATGGCGCCGGGCGTTACTTATTTATGCGGGCATCAACAAGGGGGCGCCGGTGCCGCAGCCAGGGTGCTGTTGCCGGAAAAACCTTTCCATTTAGGAGATTTCCCGTTCGCGTGAGGCGGACTGCGGAAGGTGTTCACGCTTCGGCCGGCAAGTCAGTGCAGGATTCGCTCTCGGCTGCCGGTGTTTGAGTGCCGCGATGCGGCGGCAGACGGCAACGCCGGCAATGACGGACAACAGCACCCAGTGCAGCTTTTTTTGCGCACCGTCCACAAGCGGCCTGGCGGCATCCCCAAGCCAGAAACCCACACCGCCGATGATGGCGACCCACAGCAGCGCCCCGACGGTATTGAGCAAGATGAATGTTCCGCTTCCAAACCGGTTCATGCCGAATGTCAGTGGAATTACGGCGCGCATGCCATACCAGAATCGGAAACCAAGCATGAGCGGAACGTGAAACCGGTTCATCAGGGCCGACAGACGCCGGGTCCGCCGTTGCCAGTGGGGTCGCTTGTCCAGGAATGCGGCGCCGCGCGTTTTCCCGATGACAAAAAACAGGGAATCCCCGGACAAGGCGCCCGCCAGGGCGACGGCCATGACAGGGACGATTTCAAGTGCGCCCTGCCGGGCCATCACGGCTGCGATCAACAAAAACGTCTCCCCTTCAATGATGGTACCCAGAAAGAGCAGGGGGTAGCCGTACGTGGCGATCCACTCGGCCATCTCGGTGATCTCCGTTGGCGTGATTGCCTAAAGCATTGCCGATACCATATCCCCTTCGGGTTGGGTTTGCGTTAAATTCAGAAGAACCCTGTATTAGAGCACTTGTCAGAATAATATACCGTTTCATCCCCAAGATCCTCTCGGGATCGAAATCGGTCTCGAAATCGAGGTTTTCCAAGGCCGATAACGATACCGATCCCGATAGCGATTTCGGTGTTCACCCGGCGTTGTCGTGCAAACGGAACGTATTTATGACAACCGCTCTAAGATGCGGCGGCGATGGCGGGAAAGGTGGTGATCATGCGGCAGTCTGTCGGCGGGGCAGGCAACACGGCGGCGTGCTTTCAGGTCGCGATCTCGGGCCCGGGCCAGGAGATGTAGTTTGCCGGCGCATGGTCTACCAGAAATTTCGGCGGGTGCGGTATGCCCAAGGCGGGCGTGGCGATGTCGCGATCTTGTGCGATGCTGAACGCGGGTGGCGGGGATGGCGCCTTGCGGTAGATCATCGGTTCGCCCACGTGGCAAAAACGCAAGGGGCCCCGTGACGGCGGAAGAAAAGTGACAATGTCTCCCGCGTTGCAGAGGCGATAGATGCAAACATCTTTCAGCGTATCCGCGAAATCCGAATCGCCCACCCGCGGCGAGCCGAAGGTGTACAGGGCGTGGGGGCGATGCATGCCGGCGGCCAGGGTCGCCAGCGCAGCGCCAAGGCTGTGTCCGGTGTAGAGCAGGGGCGCGGTCCACGCCGTCACGGTTTCCACGATCGTGGGCCACAGGCCCATGAACTGCTTTTTAAAGCCGCTGTGGACCCTTCCCCCCCGAGGCCATTGTGATGACCAGACGCTGAGGTTGGATTGCCAGTTGCGCCAGGTGCCCGTGGTTCCGCGAAAGACCAGAATGCCCACCGGGGGCAGGTTGTCCCGGGTGCGGGTGATAAAGGCCGCCTGCACGCCGCCGGCATTGAAAAAAGCCCGTTCTTCAAGACCTACCCGGGCCAGAAAATCCCTTCGGCCAGGGCCGTTTGGCATAACGCCGCCTTCTTCTTCACCCCGACGATACACCAGACGGGACAATTCGGACAACCACCAGGCATTGGTCGGCGAGAAGCGGTTTGTGCGCACGTCGATGGCGCCCGGCATGCCTTGCTCAAAGAAGTCATTGGCGCCGCCGGGATTTAAAACCGCTTTCCAGGAAAGATCCATGTATTGTCGTTGCAGCATCAGCATTGCCCATCTGATCCGGGGCGGTCCCCAAGTGTCGATGTTAGAAATGTGTAAGCGATACTCTAACACAGTGTTAGCTGTCGTCAATAGGGATGGGCCGCGTCGGATCGCTGTGAGGCGCTCCGGTTTCCGGCAACAAAAAAGCCGCAGCGGCAGGCTGCGGCTTTTGGGTTTCATGGATGGCACGGTTGGCGGCCGGCTATCTGTTCTGTACCTTACTGCCGTGATGTCCGACGGTGGGTGACAGGCCCGGGTCAGGGCCGAGGCCGGCTAATACTCGGCGTGGCGGACGATTTCGCCTTCGATGAGGTAGATGACCTCTTCGGCAATATTGGTGGCATGGTCGCCGATGCGCTCGAGATGGCGGGAAATGAGGTAAAGGTTGATGTAAAGCCCTGCCTGCTTGCTGGCGTCGTCGTCGCCTTTCAGGATGTGTTTGATCCTGTCGTAGGCGTCGTGGTGCATCCGGTCGATGGCATCGTCCATGGTGACCACTTTGAATGCCAGGTCCAGGTCCAGGTTGACCAGGGCGTCGAGGCTCATCCGGAGCATCTCTTCGGCCTTTTCGGTCATGGCGGAGTAATCGAACACGAAGCCCTTGCTCGCCCGGCCGGCGATGACCTGCACGCGGCGGGCGATGTTGACCGTTTCATCGGCGATCCGCTCCAGGTCGTTGTTGATCTTGATGGTGGCGACGAGAAACCGCAGGTCGACGGCCACGGGCTGGTAGAGCGCCAGCGCCTTGAGGCACTCTTCCTCGATGTCCACCTCCATTTCATCGATCATGTAATCGTTCTTGATGATCTCTTCGGCAAGATCGGAATTGCGCTCTTCGATGGCGGAGGAGGCCTTGCGCACCCGTTCTTCCACAGCTGCGCCCAGAGAGAGGATCATCTTTTTGACGCGGTCCAGTTCTTTGTGAAAATGCTTGGTCATAGTTTTATCCCTGTCGGTTTTGTCTCCGCGCCGGTTGCCGACGACTCGGTTGTCGATGCTCTATCACAGGCAACGGTAAATGTTAATAGTGTCGGTAACCCTTTTCTGCCGCCGCAATTTTCCATGTGCCTCAAATTAGTGGACATGCGGTGCGGGCGCATTTTTCGGCGATATCTCGAAAGAGGCCCAAAACGGGTGGTCATCCGGAACCGGCACGCCGCCGATTCGGGTTACGCAAAGCTTGGAGGTGTTGGCCTTTGCCTTCTTTTTGAGGCAGGCGATGAGACTGCCGATTTCTTCAGGCGAGTAAGCCTGGTCTCGACTGCTGCAAAGTTCGACGACGACAGCGCTGACCGTCAGCAGCGGAATCTCGCATTTGCGGCCGCTGCGATCACAGCCCAGGATGTAACCCCGCCGGATGGATTCCAGGTCATAGAAGCTTTCAACGCTTTTTTTAAATGCGGTCGTAAGCGCTTGGATTGAAGCGATGGTCAGGCCGCAGTCGCCGGCGTTGCCGCCGAGAAAGAAATCGTCGCCGCCAACATGCCCGATGAAAGCGGGTGTCCGCTGCTGAAAAGACTTGAGGATATCTGCAAACAACAGAATCACCCGGTCACCGTGCCGGAATCCGAAAGAATCGTTGAAGGGCTTGAAATTATCGAAGTCAAAATAGACGAGTGTGAATTCCCGATCCAGATCGCCCAGTGCGGTGGAAACGTACTCGTGGATCACCGTGTTGCCCGGCAACCGGCTCAGGGGGTTCTGGTCCCGTGCGGTGGCCAGGTTTTTTTCGTTAAGGACCTTGAGCAGCGACTGGGCGCTGAGAAAACCGGCATACTGGAGGTTGTCGACGAGAATGATCCCCTCCAGGTCATCCTTCTGGGTGTAGATCTCCAATATTTTTTCCACTGGTGTGTGGATGTCGGCAACGGGGAATTTGATCAGAAACCGGTTGATGTTCTTTCCGTAGGCGGGATTCTGGAGCAGCTCCTGACCGAAGCGCGAGTAGGTGAACTCCTTGAGGTCCCGTTCCCGGATCGCTCCCAGTGGCTCGTGGTTGCCATTGACCACGGGCACAAAAGTGCGGTCCTTGTCGGACTGGAACTCCTTGAGGACGTGGTGGATGTCGTGGGCGGTGGTGACGGGCGGAATGACGATCATGTTGTCCTGGATGCGGCTGATGTCTTTCCGGGATCGCCCCCGCTTATCCCGGCCGGCCAGGGACGCAATGTCCTCATAGACCCTCAATAGAGTGTTCATGTCAAGTGTGGGCCGCTGAATGAGATAGCCCTGGATCAGATCGCATCCTATTTCGCGGCAACTGTAAAACTCTTTTTCCGTTTCGACGCCTTCGGCCACTACGGTGCTGCCCATAAGATGCGCAATGTTGACAATGCTGGCGGCGATCATGCGTTTCTTTGAATCGGTGGCCATTTCCTGGATGAAAAATCGATCGATTTTGGTGAATTCCGGCTCCAGGTAATAAAGGAGTTTAAAACCGGAAAACCCGTTGCCGCAGTCGTCTGCGGCGATGTTGTATCCCTGGCGGCGGTAATGACTGATCACTTTTTCGGAAATTGAAAAATCCCGGAGTTCATGCCGTTCGGAGATCTCGAAGCAGAGCCGGTCGCTGCTCAGGCCGTAGCGTGTGAGGATAGCGTGGGTGCCGCCAGGGATGACATCTCTGGCGTTGAGAACCCGGTTGTCCAGGTTGAAGAACAACTTGGTGCCGGCGGCCGCAAACCGAGCGGCATATTTTCCCACGGCCAGATTTCGGAGCGCCATATCTACGGCGTGAAGCACACCATCGTCTGCGGCCGCATCGAAAAACGCATCAATGGCGTCGAATCCCGCCTTATCGACTTGGCGCAGCAGCGCTTCGTGGCCGAAACAGACACCGGTGTGAATGTTGACGATGGGCTGGAAGGCGTAGTCGACGGTTTCGACAATCGACCGCCATTTTGCGGGCAACGTGGGTGAGTGCATCAGTATGCGAAACCTTAATGAGTGAAGTTACCGACAGCACAATGCCACTACGGTGTGCGGGTTAACGTGCTGTCAGGACGACGCTAGAAACTGATTAGCACCGCCGCGAAGCGACCTCTGTGACAGATTTTTCAATGTTTCTTAACGATGCCGTAACAGAGGCATGAGCAAAGGAGGCCCATAGACGATATATTGATGGCAACTGGGTTTATACCACAACCTGTTGCGCCGTCAGGAAATCCACAGCCGGTTGTGCACCCCATCTTGAAGGGAGCGGTTCAATGCAGATCGATCTTCATGTCCACTCGAAATATTCCAGACGTCCGTCAGCTTGGGTGCTGAAAAAAATCGGCTGCCCGGAAAGCTTTACCGAACCGATGGAGATTTACCGGGCGGCCAAGGCGCGGGGGATGACGATGGTGACCATCACCGACCACAACCGCATCGACGGCGCGATGGAAATCGCCCACCTTCCGGACACGTTCGTCAGTGAAGAGATCACCACGTATTTCCCGGAGGACCGCTGCAAGCTTCATGTGCTGGCATTGAACATCACCGAGGCCCAGCACGCGGATATTCAGGCGACGCGGGAAAACGTCTATGAACTGGTCGCGTATCTTCACTCTGAAGACATCTGCCACGTGCTGGCCCATGCCCTGTATCCTGTCAATGACCGGTTGACGCCAATGCATTTCGAAAAGATGCTGCTGCTGTTCAAGCATTTTGAGCTGAACGGCGCTCGAAACGAGGTGTCCAATCAGTGCCTGAAGATGATTCTCGGTACGCTTACCCCCGGGATGATGGCACAGCTGGCGGACCGTCACGGCATCTTGCCGGCCTTTGACCGGCCCTGGATCAAGTCGATCACCGGGGGCTCGGACGACCACAGCGGGCTCAATATCGCCCGCACCTACACGGTGGCCGATGGTGACAATACCGTGGACAACCTGATCCGTCAGATTCGCACCGGCGGTTCGGCCGCGGCGGGGATCGCTCCGCGACCGGAGTCCATGGCACACAATCTTTACGGTATCGCCTACCGGTTTTACCGCAGCAAACTCAGACTCAGCCGCAGGGCCGAAGACGACGCCCTCATGCGGTTTCTGGATGGCACTTTAGGCGGCACCGGCCGCCCCAGGGCCGGCATCATGACCCGCATTGTCGATTTCTGGCAGCACAGAAAGCACCGGCAATCCCTGAAGCAGTCGCCGTCGTCCATGCTTGAGATTCTTCAGAATGAAACCCGCAGACTGCTTGCCGCCGATGATGCGCTGGCTGCCGTTACCGACACCGTGGGCCGTGACGGTGAAGACCCCGAGCGGATCTGGTTTGATTTTGTCAATCGTGTGTCCAACCGGGTGCTCAAGCGCTTTGCCGATCCGTTGCTCAATCAGTTAACCGGTGCCAACGTATTCGATCTGTTTCAGACGATCGGCGCCGCCGGAGGGCTCTATACGCTGCTCGCGCCCTATTTTGTGGCTTATACCCTGTTTTCGAGGGATCGGGCCTTCGCACGCCGGATGCGGCGCCACTTCAATCTGACCGAACCGCAGGCTGCCAGTGCCGAGCGGTTTCTGACGGTGGCACATTTCACCGATACCTTTTACGAAGTCAACGGCGTGGCCCTGACCCTTCGCCAGCAGGCGCAGGTAGCCGCCAGCCAAGGCAAAGACCTGATTATGATGACCTGCTGGCCCGATGCGGCTTCGGCAGACGCCGACAACATTCAAAATTTCCAACCGATCGGAGTCTTCGAAGTCCCCGAATATCCGGAGCAGCGCATTTTCTACCCTCCGCTGCTCGAGATGATCCAATTTTGCTACGACCGGCAGGTCTCTCATATCCACTGCGCCACACCCGGTCCTATCGGTCTGGCCGGGCTGGCCATCGCCCATATCCTCAAGATTCCCGTCACCGGCACCTACCATACTCAGATGCCCCAGTACGCCATGTTTCTTACCGGCGATGCGGTAATTCAGGATCTCACCTGGCGCTACATGCTGTGGTTCTACGATCAGATGGATGTGGTTTATGCGCCCAGCGAGAGCACGCGCCGGGAAATGGTGGAAAAGGGGATCGCCGAGGACAAGGTCCGCTGCTACCCCCGGGGGATCGATGTGGCGCGGTTTCACCCGAAGCATCGCAACGGCGTGCTGCGGGATGTCTACGGGATCCGCGAAAACCTGTCTTTTCTCTACGTCGGCAGGGTGTCCAAAGAAAAAAACCTGGACCTGCTGGCGCAAGCCTTCCGCGACCTTGCGGCCCGTCTTCCGGATATCCATCTGGTGGTGGCGGGCGATGGGCCCTACCTGCCTGAAATGAAGACGCTGCTTCGGGGGCTGCCGGTGACGTTTACCGGTTACCTTTCCGGAGATGCACTGGCCGCCTTGTATGCTTCCTGCGATGTGTTTGTCTTTCCCAGCACCACCGACACTTTCGGCAACGTCGTGCTCGAGGCCCAGGCATCGGGAATCCCGGTTATCGTCACCGATGTCGGTGGTCCTGTTGAAAACGTGGTGGCCGGGGAAACGGCGCTGGTGGTTCCGGGCAATGACTTGAAGGCGCTCACCAGCGCCATGTCCGATCTGGCCGCGGACGGCGAACGGCGGCGCCTCATGGGCCGCCGCGCCCGCGCCAGCATGGCCCATCGGGGGTTCGACGGGGCGTTTATGCAATTCTGGGAAATGTTCAAATCCGTCCCGGACGATCGGGAGGACGGCCGGGTGCGTATGGCCTGAGGCGGATTCCGATCGCTATCCGTCCGATTAAATGAATATCCAATGCCGGCAACATGGAGAAGCAATCATCATCTGATTGGATCGGTCCGCTGTTTGGCCGGGTGCATCATTTAACATAATTTGGAGGTGGCCGTGGATAAGACCAGAAAATCCATAAAAGTGGAACTGCTTCGAAAATTTCGGGATCTGAGTGAGGACGATCAATTCTGCCTGCCCGGGCTCTGGCTGGAATTGGGGTATAAACAGTCTCTGAACAAAGCTGAGACGGCCACTTTTCAGCAGGCCGTGCGGGAACTCATCCGCAGCGGTATCGTCGAACCGCATGAAGGCGTGTTTGACACGATCTGTCTGACGGACAAGGGGGCTGCGCTGCTCTTTTCCTGATGCCGGTGCGCGGCCGCCCGCGGGGCGGGGGGAGAACTGTGGCCGAGGGCCTTTCAGCGCGCTTCGGCCGCCAGCCTCGGTTCCATGGCCGGTTTTCGAATGGTCGACACCCTGGCGCCATCCGCTTTCGGCCTGGAGATGAGGTCATGGATGACGCCGGCCAGTTCCATATGCTGAAACGGCTTATCGAGGATGTGAAGAATGCCGCATTCCGACAGTGTCGTCGCACTCAAATCGGCCTTGTAACCGGTGCACAAAACGATGGGCATATCGGGCCGCAGGGCGTGAATGCGCGCCGCCAGCGACAGCCCGTCCATTTTCGGCATGTGGTAATCGGTGACGACCAGATCGAATCGTTCGGGGGACTCGTTGAACCGGTTGAGCGCCTGCAGCGGGCTGTTGAACACCGAGAGGGTGTAGCCCAGACAGGAGATGAGTTCATCGGCCGTGGCCGTGAGCATTTTTTCGTCGTCGACAAAGAGGATCTCACCTTTTCCCCGGGGCAGCTGTTTCACATTTTCGGCGGCGGCGGTCTGCGCGCCTGCCGCCTCCGGGAAGTACAGCCGAAAGGTGGTCCCCTTGCCCACCGCGCTATCCACGGTCACGGCGCCGGCATGGCTTTTAACGATGCCATGAACCACCGAAAGGCCCAGGCCCGTTCCCTCGCTTTTGGGTTTGGTCGTGAAAAATGGTTCGAACAGACGCTGCCGCGTGTCACGATCCATGCCGGTGCCGCTGTCGGAAACGCTCAGGACAAGGTACCGGCCGGGTTTCAGATCCAGTGTGCCGGCCTGATGTTCACAGATCCGTTCTAGTTGCAGCGAGACCGACAGATCCCCATTCGCCTGACTTCTCATGGCATAGGCCGCATTGGTGCAAAGATTCATCACAATCTGATGCATCTGGGTGGCGTTGGCCTTTATTACAGACGTGGTGTCGATTTTCGTGGTGTAAAAAGTGATGGCCGGCGGAAGGGTGGCCCGCAGCAGCTTGATGGCCTCGTTGACGACAACGCCGAGGGACATGGGTTTTTGAGAGGCGTCATCCTTGCGGCTGAAAGTCAGGATCTGGCCGATGAGGTCTTTGGCGCGGTCGCAGGCTGACAGGACCTGAAGCAGCCTGCCCCGGGATGGGGCTTCTTCGGGCAAATCGTACAGGGAGATTTCGGTGTATCCCATGATGGCCGCCAGAATGTTGTTGAAGTCGTGAGCGATGCCCCCGGCCAGAGTGCCCACTGCCTGCATCTTCTGGGCTTCCCGGAGTTGGTCCTCCAGCCGGCACTCCACGGAAATATCGCGCTTGACATTCACGTAGTTGGTGATGACGCCGGCAGGGTCGCGGATGGGGGAAATGGCCGTCTGGGTTTCAAACGTCGTACCGTCCTTGCGGCGATTGGTCAGCCTGCCGCGCCAGGTATGGCCGCCGTCGGTGTGGGCGATGATATTTGCGATTCTGGCGTCATCGGATGGGTTCACCCAAAGAAATTCGGGGGTGCGGCCGATGACCGCATCGCGCCCATGGCCGGTCATCTCTTCAAAAGCCGGGTTCATATAAATGATGCGGCGATCCTTATCGGTGATGAAAATGCTGTCGGTGGACTGTTCAATGGCTGTGGCCAGCCGGACACGCTCGGCTTCGCCACGGATGCGCTCGGTGATGTCGATGACGGAAGCGATGTACTGTCCGGTTTCCGGGATGGCATTGATACGGCCTAAAACGTGCTTGATGGTGCCGTGACAGTCCATGATGCGCAGTTCCAGGTCACTGCTGAGCGGCAGTCCCAATTCGGCGTTCACGTCTGCGGTGGCGCGAATCCGCTGGAGATCTTCGGGAAGAATGAAATCGGTCAACCGGTTGTGCGCCGGGGCGCCGATATTCGTGAAGCCAGACAGCGTTCTCGCTACCGTGTTGGCGGCATGGATCCTTAGCGAGTCGTCGAACAGAATCATTCCCGCGCTGGTATTGTTGAATGCGCTGCGATAGCGCTCCTCGTTTTTGCGAGCGGCAGTCTCTGCGGCTTTGCGTTGTTTGAGTTCCTCGATCAGATCTGCCTTTTTCTGGGCGAGTTCCCGCGTGTGCGATTTCACTTGTTGCCGGAGCAACACCGCGATGCCGCCGAAGAGAAGGACCCCGGCGGCGGCAACGGCAAGGCCCCAGCTCAGGTATTCGAGCAGTCTGGAGCGTTCTGGGGTCACCAGGGCGCGGTTGAGCAGCTGGTGGTAGAGCGAGCCTTTGTCTTGCTTGAGAATGGTGAAATGATAGTCGATGGCCTCCAGGAGATCGCCTTTGGCCGAAAGCGGTGCGGCGAACCGCAGCTCGATGGGAGAAAACACCGCCATTGTTTCCTGAACCGGATAGCGCTCCGCGGTGAGGATGCCAAAAAACCGATCCACCGCGCCGGCGTCGATCCAGTGCTCGGAGATGCCTTGGAGGACGGCTTCGGGCCGATCGAATTCAACGATGGCCGCGTTGATATTGAACTGCTCCAGCAGGCGCCGCAGAGCCTGGTTGTAAGGGCTGTTTTTGACAACTCCGACGCTGCGGCCCTTTAGGTCGAGCAGTGACTGGACCTGGGAGCCTTCAGGGGCATACACGCGCGCCCAGGTTGAGATGACGTTCTGGCGTGAATACTGGAACCGGGTCGATTTATCACGGGAATACGGGGCGGCCAGCAGCAGGTCGATGTCTGCCTTCGACAGCAAGGCTTCGAGTTCTTGGAGTGTGCCGCCGACGATCGTTACGCGCCAGTTTTCCCGGTGCGCAATATGGTCGAAGATTAGGCCGAGGACCGGCCGGGTGTCACCTCGCATATCCGGGCAGGAGCAACTCAGCGGTTCGAGATCGAACACCCCGACCCGGACGGGGCGCGGGTGCGACTGATCGGCGCCTAATCCGGGAGACCAGAAAAACGTCTCCAGCACGATCACCGTCAGTGTGAGGACAGTGCCGTACAGGGTTCTCAGCGCGGCCATAGCGGCGCTCCATTCCAGGTAAGGCGCAAGAGCTGCCGGGTGATCGTCTCAACGGCGCCTGCGGGCAGCGGCGCATAGTGCAACCCGGCATTGAACGACTGCCCCTTTGTCAGGGTCCAGTTCAATAAGTCTGCCAGCGCCTGGGCCCTGGTTTCCGACCGGTTCGCGTAAGACTGTTCGGCAAAGACAATCAGATAGGTAAAGGCGCTGATGGGGTAGCCGCCGGCTGCGGGGGTATCTGTGATCATGAGGCGCGCATCGGCCGGCAGTGATACCTGGGCGGCCAGGGACACGCTCTCGACGGACGGCGCAACGTATCTTCCGCTGCGGTTTTGAATAGCGGCCATGGGGATGCGGTTTTGCAGCGCATACGTCATGGACACATAGCCGATGCTGCCCGGAATCTTCTTCACCATCGCGGCAACGTTGCCGTTGCCATCCACCCCCATGCCGACCGGCCATGCGATTTTTTTCCCGCTGCCCACCTGCTCCCGCCAGGCGTCGGATGTTTTTGTCAGAAAATCGGTAAAAAGGAATGTGGTGCCGCTGCTGTCCGAGCGGTGGATGACGTTCACCGTCTGGTCCGGCAGCGCAGCGTCGGTATTGATCGCACGGATCGATGGTGCGTTCCAGCGGCGAATTTTTCCAAGAAAAATGTCGGCCAGCACCGACGGGGTCATGTCTATGCCGGGGTCGCCCGGTAGATGATAGATAACCGCCACGGCGCCGACGCAGGTCGGGAAATGAAGGATCCGGTTGCCGGACACCGCGGTTTCGGAATCGTTCAGGAAGGCGTCCGTAGCGCCGAAATCGACATCCCGGCTGAGCAGTTTCTGAATGCCTTTGCCGGAGCCGGTTTCTTCATAGGCGATGCGGATACCGGTTTCGTTTTGAAATGCGCGGATCCATTCCCGGTACAATAGCGCGGGGAAGGTGGCTCCGGCGCCGGTGAGGATCTGGGCCGCTGCCGGTCCTGAGTCCTGGCTCCAGGACGCGCGCGCGGAGACGATGGACAAACATATGCCCACTGCCAGAGCGGGTAATAACACTTGGCGCCGCATGTCCTTAAGATCCCTTATTATGGTTATGGATAGACTGTCAGCAGCGCTGTCAGCGGCTGCGGAGAAACCCTAAAGCGATGGGCTTATGACTCTGTGAGCAAACGGTTAGGAATCCGTTAATCGGTGCCGCACTGCACGCCGGAGCGGTAATTTTAACGGTTCCCTCATGATTCGGTAACGGCGCCCTGTGATCAATGCCAGCATCGGGACGGCGTCTTGCAGCCCGAAATCAGTGAGCGGCGACAAGATGACAGCGACCCGGAAAAACAGGATGGCAGGCCGGTGGCGAGATACGGGTGCGATACGCATTGTCCCAGTGGGGATCCAGCGGGGACTTTACGGTGAGCGGCTTCTTTCCCGAGGTGTTTCGTGAAGGCGCTGCAACCATTGCTGCGCGGGAGGGCCCCGGGTCAGATCGTCATTCAGGTGACCGACCACTGCAACGCCGCGTGCCCCCAGTGCGGCATGAACCGAAATGCCGGGGGAAAGCGCCGTCACATGTCGGTAGCGTGCCTTCGGCGCATTCTATATGCCGCCGCGCGAAACGGTGTGCAGGCGGTATCGTTTACCGGCGGCGAGCCACTGCTGCGCCGCAAGTTTCTTATCGAGGCGCTGAAGCACGCTTCGACGCTCGGGTTTCCGCTGATCCGTACCGGGACCAACGGCTTCGTATTTCAGAAACCAGAAGCCGCTGATTTTCGTGACAGGGTGTCGCGGCTGGCGGATGCACTGGCCGAGACACAGCTGCGCAATTTCTGGATCAGCATCGACTCGGTCCTGCCGGAGGTCCATGAGGCGATGCGCGGGTTGCCGGGGGTGATCCGCGGCATTGAAAAGGCGATGCCCATTTTTAACGACAGGGGCATTTACCCTTCCGCCAACCTGGGCATCAACAGGAATATCGCCGGCGGTTTTACCGCCGGTCTTTTCCCCGAAGCCTATTCATCCGCACAGGCCTATCTGGAGTCGTTCTACCGGCGGTATGTCGAGGCGTTCCACCGGTTTTACCGTTTTGCCGCCGATCTCGGATTCACCATCGCCAATACCTGCTATCCCATGAGTGCCGATACCACCGGGGCGGACGGTCTCTCCCCGGTCTATGCGGCGTCATCTTCCCGGCGGTTGATTTCGTTCAGCAAGCCGGAAAAAGTCGCCTTGTTTCAGGCCCTGAAGGCGGTCGTGCCCGAGCACCGCTGGCGGCTGCGCATTTTTTCTCCCCTTTCAGGTCTACACCATCTTGCTGCCGCGCACGGGCACGGGCGCTCGTCCCCCTACCCCTGCCGGGGCGGCGTAGATTTCTTTTTTGTCTCCGCTGATGGCGCCGGGACGTTTCCCTGTGGCTATCGGGGCAGGGAAAACTTTGGCCCGTATTGGCGGATGGCCCCAAACAGCGGTGCCAGGAAGGCGTCATGTGACCGATGCGACTGGGAGTGTTTCAGGGACCCGTCGGAGATGCTGGGGCCGTTGCTGTGCGACTTCCGGTGGCCGCCGGCCGCTATCACCGGTCTGATTAGAGGCAGGGATTTCTATCGCCTCTGGATTTCCGACCTGGCCTACTACGCTGACGCCGATTTCTTCAACGGTCGCAAACCACCCCGCTGGTCCCGTCTGACCCGCTGGCGGACGGGACACAACGCCGGTGCGGCGGCTCAGCGCCACTTCTGACCTCATGGACCGGAAAGATGGCCCGATCCCACGGTTTTAACGCACCAGGCGCCTAAGCGCCGAGCCGATCTGCTTGAGTTTTTCTCGATCGGGTTTGGGATCGGTGGTCTTTTGGATAATGCCGAAAAGAAACATGGCGCCGGTCATGGGGTTTGTGAAGATGGATTTGCGGGTGCGGATGAGAGAGGTCTTGCCGCCGGCGTCGGTGAATTTTTCGACGTTTTCGTTGGGTTTTCCGGTTTCAAAGACCGCGTTGTCCATTTTCCAGAAAACTTCCGCTTCTTCTTTGGGAAAGATATCGTAGTCGGATTTCCCGATGAGCTCGGCAAAGGGTTTTCCGATAAATTGGCAAAACGCGTCGTTGAGGATGACCCACCGGTGGTAGCGGTCTTTGACGAAAACCGGATCCGGGCAAGCGTTGAGGACACTGTTTAGAAATTCCTTAAGCTCCAGAATATCCTGGGCATATTGTTTTTGTTTGGCAATATTTCTCATGACGGCGTGGATGGCAATGATCTTGCCGTCAGTATCCAAAACGCGCGTTCCGCGGACCTCGAACGGCTGAAATCCCGATTTGACGGTTTTTAACTCGATTTCAAAGGCGGGGGCGTGCTGGTTGTCGAGAAGGGCGAGGAGGTTTTTCTTGATGGTGGTGACGGCCGTTTCCGACAGCAGACCGGTTTTTGGAAACGGGATGCCGACCACATCGGCGATCTTGCGGCCGGTGATCTTTTCAAACTGCGGGTTCATCTCCAGCAGGGCGCCATCCGGACCAATAAAAACGATGATATCCGCCGTATTGTTGAACGAGATCTCAAGCGGGTTGAAGCCGGCCTGTGTTTTGGAGCTTGTCATGGCGCGTTGCCCTGCGACTGCGGTGTTCGCCAGTGTCTATCCACAAATGGCCATTCGGCTTCCGGCGCACCCGGGCCTTCCACCACAAAGCGCTGGCGGGCCCGCCTCCGGGAACAAGCCCCGCCATGGCGAGGCGACCACATGTTGACGGACACTCACGACGGATCGGTTTGTGGATTATAGCCACTTTTTGCGGCGACGTAAACCCTAACCCCTTCGCCGTTCGAAAAGATCATCAGCGACGGTGATATGTCATAGAGCCATTGTCATAAAACGTTCCAATTGCTTAACGCCTCCTGTTGGTTATCGAAATCGCTATCGACCGCGGAAAACATCGATTTCGGTCCCGGCCACGAGAGGGCCTTGAGGATGAAACGGAACATCATTCTGACAAGTACAATGGGTGCGCAGGCTCATGGGAAATAAGAATAACTGAGCGTTGTTAGAATTGTGTTAGATAGGGGCCATCCATAGGTACTTCAGCCTGGCGGGAGGGGACAGGGGCGGGAGCGGGTCGGTATAAGATGATCTTTTGTTATCGGTGGGTTGTCACCTTCACCCCGGCCCTCTTCCATCAGGGGAGAGGGCGCAAGAGGCTTCCCATGGATGGACGCTATTTCTGAAGATACGACAGCAGCGGGAAAACCATGACCAGCAGCAGTAGCAGGATGAGGATCCGGTCGATCAGCTTGTCTTTACTGTCCATGAATATCAGCTCCAGGTATCGTTCAACGGGTGCGCCGCGCAGATTGCCCGGTCTTGGCCGGGAATTCAGGATGCCATCGTTGGCGCCCTTCTTTATATCACTCGGTTGCCGGGGTCAAGTCTGATGCCGCCATCGCCGCGTCTGGTCATCGAGTGGCGGATTTACAGGCAACGAGTTACTCTAATTTCCCCAATTTTTTCAAAAAGGTGCGGCGCTTCAGACGCTGCAGGTCATCGCCCTCGGCCACGAGGAAGTGGTGGGGTCGGTTGTCATCGTCGTAGCAGACATAAAGGCCGGTGGTGCCCGGGTGCTCTTGGGCGTCCCGGAGGCGGTGAACATCTCCAAAGAAGGTGTCACAGACTTCCTGCCAGTCCTGCTGCGCTGCGCTGGTGTCGACGGTGACGGTGTCCGTTTCGCTGTCGTAACTGACCGGGATGGCATCCATGGTGTTTTCCCCCTTATTTTACATAGCCTGGAATCACCACAGAGGGCGCAGAGCGCGCAGAGGTAAACTTAATAATACAAATAACTCTCTGCGGTTCTCTGCGATCTCTGTGGTTCAACATCATTCATTGCGAATTCATTTCTTTTGAAGTTGCCGGTTCACGGCCACGGCACCAGATCCATGCGCCAGCGCGGTCACTGCATCAGGGTGATCTGAGGCCGCGCCACGGTTTCGGATGACCGCTCGTAGAACGCATCGAAGGTGCCCACCGCTGAATCAAGGCAGTCGGCGTGATTGACGGCGCTGTAAAGGGTGTGGCCGAACCGGAAGTTGGCACAGTAGTAGGACATGAAGCGGTTGAAGCGCCGGAGCGCTGTCACCGGTTCAAAGTGTTTGAGCAGCAGGTGCGCGTATTCGTGGACGGTCGCGCGATAGACCCCCGCCGGCGCGGCGATGCCCGTCGTCCATTCGGCAAACACCCAGGGCCGGGCCACGGCCAGGCGCCCCAGGGCCACCCCGTCGCATCCCGAGCGTGCAACCATGCGGCGGCAGTCCTCGGCGCTGAAGACGTCGCCGTTGCCGAAGACCGGAATGGTCACCGCCGCCTTGACCGCGCCGATATATTCCCATTTGGGCGGGCGGGTGCGGCGGTCCGGCGCCACCCGCGGGTGAAAGGTCAGGGCGTCGGCGCCGGCCTCCTCAAATCGCCGGGCCAGTGCGACGGCCGGCCCGGGATCGTCCTGCCAGCCCGTACGGAATTTGACGAAAACCGGGATGGCAACGGCCTTTCGCACCGCGGCCACGATGGCCACCGCTATATCCGGGGTCTTGAGCAGGGCGGCGCCGGCGCCTTTTTTACAGACGGCCGCTACCGAACATCCGAAGTTGATGTCCACACCGAAAAAACCGCGGTCGGCAATCCGCACTGCCGCTGCGGCCATGATTTCAGGGTCGCTGCCGAAAATCTGGCAGACCAGGTGGGAAAGTTCCTCCGGCCGCCACATGTAGCCGCCCCAGTGCCCCGGCACGTCGTGGCGCACCGCGCGCGCACCGCTCATCTCGGAAAAGAGCAGACCGAACCCGCCCATTCCCGCCACCAGTTCGCGAAACGCCACATTGCCCAGTTTGGACAGCGGCGCCAGCACCAGGCGGCTGCCGATGGTGCGCCCGCCGATGGTCAGGGGGCGGGTCAACCAGTCGGAGAGTGAACCGCTGCGATGGGGCGTGGCATCCATGGCCGCCATCCTATCCAACACTGTGTCTTCGGGCAATCAATTTGATAATCCTAAAAAGCCGACTGCCTCCTTTTCAGTCATACCGCCGAAGGTGGCTGTGTCACAATTGCCTCAGTGACGGGCTTCGAAACTTTTTACTGGGCTGTCTTTTTTGGGATGGACTCGATCGGGAGATGCTTGCAACGGTCTGAGTCGATGGGTCAGATCGGCAGTTCCAGCCAGAATGTCGTTCCGGCAGGGCCCGTTTCGAAATCGACTTTTCCGCTGAGGGCCTGCTCGCCGAAGAGTTTCATCGAATACGTTCCGAGCCCACGACCAGCCTCATTTTTTGTCGTAAAGTTGCGCTGGAAGATGCGCAGGGCGATCGGTTGCGGAATGGGCTGTCGGTTCCATACATTAAATCGCAGGTTGCCGGCGTGCATCTCGGCGTTCAGGTGGACCGTTTCGCCGGGACCGCCGGCTTCCAGGGCGTTGATGAGCATGTTGGTGAGTATGCGCACCAGCAGGGAGCGGTCGGTGTGGAGGTCAGGCCACGGGCCCTTCGTCGGCAGGACCACCCGCTGACCCGCGGTCGCCGAATGGTTTTCGATGATCAGGCGCAGTTCCTGGAAGACATCGGCCAGAACCACCCCCTGGAAACGGGTCGCGTACATTCCAGAGTTTTTACCTGACAGGGCCTGTTGTATTTTTACCTCCCGGGTGAGACGGGAAACCAGTTGACGCAGGGCATCCACAAGCCGCGGACTTTCTGTTGGATCCTTGCAGTCAATGAGATCGCTGAGGCCCTGCAGGCCGGAGATGATGTTATTGATATCGTGGAAAAAGACCCGTTCTAAAGCGGCCCGTTTCTGGACAGAGGTGGTGTCCTGCAGAAACAGCAGCAGATATCGCCGGGCGTCCACAAGAATGGGGTGGGCACGTACCCGAAACGACAGGTCCAGCGTTTCGCCGTCGCGCATCACCGTGACGGCGCAATCGCGCTCTTCCGGGGTGTCTCGGTTGAGACTGGTCAGAATGGCGACAGCGGCCCCGCAGGTGCTGCAGTAGCGGGTGGTGCCGCAACCATCGGGCGGATCGGCGCTGTGGACGCAACCGATGGCTTCGCCCGGGCGCAGCCCCATCACTTGCCCGATGTCACTAATGCCGAGCATCTGCAGCAGCGTGTCGTTGACTGCCAGGATCTGGCGCTGTTCGTTGAGGACAGCCAGAAGCCCCCCCACCGATTTCATGACGGCATCGATCACGGGATTGTGGGTGACTGTCGCCATTTCCTGCGCCACCTGCTGCTTGTCCCGGCGTCCGGGCGGGGCAAAAAAGGTTTCCTTCATGTCCGCCCTCCGATAGGGGGAAAGCGCTGCGTTGTTCAACATCACTGTGGGAAACGCAAGATGGCGCTTACTGCATCAGCGGATTTCCTTTTTTTATTTCTACTTGGTCTATCAAAATACTGTCAATGAGAATATGTCTCTGCAACGGCGGGCCGCAAGGAGAAACCACTCCGGCGGCATTTTCTGCGCGAACCGGATCAGGCCGCTGCCTTGTTGTGATATCCGTTTCGGCCGGGAGCGACGCCCGCTTCCGGGTTCACTGCGTCATTGGCCGGCAGGCGACGGCGATTGCGTCCTGGGCGCTGTCCGTGACGCCTTGACAAGGATCCTTGCACCGGCTTAAACAGTGTCCATTACCTGCGATCACCCGTCCAACCGGCATGCCCTCGGCAGGAGAAAAGCATCGTGAACGATTTCCCATCTGAACCTGTCATGACGCTGCAGATTCCGGCATCTGCGGAATACCTTCGCGTAGTGACCGGCTGTGTAGAGCAATCGGCCCTGGCGCTGGGTCTCGAGGCTGACGACGCCCTGTCGCTGACCCTCGCTGCCGAGGAGATCTTCGTTTATCTTTGCGGTCTTGGGACGGCTGAGCGGTCGGTGCGCATGACCTGTGCCGGCGGCGGGTATTTCGTGCGCACCGATTTTTACTTCTCCGCCGCGCATTTCAGCCTGCACGCATTTAACATCACCGCATCGGTCAGCCCGGAGGACGAGACGAGCATGCAGGACCTGGGCCTGCTCATCGCCTCCCGCTCGGTGGACCATCATGGGATCTCCCTGGAAGCCGACGGAAAGCGCTACCGCTTGTCGCTCATCAAAGAAAAAACCTACCCGCCGCTGGCGCGCGTCCCGGCCGCCGCGGCAAGGCCCATGGCGCAGTATGCGATCCGGTCGGCCGACACTGAAGACCTCAAGCAAATGGCAGCCGGCATTTGCGCACACGCTGCGATCGGCCGGGTGCCGTCGGTCTGCCGCACGCCCGGCAAACTGGTGGACATGGCGGCCGCGGGGCACCTTCGCGCGGCGGTGGCCGCGGATGCGGCCGGGCATGTCGGCGGGGGCCTTTTCTGGCACCGGTTCGGCCGCAGAGCCGTGGAGTGCCGAGGGCCCTTCGTGTTTGACCCGGCCTCCGGTCCCGGCATGGGGGCGGATCTTCTGGAGGCCTGCCTGGGTGACATTGCCCGCACCCCGGCCGTGGCACTGATCTGTCGGTTTCCCACACCGCAGCTGCCGAAGTCGTACTTCGAGCCGCTGGGCACCCTGGACGCCGTTACCACGGAAGGCCGCAGCGTTGCCGTCACCGTTTTTTTCCGGCAGATGCAGGAGGACCCGGGCACGGCGGCCTGGGTCCATCCGGAACTGGAGACCTATCTGCGGCAGGTTTATGCCCGGATGGTGTTGCCCCGGGATGTGCATGTCGTTCAGGACATGGGAGAGCGCCGCCCGCCGGAGTCCGTTCTTTTTGCCGCTTTCGACCGGGTCCACCGCCAGGTCACCCTTCAGCCGGTGGTTGCCGGCGCCGATGCCCGCGACAACCTGGAAGGTCACCTGCGGCTGTTGAAAAAGGAGGCGATCCCCACCGTATTCTTTGAAATGGATCTGGGCCGCTCATGGCAGGCGGATTTTACCCCGGCACTGCTGCGCTCCGGGTTCACCCCGCGGCTGGTGATTCCTTACGCCGGCAAGGGCGATCTGCTCATTTTCCAGTGGGAGGGCGCCGGCAAATGAACCGGCCGTCTTTCGACCACCTGGTGCCCGAGCATGTCCGGCGCTTCGAGGCCTATATCCCCAGCAAGCCGGACGACGAACTCAAAAAACTCTACGGGTGCGACCGGTTGCTGCGGCTCAACAACAATGAAAACGCCCTGGGGCCGCCGCCGGCCGCCCGGGAGGTGATCCACCGGTGGCCGCCGCCACAGGCCGCCATTTACCCGAGCGGGGACGCCTTTCACCTGCGGCAAAAACTGGCGGTGCGCTTCGGCCTGGATCCGGACCAGATTCTGGTGGGAAACGGCGCCAACGAAGTCATCAGCTTCGTCATCAAGGCGTTTTGCCAGGAAGGTGATAACATCGTCACCGCCGATCGCACCTTTGCCGTCTATGAATGGGTGGCCGAGTTTTCCGGATTCCAGGCGCGCCTGGTGCCGCTGAAGGATTTCGCCTTCGACGCCGAGGCCATGCTTTCGCAGATCGATGCCCGCACGAAGATCCTTTTCGTGTGCAACCCCAACAATCCGACGGGCACCTACTGGACCCATGACGCGCTGGAAGATTTTCTAAAGCGCGTGGACGGGCGCCAGATCGTGGTGGCGGACGAGGCTTACTGCGAGTTCGTGGACGCCGGTGATTTTCCCGACACCCTGTCGCTGATGGCGCGCTATCCCAACCTGGTGGCCTTTCGCACCTTTTCCAAGATGTACGCTCTGGCAGGGCTTCGCATCGGCTACCTGATGGGGGACCGGGAAGTGGTGGACATCATCCGGCGCACCTGCGTGGTCTATTCGGTCAATGCCCTGGCCCAGGTGGCGGCTTTCGCCGCCGCAGACGACGACGATCACGTGCGCCGGACCCGCGACATGGTTGCCCAAGGCAAGGCGCAGGTGCTCCGCGCCGTTGAACAAATGGGACTGCCCGTGGTCTGCGGCGAAGGCAATTTCATGATGATCCGTCTTCCCATGAGCGACAGCCTGGCCTACCGCAAGCTCATGCAGCAGGGGGTGATGGTGCGCACCATGACCGGTTTTCGGTTTCCCAACTATATCCGCCTGACCATCGGCGAGGCCCCGGCCATGACAGCGTTCATTGAAGCCCTGGCTGGGATTTTGTAGTGCGTTGCATACTTGACAAACTCGTAAAAAGTCTGGAATCACCGCAGTGTACGCAGAGAGCGCAGAGATAACTCATTAATGATTCATAATATTCTCTGCGGTCCTCTGCGGCCTCTGTGGTTCAAAATCTCTTTTTACGGATTCATCATACTTCACCGGAACCCAAAACCGGATTTCGCGCGGAGACGCAGGGGCGCAGAGAACTGCGATGGTATTTAAAAGATGAACTTCAAACATCGAACATTGAACGCTGAACATCGAATAAGAACCCATCGACAGCCACGCGGGTTTTCGCCTGGAACCCTAAGCGAAGCGCAGGGTTTCTAAGGCAATCAGTGTTTCGGCCTTGCTTTCCTCTGCGTCTCGGCGTCTCTGCGCGAGAAACCGGGTTTTTGTTTTGCTTTTTTGCGGTGAGGGTTCAGTGGTGGGCATTGATGGGTGGGGCTGCACAGGTAGTGCCCAATGTTTCATTGAACCACGGAGTCACGGAGAACACGGAGGTTTTAACCTCAAAATCAAGTGTTTTTGTCCGTGCGTTCCGTGATTTCCGTGGTGGCTTATTACTACTGGCACGGGCAGTAACAGATCGATGGGGAACGCGCCGGACATGACCAGAGACAGTGATATCGAAATGCTCCAGGTGGGCGACAGCGCCGTGCGGCCTGATGCCGTTGACAAGGTCTGCGGGCGGCTGCGCTATGCCGCGGACGCCGGCGGCCCGGGCTGGCTGTGGGCCGGGGTGCGGCGCGCCGGTATTGCCCATGGCAAGCTTGTGGCCGTTCACTCCGAAAAGGCCCTGGCCATGTCCGGCGTGGTGGCTGTGCTGACCCATGCCGACGTCGCGGGCACCAACCGACAGGGGGTGGTGCGGAAGGACCAGCCTGTGCTGGTGGACGCGCGGGTGCGCCACTGCGGGGATGCGGTGGCGCTGGTCGTGGCCGAGAGTCCGGACACGCTGGCCCGGGCTGTGGCGGCCGTCGGTGTGGATATCGACCCCCTGCCGGGGGTCTTCGACATGGACGACGCCTTGTGTCCAGACGCGCCGCGGATTCACGACGACCATCCCGGCGGTAACGTCCTGCTCCAGGGATCCGTTGTTACCGGCAGCGGGATCGAGGCCTTCGCCGATTGTGCGGCGGTGGCCGAGCTGTCCCTGTCGCTGCCCTGGCAGGAGCATGCCTATCTGGAAACCGAATGCGGTCACGCTGTGTGGCGCGATGATGGCGGGCTCTTTATCGAGGCCTCCACCCAGACCCCCTTCCGGGACCGGGCCGAGGTTTCCGAGGCCCTGGGCGTCGATCCCGTTCGCGTGCGTATCAGCGCCCCGTGCTGCGGCGGGGCCTTCGGCGGCAAGGACGGCATCACCGTTCAGAGCCTGCTGGGTCTGGCGGCGCTGCACTGCCCCGGGCGCACGGTGAAGATGATCTGGTCCAGAGAGGAGAGCGTCGCCGCCGGCGTCAAGCGGCACGCGGCCCGCCTTCACTACCGTCTGGGAGCACTGGCCGACGGCACCTTGCACGCTCTGGAAGCGACCATTCTCTTCGACACCGGGCCCTACGATCACCTGGGCGGGGTGGTGGCGGCCCTGGGGCTCGAGCACGCCGGCGGTCCCTACCGGATTGCCCATACCTGCCTGGAGGTCAAAAGCGTCTACACCAACAACCCGGTGAGCGGGGCCTTCAGGGGGTTCGGGGTGCCCCAGGTGGCCGCGGCCATGGAGCAGGCCGTGGATCTTGTGGCCGAGCGGTTGAACATCTCGCCCCTGGCCATTCGGCGCACAAACGCCTTGGGCAAGGGAGACCGCACCCCCATCGGTGCTACACTCACCACATCCACCGGCATGAGCCACTGCCTGGAAACCCTGGCCGTCCATCCCCGATGGACGCAGCGCGCGGTCTGGAAGGCCGCTGCCGGTGCTTTCAAGCGCCGGGGCGTTGGCGTTGCCGCGGTGATGCACGGCATGGGCTACGGCACCGTGGTACCCGATGTGGCCAATGCCAAGATTGCGCTCACCGTCGAAGGACGCTTTCGCGTCTACTCCGGCGTGGTGGACATGGGGCAGGGAAACGGCGCCACCTATCTTCAGATCGCCGGCGATCTGCTCAACCAGGATGCCGGCCGCATGGAACTGGTCCAGCCCGACACGGACCGCACCCTGCCCTCGGGCTCATCGTCGGCCAGCCGGACCACGTACACTTACGCAAACGCGTTGATCCTGGCCGCAGGCCAGCTCAAGGCGCGCATCCTACAGCGGGCCGCCGATTTTCTGATGGCTTCGGGCGCATCGGAAATGGCCCTGGTGCCGGGGGCGGCGTGCCACCTTCCGAGCGGACGCATGATTTCTCTGGACCGGCTCTCGCGGGCGCTCTGCGCCGACGAGCGGGTGGCCGTGGCCCGGTGGCGCGCGCCGGTGAGCCGCGAGCACCCGGTTGCCGATGACAACCTTCGCCTCCACGGCATCCCCCACCTGGTCTTTTCATTTGCAGCGCACCTGGCCGCCGTGGAAGTGGATCTTCTGACCGGCGCCGTTAAGGTGGCCGACTACCTGGCCGTCAGTGACTGCGGGCGCATCATCAACCCGCAGCGATTGGCCCAGCAGATGCACGGGGGTATCGCACAGGGACTGGGCTACGCCTTGATGGAGGAACTCATCGTGGATCAGGGGCGCGTGGACTCCCGGGACCTGGCCACCTATCTGGTGCCCACGGCCATGGACGTGCCGCCCATGGAGGCCCTGGCAATAGCGCTCCATGAACATACCGGGCCCTTCGGGCTCAAAGGGGCGGGGGAGTTGGCCATCGACGCACCGCTGCCGGCCGTGGCCAATGCCGTGGCCGATGCCTGCGGCATTCGCGTGGCGCAATTTCCCATGACCGCCGAACGGGTGCTGGCTCAGCTCGCGCTGAACGGAATGGCGCCGTAAAAAGGCGGTACGCTTATGCAGAAAGCGCCAGTTGGTCTCGTCCCAAAGTGATGTTGAACCACGGAGTCACGGAGGACACGGAGATTTTATAAACAAAATCAACCGCCTTTGATTTTCTCCGTGCCCTCCGTGACTCCGTGGTGATCACAATGTCATTGGGGACACCGGTCTTTGACGCTAAACCTGAGCGTCATGGACCTGAACAGCGGCGGGACCCAGCAACGAGGTGACACATGAAAATTCGGTTTACCCTGAACGGCCTGGAGACGGAAGTCGATGCGGATCCCGATCGGCGGGTGGTGGATCTGCTGCGGCAGGAGATGTCACTGACCGGCACCAAGGAAGGCTGCGGCACCGGTGAGTGCGGGGCGTGCACCATTTTGGTGGACGGCGGCGCCCGGCCGTCGTGCCTGATGCTGGCCGCCCAGCTCGAAGGCCGCCGGGTCACGACAATAGAGGGGCTGGGTGCGGGCGGGGCGCTCCATCCGGTGCAGCGGGCCTTTGTGGACCACGGCGCGGTGCAGTGCGGGTTTTGCACACCGGGGATGGTGCTCTCGGCGGTGGATCTTCTTGACCGCTGCCCGGCACCCACCAACGGCGACATCCGCCGGGGTCTCAGCGGCAATCTATGCCGCTGTACGGGTTACCAGATGATCGTGGATGCGGTGGCCGCCGCGGCCGCGAAGAGGAAAACCGAACCATGAGCCGAGCGGTGGTGCTTCCAGAAACGATGGATGGCCTGTGGGATGCCCTGGATCGGACGCCCGGCGCCCGCATCTATGCCGGCGGCACGGATCTTCTGGTGGCCCTGAGGGCGGGCGCCATCGATCCGCCGGCTCTGATCTGCCTGGAACGGCTGGCCGCGCTTCAAGGCATCCGCGATGACGGCGATCATATCCGGATCGGCGCGGCCACGCCACTGGCCCTTATTCTCGAGGATCCCCGGATCAACCGGGACCTGCCGGTCCTGGCCGCGGCCGTTGGCGGGCTCGGATCGCCGCTGATCCGGCGCATCGGCACGCTTGGCGGCAACATCTGCACCGCATCCCCGGCCGGAGACACCCTGCCGCCGCTGACCGTTCTGGGTGCCGTGGTGGAACTGAGCACCCGGCACGGCGCTCGCCGGATGCCGCTCAGCGATTTCATCACCGGTCCGGGATCAACTGCCCTGGCCCCGGATGAACTTCTTGCCGCCGTCCACATTCCCAAGCCGACGGCATTTACACTCCAGCATTTCGAAAAGGTGGGACGGCGCAGCGCCCTGGCCTGCGCCGTGGCTTCCATGGCCGCACTGGTCGGGTTCGGCGATGACGACCGCGTGGCGTCCGTTCGTTTGGCCTGGGGCAGCGTGGGGCCGACCGTAGTCACCGCCCCGGCCGCCGAATCGATCCTGACCGGCGCCCGCCTGGACGCCGCTGTCTTGACACAGGCGGCCGAGGCTGTGCGCGCGGCCGTTTCTCCCATCGACGATGTGCGGGCGGGCGCGGGCTACCGGCGGCAGGTGGCGGGCAACCTGCTGCTCCGGCTCGCGGGAAAGGGCGCCCGACGGGGATAAGAAAGACAAATGGATGTGCACAATTCGATTTCAAGTACCGATTTCAAGGAGCGGTTTTAAATACCATGAATAGAATCGATCGTATCGCCTTTCTTCCATTACTACTCATATTGCTGCTGCCCGCCTGCGCCGCCATGGGGCCGAACTTTGCCCCGCCCGAAGTGGACGCGCCGGAGCAGTACCGGCGGGAGATCTCCCCGGAGGCCCATGCCAACCGCAACTGGTGGGATCTGTTCAACGACCCGGCGCTGGCGGCGTTGGTGACTCAGGCGCTGGAGAACAACCGGGACGTGAAGGTGGCCGTCGCCCGTCTGGAAGAAGCCCGGGCCTATCTGGGCACCACCCGTGCCGACCAGTACCCGCTGATCAACATCGAAGCCGGCGCCAGTTCGGGAACCTTCAGCGGCCGGAGCCGCTCGCTGGAGACAACCAGCAATGTGTACCTGGCTCCTGCCCTGAGTTGGGAGATCGATTTCTGGGGTCGTTACCGCCGGTCCACCGAGTCGGCCCAGGCCGCCCTGGTGTCATCGCAGTTCGGGGTGCGAACCGTGCAGCTCGGTCTTATTGCCGATGTGGTGGGGACCTATTATCAGCTTCTTGATTATTATCAACGGCTGGAGATATCCCAGCGGACATTGACCTCGCGGCAGGGGAGCCTGGACATCATCCAGCAGCGATTCGACAAGGGGATCATCCCTGAAATCGACCTCAACCAGGCGCAGATCCAGCTGGAGATCGCCGCCGCGGCCATTCCCCTTTATGACCGGCAGATCGCCATCACCGAAAACGCCTTGAGCATCCTGGTCGGCCGTCTTCCCTACTCGGTTGAAACGGGCGCGCCGCTGCGCCTGCAGCAGTTTCCGCCGGGCATTCCCCTGGGGATCCCGGCCGACATCCTCACGCGGCGTCCCGACATCGCCGCTGCCATGGCCGATCTGCACGCCCAGACCGCCAAGATCGGTGTCGCCGTTGCTCTCAGATTGCCCGCCGTCAGTCTCACCGGTCTTCTCGGGGTGGCCAGTACGGATCTGGGGTCGGTGACGTCCAGCGGGGGCGCCTGGTATGTCGGCGGCACGCTGCTGGGTCCCATCGTCGATTTCGGCAAGGGCAAGCAGCAGGTCGTCATCGAAGAGGCCAAGACCCGCCAGTCGCTGTTCACCTATGAGCAGACGGTGTTGAACGCATTCCGGGAAGTCGAGGACGCGCTCGTGGAAGTACAGACGCTGCGGGTGCAGATCGCCGCCGTGGAACGGAAACTGGCCGCCGCCAAAAACGCCGGTACGCTCTCAGCCGAGCGCTATGACAAGGGGGTTACGAGCTATCTTGAAGTGCAGGATGCCGACCGGACGCTCTTTTCGGTGGAGTTGGAACTTTCCGAGCTTCGCCAGCAGTATTTCACTGGTTATGTCAAGCTGTACAAGGCGCTCGGCGGCGGATGGCTGACCCGCCAGGAGATGACCGCCGCCGGTGAAGGGAGCTGATCGGCCGGGCTGTCGGTGATGATTGCGCAGATGAAATATAAGGCAGGGGCGATTTGCTGCAGATCGCCCCTGTTTCTGTTTTCAGGTATTCGCAAGCTATTGACTCTCGCCAAGGCGCTAAGAACACAAAGAAAACCAAAGAGATTTCTCGCGCAGAGGCGCTGAGGCGCAGAGAAAAACGAACGGCGAAACGCTTATTTACTGTGCCCCGGCAGGTTCCAGGAATGGCAGGAGCCGCCCCCGCACTGGCGCGATTGGGCGGCCACCGCCGGCTTGCCGCCGCCGCCGGCACCCATGGCGAAATTGGTGCTGCTCATCACGCGCTCAAAGGTTTCGGCGCCGCACTTGGGGCATTTGGTTTCAACGCTATCTGAGGACCCCATCTGCAGGATTTCAAAAAGCTCCTGGCACGAGAGGCATCGAAATTCGAATATGGGCATGGTGTCACCTCCTGATCGTAAAGTTGACGCCACAGATATTATGAAGCCCCCGGGATGTCAACCAAGGGTCAGATCCGGTCCTGATGAACGAAAAAGCGGATGCTGGCGCCGGTGACCTGGCTGCGGCCGGTGTAGAGAAATGCCCCGATCCAGAGGAGCTGGAGCATGAGGATGGGGCCGGGCGCCCAGAGCTGGGCGAGGCCGGCGGTGATGTCCGGCCGGGGCATGGTCTGCGGCGGCATCAGAGCGGCAACGGCCAGCCCGTAGGCGATCCCCGCCAGACCCATGATCTGGTAGGCGGAAATTTTGCGGTCACCGCGGTAGTCGCTTCTGAGAAACTCCGAGAAAAACCGCCACAGTTGGGTGATCACCAGTGAGAGGATCATCGCCGTCCGGGGATATCCGTTGAGCAGGAGCGCGAGAGAGATAACGCCGGCGGCGCAGTACAGTACCGCGGTGATCGCCTGTACCGGCACTACGGGCGTGCCGTCCAGACGGCTGGCGTAGGCGCATTTTTTGGTCTCCCCCCGGAAGACGAAGTGAAAGCGCCTGAATATCCCCTTGAGGGGCCCGGGAAGGGACGCCACCGGGCGGCCGTAGCAGCAACCGAAACTGATGCAGGCAAGGCGACCGGCCCCCTCGCCGAAGGCGTAGGCAATGGCGACCGCCGCCATTACGCCCAGTGGATCGACCTCGGCTTTCGACATCCGTCCGGCAGCCAAGGCGATCCATGGGACGATGAGAATGCCGACGAAAGCGGCCCCGCCGACACTGAAGGTGAAGCGTTTTTTTTCGACGATGCGGGCGATGATTCTGGCGGCGGGCATGCAGCACCCGAGCATGGCCGCCAGGATGGCCGCGCTCACGGCCAGCGGAATGCCCATGGCTCCCAACGCGATCACGGCGACGGCGGTCGCCAGGACGTATGCGTTGGCGTTGAGCAGGCCATAGTAGGTGAGGTTGACGCCGTCAAAGGCGCCGTCGGCGCATTTTCGCGTCGGAATTGCACCGACGAACTGCCAGCGCTCGCGGGTCAGGTGGCGAAAACTCCAGGCCAGCATCGCGCCGATGAGGGTGGCTGCGGTGGCGATAAACAGCAGGTTGCTCATGACGGTTTTCTCCTCACGGCGATGCGCGTTCGCACGGCGACGTCGGTTTCCACCAGAGGGTGGGAAAAGGCCAGGGCGTAGCGGCTGGCGGCGTGGCCGCGGCGCAGGTTTTCGATGATGTCCGCGTCGAACCGGATCCGGTCCTTTTCGAAGATCAGCACGAGCGATGAGCTGCCGGGCCTGAAAAGGCTTTTGGGCTGGCCTTTTTTCAGCACCATCCCGGCACGCACCGGCTCGGGCGCGTCATACCTGCTGGCGCTGTAGCACTGCACCACGTCCCCGATCATCAGTGCGACGATCTCGATCATGGCCACAAAACCCACACCGGTGCCGCCGGCGACGTCGGTGTCGAGGACGGTCACCACCCGGCGGTTTTTGGACAGCGGGGATGCCAACTGGACCGCCGCGCCGGGATTGCAGGAGTGGTACCGACCGGCAATGTCATAAATGTCGGCTACCCGGCCATCGACGGGAACGTGATTGTGGTGGTATTTGTCGGGCGTGAGTCTGAAGATGGCGAAGGGGCCGTCGGCGAACGCCGCAAGCCATTGCTGTTTGTCACGGCCCAGCAGCTCCTCCAGGCAGAAGAACTTTTCCTTGATCCGGATCTGCGGGTGCTCCTTGAGGTTGCCCGCCAGCATCTTTGCATCCGCCGGGGAAACCACCGCGCCGGTATCCGTCGGCATGGGACGGCAGTGCCAGTAGGGGATGCGGCGCTCGAACAGCTCGCGGGCGGTTTTGAAGCCGGCGGGATCGTCGAGGCACTCGTGTGCACTGATGCCCATTCGCTGCATCAGGCGCGTGATGCGTCGGCGGCCGCCGGGCAGTTGGATGTCGTAGTTGAGATACCCCAGCAGCCGGGATCCCCGGGACGAGGTGAGCGCATTGAACAGCCACGGGTTTTTTTCGCGGACGCCGGTGTACAGGGCGGCGATGATCCGGTCGGCCACCAGCCGCTCGGTCACGACCCGGCCGCTGCCGCGGTCGATGAATTGATGGGGGTGAAGATTCATGATTTGCCGCGCTCCAGGCTGTCGCGCGCATCCTTGTGAATGCAAAGCAGGATGAGTTGTATGAGGGTGGTCAAGTGTGCGGGCGGAACGGTTTCGTCGAGGATGGCCGCCTGGTGCATTTCCACGGTTTGCCGGGCGCTGCGCCCGTCGAGCAGTTCCAGCAGGCTTTGGTTGAAATAGCCTTCACGCCAGGTCTGCCAGTCATCCAGGGCGTCGGCGTCGGCGCACACGTCTTTCAGCGCTTGCGCCAGGTGGCGTCGTTTCAAGTCCTGTCGATAATAGGTTTCCGCGGCAGCGTTAAATACAGCCGCCGGCATGGCCATGGCGTTTTTGGCGCCGGCGGTCTCCAGGATGCCGTCCACCAGCCGGCTGGAGGCCCAGTCACCTTCGGATGAAAGGCGGCGGGAGAGATCACTGATGGTGCCGTCCAGCCCCATGGCTTCGATGAGATCGGCACCGTCGGTGCGCAGCACGTCGAGCAGCGCCCGCTTGTACTCGGACTGAAGCACACGGATATAGCCGGCGTAGCGCCGGCTCTGGCGGGTGCCTGAGGTTTTTTCGACAACCCGCCGGATAAAATGGTTGCGGGTGTCTTTTCGTACGTAAAACGTTGGAATGCCGATGGCCGCGCCGAACAGGACCTGCCGGCGTTCGCTTTCGATAAACGGCGAATCGGGGATGGTGAGATGGGTGCACGCGCCGCTCAGGGCGTACCGATAGGCCAGCGCGGCAACCAGCGCCTGGAGATTCACAGCGTGACGCAGATCGGCCCCCGGTTCGAAAAACTGGCTGTAATAGCGGGCCTCGAAACCGGAGTAGCCATAATCGGCAAAGGGGCGGTTGCGCACCGGCAGGTACAGCGGCATGGCCGGGTCGAAGACCCCGCTGGCGGCCAGATCCTGCTTGAGCCGGCGGTCGTTGCCCAGCGTGCCGTCCATGGAAGGGTTCTCTTCGGTGCCCAGCACGGCAACCAGGTAGTCGATGATGCGAAAATCGGTGACCAGATCTCCTCTGAGTCGAAACCCCCGGGCGATGATCTGGTCGAGCCACAGCGGGCCGAACGGCGTCAGGGGGCGGCCGAAACAGTTCAGGTCCGCCTTTTTCTTCCATCGGCGCCAGAGCATCCTCAGATGGGTGAATTCCAGCTCGTGGGGTAAAAATCCCAGCGCTTTTTCGGGATGGAAATCTTCAAAATCGAGCCGATACGGGGCGGCGCTGTAGGTGCCCACCATGAGCGGCAGGAAATGTTCCATGATTTTGAGGGTCAGATCACCCAGGTATTTTTCCTCTTGAGGTCCGAAGCCGCTGCCACCGGCCAGCAGACGACCCAGCTTGCGGCTGCCCAGGGAGATGTGGACCCCGTTGTTTGAAAGGCATGTGCTCGACGTGTTGGGCAGCACCACCAGATTGTTGGTGATGATGCCGGCCTCCTTGAGTTTGCCCACGGCATTGAGCTGGCTGCGGGAAAGTACCTGGTGGCAGAGCGCCATATACCGGTGCTTGGTTTCACCGCAGTCCCAGCCCGACAGACAGGGGCTCATGAACAGTTCCCGGTAGAACGCGTCCGATACCAGATCGTTGAGGCGTTTCTGGCGTAGCGGCGGCTGGGGGGAGGCATACAGGATGGCATGCTGGCCGCTGGCGTTCAGGCCGAATTTCCGGTTGGCGTACTGCAGCAGGAGCTGACTGAGCACGGTGCGCCGGGAGGCCTCATGCACCAGTGCCGTGCCCATGCCGCTTTCAGTGCTGAGTACCACCGGCGCAAAAGACGTCACCTCAGGGGAGGTGTTGTCACTGAGAAAATGCTCCAGCAATCCCAGGCCGGTATCGGCGATCAGGGGCGGGACCCCGGCGGTGGTGACGACATCGGCCAGTGCGAGTTTGAGCAGATAGCTGATGGGGATGCGCAGGGCCGCCTCGCCATTCAGCCGGCAGTAAAAGCGGTCTGCGTCGGTGCGGCGACCGGCCCCGGGGTCGCGCTTGTCGGCCATTAAATCCTTTTCAAAGACTTCCATGGCCCCGGCGGTGAGCGAAGACAGCGGCAGTCGGACCCAACTGTTCTCCCAGATGCCGTCGGTGTTGCTCGTGAGAAATGACTCCAATTCAGTGACTTTGGATCGTGCCGTATCCCCGGCGGCTGCCTTTTTTACGAGGTTGCCATAATAACTGGCGTTTTTGATGCTCAAGGGAAGATCCACGGCATCAGATGCTCCCTGTACGGCGGCCTGCCATTCATTTTCCATCCCCGCCGTGGCGTCTTCGGAGACAAACGGCAGGGCCGCGATCATTGCCGATGGGGTTTCCGGGATTTCCAGCAGTGAGCGAAGACGCTGGAGGCCGTGAGGGCTTTCAGAGGGCGTTACCAGCCGCAAGGTTGCACGGGTGGCGTGACTGGCGGGCATGTTTTGGCATCCTTTCGGTAGGGTCCCGTATTGAACAGACTCCCGGTGTGACATCGGCCGAGAGATGCGCATAGGTCTTTGTATTCGCAGTATAATCGGTCGGTTGTATTTGGGGAGGATTAGAGGAAGGTTATTTCTTCATCATTTTGCGATCTCTGCGGCTTTGCGAGAGATTCTGACTTTACGGGGCTATCAAAAATGCGCGGAGGGGCTTGTTGCCACAGTTGCGTTTTCTGCAAATCAGCAGATTAAAATCTGGATAGCCGTGTTTTTAGAGCGGGTTGTCATAAATACGTTCTGTTTGGACAGCAACACCGTGTGAACATCGAAATCGAAATCGCTATCCAGCGGAGGGCTCTGTTACCGGCCGCGGCAGGTGGAGGGTGAAGGTGCTGCCCTTGTTCACTTCGCTTTCCACGGTGACGTGTCCGCCGTGGGCCTGGGCGATGTGTTTGACGATGGCCAGCCCCAATCCGGTGCCGCCCACCTGACGGCTGCGGGCTTTGTCAACGCGGTAGAAACGCTCGAAGAGGCGCGGCAGGTGTTTTTTGGGGATGCCCGGGCCATTGTCTGCGACGGAGACCTGGATTTCGCCGTCCAGCATGCGGGTGGTGATGCGGATGGTCTCTCCGGCGGCGCTGTATTTGATGGCATTGTCCAGAAGGTTGACGGCGGCCTGCTCCAGCAGGGGGCTGTCGGCCATGACGGTCACCTCATCGTCACAGGACAGTTCGATAGAGACGCTACGCAGGGCGGAGGTCTCGTTGCAGATCTGTATGGCCGTCTGAAGGATGTCCTTCAAGCGGTGCTCTCTTAAAAACAGGTCCTCGCCGGCGCTGTCGCGTTCGATGCGCGAGAGCTGCATCAGGTCTTCGATGATGGCGGCCAGCCGGTTGACATGCTTTTCGATGATCTGCAAAAACCGCGCGGCGGCTTCAGGATCGTCGACGGCGGTGTGCCGCAGGGTCTCCACGAACCCCTTGATGGCCGTCAGCGGTGTCTTGATTTCGTGGGAGACGTTGGCGGCGAAATCGCGGCGCATATTTTCCAGTCGCCGCAACTGGCTTACGTCGTTCATAACAATGAGAACGCCCAGGCGGCGGTCCGCGGCGTCTTTGAGGGGGGCGCAGCGGGTGTGGATGATCAACTCGCTGGGAGCGTAGAAAACGATATCCGCTTCACCGCTTTTGCCGCTTTTTGCGCTTTTTTCCAAAAGTTGATGGAAGGCCGTGTTGCGGATCAGTTCGTGAAGGGATCGACCGCCCGCAGCCTCCGGCGAAAGGGCGAGCATGCGGCTGGCGGCGGCATTGATGCGAAGGACGTTTGCTTCCATGTCCACGGCAATGACGCCCTCTATCATGCTGGCGAGAATGGACTCGATTTCCCTGCTGCGGGATTCCGCCTGATGGATCCGGCGCGCGATTTCGGCGGCCATCCGGTTCATGGCGCGCACCAGGTTGGCCAGCTCCGATGCGTCGGGGATGGGCAGCGGGCGGTCCAGGTCGCCGGCGGCGAAGCGCTCGGCTCCGCGTTTGATTTCCGCGATGGGCCAGCTGATACGGCGGCTCACGAGCATGCTCAACAGCACAGACAGGACGGCGAAGACCACGCCGCCCAGCAGAAGGCGCAGGCGAATGACACCGAGTTTATCATCGATGGCGCTTACCGGCAGGGCGGTGCGGATGACGGCGAAGATGGTGCCGTCGGATTGGCGGATGGGCAGGGCCACGTACATCATGCGCTTTTTCAGGGTATTGCTGAACCGGATGGCGCTGCCGTTTTCGCCGCGAAAAGCGGCCGCGATTTCGGGCCGGTTGGCATGGTTTTCCATTTCAACGGAATTGTAGGCCGAGTCGGCCCGGACCTGCCCGGAGGGCAGAATGAGGGAAATACGGGTGCCCGAGATCCGCCCCGGAGTGCCGATGATCTGCTGGAGGACAGATGCATCTTGGGAAAACGCCGATTCGGAAAGTTGCGGTGTCAACAGCAGCGCGCGTGCTGTGAGCTCCGCCCGGGTCTGTTCCAGGAAGAACGCTTCCATGGCCGAAGTGCTGTAAAGGGTGACCCCCGCCAGGGCCAGCCCGATGACCAAAATAAACATCGGTAAAATATGCCAGAACAGCGTGCGGCGCCGGATCATTGGGGCTCCTTGAACCGGTAGCCGACACCGCGCACGGTTTCGATATAGGCGCCGCCCCGGGTGCCCATTTTTTTGCGCAGGCCAACGATCTGGACATCAACGGAGCGATCCGTTACCGGGTAGTCATCACCGCGGACCGCATCGACGATCTGGGTCCGGGTGAACACCCAGCCGGGACGCTTGGCCAGATAGTAGAGTACCTGGAACTCGGTGTAGGTGAGATCGATCGGCTCACCGGCCATTGTCACCTGCCGCCTCCCCGGGTGAATGATCAGATCGTGGATCTGCACCACACTCTGTGCATCTTCAGCCGGTGCGATTTTGCGTCTCAATACCGCCTTGGTGCGCGCTATGAGAATCCGGGGGCTGAACGGTTTGGTCATGTAATCGTCGGCGCCCAGTTCAAGTCCGGTGACGATATCGGCTTCCTCGCCCTTGGCCGAGAGCATGATGATGGGCACGTGCCGGTACTTGTCGTCGGCTTTCAGGCGGCGGGCCACTTCCAGTCCGTCCATTCCCGGAAGCATCAGATCCAGGATGATCAGATCGATGGATTCAGAACGGGCCAGTTTGAGCGCCGCCTCGCCGGTCTCCGCCGTGATCACCCGAAAGCCCTCCCGGGTGAGGTTGAAGCGCACCAGTTCGAGAATATCCTCCTCATCATCAACGGCCAGTATGGTCTCTTTGCTCATGGTATGTTCCCGTATATTGATTTTGCACCACGAAGTTCACGAAGGACACGAAGGTGTTCCAACGCACCTGTCTTTTGGCTTTTCTTCGTGCACTTCGTGGCCTTCCTGGTTCACTTGCAGCGCTGCGGGTTAAGTCAACCTTGATGAATCCATTAAAAGTGGTTTTGAACCGCAGAGATCGCAGCGGAACGCAGAGAATATTATTAATTATTAATGGGTTATCTCTGCGCTCTCTGTGTCCTCTGTGGTGATTTCAGACTTTTTACGGTGCCATCAAAATTGTGCATAAGCAGATTGCGCAATAGCAAGCTGCTTTTATAGATTCTGACGATGAGCGGCGCTACGCCGCGCAACTGGGTCAGTACCGTATTGCCGGCCGATAAGCGCCGGATGCGCACGGCGTTAGGCTTTTGTTAGTGCCGATATAATCGCAAAGATCACAAAGTTAACATATTGATATTAAATAACCCTGGTTATGCACTATTCGCCAGTTGGGGTTCTGGCTGTTTCGTAGGGGAGGGGTTCATCCCCTCCCGCAATCGGCTAAGATGACCCCAATCGTTTGTGTTCACCGATCACGGGCGGGGATAAACCCCGCACCCTACACGATTAGACTGACTTCCGGTGCCCATTTGGAATGCCGCGATAGGCGCTTCGGTGCAATGACGAATTTTTGGTACAAAGAGCGTCGGCTCATTCACTGGAGGATAGTGCATAACCAAGTAACTAATTTTTCCTTGGCGCGCTTGGCGTCTTCTTGTCGGGCGTAGCTCGCAGAGCGAAGCCTGATGCGAGAAAATTGCTTTTTTACTGAACGATTTAGGTTATGTCACCCGCCGGTCGTTTGTCAAAGGCCTCCGTGCAGGCGTTCAATGTTGAACGCCGCACGGCTTCATCCTTGATAATCGGCAACAACTTCTTTAGTATCCAGCATCTATGGGATACGTATTCGACTTTGAAGATGCCCGCAACTATGCCCGATGGGTCGACGATCCAGGCAACCGCATGACCTTGGATATGGAGGCGCATCTGGTCATGGACATGCTGCGGCCGGATCCCACCGACTCGGTGCTGATCATCGGTTGTGGCCCGGGGGCGCGACTGCGCCCCATGATGGACGCCGGCGTCCAGCTCACCGCCATTGATCCGTCTCCCTACATGCTCGATCTTTTGGCCGAACGATACGGCAACCGGGTGGATCGTCACCGCGGCGTTGCCGAGTCCCTGCCGTTTGAAGACAATGCCTTCAACCATGCCTGTCTCATCACCACGCTCGAGTTCGTTGATGACACCCGAAAGGCCATCGAAGAAGCCTGCCGGGTGGCAAAGGACAGACTGTTTATCGGATTTTTAAACCGCTACGCCATCAAAAGCGTGCAGCGGCGGCTTGAGGGCATGTTCAACCGGACCATCTATAATCGTGCCCGGTTTTTCAGTGTCTGGCAGATCAAGCGAGAGATCCGCGCGGTGGCGGGCAATGTCCCCATGAGCTGGAGAACGGTGTGCCAGCTGCCGGATGTGTCAACGGAATTCCACTTTCGCCTGGAGCGCTGGCCCATGGTTCAGAAATGCCCGTTCGGCGCTTTTGCCGGAGTGGTTGCCGAACTGGTCCCGCGTTTTCGCACGCGGCCCCTCAAGCTCCGGCTGCCGGCGAAGGCGAAGCGGGGGATGAATACAGGCATTGTCCCCGGGTGAGGCGGCTCAGGGGGCATCTTTTGACTCAGAGCGGCGTTATCGCACTTTTCGAAATCCTCGACGTAGCTCCGCTACGCCTCCGGTTTCGAAAATGCTCTGGCCTTGCTCTGAGCCAAAATCTACCCCCTGAGCCGCCTCACCAGGTTTGTGGGCATCTTTGCCTTAGAACCCCTTCGCTTCGCTCAGGGGTCCAGGCGAAACGCCCGCCCTGCGGCCTGCCCCGCCAGCGCGGGGTTGTCATCCAAAGCCCTGTAGCGGATTCGGGCCTTCCGCCGGGATGACAGAAAAGGCGAAAACCGATTACTCGCGCAAACACGCAAAGAACGCCAAGAAAACCAAAGAGATTTCTCGCGCAGGGGCGCTGAGGCGCAGAGAAAAGCGAACATCCAACGTCGAATGATGAATGAAAAATGAACGGCGAAACCCAGATCCGGCGGCTGTTGATGGGGTTTACATTCGATGTTCAGCGTTCGACGTTCGATCCGCCTGAGGCGGACAAGTGCTTGCTCGCCTCAGGCGAGTTGGAAGTTCGGCTTTTAATTTTTGATGTCGTCATACCGGCCAAAGCCACTATCCAGGGGGGCACTCGACCCCTTGACCCCTCGACCCCTTGGCCCCTGGAGGTTTTCGATGGAAGCCTATCTATACGAGCATCTCGATGAGGACCGGGTGCGCTGCCGGCTGTGCAGCCATCGGTGTGTGGTGGCGCCGGCAGCGCGCGGCATCTGCGGTGTCCGGGAGAACCAGGGCGGCACCCTGGTGTCGCTGGTCTATGGCCGCTTGATCGCGCGCCACGTGGACCCCATCGAAAAAAAGCCCCTGTTTCATCTGGCCCCGGGGAGCCTGTCCTATTCCATCGCCACTGTGGGGTGCAATTTCTCCTGCCGGTTCTGCCAGAATGCCGACATCGCCCAAATGCCGGCGGATCACCACGGCCGCATCTCCGGCGAGGCGGCCACCCCCGAATCGGTGGTCGCGGCAGCCGAGCAGGCCGGCTGTCGAAGCATCGCCTACACCTACACCGAGCCCACCGTCTTTTTCGAGTTCGCCCACGACACGGCGCGGCTGGCCAGCGCCCGCGGCCTTAAAAACGTATTCGTCACCAACGGTTACATGAGCGCCGAGGCGCTGGACATGGTCGCGCCTTATCTGGACGCCGCCAACGTGGATCTGAAGGCCTTCGACGACGGGTTCTACAAGCGCCAGTGCGGGGCCCGGCTCAAGCCCGTAATGGAGACCCTTGAGCGCATGGCGGAAAAAGGGGTGCTGGTGGAAGTGACCACCCTGATCATCCCTGGGCTCAATGACGACCCGGTGCTGCTGGGCGACATGGCCCGGTTTCTCGTGGATGCGCTGGGCCCCGACACCCCTTGGCACATCAGCCGGTTCCATCCCACCTACCGCCTTACCGACCGGTCGCCCACGCCGCCGGCCACGCTGTTTGCCGCTGCCAAGATCGGCAAGGACGCCGGTCTGCGCTACGTTTATACGGGGAATATCCCGGGTCAGGGGGGCGAGAGCACCCATTGCTGGCAGTGCGGCGCCTGCGTGATCGAGCGGATCGGTTTTACCGTGCGCGCGGTGCGCCTGCGAAACGGCGCCTGCCGCGAGTGCGGGGCCACCATCGCCGGTGTGGAAATGGGCGGGGCCGGTAAAACAGATTAACCGCCCGCTGCGCTCAAGCACGCAAAGAACGCGAAGAAAAATCAGCGGAATCGGGTGCCCGGCTTGCGCCGGGCTACGATCCCGCTGATGGTTTTGCACGTAACTGACGGTGTCGCACCGGTGGGCACGGTGCATAGAGCAAGGCACCTTTGTTCGAATCGTGAGCCGGGATGATTTTCCCCGGCGACCCGATCCGGACAAATCTTAGCGTCCTTCGCGCGCTTCGCGGTTCAATGTCTTTTGGTTTCATCCACTATCTTGCGTATCTTTGTGAAGCTGTGTGCGGTGTCTTATCGCCTTACACCGCCGCCACCGGGCGCCGCGGTCTTTGCATCAGCCAGATCAAACCGAAGAGCGCCAGCCCCATGGGGTAGGCCCAGTAGCGCTGCCCGTGCGGAATGCCGGCAAAGGAAGCCACGGCGTCAGGGCGCATGAGGATGAAGGTCACGGTGAGAAACAGGGGGATCTCCCATATTTTGTTGCGTGCGATGAAAAACCCCTGGGTGGCCGAGGCAAAAGCGAAATTGCCCATGCAGGCCATTGCGAAAATGAGCAGCCCCTGGCTCCATGAGGTCACGCCTTGCAGGATCAGATCGGCATTGAAAATGAACATGAACGGCAGGATGGCCGTCCGGATGTCGTACATGAACCCCTGTATCCCGGTGGCAATGGGCGGTGATTTGGCGATGGCGGCGGCGGCGTAGGCGGCCAGCCCCACCGGCGGCGTATCGTCGGCCAGGATACCGAAATAAAAACAGAACAGATGGGCCGCCATGAGCGGCACGATGAAGTCGTTCATTCTCCCGATGGTGACGATGGCCGGTGCGGTGAGCGAGGCCATGACGATGTAGGTGGCCGTCGTGGGCAGCCCCATGCCGATGACGAGACTGGCGATGGCGGTGATGACCAGCATGAGATAAATGTTGCCGCCCGAGAGCGTGTCGATGATCTGGGTGATGAGCTGCCCCAGTCCCAGGGCCACCACGCCGACGATGACGCCGGCGGCCGCCGTGGCCAGCGCCACCGATACCATGTTGCGGGCACCGCCGGCGAGCGCCTCGAGGATGTCGGCAAATCCCTGCTTGAACGCCGGGCCCAGCGCGTGATGATCAAGGCGCGCCCGGATGGGCCGCTGAAGGAGCATGATGACGGCCATCATGACGATGGCGTTGAAGGCCGCCAGCTCCGGTGAGTGCCTCACCACGATGAGCTCATAGAGCAGGACGCTCAGGGGAATCAGATAGTGGATCCCGGCGATCAGTGTCTTGAAAAACGGCGGCAGCTCATCGCGCGGCAGCCCCTGCAGTCCCAGTTTGCACGCCTCGATGTGCGTGATGTAAAACAGTGCCGCGTAGGAGGCGAATGCCGGCACGGCCGCCGCCTTGACGACGTCCAGGTAGGGAACGTTGACATATTCGGCGATGATGAAGGCGGCCGCGCCCATGATGGGCGGTGCGAGCTGCCCGTCGGTGCTGGCGGCCACTTCAATGGCGGCTGCTTTTGTGGGCGGGTAACCCACTCTTTTCATCATGGGGATGGTGAAGGTGCCTGTGGTGACGATGTTGGCGATGCTCGAGCCGGATACCAGACCGGTCAGGCCGCTGCCCAGGACGGCCGCCTTGGCCGGCCCCCCCTTGAAGCCGCCCAGCAGGCTGAGAGCCAGCTGGATGAAGTAGTGTCCGGCGCCGGCCTTGTCGAGCATGGCGCCGAACAGGACGAACAAAAAGACCACCTTCACCGACACATAGAGCGGGATTCCGTAAATGCCTTCCGTGGACATGGTCATCTGGCCCATGAACCGGTTCAGCGACACCCCCTGGAAGGCGATGAGCTCGGGCATGTGGGGCCCCAGGAAGGCGTAAGCGATGAACGCCGTCGCGATGGCCGGCAGCGCAGGTCCGATCACCCGGCGGGCGGCCTCCAGCAGCAGAATGACCAGCAGAGCGCCGAAGATGAGATCTCGCAGGATCGGTGAGCCGTAGCGCAGGGTCATGCCTTCGAAATCGAGCACGATATACAGCGCCGAGACGGCTGCCACGATGGCGACGGCAAAGTCGATGGCGGGGATGCGGTCCTTGGCGGAAAGAAAGGAGAGGCCCCGCGGCGCCCGTTTGAGCATGGGATAGCCCAGAAACACCATGAGCATGGCAAAGCTCAGATGGATCGAGCGGTTGTAGGTGGAATCGAGCGTCAGCCAACTGGCGATGGACAGCTGGTAAATGCTCCAGGAAATACCGATGGCGGGCAGGACAAACCGCTGCCAGCCTTTTGGCTTTCGGGAGATACCTTCCTCCGCTTCCGCCAGGCGTCTGGCCCGTTCGAGTCCGTCGTCGTCGGTGTCGGCGCTGGTCGCTTCGCTTATCTCCGTCACGTAGTGATCTCCCGTTGATGCGGTGGCGGTTGGTGCCGTTTCTTCAGGCGGGGGGCGAGGTCCCGGCATCGCGACAGCGCCTGAAGGGGGCGAAACGAGACAGGCGGTGGAGAGCAATCCCCACCGCCTGCCGGAACGATACCACGAAATGCGCCGCCACTATTTTTCCAAGCCAGCTTCCTTGAAGTACTTCATGGCGCCCGGATGAATCTCTGCACTGAGGCCGGTGAGCATGCCTTCTTTGGTGAGGACTTCGAAGGCGGGGTGCAGGGACTTGAACTCGTCGAAATTGTCGAATACCTCTTTGGTGACCGCATAGACGATATTGTCGGGCACCTTGGCCGAGGTGACGAAAGTGGCCTTCACGCCGAAGGTCGGCACGTCACCTTCATTGACGGCGCCCGGATACATGGAAGCCGGTATCGACGACAGTGCGTAATAGGGGTACTTAGTTATAAGCGAATCGACACCGGTAATGGCGGCAAACCGAACCTTGCGGGTGCCGGCGGTGGCTTCCTTGATGGCGCCGCTGGGATGGCCCACGGTGTAGAAGAAGGCGTCGATGCGGCCGTCCTGGAGCAGGCCCGGCGCTTCAGCGGCTTTGATGCTCTCGGCGTTGAGATCGGTGTTGTAGTCGATACCCACGGCTTCCAGGGCGTCGATGGCATTCTGCCGCTGACCGGAGCCGGGATTGCCGATGTTGACGCGTTTGCCCTTGAGATCGAGAACCGTTTTAATTCCTGCGTCCACTGCCGCAACCAGGGTGACCGATTCCGGGTGGATGCTGAACACGGCCCTCAGATCTTTCTGCGGTCCCTTGTCCTGCCATTCGGCTTCCCCTTTTACGGCCTGGTACTGGCGGTCGGATTGCACAACGCCGAACGTAAGATCGCCGGCCATGATGGCGTTGACGTTGAATACGGACCCGCCGGTGGACTCCACCGTGCAGCGCAGGTTGTACTGGTCCTTTTTCTGGTTGACGATTTTCGCGATGGCGCCGCCGGTCGGGTAGTAAACACCGGTGATACCGCCAGTGCCGATGGTGACAAAGGTGGTTTTCGGTGCTTCGGGAGCCGCCGGAGCCGATGCTTTCTGCTCTTCACTGCCGCAACCTGCCATCAGGGCAAATCCGAGCAGTACTGCCATACTCAGAGCGGTAAGTCTTTTCATGTGGTCCCCCTTCGGTGTTTGGTTCGTTTAAAAACGAGTGGCGGTAGCAAACGCGTGTCCGTCGGAGGGATGTGTCGATTCCTTTTTCCCCTGCCGCCGGATTGAAATAAAGTGCCTGCTGATGTTAAACAGATTCTGCGATGAGAATTATCGGTATCCATACCAATTAGAAGCCCGAAAATCAATAGGCGCGTCCTTCGGAAGATGTTGAGCTGTCTGCAGGCGCTCCGCTGAAGGCCTGCTTACAGGACTTCCCGCGGATTTCACGCGATAATCCCAGCGTCTGCATCGGCCGGGTCAACAAGGAGACGCTGGTCCGGTTATCGGAGCCATTCCCGGCGGGGCCGGTCAAGGAGTCGGTATCCTCGTGAAAGAAGAAGAAAAGCAAAATCTCGGGCGGCGCGAGGTGCCGCTGGCCTCAGCTGAACCGGTTCCCGTCAGTGTGGTGATTCCGGTATTCAATCGTGCGGCGCTGGTGCGGCGGGCCATTGATTCAGTGCTCGCACAAGACACAACCGGGTATGAGCTGATCGTTGTTGACGACGGCTCCACCGATGAGACCCCGCAGGTGCTGGCGGCATACGGCGGCGCCATCCGGGTGGTGCGTCAGGAAAACCAGGGGGTCAGCGCCGCCCGCAACCGCGGCGTGGCGGCCTCCGGCGGTGCGCTCATCGCCTTTCTCGATTCCGACGACCGCTGGCTGCCCGGGAAATTGAGCCGTCAGGCGGCTTACATGGTGGCTCATCCCGAGGTGCAGATCTGCCAGGGCGAAGAGATCTGGATCCGAAACGGGGTGCGCGTCAACCCCGGCCAGCGCCATCGCAAGCCCTCCGGGTGGATATTCGAGCCGTCTCTGGCGCTGTGCCTGGTGAGCCCGTCGGCCGTCATGATGACCCGGGGCCTGTGGGATGAGATGGGCGGTTTTGACACGTCGCTGCCGGCCTGCGAAGACTACGACCTGTGGCTGCGGGTCTCGCTCCGGTATCCGGTCCACCTGCTACCGGGCGCCTTCATTGAAAAATACGGTGGGCACCCCGACCAGCTCTCGCGCATGCCGGCCCTGGACCGCTACCGCATCCAGGCCATCTGCAAGGTGCTCGACGGCGCGGTGCTCACCGCCGGCCAGCGCGCTGCCGCGCTGGCCATGCTCGAAAGAAAATGCGCGGTATACGCCGCCGGCTGCCGCAAGCGCGCGCGTTTTGATGAGGCCGACCGGATAGCGGCGCTGCCCGGGCGCTACGGTGCGGCATGATCCCGAAAGGCGAGTCCACCGCAACGGCGTGAAGGGCGATTCACCGCAGAGGCGCAGAGGGCGCAGAGAAACCTTTGAGATCTTCGAAAAGTTAGCTTGTGCGGCGAAGCCGTCCACATTCCGGACATGCCTGCCGATGCCCCGATGGGTATTGTTGCCAGCTATCCGTCCTGCCGAGCTGCTGGCCGGATCGGGGGCGCAGCATGACGGACATAAACCCCCTGGATACCGGCCTTCGCCGGTATGACGTAAAGCGGGTGCCGGTATGACGGACCGCTTTTCAAGTATTTGTCATCCCGGCGAAGGCCGGGATCCAGGGGTGTTTCAATAGGCATTTCCGCACCAAGGATCCGTCATTTTTTTGATCGATCCGGGACCGGCATGAATTCTTGGTTTTCACCCGCGGTGCCGATTACCGATAAGTAATCTCTGCGCCCTCTGCGCCTCTGTGGTGGATGGTTTTTTGCGATGCTGCGGTGACCCGGTTTTTTAGATCATACCCCGGATATCCGCCGCCAGCCGTTCCAGCCGCTTTTCGGAGACCTTTTCCGCCGTGCCCAGTTCCTGGGCGAATACCGAGACCTTGAATTCCTCGATCATCCAGAAGTAGGCTTCCACCGTCGCCCTTTTTTCGGGTGTTGTGGCTGGGGTCAGATCCCCGATCATTTCCTTGAGTCGGTCCTCGTGGCGGTCGATGGCGCCGGCCTTCTGCTGCTCCTTGACCGGGTCCGCCGCAGCGCGCCGGGCGCGAATCACCATAGCGGCCAGGTACCGGGGCAGGTGCACGAGGCGATCAGCGTCATAAAGGCTGACAAACTGTGGGGGCACCAGGCGGGACAGCGCGTTTTCCAGCCGATCGACGAGGGGTGCCACGCCAGCGTGGGCACGGCGCAGTGCGCTGAGTGCCTGAACGGTTTCGGCGTGGGCTGCAACGACCCGCTGGCAGTGCGCCAAAAGGTCCTGCCCCTGGTCCATGAACGTTGATGCCACCAATTCCCCGTGGGCTCGGAAAGCCTCGCCGGTGCGGATGTCTCGTGCAAAAAGCCGGTTGAGCACCGCGTCCACGAGTCGCCGCTCCAGTTCGGCACTGCCGCCAAAGGGACGGGTCATTGCCGGGGTAAGGCCGCTGAGGCGCAGGCGTTTTTTCAAAAAACCGATGTCCTTTTGAAACCATGCGCGGTAGAGCGCGCGAACGCCCGTTTTGTGAGCGGCAGCGGCCTGGGTCGAATCGGCCAAAATGCGCACGGCGAGGCCGTCGTCTTCCTCAACGATGGCGGGAAACACCGCCCATCCCTCGCCGGCCGCGGGTAACGCGATGCGCTCGGGCAGGTCGGGAAACGTCTCCGGCGTGAGCCCAGTGCATTCCCACCGGTGTTTCAAATCGCTCAGGCGGGCCTCGGGCAGCGGCGTGCCGGGGTGACGCTCCAAGACGGCCGTATCGCGGCTCACGGCGATGGCATCGCCATCCGGGCCGGAAATGGCGATCCGGGCCTTCAGGTGTTCGGGCAGCCGCTCCAGCTGCCACGCAGTGGCCGGGATGTCGATGCCGAAGCGCTCCCGGATGAAGCGGCCCAGCACTTCGGCCAGGGGCCGGTCGGTGCGCGGTGTCATTTCCCGGCAGATGGTGTCCACCCGGTCCGTCACCGGCACCAGGCGTCGGCGGTAGGCCTTGGGAAGGCCGCGGATCAGCTCGCTGACTTTTTCGGCCAATAGCCCGGGTACCAGCCACTCAAGAGTTTCCGGCGTTACCGCCGATGCCAGGGGCGAGGGGATGTGCACGGTCAGTCCGTCCTCGGGAGTGCCCGGATCAAACCGGTAGCTGCAGGCAAACGACTGCCCTCCGGCATCCAAACGGTCCGGATATCGGGCCAGTTCCTCGGGACCGGGGCGGTAGCGCAACAGGTCCTCGGGCTGCATCCGCAGAAAATCGTCTTCACCCCGGGTGCGGATCATCCGTTTGAGCGTCCTGAGATCACAGACACCGTCTAGGCGGTCTCGGTAGAAGGCGGCCATCTCCTCGGGAGTGACGAGGACGTCGCGCCGGCGGGTCCGGTGCTCCATGTCTTCCAAGGTGTCCATCAGGTCCCGATTGTGGACCATGAACGGCAGGGGTTCGCGCACGTCGCCGGCCACCAGGGCGTCGTTGATGAAGATTTCCGTGGCTTTATCGGGGTTCAGCCGTCCAAAGGGCACTCGGCGGCCGCTGACGATGACCAGACCGAACAAGGTAACCTGCTCGTCGGCCACCACTTCGCCCCGGCTGCGCTCCCAGCGGGGGTTCTGGTGGGTGCTTTTGCACAGTGCGCCGCCCAAGGGCTCCAGCCACCGGTGGTCGATGCCCGCGCAGACCCTGGCAAACAGCCGGGACGTCTCCACCATCTCGGCGGCAACGATCCACCGCGGGGCGCTGCCAAAGAGCCCTGAGCCCGGAAACACCATGACTTCCTTGCCCCGGGCCGCGCCGTACAGATTGCCTTCCCGTTTGAGCGCGATGTTGGAGAGAAAGCCGCTGAGCAGGGCGCGGTGCAGGCGGGCGTACCTGTCGGTGTAGGTCGGCTGCTCGCCGGGGCTGTCTGCGGCCGGCGGTTCCACCGGCGCCGGGCCTCCGGCATCCATGCCGGCGTCGGCGGCGATTTCCTGAAGCTGCCGGACCAGATCGCGCCATTCGCGCATGCGCTTGGTGCTGATGAAATGCGTCTGGCACCAGCGTTTCATCTGGCCCGCAGTTCCTGCGGAGCCACTGTGACGGTGATAGTCCTTCCAGATATTGAGCAGGGTCACGAAATCCGACTGGGGATCGCGAAAAACCCGCTGAGCGGCGTCAGCCTCCTTTTCCTTTTCAGCCGGGCGCTCCCGGGGGTCCGAGATGCTCAGCACCGCGGCGATGATCACCACCTCCGGCAGACAGCCCGATTCACCGGCCGCGATCATTACCCGTGAAAGACGCGGATCCACCGGTATCTGGGCCATGAGCCGGCCCTGGTCCGTCAGGCGGTAGCCGGGGCCGCCGCGGGTCCGGCGGCGGCCGGTGTCCGCCGCGGCGGGAACCTGCTGGATGGCGCCCAGCTCCAACAGCAGGTCCACCCCGTCGCGGATACGTGGGGCTGCGGGCGGGTCGATAAACGGGAACACGGCCGGGTCTCCGAGGCCGAGCGCGGTCATCCTCAGAATCACGTCGGCCAGGTTTGCCCGGAGGATTTCCGGCGGTGTGAACCGGGGCCGGGCCGTGTAGTCGTCTTCGGCGTAAAGCCGGATGCAGACCCCGTCCTCAACGCGGCCGCAGCGGCCCATGCGCTGATCGGCGCTGCTGCGGGAGATGGGGCTCACCGGCAGGGCCGTGGTGCGCGAGCGGGGCATGTACTGGCTGATTCGCGCCAGACCGGTGTCGATGACGTAGCGGATGCCCGGGATGGTGATGGAAGTTTCGGCGATGTTGGTGGCCACGATGACCTTTCGCCCGGGAGCCGAGGCGAAAACCCGGGCCTGGTCGGCGCCCGAGAGCCGGGCGAACAGCGGCATCACGGTCACATGCCGATAGCGGCGCCCGGCGATCGCATCGCAGGTCTCGCGGATGCCCTGTTCGGTGGGCATGAAAATCAGTACGTCGCCCCGGGCGCTGCCGGCGATGAGATCGTCCAGCGCTTTTACCGCCGCCTCCACGTGGCCGCCCTCGGGATCGGCGTCCTCATCGCCCATGGGCATGTAGCGCACGTCTACCGGGTACATGCGACCAGAGACCTCGATGATCGGCGCTCCGCCGAAGGCCGCAGCGAATTTTTCCGTATCGATGGTGGCTGAGGTGATGATGAGCCGAAGGTCCTTGCGGCGGTTGATGAGGCGCTTGAGGATGCCGAGGATGAAGTCGATGTTGAGGCTGCGCTCGTGGGCTTCGTCAACGATGAGGGTGTCGTAGTGCTGCAGGCGCGGATCCCCCTGGGCTTCGGCCAAAAGGATCCCGTCGGTCATGATCTTGATGTAGGTGCCTGCCGAGAGTTGTTCCTGGAACCGGATTTTGTAGCCCACGGCCGTTCCGGGGGCGACGTCCAGCTCTTCGGCGATGCGCCGGGCCACCGAGGTGGCGGCGATGCGCCGGGGCTGGGTGCAGCCGATGATGCCGTCGATGCCGCGCCCGGCAGCCAGGCAGTACTGGGGGATCTGGGTGGTTTTGCCCGAGCCGGTCTCCCCGGAGATGATTACCACCGGATGGCGCCGGATCGCGGCGATGATCTCATCTCGTTTGCCGCTGATGGGCAGCGCCGATGAGACCACCGGCTGCGGGCGCCCGGCGATGCGGGCGCGGCGGCGGCGGACCGAGTCCCGGGCTTGCCGTTCCAGCGGTGCCAGTTGCTGCGCCAGTGTAGCGGGCGCCGCCCCGTTTTCGGACAAGCGGCGCAGCTCGGCGAGCTTTTTCCCGATACGGCGCCGGTCGGCAGGAAAGGCATGGGCCAGGAGCGTTGATATTTTCTCAGGGGTCAGGGTGGGCATGGGTGAGTCGTGTCGATAGATGATAACAAAGTAAGGTCCAGTGTTGACTGATTCGTAAAAAAGCAATTTTCTCGCAAAGACGCCAAGCGCGCCAAGAAAAAATTATTTAATATCAATCATCCCGGCGAAGGCCGGGATCCAGGAATGCTGCAAACCCTTCTGGATGCCGGATCAGGCATGACGGTAGTAGCTTTTTTCCATCTACAGATTGCGCCTTCACGGCTTAGAAAGCGACACCGGTTAGGCGGATTGGTGGCCTTGCAGTCAGAAACCTAAAAAACCATAATCTCGCGCAGAGGCGCTGGGACGCAGAGTACGGCGAATCAAGAATTAAAAGATGAACGTCCAACTCGCCTGAGGCGAGCAAGCACTTGTCCGCCTCAGGCGGATCGAACGTTGAACGCTGAACATCGAATGGCAAACCCATCGACAGCCACGCGGGTTTTCGTCTGGAACCCTAAGCGAAGCGTTTCTAAGGCAAGCAGCGTTTCGCCGTTTGTTTTTTCATTCATCATACAACGTTCGCTTTTCTCTGCGCCTCAGCGCCCCTGCGCGAGAAATCTTTTTGGTTTTCTTTGCGTTCTTTGCGTCTTGGCGCGAGAAATCGGTTTTCGCCTTTTCTGTCATCCCTGCGGCCTGTCCGCCGAAGCCTTAGCCTTCACGAAGCCTTTGCGCTACGCCGCCACCTCCCTTGAAAAAGGAAACGAATCCGCATACTATTGGCTTCACCATGTCCTGTCAAACGGTGCGGTCAGCGCGCCGGCCCATTGTGCGGGCCGCCCCGCGCCGTGCGCCCTTTCCTTACAGGAGCCTGCCATGCAATTTGTCGTCATCGGCGCAGATGCCGCCGGTATGAGTGCCGCCAGCCGCGCGAAGCGGCGGTCTCCGGACATGGCGGTGACCGTGTTCGAACGCTCGCAGGACGTTTCCTACAGCGCCTGCGGCATGCCCTACAACATTGCCGAGCCCCACCGCGACATGAATGATCTGGTGGTGCGCACCGCCGAGGCGTTTCGCGCCAAACAGGGGATCGATCTTTTAACCGGCCACACCGTCACCCGCATTGACCCCGGCCGGCGCATCGTCCAGGGCACCCGGGTGGATGGCAGCGTTTTTTCAGCGGAATACGACCGGCTGCTCATCGCCACCGGTGCCAGCCCCGTGCGACCGGCGCTTACCGGGATCGATCTGCCCGAGGTGATGGTGCTCAAAAGCCTGGCAGACGGCCGGGCCATCAAAAATGCCCTCGCCCGGGGGACGGTGCGGCGGGTGGCGATTCTCGGCATGGGCTACATCGCTCTGGAAATGTGCGAGGCGCTCGCAGCGCGGGGCATCGCCGTGGTCATGGTCAAGCCGGGGCCGGACCTGCTCCCCTGGATGGACCGCCAACTGGCCGATGCCGTCAGGCAGGAACTGGAGACCCATGGGGTGGGTCTTCATGCCGGAACGGTCCTTACCGCCATCCGTCGTGAGGGGGACGCCCTGCGTCTGGACACCGAGCAGGGGGCCATCGATGCCGATCTGGTGATCGCGGCCGTGGGGGTGGCGCCCAACAGCGCGCTGGCCGCCGATGCGGGCCTCGCCCTGGGGCCGTCCGGTGCGATCGCCGTGGGCGAAGACCTCATGACCTCGGACCCGGCCATTTATGCTGCCGGCGATTGCGCCGACGCGTTTCACGTGGTCACGGGCCAGCGGGTCTGGATTCCCCTGGCGCTCAGGGCCAATCGGGCCGGCTGGGCGGTGGCCGACACCGTCAGCGGCGAGCTGACCCGGCTGGAAGGGGTTGCGGGCACGGCGGTCTTCAAGGTATTCGATTTGGAGGTGGCACGCACGGGGCTCACTGCCGCCGAGGCGGCCGGTGCCGGTTTCGATTCGGCCACGGCAACCATCACGACCCGCTCAAGGGCCCATGCCCACCCCGGGGCGGTGGATATTCACGTCCACATCGTGGGCGATCGGGGCACCGGTCGTATTCTGGGCGCCCAGATAGTGGGCAAGGAAGGCGCTGCGCACCGGATCAATGCCGCGGCGGTGGCGCTGCATGCGAAGATGACCGTGGCGGCCTTTGCCCAGAGCGATCTGGCCTACGCCCCGCCCTTCGGGCCGGTGTGGGACCCGCTGCTGGTGGCGGCCAACCAGCTCATGAAAAAACTGTAGTCTTTAAACACAACCAACTCAACGGAGAAAACGATGCATCGACGATTTGGAAAAACCGCGGTAGTGCTGGCGCTTCTGGCCATGGTGGCGATGATCTCGGCCTGCGCTGTCCCGGCCCCGAGCACCGTTACCAAGGAAAACTACGATAAGCTGGAGATGGGCATGACCTTCGATGCGGTGACCGAAATCCTGGGCAGCACGCCGCATCACTCCAGCCGCTTTGGCATCCAGGAATACACCTGGGCGGACGGCGATCGGCACATCCACGCCAAGTTCGCCGGCGGCCGCGCGATTTACTACTCCTGCAAGGGGCTGGAAGAAACCGCGCCGGAAGCCACCGTCGCCAAGGCAGAGCACTGACGGCGACGGCCTGTATCCAGAAAGGCTTTTGCTGTTGCCTGGATCCCGGCCTTTTGCCGGGATGACAGAAACAGCGAAAACCGATTACTCGCGCAAAGACGCCAAGAACGCCAAGAAAACCAAAGAGATTTCTCGCGCAGGGGCGCTGAGACGCAGAGGAAAACGAACATCGAACATCGAACGTCCAACGTCGAATGATGAATGAAAAAACCAGATAGAGATCCTCTCGCCAAGGCGCTAAGAACGCCAAGAAAATCAGGGTGGAAACGCCGGCGGCGCGAATTCGCGTTTACATTAGGTGACAGCAATCGATGTCAGAAAAGATGGTTGATTTTCTGGGTTTCAGCAGACTTGCAGTTCTTTGCGCGCTTTGCCCTTCGACTTCGCTCAGGGCCGTGAGCCTGTCGAACGGCGTCTTAGCGAGAGTACTGGCTTTCATTCGATGTTCAGCGTTCAACGTTCGATCCGCCTGAGGCGGACAAGTGCTTGCTCGCCTCAGGCGAGTTGGAAGTTCATTTTTTATATACCATCGCAGTTCTTGATTTGCCGTACTCTGCGCCCTCTGCGCCTCTGCGGTGAAATACCGCTTTTTAACTTACATTTCGCACGTTCAGGAAAAAGTTTTCAAGGCAAGAGGCCACGAGCTCATATATGGCGCGATATCCTGTTTTTTCAGCACAATAAATAAATCTAGACTTCGCCTTTCAGTTGTTCTATAACGCCCCCTAA
>JBDRRP010000128.1:0-16503 GCA_043825735.1 Pseudomonadota bacterium | reverse complement strand
ATAGGCTTCTTGAAGTTCCAGAGGTTGTGTACAAAATGCTCAATAGTCGCTGGTGGCAATTTAGAGCTACATAGCTGATTTAAATAATATTTTTCGCTGATTGGGGAAAACTATTTTTGAAACATGCGAAATGTAAGTTTTAAGGCAATTTTGAGGGGATGTTTTCGAGATTTTTGTAGGAATGACAATCGGATAGCTTTGTCCGACCCTGACCCATTATCCAATTTTCCTTGAGCGAAATTCAGATGTCGGTTATTGTCTTCTATACATCAGTTGCATACAATCATTGCTGTTTTCATTCGTGGTTTTCTGGTCAATTCTTTAGCGAATTGACAATCCGCCGTTGGTTTTTTCGATTGCATAGTATCAAGACGTTGAATTCAGATTGAAGTGCGGATCAACGATATCGTTTGATCATTCGAGCCCCAATATCGCATCAAGCCCCGGCCGTGACCGGGGTGACCGGCGAACCGGGTACCTTCAAAAGCCGGGGCGTTGGGCAATCCGGTCACAAGATCGACTCCTCACCAGCACCGTCTTTTAAAAGCCCCCCATCGGTGGGCGGATTTGTTACCGACACCCTTTCGGAAAGGAGGATGACGTGATCGTTTTGAACGATTTCTCTCATATTTTCCGACGCTATGACCTTGCCCTGGAAAAGACTGGAAAGCCCAAGCAGGTCTCCGATGACCCCGTCTTGCAAGAAATCGCGAGGTTTGTCGTGGAAGGGGACCCGGACGGGATCGTCCCGGCGGTGATCAGGGCACTTGAAACCAGCCCTCCTATGGAAGTCATCAACAACGCACTGATTCCGGGGATGAACGAGGTAAGCCGCCTCTGGGAGGAAGGGGTATATTTCCTGCCGCAGGTCATCCTCTCCTCGGACGCCATGTCCGCCGGAATCGCCGAATGTGAAAGGAAATTGGGCAAGGCCATGGCTCGCAAGGCCAAAGTGGTAACGCATACCGCCGAAGGCGATATCCATGACATCGGGCAGGTTATCGTCAATGCACTGCTCAATGCCAACGGCTATGAAGTCATCAATCTGGGCGCCGATGTCCCGGTCGAAACAGTGGTGGCGGCCTGCAAGGAGCACAACCCGGTCATGGTCACGGGCACCGCGCTGATGACGACCACCATGACGGCTTTCCCCAGGATCGCCCATCAACTCAAACAGGCCGGTCTCATCATCCCATTTGCCTGCGGCGGAGGAGCGGTGAACGAAGAGTATGTGACCGGTTTCGATCTGGGGATTTATGGCAAGGAGGCTGGCCAGGCAACTGGTATGGCCGACGATGCCGCTTCGGGGGAAACCTGGCAGGCCATGCGCACCAAATGGAATGGGTGATGGGAACGCCGGTCAAATCCACCGGCCATCGGCAATGAGGGAAGGCGATATGAAACGGCTCAAGATAACCGAAATGGCCTATGGCAGCAGCGCCGAGTTGGTCTTCGGCACCGCCAGAAAACCTGTCTCCACCAAACGTGGCCTAGTGATTGGCGGCGGGCACGTGCATCCGGAGGTCAAGCCTCATCCCCGGCCGGGCAGTGAGAAGACGTTGCGGACGCTAATGCGTGAATATGAAAGAGCCAACGGTGACATCCTGGAACGCATGGTCATCATCGGACATCCCGCAGTGCAGATCGAAAACGAGCACATCTATCAGATGACCAACAATCCCAAATGGGGTGCCGAGATTGCGTCTCAAGCCGGCCGGCAGATGGATGACCATCATCGCCGATACGGATTGAAGTCATCTTACCGGGCGACAGTGGCCGACCTGCGAAAACCCGACATGTACCACCTGAGAGAAAGCGATGCCACTGCCAAGGTTCTGGAAGCCTTTGATGAATGCGCCAAGTACGCCGACATCCTTTCCATTGAATCTCTGGGCGGCAAGGAAGTCTTCGACCACAGCATCATCCGCAACGACATCGTCGGTCTGCTCTTTGCCATCGGTGTCCTGGGTGCCCTGGATATGGAATGGCTGTGGACCCGGATCGTGGAGATCTCCCGCCGGAACGGCTGTATTGCCGGCGGGGATACCAACTGTTCCCAGGCAAACACGGCCATGTTCATGGCCGGCGGCATGATCTCTAAAGACGTACCCCATGTCATTGCCGCCCTGTGTCGCGCAATGTCGGCCGCCAACTCGCTGATCGCCTATGAATGCGGGGCCACCGGGCCTGCCAAGGACTGCGCCTATGAAAACCCCATCATCAAGGCGATCACCGGGATCCCCATCGCCACTGAAGGAAAAACCAGCGCCTGTGCGCATTCCGATCTCTGCGGCAACCTGATGATGGCCGTCTGCGACCTGTGGAGCAACGAAGCGGTCGAATACCATGACATGTTCGGTGCCACCACCCCGTCGGTTTTCGCCGAAATCCTGGGTTACGATTGCGCCATGCTCAATTCGGCAATCGAATTGGGCTATCAGCGGCAGATGCAGGAAATCCTCGTCAACTCCGATATGTACCGCGATTCGCACAGCCTGATTCTGGCACCCGACAACGCCTGGCAAATCGGACGTGTCATTGCCTCCAACCGGAATAACGGCGACTACGCCTGCGCCCGGATCGCCGCCGTCAAGGCTGGTGAAATCATCCTTTCCGACCCGCTGATGCGCCTGACGGCCCATGAGAAAGAAGCCTTGCTGAAGGCCGTCGTGGAATTGGAATCGCTACCGGATGACGAAGGCGACTTTATCGATCGGTGTCTGCATAAGTATCGACAAGTCAAAGGGTTCAATCCAGCGTCCTATGGTCTTTAGCTGAATAACCGGCGATGCCGGATCGCAAACTGCGGGTTTCTGACGCCCGGACGGGGTTCGCCGGGGGGGGGGCAAATCAGAATGGATCGACTCGGCGTGGCCATGGATCTGGGTACCAGCGGCTTCCGGGCCCAGGCCATCGCGCTTGATAACGACGGCCGGATCCTGTCCACATCCGTTTCGACCCGTCATCCGCTTCCCGGCGCCAATGTCATGGATCATCTGCACTTCGCCCTGGAGGTGGGCCTGGACATTGCCCAGTCACTGATCATTGGCGCGGTGAACAGGGTCATCGCGGCGTTGCACGTTGACCGGAGTCGAATCCAGCGTCTGGCCGTCTGCGGAAATCCCATTCAACTCTCCTTGTTCGAAGGTATCGAAATCAGGGACCTGGCCTTTGCGGGAAAGCGAAAATTGAGCGCTCTGAAGGTGGTTTCTCCCTGCCGGGACGCCAGGGTATTGAAGGCGGACCGGATCCGGGGCCTCGAACTGGCGGCGGAAGTCTATATACCGCCTTCGGTGCGCCACGAAATTGGAGCCGATGCGCTGGCCCTGATGATCCACAGCGGAATGCTGGACAAGGATGAAATCGCCATCGCCACGGACTACGGCACCAATGCGGAGATGGCGCTGATCGCGGGCGGTATCGTCTACACCGGATCGACGGCCACCGGCCCGGCCCTGGAGGGCCAGCATATCGAAAACGGATTGCTGGCGCTTCCCGGCGCCATTTGTGATGTCGAGTTTGAAGCCGACGATTTCCAGCCGGCGACCGCAGTTGCCGGAGACGCTCCCCTCAGGGGCCGCCTGCGGACCTTCGTTCTCGATGGGTACCTGCTGCCGCGGCCTGGAGACAGCGTGGACCCGGCAACCGGCCGGGTGATCGACAGGGGCGAGCTCAAAGCGGCGGGCATCACCGGGACCGGCGTGGTTGCCCTGGTCAGCCAGGGAATACAGGCCGGGTTCATCCGCGTTCCGCGAATCCGGACCTTGGACGGCGATATCAAATTGCCCGACGGGCTGCGATTCACACAAAAGGACCTGGCGGAAGCCGGCAAGGCCATCGGCGCGGTCCGCGCCGGCCATATCAGCCTGTGCCAGGCGGCCGGTGTCGGCATCGATGAGATTGAGACCGCTTACATGTCCGGGGCTTCCGGCACTTACGTCGATGCTCGAAAGGCCCAGGCGGTGGGCCTGGTGCCGGCAAACGTAAAAAGGATCTATCAGGTGGGAAACACCTCCCTGGCCCTGGCCCGCGATCTGGTCCGTAATCCCGGACGGATTCGGGACTTGCAGCGGATCGCCGATCGATTGAGGCGCCATCACTGCATGTTTGCATCCTGCACCGTGTTCAGGAAAGTATTTCTTCTGGAACTGGCCCATTGGACCGAAGGCATGCCCATGGCGCTTTACCGTGAGTTGATGCATCGTTTCGGGCTTCCTTCGAAAACGCCGGTATCGGCCGATCCGCTGGTGATCAAAACGGTGAACCGCGATATCCAGGATACCGGCGCCGGGGGATTGGTGGCCATTCATGATATCGGCCGAGTGAACCGGGCCGTTTTCGACGGGTGCGGCGGCGACGGTGCCTGCGTTCAAGCCTGCCCCGAAAGAGCGCTCCGGATCGACGCGGAGGGACAAGGGTATGCAATCCGTCTGGATCTTTCCCGGTGCAACGGTGTTGGATGCCGCAGGTGTGAAACGGCATGCATCCGGAAATGTTTCTCGCTCGGCTGGCTGTTGCGCTGCATGGACGATGAAAAGATCCCGAGCATAGTCACTCGGACGGCAGCCGTCACACGGGACCTGTAAATGATCCAGTGCTGCAGTGCCGGCCGGTACGACGCCGCACCGCTTGTGGAGGCCTTTGACGGATTCGCCGGCATGCACAGGTGCCAAAGAAAATGAAACAACCGGGAGCAGATTCTCAAAGCCGGGATGAATCGGTCCTATTGATCGCCGCCTTCCAAAAGAGCCGGGGCATCGTCGCCGTGTGTCCCCTGCTGGCCGAAGACTACGAAAACGTGCGCGATTTCGAGGCCGATGCCCGGAAAAAGTCCCTGTCCGGGCTGGGAGAAGTGATCAACACCGGCATGGTTGAAGTGCTTGAAAGAGATCTGGTTTTCGTGGCGCTCACGGGCATGGATTTCGACTGGGGCCGAAAACCCGCCTTGCTGCTCAAAAAAGGGGAGGAGGTCGTTGGCGAGGAGGTTCGCGACAAAGCGACCGGCGAGCACCTGGCAAGGCAGCCCCATGTCTGGTTTTTGAACAAAAATTTCGCGGTCTACAAGGACAGGATCGATTTCCCGAGAGATATCATGAAGAGAATCTGCCGATTCGAGATTCCACCCCTTCCCGCAGACTGGTGTGCTTCGGATGAGACCCCGCTGCCGCACGAATCCATCATCTATGCCAGTCCCGCACTGTCGACCGATCTTTTCCTGAAAGAGCGCTACTTTGTGGGAAGAAATGAAACAGGTTCGGGAACCGTTCTGATCGGCGTTTCATTGCGGCGTGACGGCAGCGTCGGGCAAAGCTGATGGGGGCCGGATCCCGCGGCCGGGGCCTGCGACACCGGTCCGGTTTTTCGATCCCCAGGGCCTATCCATCGGGCACAGGAGGCAATCGGTATGGACAGAAAACGTCGACTCGAAATCGTTGAAAAGTTCGATCCGGACAGCTGCCGTCAGTATCTGAACGAGTGCTGCACCGTGCTTCATTCCCACCACTATGCGGCGCTCATCTCCCAGTTGGCCGACGATGCAGACGACTTCGACGGTATCTATCATCTGCGCAGGGCGGCCGAAGAGACTTTCCACGAAGTGCTGGGCCACTACTTCCACCGGTATGGGACCGGCAGCCTCGAAGAGCGGATTGCCGTCACCGAACAGTATTGGGAAACCGTGGGCATGGGGCAGATCCGCTTCAAGTGTGTCGAAAAGTATGCCGTCTGTGCCGAAATGGAATTTTCCCACGTAGACCAGGGCTGGCTGGAAAAGTGGGGGCGGCGGGACAAGCAGGTCAACTTCATCACTCAGGGTTACGTGGCGGCCGCAGCGGCATTGTTCACCGGCCGGCTGCCGGGGAACTTCACGGTGAGGGAGGAAAGATCCCTGGTGGCCGGCCATGATGTTTCCGTTTTCAAGGCTGTGCTGGGCTGAGACGTGAATCGCTCAGGCCGGAGATGCGATGCCATCAAGAAGCGTATCAGGGAGTGCCGTCATGGCCATCGATAAAGAGAAGATCGTTGAAGAGACATTGAAACTGAAAGTCGTGAGCAATGCGCTGGGGTTGATCCCCTTTTTCGGTGTGCACATCCAGCGGCTGCCCGTCGATTTCTGGAATGGGTTTGCCCGTCGTATCATCAACAGCGTCCCGGAAGAATTGCTGCCGTCGATGGAAGAACTGCTGGTGAATGCAGCCCGACAATGCGGGTATCATACCGCTCACGGAGTCATCCTTTCCCGGGAATGGACCATGATCGTGTCGACCATGGTCAGAACCATCGAGGACATGCTCCATGCCGTCTTCGTCACCTTCTCCGTCTGGGGATGGGGCAATACGGAAATCAAGGAGATTGTTCCCAAGCAGAAGATGATTGTCAGAGCCTACGATTACTACGAGAGCGATGTCGTCCTGTACGGCCGGGCCGGCCAGCCCAGTGCGTATATGATGCGCGGTATGTGCGCCGCCTTTATGGATCTGGCCTATGGCAAGCCCTATCCTGCCGGAATGGGGACATTTTACTGCGTCCAAACCAGAGGCATCGAGATCGGAGACGATTATGGCGAGTTTGTGGTCAGCAGGAATCCTACGCTACCGATGAAGCTCTCCGGCACAGGGGTACAATCGGTGGGATCTTTGTAGCTGGCCGCAGGGCCCCGGCAGGGCAGGAGGCATAATGAAAAACCAGCACCCTCACCGAAAAACCCGGATCCTGTTGGTCGACGAGCGATCTTCGACCCTCGACAGTCTGAGGGCAGCGCTCGAAACTCAGGGGTATCACGTGTTCGTGGAGACCACGGGAGAACAGGCCATCCGCCGGGCCGATTTTATCGTGCCGGATATCATCCTGCTGGCGGTGGTCATGCCCGATTCGGACGGATTTGAAATCTGCCGGCGGTTGAAGCGCATTGAACGGATCCGCGAGGTGCCGGTCATCTTCACGACGGAACGATCCTCCAGTGAGATCAAGGTTCAAAGCTTCGAAAGGGGCGGTGTGGACTGCGTGAGCAAACCTTTCGAGGTGGAAGAGGTCCTGGCCCGAATTGCCCTGCACCTCTCCTTGCGCAAAACACGCGAGGCGGAAAAGGCCCAGAACATTTTGCTTCAGCGGGAAATCGACGAACGCAGGAAAGTGGAAGCAGCGCTCCACCGACGGCTGATCGCCTTGACCGAACCGCTGGATGCCAAGGACATCGAATTTTCCGATCTTTTCAATATCGACGACCTTCAGAAAATCCAGGACGCCTTTGCCCAGGCCACCAATGTGGCCTCCCTGATTACCCATCCGGACGGAACACCGATTACCCGACCCAGCAATTTTTGCCGGCTGTGCAACGATATCATTCGCAAATCCGAAAAAGGACGCGCCAACTGCTTTTATTCGGATTCCATCATCGGCCGGCAAAACCCTGATGGTCCGGTCATCCAGCCCTGCCTCAGCGGCGGTCTCTGGGACGCGGGCGCCAGCATCACCCTGGGCGGCAGGCACATCGCCAGTTGGCTGGTCGGGCAGGTCATGAACGAGGCCATCGATGATGAGAAGATTATCGCCTACGCCGCCAGGATCGGCACCGATGAAGTGGAATTTCGCAGGGCCTTGAAGGAAGTACCGGTGATGTCCGCGGGGCAGTTCCGCAAGATCGCCGATGTGCTTTTCCTGCTGGCCAATGAGCTTTCGCTGAAAGCCTACCAGAATGTGCAGCAAGCCCGCTTCATCACCGCCCGCAAGCAGGCCGAGGAAGCGTTGAAGGAAAGACGGGAGCAACTGCGCACCCTGATCAATGCCATGCCGGATCTCGTCATTTTCAAGGATGGCGAAGGCCGATACCTGGAGACCAATGAATTCAACCTGCGATTCTTCGGGCTGGAGGACATAGACTACCGGGGTATGACGGACAGTGAACTGGCCGAATTCACCTCCTTCTATCGCGATGCGCTCAAGGGCTGCGAAGAGACCGACAAGGCTGCCTGGCAGGCTCGGACCATAAGCCGAAACGATGAAGTGATCCCACGACCGGATGGCTCGCAGCGGATTTTCGACACCATCAAGGTGCCGACCTTTCATCCCGACGGACGGCGCAAGGGGCTGGTCGTGGTCGGCCGCGATATCACCGAGCGCAAACAGGCGGAGGAAGCACTTCGAACCGCCCATGCCGGGCTGGAACGGCGCGTCGGGGAACGCACGGCCGAACTCAGAGCGGCCAACGAACAGTTGGCAGGGCAAATCGAGGAGCGTAAACGCATCGAGGAGGGCTTGAGGATCGCCGAAAAAGAAAAGTCCCTCCTTTTGAACAGCACCTTGGACCTGGTCGTCTATCATGACACGGACATGCGGATTTTGTGGGCCAACCGTGTGGCTGCCACTTCCATCGACATGGAACCGGATGAACTCGTCGGACGCTGCTGCTGGGAGCTATGGCATCAACGCAGCGAACCCTGCAGCGGCTGTCCGGTCCTTTTGGCCAGAGACACCGGAGAGCCGCAGACTGCGCAGATCCGCAGCCCTGGCGGCCGTGTGTGGTTTATTCGCGGCTATCCGATCAAAAACGACAGCGGACGGCTCATCGGCATGGCCGAGTTCTGTCTGGACATCACCGAGCGGGTGAAGGCGGAAGAGGGGCGTGAGCGGGCGCATCGACGCCTTGACAGAACCTTGAAGTTTGTCACATCGATCATTTCGGCTGTACCCATCCCACTGTTTTATAAAGACAAGCAAGGTCGATACATCGGGGTGAACGACGCATTTGCCGATTTGATGGGTTTTACCCCGGAGTATTACACGGGGAAAACCGTTATGGAGCTTTGGCCCAGTGAATATGCAGAGACTTACCATCAAAAGGATCTCGATTTGATGGATCATCCTGAAAAACAGGTCTATGAGTTCAAGGTCGTAGACAAAAACGGGGTGGTCCGGCCGGTGATCTGGGGCAAGAGTGTTTTTCGAGATGAAGATGGCCAGGTCGCAGGGATTGTCGGCGCCTTTCAGGACATCACGGAACGCAAACGGGCGGAGGAGACGCTCAGGCTCAATGCCGAGAGACTTTCCGTTTTGCTCAAACTCAACCAGATGACCGAGGCGACCGTCCAGCAAGTCACGGAATTCGTATTCGAAGAAGCGATCCGGCTGACCAGGAGCCAAGTGGGGTATCTGGCCTTTGTGAACGAGGATGAGACGATCATGACCATGCAACTCTGGTCCCGTACCGCTATGGCCGAATGTGCCATCAGCGAAAAACCCCTCATTTTTCCGGTCGACAAGACCGGGCTGTGGGGCGAAGCCGTGCGGCAGCGCAAGGCGATCATCACCAACGACTTCAATGCGCCCAATCCCTGGAAAAAGGGGTATCCCGAAGGCCACGTCAGACTCTCGCGTCACATGAACGTCCCCGTGATCGTCAATGACCGCATCGTTCTGGTGGCAGGCGTCGGCAATAAGGAATATCCCTACGACGAGACGGATGCCCAGCAACTGACGCTCCTGATGGAAGGCATGTGGCGGCTCATGGAGCGAAACCGTGCCGCAGAGGAGATCAAGGCCCACCGCGATCATCTCGAAGTGATGGTCGCGGAGCGCACCGCCGAGTTGCTCGTCGCCAAGGAGCAGGCCGAGTCGGCCAATGCGGCCAAGAGTGATTTTCTGGCCCGCATGAGCCACGAGATCCGCACCCCGATCAATGCGGTGCTCGGGATCACCAGCGGGATGCTCAAGTCGCCGGCACTCACCGTCAAACAGCGGGAAGACCTCAACAAGGTCCAGATCGCTTCAGGCAATCTGTTGGAGATCATCAATGACATTCTCGATTTTTCCAAGGTCGAAGCCGGCCGGTTGGCACTGGAGTGCACCCCGTTTACCCTCGACGAACTACTGGAGCCGCTGGCCGACCTCTTCAGCGAGCGTGCGGAGCAAAAGGGTCTGGAACTCCTCTTTTACGCCAATCCGGAGGTACCCCGGATGCTGGAGGGAGACCGGCTGCGGCTTTCACAGGTTCTCATCAATCTGATCGACAACGCCGTGAAATTCACCGAACAGGGAGAAATCGTGTTGACCGTCGTGGTGGACGACGAGGCCGGGCACTTCCCGCAGCGCGTCGGCCTGAGATTTCAGGTGCGCGACAGTGGCCTGGGCATTGCCGCCGATATGGTTGACAATCTCTTCGAGCCGTTCGTCCAGGCCGGCGGTTACATAGTCCGCAGGCATGAAGGCACCGGTCTGGGGCTTGCGATCTGCCGGCGGCTCGTCGAATTGATGGAGGGAAAGATCTGGGCCCACAGCGATCCCGGTCGGGGCAGCACTTTTTCTTTCAGCGTGCTTTTGGGGCGGCGGGAGGAGCCAAAGAGCGTCGTCATCCGTGCCCCCGGCGAGCTTCACGGTCTGAGGACGCTGGTGGTGGACGACAGCGCCTGTTCGCGGCAGGTACTGCGCGATATCCTGGAATCCTTCGGCTTTGCGGTTTCCGCCGCGGCAAGCGGCGAGTTGGCCCTCGATGAACTGCGCCGGGCCGTTTCGAGCCACCCTTACCGGTTGGTGCTCCTGGACTGGAAGATGGAGGGCATGGACGGTTTCGAGACCGCTGAGCGGATCGGCATCGATCCGGTCATTGCCGATGCCGGGAAACCTCCCGTCATCATCATGGTGACGGCCCACGGCCTGGAGATGATGGAAAGCCGGCGCCGCCCGACCCCGGTCGAAGCCACCCTTTTCAAACCGGTCAAACCTTCCCATCTGTTCAATACGATCATGACGGTTTTCGGTAAAAACGAGGCGTTGATCGCGCAAAATGCGCCCCATCGAAGCGTTCACCTTTCGGATGAACTATCCGTGTTGCGGGGCCGGCGCGTACTGGTAGTGGAGGACAACGCTCTCAACCGGGACGTGGCGGTCGCTTTTCTCGAAGATGTCGGCCTGGTGGTCGACGTGGCCGAAAACGGTCGAGCGGCAGTGGAAAGGATCACCGAATCCGGGGATGGATATGATGCGGTGCTCATGGACATCCAGATGCCCGAGATGGATGGCTACACCGCCACACGGGAAATCCGGAACTGGGAAGCAGTCCGCCGGTGGGTGGTGGGCGATGAAGAAGCCGAAGGCCCCGATCGATCCGGCCGGGGGCGGCGATCTCGGCCCCGGACACCGATCATCGCAGTGACCGCGCACGCCCTGAAGGGAGAAAAAGACAAATGCCTTGCCGGCGACATGGACGATTATCTTTCCAAACCCCTGAATGAAGAGCAGTTGCAGCGGATGCTGCTCAAGTGGATCGCGGCCCCGATGGCAGGCGGCGCCGCTGCGCAGACGCCCGCGATTTGCATGCGCGGGGCGGCTCCGGACCTCACTGCGGCAGGATTCGACGAACCAAGCGCATTGAGACGCCTGGGAGGTCGCCGTGAGCTATATGCTAAAATGCTCAGACGGTTCGAAGGGGAATTCGGCAACGCCGGTGAGGCCCTGCGCCGATGCCTGGCTGCAGGGGATATCCAAACCGTCGGGCGCATGGCCCATTCCATCAAAAGTGCGGCCGCCAGTCTCGGCGCTACGGCACTGAGCGACGCTTCGGCCGAACTGGAAGAAGCCGCCGGTGGGAAAGGGGACGAAATAGGGGATTGCCTGGAACACTTCGCAAGAGTGCTGGGTGAAACCCTGGGAATTGTCTCCAGGCGCCTGGTAAGCCATGAGAAATCGGATCCGCCACAGCCGCCGCCGGCGGAAAAAGCCTTCAGTCTGCCGCCCAGGGACATTCTGCAGGAAATCGAAAAGAGCGCGTCGCGGTGCGAATTCACGGTGCTCGCAAGGATTCTCGACGGCCTGGAGGCCGAGCATGGGCAATACGGCGACTTTTGCGAAAAAATAAGGGATTATGCGGCAATGTACGATGATGAAGGCATCGCAAACTGGATCGCTTCGGAGGAGAAGAAAAGGTGAAACCGGCGGACCGGGCGATGATTGCCCCTGAGGCGACAGGAATCGTCGGCGGGCGGTTTCACTTTCTTCGAGTCCATGCAATACGCGGCCGTCTTTCGAAATAAAATCCCGGAGGTGAAGCAATGGGAATCCACGGCTGTAACGGTAAAATCCTCATGGTGGACGACAGCATCGCGAGCATCGACATGGTGCACACCGCCCTGGAAAATGAAGGTTACGAGGTCATTGTGGCAACGAGCGGTGAAAAAGCCCTTCGACTGGTGGAAATGACCTCACCCGATCTGATCCTGCTGGATGTGATCATGCCGGATATGGATGGGTTCGAAACCTGCCGGCGCCTCAAAACCCGGGAGAAGACGCGGGATATACCGGTGATTTTCATGACGGGGCTGAGTTCAACGGAAAACAAGGTCGAAGGTTTCGAAGCCGGAGGCGTGGACTATGTGACCAAGCCGTTGGAAATCGAAGTCGTTCTATCCCGTATAAAAACCCATTTGGCCCTGTGCGCCGCTCATGCAGAGCTTAAAACGCAGAACGAACGACTGCGGAATGAAATAACGGAACGTAAAAGGGCTGAAGAGACAGTTCGTGACCTGAATGCCAACTTGGAACGTCTATGTGAGGCGCGAACCGCTGAACTTGCAAAGGCCAACCAACACTTAAAAAACGAAATCGCTGAACGCGAGCAGGCGCAGGATATATTCAACCGGCTCTTTCTAAATGCTCCCATAGGCATTTATATCGTTCAAAAAAATATAATAAAGATGGTCAATCCAGGTTTTCAAAAGGTTACCGGATTCTGTCAGGAAGAAATTATTGGCAAGGAATCCACCTCTTTTGTTCTACCCGAGTTCAAGGTGCTTGTCCGGCAGCATGCTATCCAGATGCTCAAGGCACAAAGATCGGAGCCTTTCGAGTTCCAGGCTTTCAACAAGGCTGGAGAGGCGCGATGGCTCAGGGCGATCGTAACGCCTATCCAGTACAATAACCAAACAGCAGTTCTCGGTTATTTCTTTGACATCACCACCCGCAAACAGACCGAGGAGGAACTGAGCAAGAGTGAAGAGCGTTTTAAGGTTCTATACGAAGACAACCCCTCGATGTATTTTACCTTGGATGCCCATGGCACAGTGCTGTCCGTCAATTCCTTCGGCGCCGGACAATTGGGATATACCGTGCAGGACCTGGTCGGCAAATCGGTTTTAAAAGTTTTTCACCCGGATAACAAGCAAGCCGTGCAATGCCAGCTGGCAGAATGTTTGAAAATGCCCGGAAAGGTGCACTATTGGGAGGTGCGCAAGATACACAGCGACGGAAGCGTCATGTGGGTCAGGGAAGCGGCGCGCACAATTCATGACGCCTACGAAAAACCCGTAATTCTGGTCGTCTGTGAAAATATCACCGAACGCAAATTGGCGGAAGAGGCCTTGAAAGCAGAAAAAACGTTTGTCGACAATGCCTTGGATGCCATGAGCGATGCTTTTCTGGTGATCGGCTTGAACGGACGTTTGGTACGCTGGAACAAGATCGTGACCTACTTTTCCGGCCATAGCGATGAAGAGATAGCTTCCATGACGTTCACCGACTTCATTGATGGCACGGATCTTCAACGCGCCAAAAATGCATTCCAATCGGTAATCGAGAAGGGCCGCTCCAGCTTGGAGGCCGTTGTAGTCAGTAAAGAGGGCAAAAAGATGCCTTTTGAGTTTACCGGAACCCTTCTCCTTGAAACCGATGGCAGTCCCTCAAACGTTTGCATCGTCGGCAGGGATGTCTCCGAGCGCAAAGGACTGGAAGAGCAACTGCGCCAGGCAGTAAAAATGGAGGCCATCGGCATTCTGGCGGGAGGAGTTGCCCATGACTTCAATAACCTGATGTCCGCCGTCCTGGGTTATAGTGATCTTTTGCTTATGCGCCTTCCAGACGATTCACCGCTGCGCAGGGATCTCACTCAAATCCGGATGGCCGGAGAGCGTGCCGCCTCGTTGACTGCCCAGCTTCTCGCCTTCAGTCGAAAACATGTGGTGCAACCCGCGATTGTGGATCTCAACCAGGCGGTCGCGAATACAGAGAAGCTCCTCCAACGATTGATCGGCGAAGATATCGATCTGGTATTCAAGTCGGAGGCAAAGCTGGGTCGCATCATGGCCGACCCAACCCTGATCGATCAGGTCATCATGAACCTTGCCATCAATTCGCGCGATGCCATGCCGCATGGCGGCAAACTCACCATCGAAACAACCAATGTTTTCCTGGACAAAACTTTCATCCAACAGCACATCGGTGTTGAGCCAGGCCACTATGTGATGCTCGCTATCAGCGACTCAGGCTGCGGAATGGACCAAAAAACCTTGTCTCACATTTTTGAACCCTTTTTCACCACCAAGGGCCAGGGTCAGGGTACCGGCTTGGGGTTGGCAACGGTTTATGGAATAGTTAAACAAAGCGGGGGGTTCATCCGGGTTTACAGCGAGCCGGGGCAAGGGACAACCTTCAAGATTTATTATCCCCGCGCTGAAATGGACACCGAAACAGTCATTCCGGACTTAGAACCTGAGGAGGCGCTGCAAAAAGGCACGGAAACGATACTGCTGGTTGAAGATGATGAATCTGTTCGGGAGACTGCACGTAGCATCCTGGTCAACAATGGCTACACTGTGCTTGAAGCCGCAGGTGGTGAGGAAGCGCTCGAATTATGTAGAACCCATGGCGATTCAATAAATATGTTGATTGCTGACGTGGTGATGCCTGAAATTAGCGGGCCCGAATTGGCTCGCAGGATGGTAGCTTTCTGTCCGGCGACAAAGGTGCTTTATATGTCCGGATATACGGACACCCATATCGTACATCACGGTGTACTGAAAGAGGGTGTTGCCTTTTTGCAAAAACCTTTCACGCTGAAATCACTCGCATTGAAGGTTCGCAAAGTGTTGGATGAGAGAAATGGAAAGGCTAAAACCGGATAACAACAATGATCCGTTCGTAAAAAGTCCGCACCATGTAACCTATAGAAAATTCTCGTAAAATTGATTTTTAACGTTGACTTCTGATTTGCTTCATGGCAATATATCATAAACAAAATCAGTATGTTGCTATGAGGACAGCATGATCAGGATCGATCACAGAAAACAGCTACATTTATTTGACCCCTGGCACTCATTGAGCCCAAAGCGAAGAAAAATGCTCGATGAGAACTGGCCGGGTTTTTTTCGGGAGCATGTGCTTCCTTTGCTGCCCGTCGATAAGCTGGCGTTGGTATTTACGAGCCATACCGGCAGACCGGCCAAAGAGGGGCACACGGTTTTAGGTGTCCTGGCCCTGCAGCAATACCACGATCTGACCGATCAGCAGGCCTGCGAACAGCTTTCCTACAACATCCAATGGCATTACGCCCTGGACATCACAGAGGAAAGCGACGAGGCCAAGTACATCTGCCCCAAAACGCTGTGGACCATGCGCACCCTGGCCACTGAGCTCAGGATCGATATCGATCTGTTCAATATCGTCGCCGACAATCTGATGGCCATGTTCAATGGGCCTTTGGGGACGCCCTTACCTTATTAACTTAACGTTCAACCGCTCCGCAATTTCAGCCCCTCGCCGGACTGACTTACTGACGGCAACGGTCGAGATCCCCAGCCGCCGGCCCATGGCGGCCATGCTCTCTCCTAACTCGCGAACCGCCCAAAAGCACAGCAGGCTCCGGGCACTAACCAGCGATTGTTGCCTCCCCGGTTCCCAGACCCGATCGACCGGCATTTCCAGGACCTGAGCCACCCGCAGGGCCACCTCGCCCACGGTTATCCCCTTGGCCTTCATCACATACCGCCTCTCCAGCGCTTCCCGATTCTCGGCCAGGATGTTCTCGACGAACGCTCCGTCGCCCAAAATCCGCTCATCGCTCTTCTCGTGGATGTCCATGGCTCTGAGCGCCTTTACCGAGGCCCAACCGCCGGCACTTCGGATCAGGCCGCCGCCGGTCAGATCTTTGCGTTTCCCCTGCTGGATCCCCTTTCTTACGAATTCACGGTAGCGCTGGCGGGCCGATTTCATCTGTTTTCCGAACCGGCGCAGCACCTCTCCGGCGCTCTGCCATTCCTGGTCGCAGATGCCCATCACAACGCTGTGGCCACAATAGACAAAGGTGTCCAGCGCCGCCATGTCATCAACCAGTCCGGCCCTCAGCGGATTCAGGTGAATGTAACGGACCAGTTCCAGCAAATAGGCGTCTTCCTGGCACAGTATGGATTTGTATCGGTTCTGGAACAGGTGGCCGGTGCGCCGATGCCTGCGGTTGAAGGTCACGGCGTGCCCTGTCAGCAGACGCCGCATCACGGTGGCAATGGGAACATTGCCGGTGCGCAGCAGCAAATGAAAATGGTTGGGGATCAGCGCCCACGCGAAGCACTGGGTGCCGGTCTGCGAAAGGATTGCTCCCAGCCGGTCGATGAACGCATCCCGATCTTCATCATCGATGAACACCTTGCGGCGCTCGATGCCGCGCACGATGATGTGGTGAAGCGCGCCTGCGGCGTCTATGCGGGCCTTACGGGGCATAGGTTTCCCGTAGCAATCCGTGTGGTG
>JBDRRP010000127.1:0-14300 GCA_043825735.1 Pseudomonadota bacterium | reverse complement strand
TCAGCGCTCATCCACGTTATCTGCGGTTCATTCTCTTTGCAGTTGCTTTCCGGCCGAAGGCCGATTATCAGCGAAATCCGTGAAATCCGTGCCAAAATGTTTTTCGCTGTTGCCGTTCGGCCGAAGGCCGCCCATCTGCGTAATCCGCGTCATCTGCGGTTCATTCTCTTTGCAGCTGCAGTTGATTTTTGTTTTTGTTTTTTCTGTCCTCTGTCCTCTGACCTCTGACCTCTGTCCTTCTCGTCCTCAATCCATCATCTGGCAGATCAGCCCTTTGAGATAGGCGCCTTCGGGAAACGCCGTGGCGATGGGGTGATCTTCGGCCTGGCCCAGGCGTGCCAGTATCTGAGCCGGGCGCCGGGCGTCGATCATGGCATCCGCCACGATTTTTTGAAAAAGATCGGCCGGCATGAGCCCGGAACAACTGAAGGTGAACAGCAACCCGCCCGGCGCGAGCAGCCCGGCGGCCAGCCGGTTGATGTCCTTATAACCGCGGCTGGCACTCATAAGGTGCCGTTTGTTGTCGACGAATTTGGGCGGATCCAAAATGATGGCATCAAATCGTCGCTTTTCCAAAGTAAAGCCGCGCAGTCGCTGGAAAACATCGTCTGCAACCTGAGTGGCGGTATCGTTTGCGATGTCGTTGATCCGCAAGTTTTCTTCCGCCATCTGCAGGTGCGCGGCCGAGGTATCAACGTTGACCACGTGGGCGGCCCCGCCGGTCAGCGCATGAACGGCAAACGCCCCGGTGTAGGAGAAGCAATTGAGCACCATCATTCCCCGGCACCGCGCGGCGACGGCGCCGCGGCTATCGCGCTGGTCCAGGTAGAAACCGGTCTTGTGCCCAACGGCCACATCCACCAGCAGCCGGCAGGGGCCTTCCTGGATCTCGATCCGGGGCGGCGGCGGCTGGCCGGCAAGCACACCGGTTACCAGGGGGAGGCCTTCGAGCGCGCGCACATCGGCGTCCGATCGCTCGAAGACGCCGCGGATGGGCAAAATTTCCATGAGGGCATCGGTCACTGCCGGTTTCCACGGTTCGACACCGGCGGAGAGAAACTGGCACACCGCCCAATCCCCATAGCGGTCCACGATCAGGCCGGGCAGGCCATCGGACTCCGCGTTGAGAAGCCGGTAACCGGTATGCGCTCGCTGCTCTGAAAACCGCTTGCGGCGCAACACCGCCGCTGCGATTCGTTCGCGGAAAAACGCCGTGTCCACGGAAGTGTCCGAGTCAAACGACCACATGCGTACACGGATCTGGGAGTGGGCGGAGAAGGCGCCAACGCCGCGAAAAGTGCCGCTGGCGTCGGTTACCCGGACCGTGTCACCGGAGACAGGGCTGCCCTTTATCTGCGCGATGGCGCCGGAGAAAAGCCACGGGTGGCGCAGGTGCAGCGACTTCTCCCGGCCTTTTTTAAGGATGATTTCAGCAATCATGAGGTATCCCCAATGGCGATTTCCTAACTGTCCTTTTTGATGACCACGAAGTTTACGGAGCACGCGAAGGGTTTTTAACCCAAAAAGATGTTCTCGCGCAGAGACGCGGAGACGCAGAGAACTGCGGGAAATTGAATTGCGCGAGTGTTTTTCCCTGCGCCTCTGCGCGAGATATGAATTATAAATCTCCGTGCCCTCCATGACTGGTTTCAACATCACTTTGGGAAGAGACCGACTGGAGCATTATGCATAAGCGTAAAATGTTTTTCTTGGCGAACTTGGCGTCTTTGCGAGAAAATTGCTTTTTTTCGGATTCATCAACGTTAATGACAGGTATAGATCTCTCGCGCACCGAAATCAACTCCGGCGTCTATTGACAAGCGATTCCCAGCGATAGTAGGTGAGCCTGGAAACCGGTGCGGTTCTCTTGCGGGCCGTGCCGGCCGTAACCCTATCTTTGCCAAATCCCGTCATCATGGAAGGAGCGCGCGTCGCCATGAAACATGAAAAGTCCTGCAGTCTGTTTGAAACGGCCAGCGCCATTATTCCCGGCGGCGTCAACAGCCCGGTCCGGGCCTGCCGCGCCGTAGGGGCCACGCCGCTGTTCATCGACCGCGCCGAGGGCTCCCGCATCTACGATGTCGACGGCAACGGCTATATCGATTACGTCGGTTCCTGGGGCCCCATGATTCTCGGTCATCGCCACCCGGCTGTAATGAAGGCACTCTCTTTGGTCCTGGATCGGGGGACGAGTTTCGGGGCGCCCACGGATCTGGAAATCGAACTGGCCCGCATGATCGTCGACGCCGTGCCGTCCATTGACGTGGTGCGCATGGTGAATTCGGGGACCGAGGCCACCATGAGCACCGTCCGGCTGGCACGGGGAGCGACCGGACGGCCGCTGATCATCAAGTTCGATGGTTGTTATCACGGTCACGCCGACACCCTGCTGGTGGATGCCGGCTCCGGAGTGGCCACCCTTGCCATCCCCGGCAGCCCCGGGATCCCCGACGCAATCGCGGCCCTTACCTTGAGTCTGCCCTACAACGATCTGGACGCGGTCGAGCGGGTTATGGCGGCACGCGGCAGCGATGTCGCCTGCATCATCGTCGAGCCGGTGGCAGGGAACATGGGCCTGGTGTCACCGGTGGATGGGTTTTTGCAGGGCCTGCGCGATATCTGCACGCGCGCGGGCAGCCTGCTTGTTTTTGACGAAGTCATGACCGGCTTTCGGGTAGCCTACGGCGGCGCCCAGACGCTTTACGGGGTCATGCCGGATCTTACCTGTCTTGCCAAGGTGATCGGCGGCGGGTTGCCGGTGGGGGCCTATGGCGGCCGCCGCGACCTGATGCAACTGATCGCACCTCAGGGCCCCGTTTATCAAGCCGGTACGCTTTCCGGAAATCCCCTGGCCATGACCGCCGGCATCGCCACCCTCCGCGAACTGGCAAAACCCGGTGTCTATGAACGGCTTGATGCGGCCACTGCGGCACTGGCCGCCGGGCTGTCACGGGCGGCTGCGGATGCCGGCATCCCCGTGGCCGTCGACCGGGTGGGATCCATGCTGGGGATGTTTTTTACCGCCAATGCGGTGCATGATTTCGCGAGCGCCAAAACCAGTAACCTGGACCGGTTCTGTGCCTACTATGCCGGCATGCGAGAACGCGGCATCTACCTGGCGCCTTCCCAGTTCGAAGCGGCCTTCGTATCCCTGGCCCACAGTGATGCGGACATCACCCAGACGGTGGCAGCAGCCGCTGAAGTGATGGGCGCCCTGGCGGGCACAAAATAGTTGCTGCTCACAGGGTGTCGGTTTTGGTTCCCGATGTGGCGTCAGTTGTTCGCTGCGCGAACGTCAATTGTGCCTGCGGCACGTCAATTGCGTCTGCGACGCGTCACTTGCGCCTGGCGGCGCGTCAAATGCCCCTTCGGGGCGTCAATTGGTCGCTGCGCGACCGTCACTTGCACCTGGCGGCGCGTCATTGACAGCGAAGCGTATTGACGTCGGCGGAGCCGACATGTGACGGTCGCGCAGCGACCATATGACAGCGAGCGCAGCGAGCAATTGACGCCGGCGAAGCCGGCATATAACCCCTGTGGATGGACACTACTGTGTTGTGGATGATTCGGCAGTTATGGTATGGTTCAGGCTGACCCGCGCCGGCACCTGCTGACAAGACGCCGCAGGCACCATGAGAGCAGCCCAAAAGGTGTTCTCTGCGTCTCAGCGTCTCTGCGCGAGCCCATATAGCTTCTGCCATCCTCGTGCCACAGCCGTTGTCTGTGAGTACGCTGTGGTTCTACTGGCGATTAGTCGCGTTGCCTATTCCGAGTCGGTCATGGCGGGACAACGGCCGTGATAAGGCAAGAAGGACACTAAGATTCCGGATAAAATCAAAAACCGTTTTCGCGCAGAGGCGCAGGGACGCAGAGAAAAGACGGCGTGCCGGCAAAATGACGACGATCACTGCGCATCCATTGCCGAACGGACCACAAACTCATGACGGTGACACCCCCGCGACTCTCGGTTGATATCGGCGGTCTGGTTCTCAAAAACCCAGTCATGACGGCATCGGGAACTTTCGGTTACGCAATGGAGTTTGACGACCTGCTGGAGCTTGACCGGCTGGGCGCGATCATCGTCAAAGGCATTTCCCTGGAACCCAGCCGAGGCAATCCGCCGCCGCGTATTGTTGAGACCGCCTGCGGCATGCTAAATGCCATCGGGCTGGAGAACGTCGGCATCGACGGGTTTATCGACACCAAACTGCCGTTTCTGAAACGGTTGTCGGTGCCGTCATGGGTAAACATTTACGGCAAGAGCGTCGATGCCTATGCCCGACTGGCAGAGCGTATCGACAGTCTCGACGCGGTGGCGGGCATCGAGATCAACATCTCCTGCCCCAATGTGAGCGCCGGCGGTGTGGCCTTCGGCGTTCATCCTGAGATGGCCGCTACGGTGACCCGCGCGGTGCGCGCGCGCACCGGAAAACCGCTCATGGTCAAGTTGAGCCCCAACGTGACCGACATTACCGAAATCGCCAGGGCTGTGGAAGGCGCCGGCGCCGATGCCATTTCCCTAATCAACACCATTGCCGGAATGGCCATCGATATCCGCACCCGCCGGCCTCGACTGGCCAACATCACGGGGGGGCTTTCCGGGCCGGCCATCAAACCCGTGGCGCTTCGGATGGTCTGGCAGGTGGCGGGCGCCGTAAAGATCCCGGTGGTGGGGCTGGGCGGCATCATGACGGCCGAAGATGCCCTCGAATTTCTCATGGCCGGAGCCACCGCGGTCCAGGTGGGTACCGCCAATTTCGTCAATCCCCGAGCGAGTATGGAAATTATCGACGGGATTGGCGCATTTATGGACGCAGAGGGGATTGAGAACATTGCAGAGATCATTGGTTCGTTGCAGTGTGGTTAGATAGCCAAAATAGTGTCCGTCCAGAAATGGTAGATTTTGGTTCAGAGCAAGGCTTGAGCATTTTCGAAACCGGAGGAATAGCAGCGCTATTTCGAGGATTTCGAAAAGTGCGAAAACGCCGCTCTGGGCCAAAAGATGCCGTTTATGGATGGGCACTAACTATTGTCCGTCCAGATAAAGGGAAAGGAGATTTTCATGGGATTCAAAACGATTAAGGAAATTCTGGATTTTGCTATTGAAAAAGAGTCTGAAGCGGCTGCGTTTTATACCGAATGCGCCGCCATGGAGTCCATGTCCGGCATCAAGGAAATGCTTCTTGAGTTCGCAGGCCAGGAAAAGAAGCACGAGAAGATGCTCAAGCAGATGGTCTCCGGCGGGGTTGTTGAAGGCGTGAAAGAATACAAACTCAAGTGGATTACCGACATCAAGCGCAGCAACTTCGTTGTCGATCTGACTTATGAGCCGGGGATGGCATATAACGCGTTGCTGATGCTCGCCGCCAAACGGGAAGAAAAAGCGCTCGAGCTCTATAACCAGTTGTTGGCCAATGCCCAGGACGACGCATCGAAAAAGCTTTTCAAAGTGCTCTGTCAGGAAGAAGCCAAACACAAGCTCTTTTTGGAGACCACGTACGACGATTACATGGCGGAGATGGGCGACTAATCAAATTGAACCACAGAGAACGCAGAGCGGACCGCAGAGAATGCACCGAATAATTTATAAGTTGTCTCTGCACTCACTGCGTCCTCTGTGGTGATCTCAGTTTTTTACATGCTCATCAATTCTGGCGTTTTCCGCTGGAATGTGGACCGTCAGCGGTCAGCGCAACGCTTTTGGGGGGCGATGCGGGGTGGGCTCGGGAGGCGCTTTACGGCTATAATAACCGTTTGCTATGGAGGGGGAAGATGAAACACTGGTTAAGTTTGGTTTGTCTGCTGCTGCTGCTGCTGCTGTTCGCGGCCGTGCCGCTGCCTGCGGCCGATGTGTTGGAACAGGCCGACGCCTTTTACGCTCAAGGCGGTGCCGACAACTATCTCAAGGCCATCGCATTGTACGAGCAGGCGCTGAGCGCTCAACCCGATGACTACACCGCCAACTGGAAATGCGCCCGCGCCAATCGCGACTACGGCAACAAGGCCAAGAAAAATGGCACCGAGGGGTGGAAGGATCTGTGTGCCACGTACGGAAAAAAGGCCATGGCCTATGCCGCCAAAGCGGTTGAACTGGCGCCGGACAAGGTGGAGGGGCAGTATTACTACGGGCTCAGTGTGGGCGTCTACTCAGACGGGGTGAGCATTTTCACCGCTTTGAGTGAAGGCCTGAAGGATAAAACCCAGACCAGTTTTGAAGCAGCCTACCGGTTGGACAAGAACTACAACAAGGGCGGTCCGATCCTTTCACTGGCGCGGTTTTGGGCCGTGCTCCCCTGGCCGCTCAAAGACAAGGACAAGTCTCTGGAGTACTACCAAGAGTTTCAGGCGACGCCTTTTTTCGCCGACAATGCCGAGGCGTATGTGTTCATGGCCGAACTGCTGCGGGATATCGGCGGGGCTGAAAACAGAACCGAGGCCACCGGCCTGCTTGAAAAGGCTGCGGCATCCGACGACACCTACTACGCCGATTGGGCCAAACGGTTGCTTAAAAAATAGTAGACGGTTGCCCATAAATCTCCAGTTGGTCTTTTCCCAAAGTGATGTTGAACCACGGAGTCACGGAGGACACGGAGATTTTAGTGTCAACATCACCTTCTTTTGCATTTCTCCGTGCCCTCCGTGACTCCGTGGTGATTACAATGTCATCGGGTACACCGGGCTTTGACGCTAAACTGCCGCTTCATAGAGAAGGGGATTAAGTAATTCGTTACAACAAGTTGATTTTTTCATGTCAAACAGCGAGTGTTACCCCGGTGCAGGGGGCACCGGAGCGGAGCAACCGGGGGGGAGGCAAACAGCCGGTCGGCGGCTGTCTAACCCACTCCGAATATTTACGATCTTGAAGAGGGGGGTGTGTGTCAATGAAGCCGTGTATCAGATGGGGGTTGGTGATGGTGATGGTGCTTGCCGTGACGGCACCGGCGATAGCCGGCGATATGACCATCGCCGACGTTAAATTCCCGGGGGAAAAAATCGTTGATGGAAAGACGCTCTTACTCAACGGCGTCGGGTTGCGCAAAAAATTCGGTTTCGTCAAAGTGTTTGCCGGCGGATTTTACCTGGAGCGCCCAACCAGCAGCCCGGAGGAAGCTATCGCATCGGATCAAGTGAAACAATTCTATTTGCATTATCTCACCAGCAAGGCGACCGCGCCCAAGCTTCAGGAAGGATTCATCGAAGCCATCGAAGAGGCCAATCCGCCGGAACTGGTCAAAGCGCAGCAGGCGAACATCAAGCTTTACGCATCATGGCTGGACAAGGACATGGCTGATGGAAAGACATCGGTGACCACCTATGTCCCCGGTAAAGGGCTGACTCTGGTGTTCCAGGGGGAAGAGAAAGGGACCATTACCGATCCGGACTTCATCCGGATGTACTTCACCTACAATTTCGGCGAAAAGGCCGACCGGGGTATGCGCGACGGTTATCTCAAAAAATAGGCGCCTCGCAGGCGTTGAATCGTTTCAAACGGGGCACCGGAGTCGGTGCCCCGTTTTTTTACGTGCTTATCTACCAAAAAAGAACCATAAACCACGAAACACACGAAACACACGAAACACACGAAACACACGAAACACACGAAACACACGAAAGAAAGATGGATAAACGATAACGGGCTGATCTACTCCAAAAAGCGTGCACCGGGCAGCGCCATGGCAACGGGGCCGCGCCTTTAATTTGTAGATAATTGCGTTTTTTTATAATGGGACGCGGAGGAACGCTGATAAACGCAGATAACAGTTAGGCGGCCTGCGGCCGGGCACACCCACTGCAAAGAGATTTAACCGCAGATGACGCGACTGGGCGGCCTTCCACCTTCGCTCTACGAGCTACGGCGGACAAGTCGGCCGGAAAGCAGCTGATGAGCTGTTAGAGCGCTTGTCCGAATAATGTGCCGTTTGATCTGGTGTTGAAAGCAAACCGATAGACCAATCATGCCTCCGACGTCATCCCGGCGAAGGCCGGGATCCAGGTTGCTCCGAAGCGATCTCTGGATGCCGGATCAAGCCCGGCATGACGACGGGTTGAACCGTGTTAATTCGCCCTTGCCCTTGCAGTTGCCCTCCGGCCGCAGGCCGCCCATCTGCGTAATCCGTGTAATCTGCGGTTAATTCGCCCTTGCCCTTGCAGTTGCTTTTCGGCCGCAGGCCGCTTCCATCCTGTATATCCTGTATATCCTGTTAATCCTGTCAATTATTTTTGCTTGTGATTTTCTCTTTTCAGCCACAGGCAGAAAGAAAACCGGCGCTGCCGAATCGACAGCGCCGGTCTGATTTTCAGGTGCCCTGTGCTACACCGACTGCGCGGCCTGCACCGGGTGCGCTTTGAGGTATTCCATCCGGTTCAAACCGTTGACGTAGGCCTTGGCGCTGGCGGTGATGATATCCGGATCGGCGCCCTTGCCCAGAGACACCAGCCCGTTTTCGCGCAGTCGAACGGTGACCTCGCCCTGGGCATCAGTGCCGCCGGTCAGGGCGCTGACCGTGAACCGGAGCAGCTCAGAAGAGGTGCCGGTGAGCTTGGCGATGGTGTTGAACGATGCGTCGATAGGTCCGTTGCCGTATTCGGCGCCCCTTACCATGCGTCCGTTCACTGTCATCTGTACGCTGGCCATGGGCATGACGGTAGTGCCGGCGGCCACGTGTAGATAGTCCAGTTTGAAGATATCGGCAGTGCGCAAAAAGCCCTCGGTCACGATGACTTCCAGGTCTTCATCCACCACGTGTTTTTTCTTGTCGGCCAATTCTTTGAACCGGGTGAACACCTGGTTGAGCTCCTCGTCGCTCATGTCGTAGCCCATCTCCTTGAGACGGTCGCGCAGGGCGTGGCGACCGGAATGTTTGCCGAGAACCAGCTTGTTGGTGTTGAGTCCAATGGTTTCCGGCTTCATGATCTCGTAGGTCATGGGGTTTTTCAGTACGCCGTCCTGGTGGATGCCCGCTTCATGGGCAAAGGCGTTGGCCCCCACGATGGCCTTGTTGGGCTGGACGATGATGCCGGTGATCATGCTCACCAGCCGGCTGGTGGGGTAGATGTACTCGGTGTGGATGTTGGTGGCCAGCGGGATGAAGTTGGGACGCGTGTGCATGGCCATCACCACTTCTTCCAAGGAGGTATTGCCGGCGCGCTCCCCGATGCCGTTGATGGTCACTTCGGCCTGACGCGCGCCGTTGGCGATGGCGGCCAGGGTGTTGGCCGTGGCCAGCCCCAGGTCGTTGTGGCAGTGAATGCTCATTACCGCCTGGTGGATGTTGGGCGTGTGGGTCATGACGTACTTCACCAACTCGCCGAATTCCTGGGGGATGGCGTAGCCCACGGTGTCCGGCAGGTTGACGGTGGTTGCGCCGGCGGCGATGGCCGCTTCAAAGACGCGGCACAGGTAGTCCCGATCGGAGCGGGAACCGTCCTCGGCGGAAAACTCCACGTTGTCGGTGAAAGTCTTGGCATACCGGACAGCCTCAATGGCCGCCGTTACCACCTGCTCCCTGTCCATGCGCAGCTTGTGGACGAGATGGATATCGGAGGTGGCGATAAAGGTGTGAATGCGCGGGTTTACCGCATGTTGAACCGCCCCCCAGGCCTTGTCGATATCGCTTTTGGTGGCCCGTGCCAGGCCGGTCACTTCCATGCGCTTGACCTTTCTGGCGATCTGACTGACCGATTCGAAATCCCCTTCAGAGGCGGCCGGAAACCCAGCCTCCAAAACGTCCACTCCCAGTTTTTCAAGCTGGCTGGCCAGTCTTACTTTTTCGGCGGTGTTCATGCTGGCGCCGGGGGACTGCTCGCCGTCGCGCAGCGTGGTATCGAAAACAATGACACGTTCGCTCATATGTGCTCTCCTGTTCTTCGCATCTCTATGCTCTAATATCCGTAAAGTCCATTATTCGCTTCTCTATGAAGCCCAGTCTCGTTTCAACGACCGCTGTCTATTAGCCGCTGTTTGATCACCACCAAGTTCACGAAGCATTTTATTGCCAATAGCTGTAAAAGTTACTCTTCGTGGCCTTCGTGCTCTTCGTGGTAAACCATTCAAGTACGGAGCATGCGCCGCAGGGCCGGTGCGATGTGCTGCCGGTAGCCTGCGGCGTGGTTATCTCCAGAGAGCGGATGCAATACGATTGATGTCATGGCGTTACCTGAGCGAGCCTGTTGTTTTTTTCAAGTTTATATTGGAAGCTGTCGGCCAGCGCCATCCAGCTGGCTTCGATGATGTCTTCGGAAACCCCGATGGTACTCCAAATGTCTTCGTGGTCTCGGGACTCGATCATGACCCGAACGCGCGCCGCCGTGCCCTCGCGACCGTCAATGACCCGCACCTTGAAGTCCACCAGCCGCATGGCATCCAGATCGGGGTAGAACTGGCCCAGTGCCTTTCTCAGGGCGTTGTCCAGGGCACTGACCGGACCAAGCCCTTCGGCGGCGGTGATTTCATGACGACCGCCGACCGCAATTTTTATGGTGGCATGGGCGGTGCAGGGCTTTTCCTTGTCCTTTTCAATGCTCACGCGGAAGGATTCCAGATCGAAAAGGGGCTGAAACTGCTCTGTGAATTTTTGAACCAGGATTTTAAACGATCCGTCGGCCACGTCGAAAGAATACCCTTGCTCTTCCAACTGTTTAATTTCGGAAACGATCTTGCGGCTGTCACATCCGTTGGCATCCAGTTCGACGCCCAGTTCACGGGCCTTGTATTCGATGTTGCTTTTTCCTGACAGGTCGCTCACCAGCACCCGGCGTCGGTTTCCAACGAGTTCCGGATCCATGTGCTCATATGCGCGAGCCGCTTTCATGACCGCACTGACATGGATGCCGCCCTTGTGGGCGAACGCGCTTTCGCCAACGAACGGTCGTGAGCTGAGGGGCACCTGATTGGCCGTTTCACTGACGAAGCGGGAGAGCTTTTTGATTTTTTTCAGGTTTGCCGGTGTGATGCACGGCACATGCATCTTTACGGCGAGGATAGGGATGATGGAGGTCAGGTCCGCATTGCCGCAGCGCTCTCCGTATCCGTTGATGGTGCCGTGTACCATGGTGGCGCCGGCACGCACGGCGCCGATGGTGTTAGCCACTGCCAGACCGGTGTCGTTGTGGGCGTGGATCCCCAGGCGATGGTGGGTTGCCTCTTTCACTACGGCGACAATCGCTTCGATATCATGGGGCAGGGTGCCGCCGTTGGTGTCGCAGAGCACCAGGGCATCGGCGCCCGCATCGGCAGCGGCACGCAGCGTGCGCATGGCATACTCCCGGTTGGCCGCGTATCCGTCGAAGAAGTGTTCGGCGTCATAAATGATTTCCCGGCCGGCCGCTTTTAGCGTGGCCACCGAGTCGCGGATCATGCGCAAGTTCTCATCCAGGGAAGCGCCCATGATCTGTTCCACATGCAGGTCCCAGCTTTTTCCAAAAATGGCCACCGTTTCGGTCTCGCTTTCCAGCAGTGCGGTCAGATTGGCGTCCTGCCCGGCCGGTGTGTTCGGTCGACAGGTCGCCCCGAAGGCCACCAGCCGAGCCTGTGAGAAAGCGGCGCGTTGGGCCAGCTTGAAAAAGGCCATGTCCCGCGGGTTGGAACCTGGCCAGCCGCCCTCGATGTACTGGATCCCGGCGTCGTCGAGCCGCTGGGCGATGAGGAGTTTTTCATCGGCGCTGAAGCTGATGTTCTCACCCTGGGTGCCGTCTCGCAGTGTGGTGTCGTAAAGCAGTACCGGCTCGGTCATGATCGTTTTCTCCCTCCTTATTAGGCCGGAGGCGCTCAGTCGGCGTCATGCGCCATGGATTTTTTGATAAGGCGCATGACGCACGACGCAAAGTCACCCCTGCGGCCCCCGCAGCCAGGCCTACTTGCTGCGGTTTTCCGGCCTGAGTGCACGAACGGCGGCGCCTGTGCGCCACATCTCGCTGTTGTGGATTTGGTCGAGCTCTACCTGAAGTTTCTCCCGGTAGTCGGGTTTGCTGTTCACGTCCAGTGTCCTTCTTGTTTCCGAGCCGTTGATGACCGCTTCGTAAAGGTCGTCAAACACCGGCACCACGGCATCGCGAAATTTCGGGGCCCAGTCCAGGGCGCCGCGCTGGGCGGTGGTGCTGCAGTTGCCGAACATCCAGTCCATTCCGTTTTCAGCGACCAGGCGGATGAGGCTCTGGGTCAACTCTTCCACGGTCTCATTGAACGCTTCGCTAGGGCTGTGGCCGTGTTTTCTCAGCAGGTTGTACTGGGCTTCCATGACGCCGGCCAGACAACCCATGAGCACGCCGCGCTCGCCGGTGAGGTCGCTATGGACTTCCCTTTCAAAGGTGGTCTCGAAAAGGTAGCCGGAGCCGATGGCGATACCCAGGGCCAGGGTGCGCTCCCGGGCGCGACCCGTGAAGTCCTGATGGACGGCGAAGCTGGAATTGATGCCGCTGCCGGCCAGGAAATTGGTTCGCACCGTCCGGCCAGAGCCCTTGGGGGCGGCCAGGATGACGTCGACGTTTTCGGGCGCAACAATGCCGGTCTGTTCACGGTAGACGATGCCGAATCCGTGAGAGAAGTAGAGGGCGTCGCCTTCGTTGAGACAGGCCTTGACCTTGGGCCACATGGCTACCTGGCCGGCATCCGAGAGCAGGTACTGGATGACAGTGGCCCGGCTGGCGGCCTCCTCGATGGAGAGCAGGGTCTCACCCGGAACAAACCCGTCTGCTTTTGCACGTTCCCACGATGCGCCGCCGCTGCGCTGCCCCACGATGACCTTAAAGCCGTTGTCTTTCATGTTCAGGGCCTGCCCTGGACCCTGGACGCCGTAGCCGATGACGGCGATGGTTTCGTCCTTGAGTACGTCACGCGCCTTGTCCAGCGGGAATTCTTCCGAGGTGACGACTTCTTCCAGCGTTCCTCCAAAATCGATCTTTGCCATTGACTGCCTCCAATCTTGCCCGGGCCGGTGATGGCTCATCCGGCCGGTGGTGTTTGGTCGCTGCGCGACCGTCAAATGCCGGCTTCGCCGGCGTCAAATGCTCGCTGCGCTTTGCTGTCATATGGTCGCTGCGCGACCGTCAATTGCTGGCTTCGCCAGCGTCAAATGCTCGCTGCGCTTCGCTGTCATATGGTCGCTGCGCGCCCGTCAATTGCCGGCTTCGCCAGCGTCAAATGCTCGCTGCGCTCGCTGTCATATGGTCGCTGCGCGCCGGTCAATTGCTGGCTTCGCCAGCGTCAAATGCTCGCTGCGCTCGCTGTCATATGGTCGCTGCGCGCCCGTCAATTGCCGGCTTCGCCAGCGTCAAATGCTCGCTGCGCTTCGCTGTTAATGACGCGCCGCCAGGCGCATATGACGGTCGCGCAGCGAACAATTGACGTGCCGCAGGCACAACTGACGCGCCGCCAGGCGCAAGTGACGCGTCGCAGACGCAATTGACGCCCCGAAGGGGCAATTGACGTGCCGCAGGCACAACTGACGCGCCGCCAGGCGCATATGACGGTCGCGCAGCAACCACTAGTTGGGTTCTCTGAACAGCGCCAGCGTCCCACTCCTCGCAATCTTTTCAATGCCGATGGGTTTGAGAAGGTTGAGCAGTGCATTGAGCTTGCCTTCGTCGCCGGTGACCTCGATGATATAGTGCTCCAGCCCCACATCCACCACCTTGCAGCGGAAGATGTCGACTATGCGCAGGATCTCGGCCCGGTGTTCCTTGCTGGCTTTGACACAAATCAACGCGATCTCGCGCTGAACCGATTCCTCGGGAGTCATTTCCCGCACCTTGATGATGTTCACCAGTTTGTTGAGCTGCTTTTCAATCTGTTCCACCAAGGAAGGGTTGGCCTTGGTGACCAACGTGATACGTGAGACCTTCGGGTCCATCGTGGCGGCCACACAGAGGCTTTCAATGTTGAAGCCCCGGCCGCTGAAAAGCCCTGCCACCCGGGAGAGCACACCGGGTTCGTTGTCCACCAGCATTGTCAGCGTATGTTTTTCGTCACTCATGATGAAACGTCTCCGGGAGATCGTTTGGATCGTTATGAACGTTTGGATCGTTTGGATCGTTTGGATCGTTAGGATCGTTAGGATCGTTTGGATCGTTTGGATCGTTTGGATCGTTGGGATCGTTGGGATCGTTGGGATCGTTGGGATCGTTTGGATCGTTAGGAGCGTTGGGATCGTTGGGATCGTTTAGGTTCTTTTGGTCCTTTCAGGGGGCCGTTAATTTTTATCAGCGCTCATCCACGTTATCTGCGGTTCATTCTCTTTGCAGTTGCTTTCCGGCCGAAGGCCGATTATCAGCGAAATCCGTGAAATCCGTGCCAAAATGTTTTT
>JBDRRP010000126.1:0-5582 GCA_043825735.1 Pseudomonadota bacterium | reverse complement strand
GGGCACACCGGATGAAGTTAGAACGGCCACTGATGATTATCGAAACGAAATGGATACGCTATCAGATTTTCTGAATGATTGCTGTATCGAAGGCCCTTTGCAGGAGGTGAAAACGAAGGATTTATACCCGGCCTATTGCGCCTGGTGCGAAAGCAATGGGGACCGTCCATTGGCCAAGCGTTCCTTTGGACTGAGACTGAAGGAGAAAGGATTCGAACAATGCAAGGTTAGTCCAGACCGTTCCAGAGGATGGAATGGTATAGGACTGCGGACGCAATAGAGATACCGGACGCAACTGGACGCAAGTTTCAATGTTTTTTTATAAATCCTGTCCCATGAGAAAAAACCTCATATATTGCGTCCCCTTGTGTCCGGAAGCGAGTTGTGTCCGGCTGGAGGTTCCCAGCACTTTCATGGCCATCGACAATGAGCATGCATGGTTATAGGCCAGGCCTGCTCGAGCGTCGGTAGCGACCAGCACCCCACCGGCTGGTAATAGAAGTAAAACAATTTCCGGCTTCAGGAGTCAAACGGTCGTAAGGTTATCGTATTTCTCTATCATCCGATCCCAAAAGCCATCACTGTAGTCCATGGCGACTAAAGCCTGCCAATCTTCTGGGATAGAGGTCAACACCGCCTTCACCATCTGCTCACCATATCCCTTCTTGGCAGAGGTGATCTCATGAAACTGTATTGTCTTGTACGGATAGTCCAGAACCAGATGAACACCTATCGCGGATTTGTGGCCTGGGGTCGAAACAGGAAGCCTGGAGCGTCCTCTGGTCTGGATTTCACTGGATGCCTGAATATCGGTTTCCGATAGCCTGACATGAACAATGGCCTCTATGTCCAATAGACGGCGAACAATGTTGTCAGCGATGGGATGAATTTTCTTAAGCGAGGTGGAAACGAGGATTTCTTTTTCGGGCGGTAGAGTATTTATCCATTCGAGGATTTTCTTGTTGGACATCATTTAAACCGCATATTCATTTCGCTACCGGCTGTATATGTTTCTTCCCCTGCAGGTGTGTCAGCCAGCGATCAGCACCTTTGCCACGGTTACGGGTTTCCAAAGTAACCTCTCCGCCGGTCTCATAAACGATGTCCGTTTTCATCATCCTCCCGGAAACATAGTCGGTTGAATGTTTCAGCACACCACCCTCAAAGGTCAATCCTTGGACAAAATATTCCAGGTTCCATTCTTCATCCGGGATGAATTCATTTTCAGAATAGCCCCTCGGGGCTGAAAAAGTGAAGGACATGAGCGATAGTGTGAACAGGATGCCAATGGCAAAGGTGTCTGATTCTTCCTCTTCGATCTGGAAGACGATTCTATGATGTGAGTTGCCCTTGAATTCTTGATATTCGTTCGAAATGACGTTGATGGGGAGGCCGATTGATTCCGATAGAAGCCTGTATTCAAGTTCGGTTTTTTCCATAATTTCACTACATCGGAAAAATAGAAAGCGTTTCTTGCAGGACTTCATCAACCTCTTGGATATTCACTAATACTTCGTCAGGTGCGTTGCCCTGTATGCATATGTTCCGAATGATGAGCAGCAGCGGAGGCATTTGCCTCAAATTTCGCACTACCTCCCAGCTCATGGCCTCATCAATATGAAACAAGGCTCGATCCCAACCGTCAAACCCAGCTGATTCGGCCACAGAATCCCTTAATACCTGCCAAGTTCCTTGTAGGTCTGAAAGGATTGTTTTCTCATATCCTGTAGGCTCTTGGGTAAATGGCATCAATTTTCCCTATTACCGATCCACCCGATCCTTCAGCTCCTTACCTGGCTTGAAGAAAGGCAACCTTTTAGGCTCTACCGTGGTCGGTTCGCCGGTCTTGGGATTCCGTCCGGTATATCCTTTGTATTCCTTGACGAAGAAGGCGCACAGCCCCCGGATCTCCACACGATCACCGCGTTCCAGGGCACTGGACATTTCATCGAAAAATATAGAAACAACGGCAGCGGCGTCTGTCTTGGTAAGGCCAGCTTCGGCTTTTATGGCTTCTATCAGGTCCTGTTTGTTCATGGCGCGGCTCCCTGGTGGGGGTTGAGCAGAAGCATAAAGAAATAGTTGTTTAAAGTCAATGAGTTCTGTATGGTTTGACATCGTCTTAATAGTTTGTCCGGGAAAAGAATCCACATGCTATTGAGGCTGTGCTTCCCGGCGGCATAAAAGGAGCCTGATCCCGTGAATCAAGACACCATCGAAGACCAATGTACCGATCCCACCCAGGAATTGAGCATCAAGATCCCCTGCAGGCTGGCCGCAAGGGTTGAGTCTTACGCCCAGGAGACCGATAATACCATCGAAGGGGTGGTCATCGATGCTCTGGATCAATTGTTGCGGAATCGGACGAGCAGATCAGAATGACGGTTACCTACTGTTTTTACAATAATTTTAGAACGTGGCATTGCCCTCAGAACCGACTGAACGGAAAAACACCTTCAATCGATTGAACGGAAAAACACGTTCAATCCACTGGACGGGTAGGACCAATCAGATCCCGGCGGGTATCAAGAGACTCAAACTATGGGTAAAATGAAAAGCCATGACAGGGTATTCCCATTCGTATGCAGCAATGACGAGTGCAGACACGAGTATGACCTTAAAGACTTCGTAGAGGTCATTCAACTATGGGGCTTCATTTATATGACAAAAAAGGAGCATATGCTCCTTGGGCTGACATGCCCCCATTGTATTAATACTACTGTTCGTAAATACCCAATACTTGCTTACGATTGCTCTATTGATTCATTTGCGCGACTCATAAGTCAGTTGAATTTTTTCGTTCCGTTTTCCAAACGAATTCTTTTGGAACAGAAATTGATCCCTAAAGATGTCAGCAAAGGCAGTGATCCCAATGATTCATTTTGTCTACCAGATTACTTCGAATCGATAGCAAACTACCAAAAGAGAGTGGAGGACGAATACCCGTTTTATATCGCTGAAGATGACCTGGAGGGTTTAATTCAGATTGAAAATGTTAAAAAGCTCAAGGCGATTCCAAGAATTGTGTCTCTCTTCTCTGCCTATAAGGAATGGGATCAACTATTTACACATTTTGATTCGAAAGATAAAGTGAATTCAACGCTATACGGTTCAATAAACTACGAGCTCTTTCAGGCATGCACTTGGCGGCATGAAGAACTCTTTCGTTCTGAACTTGGAGGTCGCAAATCGAGATACTTTAAATTTATTAAAAATGGATTTGATAGAGAAGATCTAAACGATTTCGATTATGAAGGCTCAGTAGAGGAAAGCATTTTCCCAAAATATATTGATCAAGTAATCCGAGAATATGCGTCATTTCGAAATGTACTTGATTTCGAGCTTTGCTACAGGGTCAGATTTGAGAAAAAGTATGCACATCTTCTATATTTTCGAGAAGGAAGTGCCTTTAAGCAGATGGAAAGAAATGCGAAATACGCAGCTGAATTCGCTGATCAGCCTCCAGTAGGTGTTGACGAACATGGGATGCCAGTTTACTCGGTCAAAAATTTACCAGCCAGAAATCCAATTATAGTTTCCTCAAATACTACCCTTAAAGATGCAGCCGAACAAGCAGCCGCACAAATAGATAAGAAGAAAATCGATAAAGCAGAAACACTACCTCAAAAACCCACTCCGCAAAAACGAACAGAAAAATTGTCTCCCGCTGAATTGGATAGTCTAAATAGAAAAGTCGCTGGATATGAAAAGGAATTCCCGGCACTGAAAATTATCATAACAGCCAACCCAAGCATGATGGAACTGAAATGCTTTGTGGCAGAGAGTTGCCATCATGACATCAATGTTTTGATAACTGGAGAAACTGGTACTGGCAAGGAGTTGTTCGCCAAGGCAATTCACGAAGCCTCCAAAAAGCATGGAGCGAGGCACGGCAAATTCAAAGAAATTAACTGCCAGTCAATTTCAGAAAATTTGTTAGAAAGCACACTGTTTGGCCATGCCAAGGGGGCATTTACAGGAGCAACAAGTCCAAACCCAGGACTTTTTAAGTCAGCACAAATGGGGACACTTTTTTTGGATGAGCTCGGAAAGATGCCTATTCACCTTCAAGAGAAACTCTTGAAAACTGTTGAGGACAAGCAGGTGTTACCAGTCGGTTCAACCGAGCCTGTGACGGTGGACGTTAAGCTTGTTTATGCAGCTGGCTCGGATATTTCGAAATTGGTTGAGGAAGGAATGTTCAGCAAAGACCTCTATTTTCGAATAAAAACACATTCCATACAAATACCGGCTTTACGAGAAAGACCAGAAGATATCCCATTTTTAGCCGATCATTTCCGTGGCTTTTTCAACAGCAAATACAAGAAGGCGGTGCAAACCTTCTCGCCAGAAATTATTGAAGTGCTGAAAGCCTATGATTGGCCAGGCAATGTCCGTGAATTGAGTGGCATTATCAATTCCGCCATTATGAAAGCCAGCGGCGATAAACTCGACCTTGCAAAGGTAATCTCTGCGCTGTCAACATCATACGAGACAAGATCTGATCAGCAACAAACCATCCCCAAAAAACCCACCCTGCAAGAAATTATGATGGCCCTGAAAAAATTCGGCGGAAACAAAACCAAAGCCGCTGATTTTTTGGGCATCGACCGTAGCACCATATACAGAAATCTACCCAAGCCGTAAGCAAATCCCTCCTACTGTCGCATTTTCCCCTATGCAACACTGTTCGCTGTTGCAGATCTCCCGATTTTGCCACACTTTTTCTTGCCCTATATCTTCCAGAAAATTCACTCCTGTAAGGCTTTAACCATCCGCAATAACTACTTATTCACAACACACCCATGTCCCTAATATCGGTTTGGCCTGCCTTTCTCAATAACAAACGGACAGTAACGCCACGCAAACAGCCGGCTGCAGCATAGCCCGAAAGGAGGTGACACCGGCAATCCGGAGGCTGCTTAGCGAGGCAACAACCAATCATTTAGGAGGCAGACCATGAAAAACGGAACCGTAGGAAACTGGATCATCGGAATGTTGGTTGGAGGGATGCTGTCGCTCCGATCAACGAACGGCGGAATCAACCGCCATTTCACCAAACCACTGGGCTGCGTCATCGCTGCCTTGATGGTGATCTGGGCGTTAGGGTTTGGGAACTCGACCTTTGCAGGCCTCATCCCTGCCCCGGCCACTATTAAGATGACCGCTTCCTGGCTTTCCTGGCCATGTGTCTGTCCTCCGCACTTAACCGCGAGCAATTTTCCCCAAAAAAGGGGTGGGCTCGCAATCAGGAGGATCACCATGAGTAACACGACACAGCCTGGAGCCAACCAGGCAAGCAACAATGGCAATGACTTGGAGTTGAACATTCTTAACATCGACTCCATCGTAATTCCCACCCATCACCCGCGTACCGATATCGGCAACCTCGAAAGCCTCCAGGGGTCCCTTCGAAGGGACGGTATCCAGGAGCCCATCCTGGTTTACGAGATCGAGCCCGGCAAATACGGCGTATACGACGGGGTACGCAGACTGAAATCTTTTCAGGAATTCGGCTGGAAGCGAATCCCTTGCCTGATCAAAAAAGGAATCAGCGAGGCCGAGGCCGCCCATCTCTCCTA
>JBDRRP010000125.1:0-82565 GCA_043825735.1 Pseudomonadota bacterium | reverse complement strand
GGACTGCGTGTTCGCCTCCGGTTGCTCTCCACCCCACCTCACGGTGACGCAGTTACCTTCAGCTACCGGGAACGGGCATCTCCCGGGTGAGGACTCTCACCTCACTGATTGCACCTGCTCGCAGGCGCACGGATCCCGGCCGTCGCCGGGATGACGGAAATCGGAACAAAGTGATGAGGTCTGGAGCCGGGACCGCTCCGCCCGCTGCTACCCGGCAGTAGGCTGCTGGAGCGTCCGTATCACTGCGGCGAGCCGTTCCACCAGGTGTTCGTGGTAGCATTTGCCGCCGTCGCGGGTGGCTTTGCTGGGGGTGCCGGTAGTACCACCGGCAGCGGTCACCTGTGGGGCCATCTCCTTTTCGTTGCTGGGCACATAGCACAGGGTGTCGCCGGCGTATGCCGGGTCCACGCTGTAGAGCTCGCGCGGCGGGTGCGGGTTGTCCACGGCGCGGTCCATTTTCACCAGCTCGGGGTAGCGGTACCACATATGGGAGCCTTCGATTTCTTCGGCGTGTCCTACGGCGCCCCAGCCCATTTCCTTGACGATGGACTTGGACATGTAAGCCGGATCGAAGATGACCGCGGTCACGCCCAGCTCCCGCTTGACGCGCTCCCCCACGATCTGCAGCCAGGTGACATTGACGATGCGGTGGCCGTTGACGAACACGAACTTGTCGAAGCCGTGGCGGCTCAGGGAGCCGACGATGTCGGACGCCAGCTCGATGAGCACCTCCGCCCGGATGGTGATGGTGCCGGGCAGCACCAGATGGTGGGGGCTCCAGCCGAACCACAGGGGCGGCGCCACCGGCACACCGGTCTGCCGGGCCGCGTCTTCGGCCAGGGTGAGGGCCACCAGGGTATCGGTGCCCACCGGAAGATGCGGTCCGTGCTGCTCGGTACTGCCCACCGGAATGATGATCGTGCCGCGGGCGGCAGTGGTCGCCGTTTTGACCTCTTCCCATGTCATTTCATGCAACCAGACGGTGGTGTCCATGCTTTTTCTCCTCTGGTAAATTCGATATTGAACCACGGAGACACGGAGGACACGGAGATTTTTTTAAAAACTTAACTGCTTTTGATTTTCTCCGTGTTCTCCGTGACTCCGTGGTGAATATGCCTTTATATAAATAAACCGGCGATTTTCCGCAGCCGGTCTTCCTGCTCGCGATACCGGCCATGGGCGGCTTCGAGGGTGATTTGTTCGAAGGTCACCGTATCGCCGGGGGTGGCCTGGGCCAGCCGCGGCAGGTCCGTTGAAATCACCGTGGCGATCTTGGCGTACCCGCCCACAGTCTGCTCCACCAGGAGGATGATGGGCTGATTGTCCGCCGGAATCTGGATGCCGCCGGGCATGCTCGGCTCGCTGACGATGCTGGCCGGTGCATCGGCCCGGCGCCGGATTTCCGGGCCCTGAAGCCGGTAGCCCATACGATCGGCCTTGGGGGTCACCATGAAGGCCGAAGACAGCAAGGTCTTCATGCCGGCATCGAAGAAATCGTCCTGGGGGCCGGGGACCACCCGCAGGAGGATATCCTTTCCGTGTTCGGGGATCCATTCTTTCGGTATCCCCCTCGGCGGCGGCAGCGCCGGAGCCGGACTTCCCGGAAGCACATCGCCGGCCTTCAGCGGTCTTCCGTTGAAACCGCCCAGGGCGCCGCCCACGTAGGTAGCGCGGCTGCCCATGACCGGGGGCACCTGGATGCCGCCGGAAACGGCCAGATAACCCCTGCAGCCGCGGGTCACCTGGCGGATTTCCAGCATGTCGCCGGGTTTCAGGCGGTGGGCGTGCCAGCTCGCCGCGGGCGATCCGTTGATGAACATCCCCATCTCGGCGCCGGTAAGGGCCACGGCGGTCTCGGCCATGAACGCCAGTTTGGGTCCGGTGATGGTCAACTCCAGAACGGCGGCGGTCTCGGAGTTTCCCACCAGAAGGTTCGCCACCCGGCAGGCGGCCGCGTCCAACGCCCCGGAAACGGGTATCCCCATCTGCTGGTAGCCAAAGCGCCCCAGATCCTGAACGGTGGTGAAGGCGCCGGGCACGTGAACGGTGCAAAGATTCATCAGGCCCCCCTTTCCCTGTCCGCCAGTTCGGCGTAGTGCTCCGGCGTGATGGGGACAAAACGAATCCGGTCGCCGGTGCGGTAAAGAAAGGGCATTTGCGCCTCGGGGCGAAACAGCCGCAGCGGGGTGCGCCCGATGAGCTGCCATCCGCCGGGGCTGGCCACCGGGTAGATGCCGGTCTGATCGTTGGCGATCCCGACCGAGCCCATCGGCACATGAGTCCGGGGGGTTTTCAGCCGCGGTGTGTGAAGCGCCGGCGGCAGGCCGCCCAGAAATGGAAAGCCCGGGGTAAAGCCGATCATGTAAATGGCGTAGAGCGTTTCGCTGTGAAGGCGGATGACGTCCGCGACCGAAATCCCGCTGCTACCGGCCACCGTCTCGATGTCGGGGCCGTAATCGCCGCCGTAGCAGACCGGAATTTCAACGGTGACCGGCTGCGGGATATCAATAGCGGTCCACTGGGATTCGAGCGCTTCAAGGCGGGCCGTCAAGGCCGCCGGGTCGGTGACCGCCGGATCGTAGACCAGCAGCAGGGACCGGTAGGTGGGGATGCACTCGCGGACACCGTCAAAGGCCTCACCGGCCACGATGGCGGCCATGGCCCGGACCTTGGCGTTGACATCCGGGGCGATGCCCTCGCCGTATTCCACGAGCAGCCCGCAGTCGCCGGCAAGGCGGTAGCGGGCTTGGTCATAGCATTGGTTGGTCATGATACTATCCGATGGTTCAGATTGGGTTGTCCGAAAACCGAAAAATCTCGATCCACCACGGAGTGCACGGAGAGCACGGAGAAATTCAAAAGGTTCTGATTTTGATTATAAAATCTCCGTGTCCTCCGTGTCCTCCGTGTCCTCTGTGGTTCACCCGTCGTTTCCCGCCTTCCTTCCGCCCCTCAAGCCATGGGCGCCAGCGTGACACCGGCCGCCTCTAATGTCTCGCGGATATGGCGCACCGAATCGGCGGCGGTGGGGGTATCGCCGTGAACGCACAGGGTCTGGACCTCAAGATCGATGACCGTGCCATCGGTGGCGACGACCCGGCGCTCGGTCGCCATCAGCAGCGCGCGCCGGGCCACTTCGGCGGCATCCTTGATGACGGCCCCGGGCTCCCGGCGCGGCGCCAGGGTACCTTCGGGCGTGTAAGCCCGATCCGGAAAGGCTTCGTAGACCACCGTCAGTCCGACTTCTTCTCCGATGCGGCGCATCACGGCCCCTTTTTTTCCGGCCAACGCAACGAAGCGCAGTGTGCTGTCCACACTGACGATGGCCTCGGCCACGGCCCGGGCCACATCGGCGTCTTCCACAGCGGCAAGATAGAGGGCGCCGTGAGGTTTGACGTGCCGAAGCCGGGTGCCGTGGACCTGGCAGAAGGCCTGCAAGGCGCCGATCTGATAGATGAGATCGGTGCGGATCTCTTCCGGGGTGCAAGCCATGAACCGCCGGCCGAACCCCACCGAGTCGGGAAAACCGGGGTGCGCGCCGACCCCCACGCCGCGGGCGGCAGCCATGGCGACGGTGCGGTCCATCACGCGCGGATCGCCGGCATGCCACCCGCAGGCCACATTGGCCGATGTGATGTAATCAAACACCGACGCATCGTTGCCGATCGAATATGCGCCGAAGCTTTCCCCCATGTCGCAGTTCAGATCGATGCTCGTCATAATAATATTTCCATAACCGCTTATTAATGAAACTCAAGTTAGCGTCTAAGGCCGGTGTCCCCGTTGACAATTTGATCACCACGGAGTTCACGGAGGGCACGGAGAGAATCAAAAGCAGTTGATGTTGATTACATAATCTCCGTGTCCTCCGTGACTCCGTGGTTCAAAATCAGTGCTACAGCTGTGGAGCCTGAACTGCCGGATCGGCACTACTTTACCGACATCATGTTGGGCAGCACCAGGGCGATCTCCGGAAACACCGTGATGATGGCCGTGGTAAGCAGCATGAGAAAGAAAAACGGCAGTGCGTATTGGGCGATGCGCATGATGGGCTCGCCGGTGAGCCCCTGGATCACGAAAAGGTTAAAGCCTACCGGCGGCGTGATCTGGCTCACCTCCACCATGAGGATCAGATAGATGCCGAACCAGATCGGGTCGAATCCGGCCGCGGTCACCATGGGCAGCGCGATGGGAAGCGTCATCACCACGATGGAGAACCCGTCCAGCAAACAGCCCAGCACCACGTAGACCAATCCGAGAAGGATCATCAGCATATAGGGCGACAGATTCATGCCGATGATGGCCGTGGTCAGGGCCGCCGGGATCCCCAAGAACCCCATGACCCGCGACAGAAAGCCGGCGCCCACGACGATGAGCATGATCATGGCGTTGGTCTTGACCGCCCCCATGAGGCACTCGAATAAAATGGCCGGGTTCATCTGGCGGTTTAGGAAAGCAAACACCGTGGCACCGAAAACTCCCAAGGCCGCGGCCTCGGTGGGTGTGGCGATGCCCGCGTAAATGCTTCCCAGCACCATCAGGATGAGCACCAGGGTGGGCGCCAGGTCCTTCATCGCCACCAGACGCTCGGCCCAGGTATAGGTATCCTGCGTCCGGGGGGCGATCTCCGGGGTCCGGATGCCCCGATAGATGATGTAGGCCGAATAGATGCTGGAAAGCAGCAGCCCCGGAAGAATGCCCGCCATGAACATCTTGCCGATGGAGACTTCCGCCAGGATGGCGTAGACGATCATGATGAGCGACGGGGGGATCAGAAACCCCAGGGTCCCGGCACCGGCCAGCGATCCCATGGCGATCTTGCGGTCATAGCCCAGCTTGTCCAGCTCGGCCAGGGTGATCCGGCCCACCGTGGCGGTGGTGGCCGCCGAAGAACCCGATACCGCGGCAAACAGGGTGCACGAGAGGATGTTCATCAGCAGCAGACCGCCGGGCAGGCGGTAAAGCCAAGGCACCAGCGCCTTGAACAGCTTTTCGGAGATGCCGGACCGATACAGAATCTCCCCCATGAGAATGAACAGCGGCAGCGCCACGTACTCCCATTTTTCCACCGTAGACCACACCGAGGAAGCCATGTTGTTGCCGGCGGGCAGTGAGCTGAAAAACGTCATGCCCACAAATCCCACCATGAACAAGGCGAACCCCACCCACACCCCGGCGCTCAGGGCCAGAAAAAGAATACCGAATACCACCAGTGACATGGTCATCATACCCGCATCCATCAGATGACCTCCTCGCCGGTCGATACGGCCCGAAACGTCTTCATGGTGGTTGCCGCCAATTGCAGCACAAAGCAGGCGGCGCCCGCCAGCATGAAGGTCTGGGGGATCCATAGGGGGGTATTGGTGAGGGTTCCCGAGGTGGAATCGTAGCGATAGGCCGAAGCGACCATTTTATACAGGTACCACCACAGATAGCCGCAAAACGCGGTGGTCATCGCCGTGGCCGCCACGGCGATGCTGCGGGAGAGGCGCTCTGGGAGAAATCCCAGCACCAGCGTGATGCGGATGTGCCCCTTTTCCTTGAGGCAGTAGCCGGCCCCCATGAAGATGATGGCCGCCAGTCCGTAGGCACAGTACTCGTCGGCAATGAGGGTGGTCTTCTCGAAAATGTTCCACAGGAAGATTTCCACGAGAATGAGAACGGTCATGAGCCCCAGAAGAACGGCTGAAATCCGGGCGCTCCAGTCGCTGATGTACTCTATCCAACGAATCACTGTCTGCATCGGTGTCCTAAAATCATAAAAGTTGACAAATTCGTAAAAAGACTGAAATCACCACAGAGAACGCAGAGAGCGCAGAGATAACTTATTAATTATTCATAATATTCTCTGTGGCCCGCTGCGGTCTCTGTGGTTCGAAATCACTTTTTACGGTTTCACCAAAGTTGATCGACAGGGGGGGCGGAAAATTTTTACGCCCGTCCGACCTGCGGCATTGCGTGTTGAAAAATGCCGTTTCCGGATGGTCACCTGCCGGTGATCTGGTAATACTGCTTCAAAATCGCCTGGGCGTCCGCACCGGCTTTCTTGGCCCACTCACCACGGAGCTTGTCGCCGATGGCGTTGAGTTCGGAGCGGAAGGACTTGGTGACGGTGCTCACTTCCATGCCGTTCTCTTTGAGGGTGGCCCGGCTCTTTCTATCCATGTCACCGGCCAGGTTCCACATCTCGTCCTCCATGTCCTCGGCGATCTCGAGCACCTTGGCCTGCATTTCCTTGGGCAGCTTCTCCCAGGCGGCCATGTTGACGTTGATCATGTTCACCGGGCCGACGATGTTGATGGGCGTGAAGTATTTGAGCACCTCCCACGCCTTGGCATCCACCCCCGACACCGAGGAGGTGTACATGGAATCGAGCAGCCCCGCCTTCATGGCCGGGTAGACCTCGCTGAAGGGCATCTTGCGCGCGGCAATCCCGGTGGCTTCTCCGAAGGTCAGCCCGGTGCCGTCGTAGACCCGCATCTTGAGCCCCTTGAGATCGGCCTCGGAGGCAATGGGCCGCTGGGTGTAGATGCCCGAGAATGGCCACACCGAAGTGTAGAGGGTAAACTGATTGAACTTTTTCAGGGTCTTGGCATAGGTCGGCTTGGCGAGCTGGTAAAGCAGCCGCTGCTCGAAAGCGTTGGTGGAGATGAACGGCTGAGCCGTGAGGGCCAGCACCGGCGCATCGCCTTCCACCATCCCGGTGGGGATCTCGGCCACGGCCAGCTGGCCTTCAGCCACGGCGCGCAGCAGCTCGGGTCCCTTGAATCCCAGGGCGGCGCCCGGATGCAGCACGATTTCCAGCTCACCGCCCGTGGCCTCCTTGACCCGGTCTGCGAACCGCTGAGCACCCTGGGAGTGAAAATTGCCCGCAGGATAGTTCAGGTGGAGATCCCACTTCGTCTTGGCCCAACCTTCCGGGGCCAGCGCCAGAGCCACCAGCAACACCAGGATGATACTGACTGTTCTTTTCATGCGTTCCTCCTAGAAAATGGGGTGATGTGTTCGATTGTGCGTTGTTGCTGCCTTAGCAGCGGGCGTCCTTCTCAGGACGCCATGTACAGCAGAATGCGGTTCTGAAACGCCTGGATATGGGCGATCAGGGTCTTTTTCAGGGGGCTCTCTCGACGACGGGCGATGCCTTCGATGATGGCGCTGTGCTGATCCACCACACTGCGGTAGTGCTCCTGCTGGGAGCGCAAGGGGTCCACCGCGTTGTTGAAGGACAGATACGCCAGCCGGTCGGTCTCGCAGCGGACTTTGTGCAGCCCCCGGATGAGATAGTCGTTGCCCGAAGCCTGGGCAAAGAGCTGGTGAAACCGGCTGTTTGCTTCCACCAGCCCGAGTACATCGTTGGCGGCGATGGCCGCCGACACCTGATCGTTGGCACCGCTCATGTCTTCCAGCAGGGGGCCCACATCGCGCCGGACGGCCAACTCAGCCACGCCGAGCTCGAGGATCTTCAACGCGGCGAAGGCGGCCTTGATGTTTTGCAGCGTGATCGGTCGGACTTCAAAGCCTTTGTTGTGGTGGGATTCCACCATGAAATCATTTGCCAGCCGCTGGAGCGCCTCACGCACCGGGGTGCGGCCGATGCCCAGTTGGGTCACGAGATGCTGTTCTTCCAGGCGCTGCCCGGGGGCGTACTCCAGAATCATGATCTTTCGGTAAATGGCATCGTAGGCGAGGGCCCCGAGGGGTTGCCCGGTTTTTTGGAACTGATGCGTCATGGCCTGCCTGCAGGTTCGGGGTGATGGCGAAACTTGACATATCCTGTAAATATATGTCAAGTATATTTTATCCGTCGCCCGCACACCCCCGGCGGCTAATTGGTGTCCATCACCTTACTTGAAATGGAGGACGACTCATGGCCGATGCCGTCTACACCGTCGTATCGCCTGTAATGGGAACCTTCTACAGGGCCGCCGGCCCCGACGAAAAACCGCTGGTCTCGGTGGGGCAGACCGTGTCGGCCGGGGACGTGGTGTGCATCATCGAATCCATGAAAATCTTCACCGAACTGCGTGCCGACCGTGGCGGGACCGTCAGCGCCATCCTGGTGGAAGACGAAGACCCGGTGATGAAGGACCAGGCACTCGTCGAAATCACCGGTGCCCGTCCATAGATGGCATCTTTGCCTTAGAAACCCTGCGCTACGCGCTGGGTTCCAGGCGAAAAGCTTGGCCCAGCGCGGCGTTTTTAAGCCCCCAAACATCTCGGGGCTTACCAGTAAGGCATCAGGCCATTTTTATTCGCTCGCGATCGCTCGCTGCGCTGGCCCGCACTTTTCGAAATCCTCAACGTAGCTACCGCTACGCCTGCGGTTGCGAAAATGCTCGGGCCTTGCGCTGAACCAAAATCTACGCACCGAAGCGCCCATCGCGGCATTCCGCAGGGACACCGTGAGTCACTCAATCATGTAAGGTGCGGGGTTTTCTTGTCCGCCATAGCCTTGGCGAAGGAGGATCCCCGCCCGTGATCGGTGAACACGAACGATTGAGGTCATCTTAGCCGATCATGGCAGGAAAAGGAGAAGCGCTGTGTTCAAGAAAATCCTCATTGCCAACCGCGGCGAAATCGCCCTTCGCGTCCTTCGGGCCTGCCGTGAAATGGGAATCCCCGGCGTCGTGGTCTACTCCGATGCCGACAAGGACAGTCTTCCGGTGCGGCTGGCCGACGAGGCGGTGCACATCGGCCCGGCCCTCAGCCGCAAGAGTTACCTCGACCGGGAAAAAATCATCCAGGCCGCCCTCAGTGTCGGCGCCGATGCCGTCCACCCGGGGTACGGATTTCTTTCTGAAGACCCGGCATTCGCCGGTGCCTGCGCCGACAACGGTCTGACCTTTATCGGCCCCTCCCCCGAAGCCATCGCCATGGCCGGCAACAAATCGGCGGCCCGGCGCCGCCTTGAAGAACTGGGAATCCCCACCATCCCCGGCAGCGACGGCATCATCGCAGATTCCAAGAGCGCCGTGTCCGTGGCCGAGGGGATCGGCTATCCGGTCATCCTCAAGGCAGCCGGTGGCGGCGGCGGCCGGGGCATGCGGGTGGCGAACGACCCTGAGGCCCTGCGCAGCGCCTTTGCAACGGCCTCCGGCGAAGCCCGAGCGGCCTTCGGCGCCCCCGATCTCTATCTGGAAAAGTACATCGACACGCCCCGCCACATCGAGATCCAGATCCTTGCGGACACGCGCGGCGCCTGCATCCACCTCGGAGAGCGCGAATGCAGCATCCAGCACCGCTACCAGAAACTCATCGAGGAATCTCCGAGCCCGTTCGTCGGCGCCGCCCTGCGCGCGCGCATGGGAGAGACCGCCGTCAGCGCGGCCCGGGCCATCGGGTACACCAATGCCGGTACCATGGAATTTCTGGTGGACGCACAGGGCCGGTTCTATTTCATGGAGATCAACGCCCGGGTCCAGGTGGAGCACCCGGTGACGGAAATGGTCACCGGTGTCGACATCGTCCAGGAGCAGATTCGTATCGCCGCCGGCGAGCCCTTGTCTGCGAGGCAGGCGGAGATAATGTTGCGGGGGTGGTCGATGGAGTGCCGGATCAATGCCGCGGACCCGGAAAACGGTTTCATGCCGTCCCCGGGCGAGGTGCGGTCGATGCGCCTGCCGGCAGGTCCCGGGGTCCGGGTGGACACCCATCTATTTGCTGGCGCCCTGGTGCCGCCGTTCTACGATTCGCTGGTGTGCAAACTTGCTGTCTGGGCCACGGACCGCCCGGCGGCAATCGCCCGCATGCAGCGGGCCCTTGGTGAAATGTCGATCGAGGGGATCCACACGACCACTGCCTTTCATCAGAAAGTGTTTGCAGACGCTGATTTTTGCAGCGGCCGCATCGACACGCACTTTCTCGATCGAAAACACTTCTGAAGGGTTATCAGTAGTAATACCAGATCGTCTGATAGTCATAGACGTCTTCGCCCACGGCATCGAGACGCTGGAGATAGTCCAGGATCGGGACATCTTCGCTGATGTGTGTTTTGGCAGCGCCGGAGATGTTTTTCTCCCAGGGATGAAATTCGTACAGCCGTGTGCCGTCGGCAAGGATGGAGATGAGGTCCCTGTGGGCGCTCGCCCTGAGGTAGTTCTTCCCCATCCCCGGAACGTTATAGACCGCCTCGTCGGTCCTCGAGAGGCCGGGCAGCAGCCGGGCCTCTTCCTTTTGCTCCTGAAGCAGCCGCGCGATGGGAACGCGGTAAGCGTCGGTTTCCGCTTTTCCCTTGGTGTTGAAGGTGTAGTAGGGATCGATGCCGACCTGGCCGAGCAGGCGCCTGAGGTGGGCCGCCTCGTACCGGCGGGAGACAAAAAACGTGTAAACGAGTTGGTTGTAGATACCGATGCCCCGGAGCCGCAGCCGCTCAACGGCTGCCACCGTGTCGGGCGTCAATTCGTAAGGGTGCTGCACGTGGGTCACCAGGGCCACTTGCCGCCGCCCCGGCTGCCGGTAGCCGGCCAGGATGTCGGCCAGTGCGTCAGTGATGCGCATGGGCAGCGTCACGAGCGTGCGCGATCCGATGCGGATGCGCTCGACCGACGGGATGTCGGCGATCATTCCGATAATTCGGTCGATATCCGCATCGGCCATGGCCAGCGGATCGCCACCGGTGATCAGCACCTCCTTGATGGCCGGATGCTTGCGGATCCAGCTGACGGCCGCCTGGATCTGCGCATCCGACGCCATGGCACCGGGCGCCATGGCATCGTCGATTTCCCAGTTGCGCTGGCAATACACGCAAATCTGGGGACAGGTGTTGAAGGGTTTGAAGATGCAGATGGCCGGATAGCGCCGGGTGATCAGATTCACCGGCGAGGTGTCGGCCTCACGCATGAAATCCATGCATTGGCCTCCCCGATCGGCCGCGGTGACCTTTTCCAAGTAGGACAGCGGCGGAATCACCTGGGCCCGGATGGCCCGGTCCCTGCCCTCGGTGACGTCGTCGTCCATCATCGAGAGGTAGTGGGGGGTGATGCCGAACGGCAGTGCATTTTTCCGTGCCCCGGCAATGGCCTTTTTTTCATCGGCGGTCAGGGTCACCAGGCGGGAGATGGGCTCCGCATCGCGAAGGATGTTGGCCACCTGCCAGTTCCAGTCGTCCCACTGGGTCTGGCTCGCACCCAGTTCCCCGAGGATCCGCGCCCGGCGCTCACTGCGCCGCGCCACCGAGTCTTCGTGCAGTCCCGAGGTGCTTTTACCGATCCGGACCTGCACCTCCCCGGAAAGATCGTCGAGCTGGCGGGAGCGCTCGATGGCGGCCCTTCGGTCGGTCAAGCGCGTGGGAATCAGATGCAGATCCGCCAGGGCCCTTCCCGGCCCGCGCCCCTGAAGCCCTAAAAACAGGTACAGCAGTTCGGCATAAAAGGCGGGCTTGAGATCGGGGCGCGGCGTTTTCTGGGCCATGTCCATGATCGCCTGTGCAACGGAAAAGCCGGCGATGTCCTCACTGCGCCGGGTCATGAGCCGGACCATGACCTTGGCACAATCCCACACCCGAATGATGGAGCCAGCACTGATGGTATCGTAGTCGTCAAAGGTTTCAAACATCATGTCGTGGGCCAGTCGTGCGAGATCCATCCGCAGGGCATCCACCGAGGTGGCCTGCTTTGCGATGGCAAAAATCTCGGGCGCCTTGCTCTTCAGATAACCGGGATTGTAACGTGCCAGATTGAGCACAATGGCACACTCCTTTCTAATATGTAACGCCCATTCACTTATGAAATTTTCAGGGCAGTCCTGTGATTTCAAGCGCTTCTGGCAATGATGCGATGCCCGGAGCCCGGCGCCTCAATTCCGGCATTTCCCGGCATGGACTAAGGCTATCAGAGGCACTTTGAGCTATCAACGCATACTTTCATGGGTGTCCCTCGAGCTGCCCAGCACGCGGCGAACCTGATTGGCCATATCGCTTTTCGATATCGGCTTCATCAGATACCCCTCTATGCCGATGGCGACCAGTTTTTCGGGTGTCACCTGCTCACTGTGCCCGGTGCACAATATCACCGGCATGCCGTGACGGATGGTCTTGACTTGCCGCGCCAGTTCGAGGCCGTCCATGGCCGGCATGGTCATATCGGTCAACACCAGATCAAATCGCGCTGGATTTTCTCTGAAGATGCTGACGGCCTGCATTGGGTCCGTTTCGATATGGACCGTATAACCCAAACGGAGGAGCAGCTTTTGCTGCATGACGGCGACGGAGCGCTCATCGTCGACCAGCAGGATGGATTCACCGCCCGTCGGTATCGCCGCCGCATCCGAGTGCGCAGGCTCAGGCGACCCGTCCACCAGCGGCAGGATCACGGTAAATTTGGCGCCAGCGCCCGGGGTGCTTTCCACCGAAATCCTACCATTGTGGGCGTTGATGATCCCCTGCACCACGGCAAGCCCCATCCCCGATCCCTTTCCCACTTCAGCGGTCGTGAAATAGGGGTCAAAGATGCGGTCGATAATATCGGGCCCAATCCCGGGGCCGGTGTCTGAGACCGTCAGCTGAATGTAATGGCCGGAAGGCAGCCCTGCCAGCACGGCGCCCGGTTGCCCCGGGGACCGGCTGATGTTTTTCACCCCGATGAGGATGCACCCGCCGGTATCGGCCATGGCCCGGGCGGCATTGCTGCACAGGTTCATCAGCACCTGGTAGATCAGCGACGGCTCGGAGAGAATGGTATCCGCAGTCGATCTGAAATCGCATTGGATGTCGATGGTGGTCGGAATCGCCGCCCGGATGAACTTGACAACCCCATGCAGCACCGCCACCAGGGGAATCGGTTTTCGCTCAAGACCTCCCCGGCGGCAGAAGGTCAGCAGCTGGCGTACGATATCCTTGGCCCTAAGCCCGGCAGTCTTGATTTCCTCAAGATTGGAATGGGCTGGATTCCATTCGGGCACATCGTCCAGGGCCAGTTCGCAATTGCCGATGATGACCCCCAGAATATTGTTGAAATCATGGGCAATGCCGCCGGTCAGGGTGCCGATGGCCTCCATTTTGTGAGCCTGTTCCAGCGCGGCCTGCAATTGCTTGATTTCGGTGAGATCATTGTCGATGCAGTAAAGCTCGGTCTCTTTGCCGGGGCGCCGTATCGCCACGTGAGAAGAGAGCACCAGCACGCGGGAGCCGTCCTTTTTCATGAGAGACAGTTCCTCGGAGGGCGGCATCTCTCCGGTATCCGCCCCCTGGCGGATGGCTCTGACGACGTCATCGCGCATTTCCGGCGGGATAATGAGATCGAGCAGGTTTTTTCCGACGGCCTCTTCCGTGGTGTAGCCATAAGTGTCGATGCTGGCCGAGTTCCAGTAATTAATGGTCCCATCGGGCAGGTATCCCTGAATGGCAATGGGAGCCTCTTCAAACAAACGGCGGAACCGCTCCTCGCTCTCCCGAAGCACCTCTTCCGCCGCTTTTCGCTCGGTAATGTCCCGGCAAACGCAGAACACCATCTTGCGCCCGTCGATTACCGCTCCGTTGGTACTTATTTCCACCGGATATGTCGTGCCGTCCTTGCGTCGGTGCTCGGTCTCGAAATGGTCGCCGGCCGCATCGACCGCCTTGATCATCTCCAGCACCGTTGCCTTGGGAACCAGATTTTCCCAGTTCCACACGTAGAGTTCCAGTGCCTCCTGAATGGTATAGCCCAGCATGTCGGCAAACTTCTTGTTCACTTCGAAGACTTTGCCATCCTCGTCGAGCACCACGATGCCGTCCCGGGACTGTTCGATGAGGATGCGCCGGCGTACGGCTTCACGCGCCAGCTCCGCCTCGGCAGACATCCGCGCGGTGCAGTCCGAAAAGGAAATCGCCACGGCGCTGGGCGTGGTCTTTCCCTCTTCGAAGATCGGCTGCGTGTTGACGGAAATCCAACGGATGTCGTCCGGCGCCCGCCGGACGCCCATCAGCACGTCATGGCATGGCCGGCCCGTGGCCAGGGTGATCATTGAAGGATGGTCCTTGCCTTCCAGTTCCCTGCCATCGGAGGATATGGTCGGCCAGGCGATATCCAGAGAGGTCCGCCCGACGGTGTCGGCGGCGGTGATGCCGAAAATTTTCTCGGCGCTGGCGTTCCAGGTAACGATGCGGCCGCCGGCCTCTTGAAGAATGACACCCTCCTTCAGCGACGCCACCACCGCGCGGTGCAGGCGCTCGCTCTCCAATAGCGACGCCGCGCCCAACTCAGCCAACGTTTCCTCCATGTCGGCAAGCCGTCGCGCCAATTCCTCATAACTTGGTTTTTTGTCCATGGGCACCGCCTGTGAGCATGTGGGCACCGGTTTCCAGCACAGGCATCGTTTACCCGATCATAAAACGATGCCCCTGCCATTTGCAAGGAATGCCTTTTTCCCAGACTGAATGCCAGAAGGCGACAGACGCTGATATTGCAGGGCCTTTTGATCAAACTCGGATTCGAGTGTTGCTCAGCCGTGCATTTTGATATGAAGCATATCAACCCGCCAGTGTCTTGAGCGCCGGCGGCCATCCAAAGGAGGCACGGTCGTCATGAAGAAGAAAACCCGAATCGCCCTGATCGCATGTGTTGCGGGGGTCATTGCACTCGCCATTCCGTATTTTGTTTTTGACCGCGAGTCGTCAACGCTGACCGAAACGACCCGCAAGGGGCTGCCCGGCGATTTCGTCAAACTCTCGGACGGGGTCACCCACTATGAGTGGCAAGGGCCTGAAAGCGGACCGGTGGTGGTGCTGGTCCACGGGTTTTCAACGCCCATGTATAACTGGGATAAAAATGGTCCGGCGCTGGTGGCCGCCGGCTTCAGAGTGCTGCGCTACGATCTTTTCGGCCGCGGGCTGTCAGACCGCCCGGCGGCCGACTACAGTGAAGCACTTTTCGACCGTCAACTTACGGAACTGCTCGAAGCGCTCAAGATCCCGGGACCGGTCCGACTGGTGGGCCTTTCCATGGGGGGTGCGATCGCGACCATTTTTGCCGCGCGGCACCCGGAAAAAGTCGACAAGCTGGTGCTCGTGGCACCCGCCGGATTTCCCGTCACCCTGCCCTTTACCAGTAAGCTGGTCCGGTTGCCGGTGCTGGGGAGCTATCTCATGAAGGCGGTGGGCGACCGCAGCCTGATCAAGAGCGTGAGAAGCTCGCTGTACGCCCCTGAAAAGTTCCCCGAGTATATTGAAAAATTTCAGGAACAGCTCATCTACAAGGGATATAAACGGGCCATTGTCAGTACCCTGCGCCACTTTGACCTGAACAACCAGCGGGCCGCCTTTGAAAGCGCCGGCCGGCACCCGCGGCCGGTCCTGGTATTCTGGGGACGCCAGGACGCCATCATCCCCTTCGAGCACAGCGAAAAAGTGCTCAAGGCCATGCCCCGGGCGCGCCTGGTGCCCATTGATGATGCCGGCCACGGCTGCCAGTATGAAAATGCCGGCATCATCAACCCGATACTCGTGCGCTTTTTAAGCGGGGCGGCTCAATAGCCGTAAACCGTCTTCGCCCTGCGCAGGCGCACCCCGCCCGCCGGAAAAATAAACGGCGCCGGCCCCCCGGTGCAGCAGGGTGCCGGCGCCGCCTGATTCCAGATGGATACGCTCAGTCCGGCAGAACGCTGTATTCAATGACGGTGATTACTTTCATGATGTCATCTTCGCTCACCTTGCCTCGGGCCTCCACCTTTTTACCGACCAATTCCATAAGCTTTTTGCCTTGGTCGTTATTGGTGACGTCATAAACGTCTCCCTCCGCCGTGACAATTCGGTAACCCGCCTGGACGGTGCCAACAATCGTGTCTTGTGCGGCCATTGCCGGTGACGCCAGCATGAGCGCACAACCAGCCATTACCGCTACCCATGCCATTAACCAACGCCTTTTGCTACTCATCTGGTATCTCCTTAACGTGTCATTGGATAACCTGCGGACCGCGCCTGTCGCAATTCGCAGGCAGCAAAGACAAGCACCAGATGTGCCAATGGCGTTACTCTCCGATATGGCTGAATTTATTGACGGTGCGCCGGTCCTGGTTGAGAAGTGCGGCGACCTGTTTTGAGCACTGGCGGCCAATTCCGGCAGAAAACCACCCAACCCATCGATAACATTACGGTTTCAATTTAGCATCGCCATATCCGATTCGGGAACCGATCGGAAACCGCTGTTCCGGTTTCAGCTGCCGGGATCTGCGAACAGGCGTTGGGTGTTTTTTCCGAACCTGAAATGCCCGCGCCACTAAAAAACAGGGCCGGCAGGATACCGGCCCTGTAACAATTGTCATCCACCGCAGCATTCTTACGCTTTGTAAAAATCCTTGTAGTCGGACCGGATCACCTTCTTGTTGATCTTGCCCACACTGGTCTTGGGGATCTCTTCCACGAAAAGGACCTCGTCGGGCAGCTGCCACTTGGCAAATGTCTTTGCCAGATGCGCGCGGATGTCCTCGGCCGTGACCTTCCCCTTCGATTCATCCCTCAGCCGGACCAGTGCCAGGGGCCTCTCCTGCCACTTGGGATGGGTCACGCCGACCACGGCCGCCTCCAGCACGGCCGGATGTCCGACGATGTCGTTTTCCATGTCCACCGAAGAGATCCACTCCCCGCCGCTTTTGATGACATCCTTTACCCGGTCGGTGATTTTGAGATAGCCTTCGGCGTCCATGGTGCCCACATCCCCGCTGCGCCAGTACCCGTCCTCGGTGAACTGGACCTCGGATCCGGGGGCGTCATGATAGGCGGCGGTGATCCAAGGCCCGCGGACCAGGACCTCCCCGGGCGTCTTGCCGTCATGGGGGACCTCCCGGTCACCGGCGTCGACGACCTTCACGTCCAGCCCCACGACCACGTATCCCTGCTTGCGCTTCAGATCCCACTTGGCATCCTCGCTCAATTCTTTTTCCAGCCAGGGCTTGAGGCGGTTGATGGTTACCAGCGGGGTGGTTTCCGTGGCCCCGTATGCATGGATGATTTCAACACCCAGCATCTCGTCAAAACCCTTCATCATGGCCACGGGCGGCTCCGTGGCGCCGGACAGAAAGCGCGCCCCGGTCAGGTCCGGTCTTTTCTCCAGCCCCCGCACGTATTCCAGAAACGGCATGAAGATCGCAGGGGCACCGGCGCTGGCAGTCACTTTTTCTTCCACCAGAATACGGCTCAGGTGCTCCAGCTTATCCAGGGTATACATGCCCGGAAAAACCAGCCGGGCACCGGCCATGGTGGCGGCCTGGCACACGCCCCATCCCAGAGCATGGAACATGGGCACCACCTGGCAGTAGGTATCCTTGAGGGAGATATCCGAATTCATCCCGATGGCGCACGAATGAAGGTAGACGTTCCGGTGGCTGTAATAGACCCCCTTCGGCTTTCCGGTAGTTCCCGTTGTGTAGCAGGCCCCGTAGGCCGTCGTTTCATCCAGATTGGGCCAGTCGAACACGGGCGCTGCCTCGGCCAGAATTTCTTCGTAACCGTAAATGTTTTTCAGTTTCGTGGTCACCGCGGCCGCTTTCTTGCCGGGCAGGGCGATCACGACGAATCTCTTCACGTTCTCGCACATGGGGGCGATGGCTTCGGCCAGGGGCAGTAGCGTTTCGTCGACCACGATCGTGCTGGCTCCCGAATGATTGGTCACGTATGCCAGGTCCTGCGGGGTGAGCCGCAGATTCATCAGCAGCATTGCCGCCCCCATACCGGGGATGCCGAAATAAAGCTCGTAATTTTCATGGGTGTTCCAGGCCAGCACCCCGACCCGGTCTCCCACGGCAACGCCGATGCGGGTGAGGCCGCCCGCCAGACGCTGGATACGCTCGTAGGCCGCGGCGTAAGAGTAGCGAAACATGGACCCGTCATGACGCCGACCGATGATCTCCTGCCGGCCGAAATTTCGCGCTGCATGCTTGATGATATTGGTGACGTTGAGTTGATAGTTATCCTGACTGGTGGCCGGAAACCCCTTTACGATTTTCATGGTGTTCTCCCCCCTTAATTGATGATGTTGGAGCAGGACGCCCCTATCGACAAAAATGCTTCCGTCACGTGCCCCGACCGGGCCGGCCAAGTGCTGCGGAAGCAACCGGCGCCACGTTGGCAACCGGGTCTCCGCGGGCGCCGCGCCCGTTCTTGCCGTCAGGAAGACACCCTGTGCCGCCGTTGACGTGCACCGCATCCCGGCCGATCGCCGGAGGCTACAAGCGCTGCAGTTCGAAGAGTATCTCTTCGATTTTGTCGGCGATTCGGTCTAACTGTTTTTGCACCTGTTCATCCGGGGTGTAATTGGCTTCAGCAGCAATGGCGTCGAGCAGATCTTCAAGCTCTTCAACCGTATAGGATGCGCTGATGAGGTTGTTTTTCATGTCAGCCGTCCGCAGTCTTTCCGTCAGACCCGGATCCGCATGCATGAGCGAGAAGAGTAACTCCCTTTCTTGAACCGAGAACTTGATCACGACCGTGTTCACTGCGCCCTCACTTTTTGGCGGTTAACAATTATCATGGAGCACTGTTTTCCATGAACCCCCGAAGACCGCTAAAAACGATGCCGGCAACTCTTTACAACATTTTGGCGACGTCTTTAGAGCCGATCCCAAAAGGCATGCCTGAGAAGTAATTCACTCCGGCAGACCCTAATTTTATGCCGCTGCTGATGCTCATTTGAAAGGCTGGAGACACTGATGTTTATATTGTGTGATTATTCATTAAATACCTGTAACGCTTTATAAAAGTCAATGGGCCGATCAACAGGCGGTGTCCGGCTGGCAAACCGGAAGGGGTATCGGGGCAACGGACCAGCCCGGGTTCGGCTGCGCCCGCCCGGTCGCGCGTTCGATGCTGAGTCTTGCGGGAATATTCCGATCATCGGATTGACATGAGACGTGCGGTCTCTAATATTAGCGACATAGCGTCTCTTAATCCGTTTTCGAAAGGGCAACCCATGGAAACCACAAATGATATTAAAACCGTAATGGTTACCGGCGCCACCGGTTGTGTAGCCGGCTGGATCGTCAAACGACTGCTGGAAGAAGGCCTTGCGGTGCATGCACCAGCCCTATTCCTATTCCAAGACCCTGGCAGAAAAAGAGGCCTGGACGATCAATGAGCGACCGCACCGGTGGGACCTGGTGGTCATCAACCCCTCCCTGGTCACCGGACCGGGCATCAACCCCTATGGCACATCGGAAAGTTTCAACCTGATCCGGCAACTCGGTGACGGCACCATGGCCAATCCGGGCATGACGCGAAGAATGATCAGTCAGAATGTGAACTATCCCTGGCGGGCGGATGTGATCGGTGCCTTTGATGACGCAAAGCAATGCACCGTCGAAGCATTCGCTGACATCTGGGTGGCTGCGCAGATGCGGCACCGTCGCATGATGGGCCTCGTGTCCATTTTGTATGTCCACCTGGAAAAGAAGGCGACCATCCAAAACCTGATCGATTTCAAACGGATGGCCAATAACGAGTTCGGCATGCTCTCCGATTTGATCTGCCGGCTGTTTCCGGCGCTCGGCCGCGGTGATGCGCTGAATTTTCTTCAACTGCAGTTGGCGGCCGCCATCGGTCTGACCACCATGACCACCTTGTCGGAAACGCAGCGCGAGGTGCTGGCCATGCCCGAGTTTCAGCACTTCAAGATCGATTTCGCGACCGCTTTTCGTGAAACCATCGCCCACCTGCTGCACGGAATGATAAATCGATCGTCATCTGGGCCAATTACACAAAAAAAATGAATTTGAACCACAGAGACCGCAGAGAACCTCAGAGAATATACTGAATAATTAGTAAGCTATCTCTGCGCGCTCTGTGTCCTCGGTGGTGATTTCAGACTTTTTGCAGGGCTGTCAACCTTGATCGTCGGGCAAAGCTGGCCTATAGATAACCCGGCATTTGACAGCGCACCCGGCCTGTTATGCGGGAGCGTTTTTGTTTCTATGGCGTATTGTGCGGATCGAGCCGCGCCGGCAGGAACCGATGAGCAAAACCACTGAACGGGACATTCCCTACAATTACACCTCTGCCGACGACCGGCGGATCTTGGCGCTTGTGCTGGGCGACGGGGTGCTGGCCCCCCTTGGCCGGCTGGCGATCACCCGCCGGACCGGACGCTCCTGGCGGCTGTTGATGCGCGTGATCGGGGAGCTGTTCATAGTCCACCGCAACCCGTTTCTCTACCAGGAGCTGCTGGACGACCGCCGGCGGCGTCGGCGTTTTCTGGGCGCCGCCCAAAGGGACCTGGCGCTGATCGCCGACCGGGGGCGGCCCGAGCCGGATCTGGGTCTGGTGCTGGATGCATGCCGCCGGAAACTCGACACCGTGCGCGCGCAGCTGGACGCCAGCACTCAGATGAGGGCACGGATGCGCCGTCATCTGGGCGCCATCGTAGACGAGAAAAATGTCTTCTTCGATCCGTTCACGCTCTCGGCCCACGCAACGGACGCCACCGACTGGCGCCTGCACCTGCCGGTGGCGGTGGTCTGCCCCGATCAGGAGACACAAGTGCCGCTGCTGCTCGAGGCGGTGGCTGCCCTGGGTCTCAAAGCGATCCCCAGGGGCGGCGGTACCGGACTGACCGGCGGCGCCGTTCCCGTGGCGGCCGGATGTGTCGTCATCAACACCGAAAAGCTCAACCGGATCGGCACGGTCCAGCACGCACCCGGTGATCATCCCACCGGCGACGCACCGGCGATCGCGACCATCGAGCTGGAAGCGGGCGTCATCACCGACGCGGCCATCGAAGCTGCCAAAGCAGCGAATCTGGTGTTCGCCACCGATCCGACATCGTCCTGGGCCTGCACCATCGGGGGAAACATTGCCGAAAATGCCGGCGGCAAACGCGCCGTGCTCTGGGGCACGGCCATCGACAATCTGCTCAGCTTCCGGATCGCCGTCCCGGGCGGCCGATTGCTCGAGGTCCGGCGCGAAAACCCCACCGGCCGGCGCATCGACCCCGGTGAGACCATCTGCTTTGCCGTAACCGACACCGCCACGGGTGAGGTGCTCAAACAGATCCGCATACATGGCTGGCAACTGCGCAAACCGGGCCTTGGAAAGGATATCACCAACAAGACCCTCCAGGGACTGCCGGGCGTCCAGAAGGAGGGCACCGACGGCATCATTACGGCAGGAACCTTTATCCTGCACCGCGCCTACCCGCACGAGCGCACGGTGTGCCTTGAATTTTTCGGCGAAGACATGGAAGAGGCCGCAACGGTCATCGACCGGATCGCGAGGGCATTCACCGAAAAAGGGCGCGAAGCGCTCATGGCACTGGAGCACTTCGATGAAGAATACGTCCGTGCCATCGCCTACAAGGCCAAGGCCCCGCGCAGCCAGCCGCCCAAGGCCGTGCTGCTCATCGACATCGTGGGCCGTAGCACCGATGAAATCGATACCGGGCTGGCGCGACTGACGACACTGCTCGATGAATACCCCAACACGTTTATGGCGGTGGCGCAAAACGACGCAGAAGCCCAGCGATTCTGGCGCGACCGTAAACGCCTGGGGGCCATTGCCGCGCGCACCAATTCGTTCAAACTCAACGAAGACATCGTCCTGCCCTTGAAGGCCCTGGCCGAATTCGCCGAGTTTGTCGACACCCTCAACGTTGAAGAAGAGCGCAGCAACCAGGAAGAGGTGATCTGGCAGCTGCTCACCTACCTGGAAAAGGCCGTGCCCATCGAGGACCCCGAGTGGCTCACCGCCAAGCTGCCCAGGGCCCGGCAACTGCTCACCGAAGCCATGGACCAGATCAAGCTGGCGGGCCGCAGCCATCTGCGGACGGAGACGCACCTGCAGGGCATCCAGGCGTCGATGACGCAGCTGCTGCGCGGATTCAGCAAGGTGACGGCGGAGATACAGCGCGAGATCGCCGAAATCCGCAACCGCCGCATCGTCGTGGCCACCCACATGCACGCCGGCGACGGCAACGTGCACGTCAACATCCCGGTCTTCTCCAATGATCGGGAAATGATGCTGCGGGCCGCCGAAATGGCCGATACCATCATGGAACAGGCGGTGGCGCTGGGAGGGGTGGTGAGCGGCGAGCACGGCATCGGCTTTACTAAGATCAAGCATCTGGATGCCGACATCCTGTCTGAATTCAAGGCCTATCTGCAAACCGCCGACCCTGACGATCTCATCAACCCGGGAAAACTGACCGACCGAAGCGTGACGGACCGGGTCTTTGCCCCGTCATTCAACCTCATCGAGCTGGAGGCCCGCATCCTTCGCTACGGCGGTCTTGAGCAGTTGGCGGAAAAAATCTCCCAGTGCGTACGCTGCGGGCGATGCAAAACCGACTGCTGCGTCTTCTACCCGGGCGAGAACCTGTTCTATCATCCGCGTAACAAGAACCTGGCCCTGATCGGCATCATCGAAGCCCTGCTTTACGACACCCAGCACGCGCATGCCGTGGGCTTAAAACCGTTGAGATGGCTGGGGGAAATCGCCGATCACTGCACCCTGTGCCACAAGTGCCTCGCCCCCTGCCCGGTGGGAATCGATACGGCGGATGTTTCAATCTTAGAGCGCGAAGTGCTGGCCGCCCACGGCGCCCGGAAGACCGCCCTGCCGACACACGCGGTCTTGGGATATCTCTCCTCCCGAAGCCGGCTGACCAACGCCGTGGGGCGCCGCGCCCTGCTGCAGTGGGGCGGCGCGCTGCAGCGCACCACGGCCCGCCTGGTGGGCCGCCGGAGCCGCCGCTCCCGGCTCCTGGCGCCGTTCTATGCGCCGGCGCCGGCCATCGCCAATAAACCGTTGACGGCGTATTTTCCCCGCCGCCATGATGGCCTCCACGCCCTGCTGATCACCCCTGAGGCAACGCCCTCGGCAACCGTTTTCTACTTTCCGGGCTGCGGCTCGGAAAGGCTGCACGCCGACATCGCGCTGGCTTCCATTTTCATGCTGCTGCGCGCCGGGGCGCGCGTCGTCCTGCCGCCGCCCTATCTGTGCTGCGGATTTCCGGCCCGCGCCAATGCCAAGACGGATTTGACCAACCGGCAGGAGCTTCGCAACACGATCATATTCAGCCAGATGCGTTCCATGCTGGGACATCTTGACTTTGACGGTTGCGCCGTCAGCTGCGGGACCTGCCGCGAATCGCTGCTGCGCAACAACGCGGCCGCCATTTTCGATGCACCGGTGGTCGATGTGAGCGGATTCGCGCTCTCGCGCGGAGATAATGTCCGGTTGCCGAACGCGTGTTTCTATCACCGGCCCTGCCATGATTCCCTCGATGGTCAGGGGGAGGCCCTGCTGCGCCGGATCGCGCCTGAGGGGGTCGTTTCCGTAGCGCACTGCTGCTCTGAAGCCGGCACCCTGGCCTTGAGCCGCCCCGACATCGCCGCCGCCATGCTGTCGAGAAAGCGCGCGGCGCTCGCCGCTCGGCTGACCAAGTCCCCGATGCACCCGTTGTTGACCAATTGCCCGGCCTGCCTCACCGGCCTTGGGCGCCAGCAACTCACGGCGCCCCAGCACCTGACCGTGGCCCTGGCCGATGCCTGCGACAGGAAAAATTGGCGCAATATCGCCACAAAACGGTTGGCCTGTGCGGAGTTGATCCGATTTTAGGGCGCTTGGCGGCGGGGTATCGCGGCTTGAGAATCGTCTTTCAGGTGGAAAACCGCGATAACATCAACCGTTCATGCCAGCCGTTCAGGCAAACGTCTTCGATAAAGCCGTTATGGCCGCCGTGGCGGGAAAGTGTCAGGTCAACGGCAGGGTTTTGCGGCAGGGCGTAAAAATCCGCTACCGGTATGACGGGATCGTCCATGGCAGTGATGACGGTGGTCGGCACCCGGATGCTGCTGAACAGCTCGCCCGTGATGGTGTATTCCCGGAAGTAGGCATCGATGGACGGGTGACGGCCGTAGTCGGCCACAGCGACGGCGGTCATCTGGCGAATATTTTTCAGAGCGAGCATTTTCGAAAAGTCATACTCCCCAGGATACTGAGCGGCCTTTGCCGCAAGGGATCGCCGCCATTTTTTTAGAAAATAGGCGAGAATCATCCCATGGGCATCCACCCGGTCGGTGGCCATGGATGGGTTTATGGCCGGGCTGACCGCCACCACGTGCTTCAGATTGGTGATGGGCGCCCCGGCGCAGTTTGCCGCAATGCGAAGGGCGAAGTTGCCCCCCAGCGAGAACCCCGCCAGAAACGCCGGGCCGCTGCCGGCAAGGCGCGCGGCCTGCGAAACCGCATCGAAGACCTCTTCCAGGTCGGAGGCCCAGAACAGGCCGCGGTTCAAATGGTGGCTCTTTCCGTGGTCTCTCAGATTGAGCCGGAAGACATCGAAACCACTGCGGTAAAGTCTTCTTGCGGCGCTCACCACATACCGCGAGTCGCTGCTCCCCTCCCAGCCGTGAATCAGGATGACGATCCCCCGGGAGCGCCCCTTCGGTTGCGGTGAATGCACCCCCAGAAGCCGAACCCCCAGGGCCGTCGTCAGAACGATGTCACGGGTGACATCCGCCATGGGGTGCCGTCCCCGGGCCCTGAGCGGCAGACTGGCCAGCACCGTCTGCAGCATGGCGTTTTGAAGATAACGCGGGGGCTTGAAGGCTTCAACGAAAGGCATCATTAATTCCATGAATGTGGTTCAACTATCGCTGTTTTTCCTTTTGTGCCGTCACGCAGTAGACCCCCTCGCCGGCCATGGCCGGACCGAAGCACTGGTTGTCCGACAGGCAGGCCGAGCGGGCCCGGTCGCCGGATTTCCACCGGCTGATCAGCCCCGGCTCCCGTATCAGGGGACGGCACATGGCGATGTAGTCGGCTACGCCCTCATCGACCAGGCGCTCAGAGACCTCGAAGGAACGGTTCCCTCCAACGAGAATGAGGGGAACGCCGATGGCTTCCTTGAAGGCCCTGGCTTCCTTCTGAAAATAGGCTTCCTTATCGGGGCGGTGGATACCCATGCGACTGGGGCTGAGGGCGCCGCCGATGAGCACGCCGCCGCTGACTTCGATGGCATCGACGCCGGCTGCCACCAGCATCCCGGCCACCGCCACGGCATCATCAAGCGAAAGGCCCTTGTCGATAAAATCGCTGCAGTTCATCTTCACCAGCACCGGAAAGTCCGGCCCGACCGCATTTTGAACCGCATCGATCACCGCCAGAAAGGCACTGGCCCGGTTTCCCACGCTGCCGCCGAAGGCGTCGGTGCGCTGGTTGAAGGCCGGAGAAAGAAACTGGCTGAGCAGGTACCCGTGGGCAGCATGGATCTGCACGCCGTCGAAACCCGCCGCTTTGGCCCGGGCCGCCGCCGCCCCGTAGGCGGCCACGATCTCATCGATGTCGGCCGCGGTCAGCACGATCCGTGGCGATTTGGCCAGACCCGCGACATCGGAAACGGCAAACGGCGCCTGCCCGGTCAGCTTGGCATTGGCGAAAAAACCGGCGTGGGCCAGTTGCAGGACGATCCGGCCGCCACCTTCGTGAACCGCCGTGGCCATTTCTGTCAACCCGGGAACCAGCTCGTCGCTGTAGGCGCCGAGCTGCCAGGGGCCGGCCTGCCCGGCCCGGTGCACGTAGGTGTGTCCGGAGATGATCAGCCCCACCCCGCCCTTGGCCAGCGCCGCCATATATTCTGTCAGTCGTGGCGTCACCGCGCCGTCATCGGTCGCCATGCCTTCCCAGGTAGCGGACCGGACAAACCGGTTGGCCAGGGTCATTCCGTTGATGCTTGTCTCCTCAAAAAGCCTGGACATATTTTCTCCTTCTTTGATATCACGCTGTCAGTGTTTCGATTCGCTATGATTATTCCGTTCGATCATCGCTTGCATAAATCCGAAATCGGAGCCATCACAGCCGGAAAATGACAGCGCGATCGCATCTGCAGGACAACAAATACCTGCTCTGGCCAATGTTATGGGGCATTGACCGGCAGCACCGATAGTAAAGGCGCCCATGGCCACCAATCATATCGCTCCGAACCAAACCTGGATCGTTGATCGTTTCCGCCCCGAGGATGCCCTCGGCGTGACGGAATTGTTTCGCGCTGTTTACGGTGATGGATACCCGATTCGCAAGTTCATCGATCCGGACCTGCTGATAGAAGAAAATAGGGCGAACAAAACCGTTTCTTCCGTGGTCAGGACTTCCAGGGGCGATATTGTCGGTCACAACGCCATCTTCCATAGCGCCCCATCGGACAGGATTTTTGAAAGCGGTGCCGGTCTTGTTCATCGCCATTACCGCGGTGGTAAAGGTATCTTCACGGCATTAGGAAAACACGGCATTCAATTGGCCGTCGAAGAGTTCCAAGCCTCTGCGATTTGGGGCGAACCGGTCTGTAACCATATTTTTGCTCAAAAAGCCATCCAAAGCGTTGGTTGGAAGACGTTCGCCGTGGAAGTGGATTTAATGCCGGCCGCCGCGTATGTTCAGGAAGAAAGCGCCGCCGGGCGCGTCAGCACACTGATGATGTTTGACGAATTCACCCCGCGTCAACACCCGGTGTTTCTGCCATCGGTTTACGAAAAATGGTTGAGAACGCTTTACACAAAATTGAGCGCGCCGCGCGATGTCTCAGTGTCCACAACCGCGCCCCGGTCTGGATTATCAAGCAACCTGGAGATTCAAGTATTTGACTTTGCTCAGGTGGTTCGGATCATCGTGCACAAGATCGGCGCGGACTTTAGTGCCGTTTTTGCCAATAAGCAAGCGGATGCCGTTAATCAAAAAACCGTTGTTTTTCAAGTCTGGCTGCCCCTGTCCGACCCGGCGACGGGTTGGGCTGTAGATAGATTGCGCCAGCAGGGTTACTTTTTCGGCGGCCTCCTGCCGAGATGGTTCAACGATGATGGGTTGTTGGTCCAAAAAACGCTGCATCCACCCGCCTGGGAAACAATACGACTCGCCGATGAATGGTCTTTGAAAATCCTGGACATGGCCAAAACCGACTGGGAGCGTGTGCAACCCCGTTGATCGGTAACTGCATTTTAATCAGGCGGCTGTGCGCAAGGCGCTAGTGTCACCGTCATTAGAAAAATGCCCCCCTACAAGAACATCCCCCCGGATGCCTCGATCCGCTGCCCGGTGATCCAGTGCGCGTTTTCCGAGGCAAGAAACGAAACGATAACGCCGATGTCGTCGGCCTGCCCGGCCCGGCCCAGGGCGGTCTGGGAAGCGATAAAGGCATTGAGCTGCGGGTTGCTGCGCACCGCCATATTACGTCCCAGGCCCCGGCTGCCGCCCGTTACCACTGCAATCCGCGATGATGTCTTCATGATCCCCTCCTCGGGTTGTTCGATGATGATGGGTGACTTGTTACACTCGTCCCCGCACCGCCGTTCGACAATAGGGTCTCTTAATCCACTTGACGCTTCCGGCATGTGTATATATTAATGGTGTCATACACATCCCAAAACGGAGGCGTTGATATGCGAACCAATATTGTCATTGATGACGCACTCATGAATGAAGCCATGTCACTTTGCGGGTTAAGAACGAAACGCGCCATTGTCGAATCCGGGTTGAAACTCTTGATTCAAATGAAAAAGCAGGAACGCATCCGGAGTCTGCGCGGAAAACTCACCTGGGATGGCGATCTCGATGCCATGAGGACAGACCAGTGATCCTGGTTGACTCGTCCGTATGGATCGACTATTTCAACGGCACGACCACATGGCAGACCGGAATGCTCGACCGATGCCTTTCAACGGTCCCCATCGTCATGGGCGACTTAATCCTGACAGAAATCCTCCAGGGATTCAGGTCCGACAAAGAATTCTTGAAAGCCAAGGATTTTCTCAGTGTGCTTTCGTTCCGGCAGATCGGCGGATACGATGTCGCCATTCAAAGTGCCCGGAATTATCGCCGCCTTCGAAAAGCAGGCCTCACCGTCCGCAAAACAATTGATGTCATCATTGGGACATTCTGCATCATGGAGGGGTTGACGCTGCTCCACGATGATCGCGATTTCGACCCCATCGCTGCCCATCTATCCTTGAAGACGCTGACGCCGCTGTAGTCTTTCACAGCGCTGGTCTCCGATTGCCCTGTGATTTTCAGTCGCTTTCCGGGGCCTGCGGAGCGCGGTTCGCCGCCTGCCGGGCGATCATCCAGCCGGGGTACTCGGGAGGCAGCGCACTGACGCCGTCCAGTCGCGCGAGGTCTTCGGCGGAAAGTGTGACTTGCGGCGCGGCCAGGTTGTCGGCAAGCTGCGCCTCGCTCTTTGCGCCGATGATCACACTGGTGACCGCTTTCTGGTGCAGCAGCCAGCTCAGGGCGATCTGGGCCACGGAGGCGCCCCGGGCCGCGGCCATCTCAGCCATCACATCCACCGCGGAAAATGCGCGCTCCCTTTCCACCGGCGGGAAATCAAAATCGGCCCGGCGCGTTTTTTCCGGCCCCTTGCCTTCACGATTGAATTTACCCGAGAGCAATCCGCCGGCCAGCGGGCTCCACACCATCAGGCCGATGTTCTGATCCGCCAGAAGCGGCACAATTTCACGCTCCAGATCGCGCCCGGCAATGGTGTAGTAGGCCTGCAGCGTCTCGAACCGGTGCAGGTTGTACCTGTCCGACACCCAAAGGGATTTCATGAGCTGCCATGCGGCCAGATTGGAGCACCCGATATAGCGCACCTTGCCGCAACGCACCAGATCGTCCAGGGCCCGCAGGGTTTCCTCCAGCGGTGTAAGGGAATCGAAGCCGTGGATCTGGTACAAATCGATGAAATCGGTGCCCAGGCGGGTCAGGCTGTCATCGACGGCCTGCATGATGTGCCCGCGCGACAGGCCGATCTCGTTGGGCCCTTCGCCCATGCGTCCGTGGACCTTGGTGGCCAGCACCACGTCCTTGCGCCGTTTTCCCAGCGCCCTGCCCAGTATTTTCTCGGACTCCCCCTCGGAATAGATGTCCGCCGTGTCGAAGAAGTTCACGCCGGCCTCCAGCGCCCTGGCGACCAGATTGTCGGCCGCCGCCTGCGGCAACTGACCGATCACGGTCCAAAAGCCTTTCCCGCCGAACGTCATGGTCCCAAAACAAAGCTCGGATACGAGCAGGCCGGTCCGGCCCAGCTGGTTGTATTTCATTTTCGAGTCCCTCCCTATGGATGGCAGAATACCACCGACGCCGCGCGGCGGTTGTCATACAATAGTGCGCATCGGGTTCGATTCAAGATGCCGGAAAGAAACCGGGGACGCGACAGATGGTAAGATGTATCCAGAGATGAAATACCTGTCTTTGCGTTTTCCTGCGAGAAGGCCCTCCACGCAGATGGCATCGTCGATATTCACCCGACAAATTCCCTATTCTATGCGCCCCTCTTTAAGGGATCCACCGGTCTTTTTTGCGATAAAGCGCACCATCTGGCCGGCGACCATGGCCACGACCTCCCGGGGAAGAAAACCGAGCGGCGCGCCGTCCATCATCAAATCCGTCACCGCCTCGGTCGCCGTCGCCTCGTCGCGGGACTCGGCATACGCCGCTTCCAGCGCCTCACGGGTTTCGGCCGCCGCAGTCATGGCTTTTTTCGAAAACCCCCGGCCGGCCTCACCGGCCAAGGCGCCGTAGTGCTCTGCCAGGTGGATTTCCACATCCAGCCGGGCCATTTTTTCCAGACTCTGCTGGTAGCGGTCGAAATTGGAATTGGCCGCTGTAAATACCCTGTCACCAACAGGGATACCTCCGGCATCGGAAGCAAACAGGGCTTTTTCTTCGGGCACGTAGACCGCAATGGAGCAAGACGAATGCCCCGGCACCTCCAGGATCTGTAAAGAAAGATCGCTGCAGGCCAGCACGTCACCGTCTTTGACGACCGCATCCACATCCATGCCAAAAAAACCCAGATCAAGCTTTTGCCCGCCATCGGCCAGGCCGTTTTGCGCGATCATGGCCCGGTTGAGCAGTTCGATGCTGTCGACGACCTTTTGCTTTTTGAGCAGGTCCCGGCCCCGCTCCGATGCCGTGACTACGGCCCATGGCCAGCGGCGCTTCAAAAACGGCACCATGCCGCAGTGATCGAAATGGCTGTGCAGGATCACGATCCGGCGGATTTCTTTCTCTCCAATGCCGAATGCCGCTATCTGGGCAAGCACATCGGGCGCCACATAAGCCATGGCCCCGCCCAAAAGGGCATAGTCACCGCCCCCGCCCACCAGATAGGCGCAAGACTCCCTTCTTCCCACCAGCCATATTCGCTCCGTCACCTTCCCCGGTTGATCGAAAATCATGGTTGCGCCCTTCCTTGTCGGCGGTTTCATTACAAGCCGTCTTAAAATTCGAATTCCTGTTCATGATCGGGGCGGAGGCTCAACACCGATACCGGGCGTAAAGACTTCACACCAACACCCCGTGTATGAGCGCACTGCTTTCCCCTTGCCTGCGTTTATAGACAACCCGCTTTCTGGCCGCAATCCATATTTCCCCCGCGGTGGGAAAGGCCAAACTGGACAAACGCGCTTTTCGGTTCAATTGTGAGATCACGATCATTGTCAACGACAGTGGTTTTGAGCCTTCGTGGTGCGCGGTTCGATCGCGTTCGGGCTTCCGGACACCGGCGATCTGAAACCGATCGTCGACCGGATCCTGCCCTGGGAGCAGGTTGCCGAGGCGCACCGCGCAATGGAGGAAAACCGAAACATCGGAAAGATTGTTCTGCAAGTGGGCTGAGGCCGATGATTGCTGATACAGTGACATCGACGTGCTGGTGGCATTCGCCCCTGGCAATACTCCCGGCTTGTTCGGCATTACCCGGATGGAACGGGAACTGGCCGCACTTTTCAACGGACGAAAAGTGGATCTGCGCACCAAGGAAGACCTGAGCCGCTATTTCCGGCAGCAGGTCGTCGAATCGGCAGAGGTCTTATATGCCCAGTGAGAACGAAATCCGATAAAAAATGGCCGCCCAGCAGTCTGGTCGGCCATTGTTTATTTGGCGTTTTCAAAGGTTCTCCCAATCTACCCGTTTTGTTATATCCGCCTTATATAGAACGCTGTAAATACCACAAATTATACCCAACCAATCGGCATAAGAACCCACCACTCATTCTGAATTAATCATTGTTGGATATGGTCACCAGGAGGCGGGTTTGGAGATTGTCGTTCCGGGGATAGGGCTTGGAAGTTGTGATGCCGCGAGGAGCCCTGTGCGGACACGCTTGGTAAAATGCGCATGGCGCATTAGTTCCTTGGAAGGATGGCCCTTCCCAGGCATTATCAGTCCAATTGTCTTTTTGTTCTGTTCCTTTACCAATCGCATGGCTTCCGAAAGATCGCTGACTTCCAATCGGAGTGGCCAATGGAGCATACACCTTGTTTGACAAAAAGTGCCCGTAATAAATGGAAATTTCTGGGATGTGCTTCTGTAAAGCGCGTAGATAGGTTTTTTGACGGATAGGCTGATCCGGGTCAAACTTTCCAGTCACACGGGCTGTAAAATATTTGATGGACAGGATCTGGTTTGCGGGACTGAGCAGTTTCGTGAAAAATTCTTTTAAATCAAGCCACTTGAATGGAGTGTTCCGGACAGCGCGGTAATAAAAATTGAATCCGTCAATGTATATGTAGGTTCGCATAGGATGGGAAGCACAAAAAGCAGGGGCCGCAAGACGCGGCCCCGCGCCCTGGGTCGAAACCACAGGGGTAGTACCTTGAAAAGACACTATATCCCGTTGTCGGCCATGTCAATAAGAACTTGACACACTGATGGGATGATCCCTTGGGAACTTGATGGTAATACATATCCATAAATTTATGGTTTGCTCATTGTGGCCGGCGGGTTGCCAGGCGCTGCGTCTTCGCCCATTTCTTAACCGCCTTGAAAGACAGCACCGACTGGGTCCGATCAGCAAGGAAGACCGAATGAAGTGATCCCAGTGCCTGAACTTCGCCGGTACACGCCCCGGATTGCCGACGCTAAATAAAACGGCCGACCAGATCGAATCTGGTCGGCCATTGTTTATTTGGCGTCCCCAAGGGGATTCGAACCCCTGTCGCCGGCGTGAAAGGCCGGTGTCCTGGACCGGGCTAGACGATGGGGACGAAAATGAGCGAGAGAGGGAGAAAAGGTGGTGGTGGGGGGAGGATTTGAACCTCCGAAGGCTTCGCCGTCAGATTTACAGTCTGATCCCTTTGACCACTCGGGAACCCCACCACACGGGGTTGATCCGCTCCGGCGGCAGGCACCGCCAAATACGAACGGATCAGATAACAGGATCACAGCTGAATTTCAAGACCAAAATCAACACCTTTTGAGTTTCTCCGTGCCCTTCGTGACGCCGTGGTGATCACAATGCCATCGGGGGCACCGGTCTTTGAGGTTAATATGGCGCTTCATAGAGAAACGGATTGATGAATTAATCAAAATGGACGCCGGATGCCCATTCAGGGCACCCGGCGCCTTCCCTCCAGCCTGCCGTGGTACTGCTATCCCCCCCCGGGTTATCCGCGGCAGGCATTTCGGCTATGAACATCGATTCGTGTCCGTTCACAAGCGGTAGGTTTTGGCTCCTGGCAAGGCCCGAGCGATTTGCAACCGCAGGCATAGTTTTCCTATTGTCTTGGAAACCCGGTACACACCACCGGGTTCCAGACGAAAAACCTGAGGATTGCAAAGAGCGAGAAAGCCGCCAGGGGCCATGTTTTTCGCCTGGAACCCTGCGCGAAGCGCAGGGTTTCTAAGGCAAAGATGCCGTCTGTGAATGGACACGTCAGGACGGGAATGCCGTCTCCGGCATATCCACGATGCAGTCGTCGGCCTCGGCGATCACCTGCATGCGGCCCATGGTCTCTGGTAAAACGGTCTTGATAAAAAAGGTCGCCGTAGCGAGCACCCCTTCGTAAAAGGCCGCGTTCTTGTTGGCGCCGGCTTTTTCCCGGCGCGCGGCCGGCTCCAGAGTGCCGACGAGTTTTTCCAGTTTGGGCGCGGCCACCACGGCCCGCCACAGATGCATCCACGCCAGGATCACGTCCCCCATCGCATCGAGAAACGGCTTGGCGTAGGCAAAGGCCGATAGTACCCGTGGAGACATGGTCGTACCGCCCAGGGTCATGGCCGTCTCACCCAGGCGGTTGACGGCAGCCTCCACCCGCAGGGCCAGATCCTCCAGCGCCGGAATGGCCTTGGCCTCGGCAATGGTTTTTTGCATCTCGCCGAGCAGATCCAGAAAATACTTGCCCTTTTTCATGCCCATTTTGCGCCCCAGAAGGTCCATGGCCTGGATGCCGTTGGTGCCTTCGTAGATCGGGGTGATCCGGCAGTCGCGCAGATACTGCTCCACCGGATATTCGCCGGTGTAGCCGTAGCCGCCGTAAACCTGAACCGCCTGTGAGCACACCTCGACGGCCTTGTCCGTGCAATAGGCCTTGACGATGGGGGTGAGCACCTCCACGAGACCGGTGAAGGCATCCTTGGCGGCAGCATCGTCGGTGACTGCCTGCCGGTCGAAGCAGCGTCCCACGTAGTAAATGAAACTGCGCATGCCCTCGACATACGCCTTCATCCACATCAGCATGCGCCGCACATCCGGATGCTGGATGATCGGTACCGCGGGCGCGCCGGGCGCCATCATCTTTAAAAGATGCCGCCCCTGGCGCCGCTCCCGGGCATAGTTCATGGCGTACATGAACGCGGCCGATGCCATGGAGAATCCCTGGATACCCACCCCCAGCCGGGCTTCGTTCATCATGTGGAACATGGCCCGCATGCCCTTGTTCTCTTCACCCAGGAGTTCGCCCCGGCACTTTCCCTTTCCGCCCAGTGTGAGGCTGCAGGTGGCCGATCCGTGGATGCCCATCTTTTCCTCGATACCGGTACACACCACATCGTTGGATTCGCCCAGGCTGCCGTCGGCGTTGACCCGGATCTTTGGAACGATAAACAGGCTGATCCCCTTGGTGCCTTCCGGTGCGCCCTCGATGCGGGCCAGCACCGGATGGATGATGTTCTCGGTCAGGTTCTGCTCACCGCCGGTAATAAATATCTTGCTGCCGGAAATGGCATAGGTACCGTCATCGAGCTTCTTTGCCGAGGTGGTCAACGCCCCCACATCACTGCCGGCCTCGGGCTCGGTGAGCAGCATGGAGCCGCCCCACTGGCCGGCGTACATCTTTCCCAGAAAGAGGGCCTTTTGTTCTTCGGTGCCGAAGACTTCGATGAGTTTTCCCGCACCGTGGCAGAGCCCCGGGTACATGCCGAAGGCGCAGTTGGCGGCCGTGAAGTATTCGCCCACGGCCGAGGCGACCATGACCGGCAGTCCCTGCCCCCCGACCTCGGGGTCGTCAAACAGGGCGATCCACTCGCCTTCTCGAAAAAGCTCAAAGGCCCGATGAAAGGATTCGGGGACGGTGACCGTGCCGTTTTCAAAGACGCAGCCCTCGCGGTCTCCGGCCGGGTTGGTGGGGTGGATTTCGTTGACCGCCAGATTCCGGGCCTCGTTCAGGATCAGTCCCACGGTCTTTTTGTTGAGCTCTGCGAACTTCTCGTGGGAGAGCAGGTCTTCCAGACCCAGTTGCTCGAAAAGCGCAAAATCCATGTCCCGCCGGTCGGATAGTAGTTGTGCCATAAATGGTGCTTCCTTTCAGCAATGTGAATACGTGCTATGCAAAGGGTTCAAGGGGTCGAGGGTCCAAGGGGTCAAGTGAAGGGCAACAGCTAAGCGAACTAGGGTTTTATTGGGGGTTCACTCGAACCCTCGACCCCTCGGATCCTTGAACCCTTCAAGCCAGCGAAAATGAATGCTAAAAATAGAAACCAATGTTGTGCGTGGTGCTCATTTTTACAAGAACCTGGAAATAATCTCCTTCATGATTTCGGTGGTGCCGCCGCCGATGGACAGAATCCGGTTGTCCCGGTAGAGCCGCTCAACCAGAAAGCCCCGCATGTACCCGTAGCCGCCGAAAATCTGGACCGCATCGGTGGTGACCTTGTCGCTCACCTGAGTGGCGAAGTTTTTCGCCATGGAAACTTCCTTGATCTGGTCGACGCCCGCATCGATCCTGGCCGCCACCCGGTAGGTAAACTCGGTGGAGGCCTCTACCAGAGTGGCCATGTCCACCAGCTTGTGACGCGTCACCTGATGACCGAAGAGTTTCTTGCCGAAGGCCTCGCGCTCCCTGGCGTAGGCGAGCGCCGCCTCCAGCGCCATGCGGGCCGTCATGTTTGCCATTACCGAAAGAGCCAGCCGCTCGGTCTGGAAATTTTCCATAATCAGATAAAAACCCTGGTTCTCCTCGCCGATGCGGTTTTCAGCCGGCACCCGGCAATTGTCGAAAAAAAGTTCTGCGGTATCGGAGGCCCACCAGCCGGTCTTCTTCAGGCGGTTTCCCACCACATACCCCGGGGTGCCCGCTTCGATCACCAGAAAGCTGATGCCGTGTGCGCCGGCCTCGCCCGTGCGCACGGCGCAGGTAATCTGATCAGCCCGGCACCCGCTGGTAATGAACGTTTTGCTGCCGTTGACGACGTAGTGCGCGCCGTCTCTTTCGGCCGTGGTCGTAAGATTGGCCACATCCGATCCGCCGCCCGGCTCGGTGACGGCCAGCGCCGCGATCCGCTCGCCGGCCAGCACCGGCGCAACGAACCTTGCTTTCTGCTCATCGGTGCCGTGACGGATGATGGGCGGAATCGCGATATCGAGCGATCCCAGCCCGGCCACCAGCCCCCCGGAGGTCGATCGCATGAGCTCTTCGCTGGCGGCCAGCTTGAAAAAGATATCGCCGGGGGTGCCGCCCACGGCTTCAGGATACCCGATGCCCAGGACACCCACCTTGCCGGCCTTGCGGTAGAGCTCCCGGGGAAACTCGCCGGCCTCCTCCCATTCCTCGACAAACGGCAGGATCTCTTTTTTGACAAAATCCCGCACCGACTTTCTTACCATATCGTGTGCCTTGCCGAAATACTCCTGGCAACCGGCCTTTTCGGTATATGTGTAAGTCATGGACCATGCCCTCTCTGTTGCGGGTGATCTAACCCTTGAATGGCTCAACCGATCATGATTATTCGCGGTGTGATCACCACGAAGAACAATTCATATATCTGGTTATGCACTACTCTCCAGCTGGGGTTCTGGCTGTTTTGTAGGGGAGGGGTTCATCCCCTCCCGCAATCGGCTAAAATGACCCCAATCGTTCGTGTTCACCGATCACGGGCGGGGGTAAACCCCGCACCCTACACGATTTGGTTGCCCTGGGGCCCATATGGAAGGCCGTAGTCCAGTCAATTCAAAACCTTCTGGATACCGGCCTTCGCCGGCATGACAGGAAACATGCTTTTTACGGGTAGAATAAGGTTCGACAAGCTCGTAAAAAGCAATCCTCTCGCAAAGGCGCCAAGTGCGCCAAGAATAAATTATTTAATCAATCTGCTAACTTCGCGATCTTTGCGGCTTTGCGAGAGTCTTCGACTTTTTGCGGACCATCAAAGTTCTTCGTGATCTTCGTGTCCTTCGTGGTCTCTCTCCGCTTGTCGGCTTACCCCAGCGGCACCGGCGGGATCACCAGCGCCGAGCCCTCGGCCACCCGCTCGTCGCGCTGGTTGGTCCAGGTGAGCGCCATGCGCACCCAGCGCCGCCGCTCGATCTTTTCCACCACTTCGGCCGTGGCCGTAATAGTGTCGCCGAAATAGGTGGGCTTGCGGAACCGGGCGGTGATCTCCAGCGCGACGGTCCCAAGTCCCGGCAGCTTCATTCCCAGCACCGGTGCGATGAGGCTCTGAGGCAGCGCGCCGTGGGCGATCCGCGTACCAAAGGGCGTCATCTTGGCGAACTCTTCGTTGAGATGCATGGGGTTGAAATCGCCGGATATCCCTGCAAACAGGTATACATCCGACTCGGAGATGGTCTTGGTGAAGGATGCCGTCATGCCGATCTCCAGATCATCGTAGCTGTAGCCCAGCTCGAGAGACCCCTTTCGCTCGGGCCGAAAGCACGCAATGGCCATGATGGTGTTGACCGGCTTTCTGGCGAATTCCGCCTTGACCCGGAGCCCTTCGGCCATCTGGCTGGCGCCCAGGCCCGTGACGATATGCACGATGGGCGTGTCGGCGCCGTCGAGCTTGATGAGCGCCTGAATAAACGGCGTAGCCACCGGGTGATGGGGTTCGGCGCGGCGCACCACAGTCCAGCCGGTGACCGTACCGGTGGGCTTTACGTCCACCCAATTATTTGAAAGATCCTCGAAACAGACGGCGCAGGTCTGCCGGGGCGGCACGAACACCTTGCCACAGGTGTTGCAGCGCACCCCCATGATCTTCTTTTCGTCGCGCAGTGCCCGGATGAACCGGCTGCCGATGGCGCCGGCAAAATATTGGTAAGGAAGCGCGAGTTTGCCGTCGATGACGAAACTGTCCTGGTAGTTGGTCTCCATAAGTATCCCCCCTCAGTCGATAACCTCGAAATAGACGATGTCCGTCACCGCGCCCTTTCGGACGTCATTCCACACCGGTCTCACCCGCACCCCGCGTTTCACCTTCTCCGGCGGTGTGTCCGCCTTGAGTTCGTGCCAGAGGGTTTCGTGCCCCTGGCAGCCGTCCAGGAGAAAATGGGCTGAGATATACGGTGTCTCCCGGCTCTCGCCCGTCAAGGGATCCGGGCTGGCATAGTAAGTCACATCCGGTGTGGCGATGATGCCCTCCGGCCCCACCTCTTCCCACTGATCGACGCGCACCCGACACGCTGCACAGATCTCCCGCGGCGGCAGCTGCATGCGGCCGCAAGACGCGCACTTGTTGGCCAGAATCCGCTTGTCCTTCAGGGCGCGCAGGAACTTGCCCATCACCGGGCCGGTTGAAAACCGGTGAGGAATGGAGAGCACCTGGTTGAGCCGGATCAGCTCTTCGCGTTCGGCTTCCGCCTCGCCGCCCGCCAGAGGCGGCGTATATTTTTTGAAAAACTGGGTTGCCTTGGTGAGCAGCCCCATGTCGCCTTCCACCTTGAGCCGGCCCGAAGAAAACGCCGTCATGCCGTCGAGCTTGCCCAGTGTGATGGCGATCCAGTCCTTGGCCGATACCGTGGTGGTGACCTTCGGATCGTGGCGCCCTTCTTTCACGGCCACTTTCCCGTCGGCCACGCACACGGTGTACTCGCCGCCGCCGGTTCCGGTGATGACGTAGCCGTAGTTGGCCGTGATGCCGGCCACCCCTTCCGGCCGGACCCGCGCCGCCATGGTGCCGAATATATCGGCCACGGTCACTTCAGGCGCTGCTGTCGGCGGTTTGTAGGGCGTGAAGAACCCGGCCGCCTTGACCAGAAGGCCCATGTCTCCTTCCACCTTGAGCCGCCCGGAGGAAAATGCCGTCATACCGTCGAGTTTTTTGAGCGTGATGGCGATCCAGTCCTTGGCCGACACCGTCGTGGTTACCTGCGGATCGTGAAGGCCTTCCTTCACTTGGACTTTGCCATCGGCCACAGACACGGTCCACTCGCCCCCGCCGCTGCCGGTAACGATATAGCCGTAGTTGGCCGTGATGCCGGCCACCCCTTCGGGCCGAACCCGCGCCGTCATGGTGCCGAAGATGTCGGCGACGGTCACTTCCGGCGCCGCTACCGGCGGTTTGTATTGGGTGAAGAACTCGGCGGCCTTGACCAGCAGACCCATGTTGCCTTCCACTTTGAGCCGGCCCGAGGAAAACGCCGTCATACCGTCGAGCTTTTTCAGCGTGATGGCGATCCAGTCCTTGGCCGACACCGTGGTGGTCACCTGCGGATCATGGAGCCCGTCCTTGACCGCGACCTTGCCGTCGGCCACGCACACGGTCCACTCGCCGCCGCCGCTGCCGGTGACGATGTAGCCGTAGTTGGCCGTGATGCCGGCCACCCCTTCGGGCCGCACCCGCGCTTCCATGGTGCCGAAGATGTCGGCCACAGTGACCCCCGGCCCCTTTTTCTTTGCCCGCGGTCCGTCCTGAGCCCACTGGCGCAGGGTCTTTTTGAGCACCTTGCCGATGGGGCTCCGGGGAAAGTCTTCATCCAGAATTTCCACGGTCTGCGGCACCTTGAATTTTGCCAGCTGCTCTTTGCAGTAATCGATCACTTCTTCTTCGGTAAGACTGTCGTCCAGGGCAACGACATAGACCTTCACCGCCTCGCCCATGGTCTTGTCGGGAATGCCCACCGTGGCCGCTTCCTGAATCTTGGGATGGGTGGCCAAAAGGTTGTCGATCTCCTTGGGGTAGATGTTCTCCCCGCCGCGGATGATCATGTCTTTGATGCGATCGACGATGAAGATATAGCCGTCGTCGTCCATGATCCCCACGTCTCCGGTATGCAGGTAGCCGTCGACGATGGTCTCCTCGGTGTCCTCGGGCCGGTTGAAGTAGCCCTTCATCACCACATCGCCCCCGATGCAGATCTCGCCGGGCTCGCCCCGGTCGCAGGCACTGCCGTCTTCACGCAGCATTTTCACCGCCTGCCCCGGCAGGGGCAGCCCGATGGAGCCGATCTTGCGGACCCCGTCTCTAGGGTTCAGCGTGCTCACGCAGGTGGCCTCGGTAAGACCGTATCCTTCAACGATGGGAATGCCGAAGGTATCCTGGAAATTTCTCATGGTCTCTTCGGTGAGCGGCGCCGCACCGCAGATGCCGAACTGCAGCGAGGACAGATCGTATTTTTGCCGCGTGGGGTCGGTGAGCAGGATCTGGTAGACCGCCGGCACCGCCGACCAGAAGTTGATCTTGTGTTGGTCCACCAGCGGCCAGAACTCACTGGCGGAAAACTGCCGCCGCAGCACGATCTGGAGTCCGATGCCCAGAGCGAACGTACACGAGAGCATGGCGTTGACGTGAAAGAGCGGCAGAAAAATCAAGGCGGTCATATTCTCTTTCAAGCTGAGCGCCTGGGTCACCCCGGCCACATCGGCCAAAACATTCTTGTGAGAGAGCAGCACCCCCTTGGGGTTTCCAGTGGTGCCGGAGGTGTAGAAAATATAGGCGATGTCATCCGTCTCGGCATCGCAGACCACCGGGGTCTCGTCTGCCTCGGCCACCAGGGCTTGCATGGGGATGGTGTCCGGCGCGGAGCCCTTTCCCACCAGAATCACCTTTTCCAGATGCGGGCACTGTCCCCGGATCTCTTCCAGGATGGGCAGGTACTGGTCTTCGATGATAAGCCCGCGCCCCTTGGAGTCGTTCAGCAGGTATGCCACTTCCGGCGCCTTCCACCAGCCGTTCACCGGGCCGGCCACGGCGCCGATCTTCTGGATGGCGAAATAGCTGGCGAGCGTCTGGGGGCTGTTTTGCACCAGCACGTGAATGAAATCGCCCTTTTTAAAACCCTGCCGCCTGAGCGCATTGGCCAGGATGTTCACCTGCCGTGCAAACGCGGTGAACGTGACGGTCTCTTCGTAGAACTGCAGATACGGGGCATCAGGGTACGCTGCCACGCTGTTGTCCAGGTATGTTCCGAGGTTCATGATCCCTCCCTCTCGCAAGAATCGTTCAACCGATGATTTGGCGCTGTAATCGTCTGATCGTCTCAAACAGCCGCAGGCCACGGCACGTCGCGGGTCAGTAAAAAGAGTACCGTCCACATGGTGCCGCCAAAGCCGCTGGCCATCGCCTGGTTCACGGTTTTGGGGACCTGGTGACCGCCGGCCGTGCCCATGATCTGCATGGCCGCCTCAGCCACCCGCACCATTGCCGTCGCCCCGATGGGGTTGGATGCGATGACGCCGCCCGACGGGTTCACCGGAAAGGCGCCGTCGATGGCGATCTCCCCGTTTTCCACCATCTTGATGTGCGCGTCGCCTTCCAGCAGCAGAAATTCGCGCAGCCAGTCGACACCCCACCAGCTCGAGGGATCGTACATTTCAAAGACATCGATCTCCCGGCGGGGATCGGTGATGCCGTTTCGCTTGAAAAGCCGCTCGGCGGCGTAGCGATGGGTGGAGAGCACCGGCGCATCGCCGAATAGGCAGAACATCTCCTCTCGGTGAACGGTGATGTGATCCTTGATCCATGCCGGCTGGGGGCACAGCGATTTTGCCTTTTCTTCCGAGGCAAAGATCATGGCGCAGGCGCCGTCGCTCTGGGAGCACATGTGAATCATTCTGAGCTCGCCCACCAACTGCGGAGAATTTTCAGCCAGTTCGGCCGCCTGATCGAATTCGAGCCCCAGCCGCCGGTGGGCCTTGTCATTTTTCATGGCGTGCTTGTCCATCTGTATGCGGTAGGCCATCGACGCCGCCTTGGCCCGCTCGGCGCCGAACTCGTTGATGACCTGGTCGGCGGTCATGCCGGTAAGCGCTCCGGTCTGCAGCTGCCGCCCCCACAGCGGGTCGGCCATATTGGTGATGCCGCCGGTGGTGTGGCCCTCCTGCAGTTTCTCAAATCCGACGGCCAGCACCACGTCGTGGAGCCCTGAAGCCACCAGGGCATCGGCGGCGCAGACCAGGGTGGCACCGGTCGTGCCCCCGGTGGTCACCCGCAGGCACTCCTTGCCGGCAGCGCCGGTGCCCAAAGTGTGCCACATGTCCGGCTGGTGGATCATCTCGAAAAGCTCCATATTGCCGTGAACGATGCAGTCCACGTCGGCGATGGTGAGCCCTGCCTGGGCAAGGGCCGCGGCCACCGCCTCGTGGATCATCTCAGGTTGATTGACCTCTTCCCGGTGACTGGAATAATGGGATTGTCCGACGCCGACGATGCCGACGTTTCTATTCTTTTTCATGTTCTGCCTCCGCATCGAAATGGTGATCTCACCGCGCTTGCGCCTCGGCGCCTTCAGTCCCGGGACAAGGTGATGACCGTATGAAACTGACCGGCCGGTCCGGTGACACCGTGGGCCAGTCCGGTACGGGCATCGGGCACCTGGCCATCGCCGGCTATGCCGCTCAACTGGCGAACGACATCGGCCACACGCGTGAGGCCGCCCAGGATCATCGGGTTGCCGGCCAGCATCCCGCCCGAGAGGTTAACCCGGGCGGCATCCGGACCGCCGGCATCCAGCCACCGGCCACCGCCCCCCGCAGGCACCAGCCCCAGGCCTTCCATCCACATGGGCTGCTGATAGGCGTACTGATCACATACCTCCACCACATCGAATGCCGCCCCCGGATCGGTGATGCCGGCACGCCGGTAGGCCCGTTTCGCTGCGGCTTTCAGGGCCTCGGCCGCCCCCGGATCCCGGTCTCCCAGGAAGAAATGGTCCATGGCATTGCCAACGCCGGTGATCCACACAGGGCGCTTGCTGATCCGCCGGGCCACATCCTCGGCGGCCAGGATCATGCCGATGGCGCCGTCGGAGACCGGGTAGGCGTGCAGCTCACGGATGGGATCGGCCAGCATTGGCGAGGCCAGCACCTCTGCTTCGGTTACCGCCACGGCATCGGGCAGCAGCGGATTTTTTGCCGCAGCCGCCCGGCAGCGCGCTACGATCCGTGCCAGTTGGACATCGGTGATGCCGGCACGCGCCCCGTAGGCCCGCGCCTGCATACCCGCGGCGGATAGGTAGTCGAGCCCCACGGGCCGCGTGTAAAACGGGTCAAAGGTCAGATGGGAGACCATGTTTCTGCTCTTGCACTGGGATTCCTTGCAGTGGCCCAGAATCAATACCTTGTCACAGTGCCCGGACTGAATGGCGGCCAGCGCGTAATAAACGGCCTGAGAACCATCCTGGTCGACCTTCTCCTCACACCGGTAGTGCGCCCCCAGGACGTCGGTCATGGCATTGTCTGAGATGGTGCGGGCATCGAAGACGTCGTTGGAGACGCTGATACTCATGTCGATGCCGCCGTTCTCGGAGAAATCCACGCCGGTCTGCTCCAGAAGCGATTCCAGGACCATGAGCCCCATCCCCTGAAACCGTTCTTCCCAGAAATTGCCTTTGTACGGTGTCTGCGCCACCGCGCAAATCCCCACCCGTCTGGTCATAATCCTCTCCTTCGTAACGATTGCCGTCGGTTTATCATCGATTTTTCCGGGACCGCCTGACGGGTCAGCCGGTTGCGTAACAGTTCCAGAAATCCCCGTTTCGGACGGCCCGGATGATGGCGTCCTTGTCCCGGCCGCAGTCCATTTCAATCCATGCGCGGCCGCACATCTGCACCGTGTGGGCGTCATCGGTAGCCACTTTCGGGTAGGGAATCTCGGGGATGTCGTACTCCGGGGTACGGAACCCCTTGGTGGTAATTTCAATTGCGTCCAGCGATACCTGCCGGGCCACCTCGCCGATGCGCCCGATCACTTTGTCCAGAGGTAGATCGAGTTCGGCGGGGTGGTTGAAGATATGCAGTGTGTCACGGTTGCCGTCGATGCGGTTCACGTGGACGTAGCCCTTTTCAAAAACGCTCATTTCCACACCGGTGAAGATGATCAACGGGGTGCGCAAGCGCGCCACCTGTGCATAGCACTCCCCCCTGAGCAGATAGTCGTGATCGGTAAGGGCGATGAAGTCGAATCCCAGACGCTCGTAGACGGCGACCACCTCGGCAATGGAAAGGGTGCCGTCGGAACAGGTGGTGTGTACATGTAGGGCGCCTTTGAGGAGCAATGGGTGATGCTTTCTTCCCGATGGGGTGACTGTTAGTAAATCGTGTCACCGGTTTCCGCTTGAAAAAAAGGGTTCAAGGGGCCGAGGGTTCGAGGGTTCAAGTGAGACCCCAAAAAAAACATCCATGACGGCTTCGGCAAGGCTCTCCCAAGACTTTCGGTTTTCCCTTGCTGCATCAGCACTGCTGCCACTGCCGGTGCGTCGGGTCATCGGGTTCGTTGTTCCCCTTGAACCCTTGGACCCTCGGCCCCTCGAACCCTTTCTTTTTTCTTTACTTCTTAAACAGATTCGGAATCCCCCCCACGATGAAATCAACGGCATCGCTGCCGATAGTGACCAGATCCTTCGACCGGTCCTCCTGCCATATCAGGTAGTGATAGGCAATTCGCTCGTACATGCCCATGATGCTCACTGCCATCACCTCGGCAGCCAGCGGGCTTTGAAAGACTTCTTCCTGCTGGACGGCCAATCGCTCCAGCGCCTCGCGCACATCGAGGATGAGTCGATTGAAAATTTTCTTCCGATGCGCCTCCACTTCGGCGCTCTGCCCCACCGCATCGCGAAAGAAAATGAGAAGTCGCTCCGGGTAGTGGGGACAGAACTCATCAAAAAACACCTGGCCGGCCCGTCGCATCCCCTCGACGGAGCCATCAGCCTTGCGGAACTCACGCCCCAGCAGATCCCGCAGTTGAAACCCGATGTCGTTCAAGAGATGGATCAGCAGATCTTCCTTGTTTTTGAAATAAAAATAGACGGTGCCCACCGACACTTCCGCTTCGTCGGCAATCTGCTCCACGCTCGCCTTGTTGTAACCGTCTCGCGCAAAGCAGCATTCAGCGGCCTTGAGGATCGTCTGGTAGCGCTGCTCGCGCTCCCGTTGGCGTCGCAGGGCGCTTTTGTTCTGTGGGCCGTCGCTTCCGGACTGTGTTTTCCCCGCACTGGCTTTGGGCATAACTCGGCACCTCTGTTATTCAAAGCAACCTTGATGAAGCCGTAAAAAGTTTCAAAGCCCGTCACCCCGGCGACCTGTCCGCCGTAGCTATTTTTATAGCGAAGGTGGAAGGCCGGGGTCCAGAAGTGCTTGAAATCACTGGATCCCGGATCTCGCTTCACTCGTCCGGGATGACGGAAAAAGAAAAAACCGACTTTTTATAAATGCATCAATCTTTGATGTCAGCGTAGATCTCCGACCTCTGACCGCCGACTTCCGACCTCTGACCTCTGACCTCTGTCTTCCACCGCCTACTTCCAGCCCATGGCCTCGTCGCCGATGCGCACCCGGGCGATTTCGGTGGACAGCCCCGCGATCTGGGTATAGGCCGCCGCGCGGTAGCCCCGATCGGCCGGATTGGCTGTGGTGATGCCGGCCCCGGCCAGCACCTGAAGGGCCTTTGCCGACACCTGCGCCACCGCTTCTGAGCAAAACACCTTGGCGCAGCGCACCAGGGTCTCGGCATCGCTTTGGCCGCTCTCCGAGGCCCACCCGGCCCGGTACGTCAGCCACTGGGCGGTCTGGCACAAAGTGAGCATTTCGCTGAGCTTGAAACCCACGGCCTGATAGGCGATTACCGGTTTGCCGCCGGAACGATGGGTCTTGGCGTGATCCCGGGCCGTCTCGAAAGCAGCCTGCATCATCCCCAGACTGAGGGCGCAAAGGTTCATATTCTCCCAGGATCGGATGCGGGTAAGCATCTGACCCATGTCCATGGGGCCGATGACCCGGTCCGCGGCAATCCGGCAGTTTTCAAAACGCAGCGAGGAAAACGCTACACCGTCCAGCCCAAGGACCTGACTGGAGGGATCCACCCGCAGCCCGTCAGTGCCTGCCGAAATAATGAAAATGGCCCCTTTGTCTTCCAGTCGCCCCGCAACGGCCACCCAGTCGGCAAGGGCGGCATTGACCACATAGGATTTGGCCCCGTTGACCACCATGGTGTCGCCGTCGGGAACACCGATCGTTTCCAGCGGGTCGTTTTCCACGTTCATGGCCGCCTCGGACAACGCCACTGCCCCGACGGCGACGCCGTCGGTCACCGGCTTCAGCAGGGCATTCTTTTGCGCCGGCGTTCCCCAGGTATCAACGATGCGGCCAAACAACCGCACACTGACTTCCGCGGCCAGTGCCAGCGACGGGGACCGGGCCGCCAGCGCCGCACTCGTCGCCAGCTGTGCCGCCTTGGAGACCGCAGGGTCACCGGCAAGGGACAACCCCTGTCGCAGAAACCCGCCGCCGGCGAGTGCTGAAAGGGCCGCCAGCAGACCGCCGCGATCGCTTCGAGCGGCAGGGTCATCAGTGTTGCGCCCGTCCAATACCGTCGCCAGGGTATCGATAAAACCGTCAATGAACGTTTGCTCAACCGGATTGAAGTCGTAGTTCATGGGTCCTCCGCAACGCAGGCGCCGCTCGGCGCACCGTTCACATAAGTTTGGAAATGATCATCTTCTGAATTTCCGAGGTGCCGCCGCCGATGGGCGCCAGCCGCGTATCCCTGAAAATGCGTTCCACGTCAAATTCGTGGGTATAGCCATAGCCGCCGTGGAGGGTGACGGCATCATTGGTGACCGACAGGCTCCAGTCGCCGATGAAAAGCTTGGCCACGGCCGCCTCCAGATGATTGAGCGGGCGCCCCTGATCCTTGCACCAGGCGATGCGGTAGACCAGCGACCGGGAGGCCTCACCGAAAATGCGCATGTCCGCCAGTTTGTTCTTGATGGCCTGGAAAGACCCGATGGGGCGGCCGAACTGCACCCGCCCCTTGGCGTAGTCTGCGCATTTTTTCAGCAGATAGGTCGTGGATCCCACAAAGGGGGCCAGCAGCGCGCTGCGGTCCCACTCGACGGTTTGCATGGCGTAAAGAAACCCTTCGCCTTCTTTGCCCAGAAGGTTTTCAGCCGGAATCCGACATTCGTTGAATACCAGCTCGGAGGTCTGGGAAGTGCGCACGCCCATCTTGATCAGCGGTCGCCCCGCCGAGAAGCCCGCAGTGCCCTTTTCCACAATGAAAGCGGAAATACCGGCGTGCTGAAGATCCGGCTGGGTCTTGGCATAGACCACGGCCACATCGGCAATGGGGCCGTTGGTGATCCACATCTTGGTACCGTTGAGGACGTAGTCGTCTCCGTCTCGCACGGCCGTCGTGCTCATGGAGGCCACATCCGAGCCGGCATCGGGCTCTGACAGCCCCATGCAGCCGATCCACTCACCCCGGGCCAGTTTGGGGATGAAATGCTGGCGCTGAGCCTCACTGCCATGGCTGAAAATGGTGTCGGCGCATAAAAAGGTATGGGCGCCATAGGCGAGGGTCAGCCCACCGTCGACACCGGCCTCCCCGAGTGCTTCACCAGCCAGAACGGTGGTGACCACATCGGCCCCCTCTCCGCCATAGGCTTCGGGGAAGTGGAGCCCTAAAATTCCAAACTCACCGAGCTTTCTAAACGATTCGAAGTCAAAGGCCTCTTTCAGGTCGTGCTCCTGCACGCGCGGCACGATTTCCTTCTTGGCAAACCGGATCACTTCCTGCTTGAACATTAACTGTTCTCTGGTGAACGCAAAATCCATTGCGCCTCCCTTGGTTAGTGTTCGTCCAAAACTGGATGAGCACCATCTCATGGGGCCGGAGCCTGCCTTGGGAGGCAAACCCGGCCTGAAGTAGATTATAAATTCGAATCAGATTCATGTTTTGAATTTTTCATAGCCCTTTCGGCCCAGGGTTGTCAAGATATTCTTGAACAACATTATAAATTCGAATCAGATTCAAACATCGAATTGCTTTATACAATCTCGTTCTTGAAGGATGTATCGGAATATGTAATGAATACGGATCGAAAGCGCATACGCACGGTGCAGATCTCCCTCGGATTAAAGGTTTTTTGGTACTGTGCGATATGTTTTTCAAAACCAGAATAGACTCTTGGACACTTCTCGCGCACCCCACTGCGGCGGCACGAAAAACCGCAGGCTTCCCCACTGGATCGATGGTGACCATGGACGATCGTAGTCAGCTGAAAGGCGACCGTATCAACCAACTGCTGGAAGAACTGAAGACCACCAACACCCTTGTCACTTTGAGGCTCCGCGGCGTTGAAGGCTACGAACGGCTCACCATGATCACCGATATCCGCACGGACCCGGGCGGCACCTTTCTCGTCCTGGATCCGCCGCGCGGATTCCAGTCGGCCGTGGCCAAAGCGCCCCGCTGGCGGCTCCAGTTCACGTTCACGGGCCAGGACAAACTCGAGTACAATTTCAATACCAGCGGCGGACGGATCGAGGCCGATGGCATTTGGGTGCCGGTCCCGGAAGCGATCTCCCGAATCCAGCGGCGACGGCACTTCAGGGTGGACACGCCGCCCGGGACACTGCTCGCGTTGACCATCAACGGCGAAGCCCGGGCCATGGACCTCATTAATATCAGCCAGAGCGGCGGCCTCGGCATCGTCAGCCGCATGCGTCGAAACGAGCAGACTTCAGAGCCCATTTTCAAAATTGGTGCCCAGCTGGCCAACCTCGTCATCGCCTGCCCCGGCAGTCCCGAGGCCGAGGCCACGAAAGCATCGATCAAAAAAGCCGTTGTCCGTCGCGTGGAGCAAGACACCGCGCAATACCGCCACCGCTACGCGCTTGAATTTTTGGAATTGACCCCCGCCGACCAGCGCATCATCACTGCCTTCATCCTGCGCGTCCAACGAGAATTTCTCAGAAAACGCTGATACCGCCGTGCGAACCGACACCCCGGTATTGCCCTTTACCCCTCCCGCTTGCCGGCCTCGGACTTAAAATGAGGATCAATTCAATTTCGCCGTGCAATTTTATATCGATTCTGGTATCTGCTGGCCCAGGGCCTTCCTTCAATAAATGAATCATCGCCCATTGCTTTAATACACATTTCTGCGCCAACCGTCTGTCAGGCACGGAGACACCTGTTATCAGGGCACCTCCGCCGAAAACAGGCAATGGCGGCAGAGGCCAACCACCGGATGCAACAGGAGGAAAATCACCATGGCGCAACTCATCGCGGACCGCAGGGATGTCGATTTCGTGCTTTACGAGCAACTCAGTATCGAAGCACTGTTTCGGACCCCCCGCTATAAAGAACTGAACCGTAAAATGGCGGATATGATTATCACTGAAGCCCGTAATTTCGGCATCAAGGAGATCTTGCCCACTTGTGCGGAAGGTGATCGCACCGGCGCCACCTTTGAAGATGGTGTCGTCAAAGCCCCGGAGTGTTTCAGGCGGCCCCACCGGCTCTACGTAGAAAATGAATGGATCGCCCTCACCGAGGATCCTGAATTGGGCGGGCAGGGGCTGCCCCACGTCGTGGCGTCAGCGGCCTCGCAGTATCTGGTGGGCGCCAACTTCGCGTTCACCGCCTATGGAACCCTGGGGCACGGCGCCGGCAAGATGGTCGAACTCTACGGTACCGAAGCGCAGAAAAACCTCTTTCTCAAGAATCTCTATACCGGCCACTGGGGCGGCACCATGGTGCTCACCGAGCCTGAGGCCGGCTCCGAGGTCGGCGCCCTGACCACCAGCGCCAAGAAAAATGACGACGGCACATACACCATTACCGGCAACAAGATCTTCATCACCAACGGCGATCAGAACCTCACCGAGAACATCATTCATCCGGTGCTGGCCCGCGTGGAAGGCGCCCCAAAGGGTTCCAAAGGGATTTCCATCTTCCTGGTGCCCAAATACTGGGTCAATCCGGACGGCAGCATGGGCGAGCCCAATGACGTGGTGTGCACCGGCATCGAAAAAAAGATGGGACTCCACGGGAGCCCCACCTGCAGCCTCACTTTCGGGGGCAAAGGCAAGTGCCGGGGCCTGCTGCTGGGTCAGGAAGGCTGGGGCATGAAAATCATGTTCCACATGATGAACGCCGCCCGTCTCGACGTGGGCGTCCAAGGCTTTTTGCACGGATCGGCCGCCTACCTCTACGCCCTCAATTATGCCCGCCAGCGGCATCAGGGGCGCGACATCGCCGCGGGCAAGAACGCGGACGCTCCCCAGGTGCCCATCATCCAGCATCCGGACGTGCGCCGCGCCCTTACCGGCATGAAGGCTTACGTGGACGGCATGCGCAGTTTCGTGCTCTACACGGCAACCCTTTTCGACACCGCCGCCACCACCGCCGATCCGGCCGAAAAGCAGCGCTGCCAGGGCCTCATCGACCTGCTCACCCCCGTGATCAAGTCCTACTGCACCGACAGGGGCTACGAGGTCTGCATCCAGGCGATCCAGATTTACGGCGGCTACGGCTACACCAAAGAGTACCCGGTGGAACAATTGTCCCGGGATTGCAAGATCACGTCCATCTACGAAGGCACCAACGGCATCCAGGCAATGGACCTTTTAGGGCGCAAGCTGGGCATGAACCAGGGGGAGGTGTTTCTGTCGTTTCTCAAAGAAATCAGGACCACGACCGATGCCGCCGCAGCCATTCCCGCGCTCAAGCCGCTGTCCGAGTGGGTCGCCGCTGCCACGGCGCGGCTGGGTGAGACCGCCGTGAAACTGGGGAAAACTGCGATGGGACCGGATTTCCGAAGTGCCTTTGCCCAGGCCCTGCCCTTTCTCGACGCAGTGGGCGACGTCATCATGAGTTGGATGCTGCTCTGGCGCGCCACGGCGGCAGTGCCTCCGCTGGAAAAACTGGTGGGAAATCTTGAGGGAGCGGCCCGAGCCAAAAAAATTGAAGAGAACCGAAATGCCGCGTTCTATGATGGACAGATCCGCACGGCGACCTTTTTTATCCGCAACATTCTGCCCGGAACTCTCGGCCGCATGAGCGCCATCGCCGATGCCGACCCCTCCGCCGTGGAAATGTCCGATGCCGCTTTCGGCGGTTTTTAAACCTTTTCTATCAATAGGAGCTCCTGATGAAAGAAGTCGTTATCGCCGCCGCCTGCCGCACCGCCATCGGCGCATTCGGCGGCAGCCTCAAAGATTCTCACGCGGCCACTCTGGCCAGTATTACCATGAAAGAAGCCGTCACCCGGGCCGGCATCGATCCGGCAGTGATCGACGATATCCGATACGGATGCTGCATCGAACCGGCAGACGCCCTCAATGTCACCCGGGTCGGGGCCCTTTTGGCCGGCATCCCGGACACCGTGACCGCCGTCACCATTAACCGCGTCTGCATTTCCGGTATGGAAGCCGTCATCTCCGGCATGGCCATGATCCAGGCCGGCATGGCAGAAGTGATCCTGGCCGGCGGCGTAGAACATATGAGCGGGGTGGCTTACCAGGTACCGGCCGCGCGGTGGGGCTGCCGTCTCCAGGACCAGCAGTTCGTGGACGCGCTGATCCGTGCGCTGCACTGCGGCTCCCACATTATCCCCCACCCCGAAGACGGGCCGGTGGACTCCGAAAAGGCGCCGCTGAGCCAGTTCATCGGCAAACCCTACATCATGGGACACACCGCGGAATTCGTGGCCCAGCACCTGGGCATCACCCGCGAGGAGATGGACATCGTGGCGCTCCGGAGCCACAACAACACTGAGCGCGCCACCAACGAAGGCGATTTCAAGGAAGAAATCGTGCCTGTTGAAGTGCCTCAACGGCGCAAGCCGCCGATCATCTTCGACAAAGACGAGCATTTTCGACCCGGCATGACGATGGCCGATCTCGAAAAGCTACCCCCGGCCTTCATCCCTAAAACCGGCACGGTGACCGCCGGCAACTCCAGTGGCATCAATGACGGCTCCGCGGCGCTGGTAATCATGTCCGCCGAGGCGGCCAAGCGTCTTGGGGTTACACCGCTGGCACGCATCCGGGCCGTCGGTCGCGGCGCCTGCCATCCATCCATCATGGGATTGTCGCCAGTACCAGCGGTCAATCATCTGATGAAAACCAGCGGGTTTGCCATTTCCGATTTTGATCTTGTGGAAGTCAACGAAGCGTTTGCTGCCCAGTACATCGGATGCGAGCGGGAGCTTGGGCTGGACCGGGAAAAAACCAACGTCAATGGTTCGGGAATCGGGCTGGGCCACCCGGTGGGGGCCACCGGCGCCCGTGTCATCGTCACGCTGCTCCACGCCCTGCGAAAACAGGGCAAATCCCTGGGCATGGCCACGCTCTGCGGTGGCGGCGGCGTTTCCATGGCCTGTGTCATCGAAACCCTCTAATCAAAAACGGCACCCTGAAAGTCACGTTCACGACTTTCAGGGTGCCGTTTTTCAACAGCCTGTTAGAAATCGTCGATTACGTTTCCCTTCTCGATGAACTCGACGATGTGACGGTAGGCCAAAAGATTGGCATTGAGCGCGGATTCGAGACGATCGCATACCGGGTCATCAGCGCCAAGACGCTGGCGGGCGTGATCCAGTAAGTCTTCGCCCTGCTTGACATGGTCGCGAAACCGCTCGAGCACTTCCTTGCGCCGCGTGTGCCGCTGCCGCTCCTGCTCGATGAGCGGTAAAAGCCGCTGTATGGAAAACTCCACCAGAGCGTCCCGCGGGGCACCAAACGCCTTTACCGCCCGTTCCAGACAGGCGAGTGCGCTGCGGCTCAATACATACGTCTTCTGCACCCGTTTCACGGATGCCAGGGCATCGCCGGCAAGGCTCCTGGAGATCGCGTCGAGGGCCTCCGGGTCGTCCATGAGGTGATCGAAAAGGGATTTCTGTTTGATTCCCAGATGCAGCGACATCACACTGATGGCCGTGATGGCACGTGGAGACAGTTTGAATGTTGCACGAACGGACTGCTTTCCCCGGAGATCTTCTGTAGAAGGCTGACGAATTCGCCCCGATTTGGTATCGTCGTCATCAGCGGGTGGTGCCATGGTACACCTCCTTGCATGCCTGTCGATCACGGCCAATATATTACTTGGCAACATGTTTTTCAATTAGTAATATTGCGCGAGCATTATCCAAAACCCACAGCCACGATCCCATAGACGGAGCCTACCCATGAGCATCCAACTGCTGGCCCGGGACCTGTACCGACTGATTCGGGAAGTTGAAGCCCTTGAGGCCGCATTGGCCGATGCCGCACCGGTTGAACGCTCGGCTCTGAATGAACGCCTCCGCGCCGCCCGGGCGGAAAAAGAAATGCTGCAGCGGGCACTTGAAGGCAGTAAGGGGTAAGGCGACACGCGCCATGATTGGTGTTCGGACGCCGCGCAACGCCACGGGCCGTAAAAAGCCGGGATCTCTCGCAGAGCCGCCAAAATCACAAAGCTAACACACCGATATTAAATTATTTTTCATTGGCGCGGTTGGCGTCTTCTTGTCGGGCGTAGCTCGCAGAGCGAAGACTGGTGCGAGAAAATTGCTTTATTGCGAATTTGTCAACATCGGGGTTCACTGAAAAAATTCGGACTTTGAGATTAGACTGCAAACATTTTTCCTAAAGCCCTCCGCACGCCTGCCGATAATTATTCCAGAACGGAAACATACCTAACAGCAGCCGATGGCAAATCGGTATTTCGAAACTCTCAAATTGTAGGCATCCGTGACGGAGGAAACCATGGCAGACATTCGTGAAACCATCGACCAGGCGACAAAAGTGATGGCCGATCGTGAAGGCAAGTACCTCACCTTCACCCTCGCCAATGAAGAGTACGGCATCGGCATTCTTAAAATCAAAGAGATCATCGGCATGATGCCCATCACCTCTGTTCCGCAGACGCCCGAATTTGTCAAAGGCGTGATCAATTTACGGGGCAAAGTGATTCCCGTGCTCGATCTGCGTCTTCGGTTCGGCATGAAGGAGATCGACTACACCGAGCGCACCTGCATCATCGTCGTGGAAGTGGACAGCCACAACGGACATGTGGAAATCGGTATCGTGGTAGACTCGGTGTCTGAAGTGCTCAACATCCGCGGTACGGATATCGAAGACACCCCCACCTTCGGCACCAAACTGGACACCAGCTACATTCTGGGGATGGCCAAAATGGAAGGCGGGGTCAAGATCCTGCTGGATATCGACTGCGTCCTGGCTCGCAAGGAAATCGAGTTGCTGCAAAAAGCGGCCTAATGATCGCGACGCCCCGGAAAGCAGAGAAATATCATCGTCTTAAGGATCCGTCACGGACTTGCGACTGATTCGAGTGGACACTGGATACCTCCTCCGGTCCCATGACAGTGCCCGGTTCGGTAGAATGCCGATGCCGGGCTACTGTCGTTTGCCCCCCAACCGTTGCGTCATTTCTTGATAGTCGCCCGCACCGACCAAATCTTGCAATCGTCCGTCATTGCTCGTAACATCATGGCATCAACCAAAACCGATGAGGTGATGCGATGAAAATGAGCGGTTGGGTGGTGACGATGATCCTGTTACTGGTACCGGTAGTTGCGCCGGCAGCCAACTACGAAGTCAGCGGCGGCATGAATTCAGGCATCCGCTACACGCTCCAGCAACAGATCACCGGTGCTGCCGGCCTCAAAAACCTGGAGCTGCGCTTCGTGATGCCCGAAACCTACAACTCCCCGACCTACGGCATGGATGCCTCCGACATCCGTCTGGTGTTCACACCGCCGCCGGCAAAGGAAACCCGTGAAACCGATCAACGGGGGAACATCGTGGTGAGTGCGGTCTGGGAGCAACCGCCCGACCGGGCAGAAGCGCGTCTGACTTTCACCGCCGCCACCCGCACTCAGCTCGACCGGCTCAACACCAGCGCCCCCTTTCCCGTGACATCCGTCCCCCCGCGGCTCACCGATTACGTGAGCCCCACGGCACAGGTCCAAAGCGACCACCCGGACATTCGCCGAATGGCCGTTCAACTGACCGCCGGGGCCAAAAGCCAGTTCGATGCGGTCCAACGCATCCTCTCCTGGGTGGTGGACAATCTTAAATATGTCAACCCGCCCGAACACTACGACGCGCTGTACGCTTTCACCAGCGGCAAGGGCAATTGCCAGAACTTCTCTCACCTGGCCGCGGCGCTCATGCGGGTGGTGGGCATTCCTGCGCGCATCGTCAACGGCATCACCCTCAATCGTCCCTTCGACATCAGCCGGGATACCGGCCCGTTGACCTTCAAAATGGCCCAGGGGCGGCACTCATGGATCGAAGTGTGGTTTCCGGATCTGGACTGGGTGCCCTTTGACCCCCAGCAGACCGAACTGTTCATCCCCAACCGCTATATCCGTCTGGAAGTCGGCGTGGATAACAAGGAGACCATCAATGACGGTCTGCTGCGCTGGAGCCGTTACGGATCCACCGCAGCCCGCCCCCAACTTCAGGAAAGCATCTCCGCCGACTTTACCTCCGATCGGGTGACCATCACCGGCCGTCGCCAGGAGTACGGCCCCCGCAACCTGCTGCTCTGCCCGCAGGTATCATCTCCGTTTGAGGCCATTGCCGCCAGCCTCCAGCCGGAACCGATCCCCATCGCCATGGCCCGGCTGAAACAATTGGACTTCAAAAAACCGTTTCTCTTCGGCAATCTCTCCTTCCCGGTGGATGTCGATTTCGCCTTTCCCCGGAGCGGGGAAGCGATCTCAGGCGCCGACCAGCTGACCCGCAATTTTCTGGTGGAAAGCGCCGAATACGTCACCACCAAAGCCACCCAGTACGCCCAGGCGACGATTCTTGAAAAACCGGTCAAACTGGAAGAGATTGCCCTCGCGCTGCACAATTTCGGCGGCGCCGGCATGTTGTGGGTGGAGCTTCGCACTGACGCGGGCGGCATGCCCGGCGAGGTGTTCGCCGCCAGCGACCTGCTGGATCTCGGCACCATATCCACCCGCCCCGGCTACCGGTGGGAAACATTCGACTTTCGCCGCGAATCGCCGCTGCTGTCTCCCGGCACTTACTGGATCGTGCTGGGGTTCACCGGCAGCCCCATCGTCAACTGGTTTTACACCTACGGCAAACCGGTGGGGCCGGCGGAAGGCACCCGATACAAGGATGTGTTCGAAGAAAAATGGAGCGGCGCCCTGTCCTACGAATTCAACTACCGGGTCCAGGGCACGACGGCGGCGCAATAGTAAACGCTTGAGATGCTTGACGCGGTCTTGCGGCTTTTGGTAAGAAACACCGCCTCCAAATGCAATTCGGCGCGATGCATGCCAGGTTGCCGGCTGGCCCCACGGTCCAATATGATGGCAGGGCCTCTTTTTGAGGATCGCTGCCGGCCGACTGGATTCTGTCCACGCTAAGCGGTGTTTTCATCACCTGCGGGAGCGATCAGAATCCGAGCCGATATAGCATATCGACCGGAATTGCCCTGAACCCCGACCAAGGCTTCACGACCATGCCCATTTAGCCGGAACCGAACGCTCCCACACCCTCAGTGCCAGGAATCGGCCGTGTCGCTCTACCCGGTGCGCATTTGCCTGGGTGGCCTACAAGCAGTTCATGCAAGCAGAAACGCCTGAATAGGCGCCATCTGATCGGGAGTGATCAATGTCGGGGCATGCCCCACACTATCGAATTCGATCAGTCTGGCCTTTGGCCCACGCCGGGTCATGGCCTGGGCCGTGTCACTGTCCAGCAGATCGGAGTTTTTGCCACGCAACAGCAACACCGGGCAGGTCAATGCGTCATAGATCTGCCACAACATGGCTTCACCACCGGCGGCGCTCTCGGCGCTCATGGCCTTGAAGGGTTCGGCCAAGGCCGGGTCATAGTGCAGGGCCAGCCCCCGGCCGTCTGGCGCCGGGCGCAGCAAGGGCCGCGACAGCGCCAGCCATTGTTCCGGCGTGCGCGCACCTGTTCGATCAAGACCACCATGTCCGACACGTACGAAACCACCTCATAGCCCTTGGGGTCCGCCAGCCAGTCTGAACGGCCCCGACCGACCACATCCGGGCAGATCACCTGATAGCGGTCTGACAGGCTGCTTGCCAGGGCGTCGAAGTCCCTGCCCTGACGGCTCAGCCCATGCACGCACATCAGGATGCGCGGATTGGACGCATCACCCCACTGCCAATACGCCATGCGGTGAGTCTGCGGATCGGTCTTACTGGCACCGGGGCAGGTTACATAATTGAGCGATGGCTGAATGGAAGTCGCAGGATACGAATCGTCTGGAATGCTGGTCATGGCATTGCCTCTTCAGATATTGGGCCGGTCCGCCGTGTGTTTCTTCTTTCCGATCAAAGGTCCGAGATGTTGCGGCGCTAACAACTTGCTGTTCAGAAATACGCGCTATGATTTCTTTCTTATTTGAATATTTTTTGCGATCTTGAATGTCGACTGAAATTCAAGCACCGGCTTACCGGCCTGATCAAAAACAGTGGCAACGCCACGGATGATGCGATCATCGCTATCTGTGGCAAATCTACCCTAAAGTAAACCCCTGGCAGGCCGATATTATTTTCGGACAAGGTGCTCACACAAGATCGAGAAGGCCGTCATGAATCGATTTACCATTACGATCATCTGCGTCATTTTTATAACTTTCAGCGCCCGTCACGCCGGCGCCGAGGGCGTCTACGGCAACGCCAGCCTCGTGGACAAAGGCCGGGTGGTCATCAACGGCAAGATTCGCAATTTCGGGGATTTTAAAATCCGCACTGGCGACAACGATGCCGCAGCAGCCACCCGCCGACTGATCCGAGTCAACGGAGAAACCGTGGTCGTGGTCGACAACCCCGGAGCGGCCGAGCGCCACGACACTCCTGAAACACTGAACTCCGCACGCTCCCCTGACAAACCGATCGCTGGCACCCGGCGCGTTCGCCTCTCGGATTTCAAGGAACGCCGGGCCCTCGACAATACCCCCGATACCCCCCAGTACCGGATCAACAACACCCCCGGAAGCAGTTCCCGTATCAGCTATGACGAATAGGCCGGCCAATCCGCCGGGCGGCCATGACGGCATGAAAAGTTTTTACTGTAACGCCGATCAGTGATGTCGCTGTGCGTGTCGTCACAGCACACGCGGACTATGCGCTGAATGGATTGGGTCCGTTTTTAAAAGCTCGGGAAAGCAGATTGCGTTTTGTTTCATGAGCGCCTATCATTGGGCATGCAGTGGTGATACCCCTCGGCAGCCGCCCGCTGATAGCGAAAGGAAAACAAGCGCACCATGGAAGCGACGATCAACAATGCCTGCCGCCCGGAAGACGGGTTTTCAGATCCCATCGCCCAGACGGTGCTCAACTCCATGTCCGCTCACATCGCCATCCTCGATGAAAACGGCGTCATCCTCGAAACCAACCGCGCGTGGCGGTCCTTTGCAACCACCAATGGCATGCAATCACATCAGGATGCCATCGGCGTCAACTACCTGGAAATCTGTGACCGCACTGCCGGTGATGCGGCTGAAGACGCGCATGCCGTGGCCCAAGGCATTCGCGATGTCATCAGCGGACGCATGGAAGCGTTTCTCTACGACTACCCCTGCCACGGCCCCACCGGAAAACACTGGTACTATCTGCGTGTCATCCGGATGGCAGGGTCCGCACCGATGCGCCTGGTGATCAGTCACGAAGATATCACTGCGCTGAAGTTGGCCGAAGAAACGTTGCAACAACGGGAGCAGGAGCTCGAAGAGCAGAAAAACAGCCTCGAAGAAACCAACATCGCGCTCAAAGTCCTGCTCAAACAGCGTGAGTCTGATCGCATCGAACTCGAGCAGAAAGTACTGGCCAACGTCAAGGAACTGGTCTTTCCTTACGTGGAAAAACTGAAGGCGGCCCGTCTGTCTCCCCGTGAAAAAACCCTGGTCGGCATCGTCGATGAGCACCTGCAGGACATCATTTCCCCGTTCCTGCAGCGCCTCTCAACGGCCAACGCCCTGTTGACCCCGCAGGAAATCCATGTGGCCGCCATGGTTCGGGACGGCAGAGGCAGCAAGGAAATCGCCGATATCCTCAATGTTTCCCTCACCACCGTGAATTTCCATCGGAAAAATCTGCGGGAAAAATTCGGATTAAAAAACACCCCGTCCAACCTGCGCTCGTTTCTGCTGTCCATGACCTGACCGGGCCCGTTAGCGCCATTGTGGTAAAACCGTTTCAGTGCTCCTATGAAAGGGTGTCGCAGGCGTCCGCAGAAAACATCGATTTAGATCCCGACCACGAGAGCGGCTTGCGAATGACACGGAACATAATTTTTGACAAGTACTCAAGGCACGCTCAGAGCGCGACGGCGACGGTGCTTCAGTTGTGTGTGTGTGGGGGGGGGGGGGGGGGCATAAACCGCCGCTCTGGCAGCGTTGAGTGGGGTATTTTGATTGGCTGTCACTGATGGGGGATAACCGCCGCGCGCCCATTGCCTGACAGTCGATACACGGCGGGAAACCTACCGATACCCGTTCAGTTTGTCTCTCAGTTTGCCGGAGCATTTAAAGGTGACGACCTTGCGAGGAGAGAGCATCATATCTTCCCCGGTGGCAGGGTTGCGCCCTCGGCGCTCCTGCTTGTCGTTCACGCAAAACTTTCCGAAACCGCTGATCAGGACATCTTCTCCATCGGAAAGTGTTTGCTTGATAATGGCCAAAATCGATTCCACGATGTCCGCTGATTGATTTTTGGTAAATCCCATCCGACTCTGAAATGCTTCGATGATTTGGGCCTTGGTCAGTGTCATAACTGCCTGCTCCTTTGCAAATATTCCGACGCTCTGTCAAGCATACTGTTTTTATTAAATAAAATCGTTTCGTTGTCAAGCAAATATCCGAAATTACGTCTTTTCGGTGCCTTTGCACCTGCCGCGCTGCGTTTTCTGCCACTTCTGCTCAATACCGCCCTATCGTCATCAGTCCTTAGCGCCCGCACACACGCAGATCAGTCGCCCTCCGGGAAGGGGTGCCCTCCTTTCCATCGGCCGCCCAAAAAACGCATCGAAATCTTTTTCATGAGTGTGACCGCATCTGTCACAGCCCTGCCATAGAGTTGCCTCACGGGGGGCCGCTCACCCCCAAAACAGGAACACAGATCGAAAGGATACCGGCAATGAATACCATCGAAAGGAAAGTGATGGAGATGACCACCCGGTTTGGCCGGGACATGGCCATATCCCAGGCGGCATACCATGTCAGTCGTGCCCGGGGGGCGGTGCGCCAGTGGTGGGAACAGGTGCTGGCAAGTCTTCAGCGATCGTCAGAAAGCACCGCCGCAGCTACGCGGATATCGTAAGCCGTGGCCGGATCAAAACCCTTGCCCTGGTAAAGGGTCATGGCCTGTTTGATGGCGGTAAAAGGCACCCAGCCGTGGGTATCCCACAGGGTCGCGTCATTGGCATCCCATAGCCGGAAGCAAATGTCAGCATCCACTTTCCGGACGTACATTCGGATGCGGTGGTTCTGGGGATAGGGGTAATAGAATCGTCCGCGTTGATCTTCCATCCGATTTCTCTCCTTTTGGCCGCTCGTGGCACCCTGATGTCACAACCGACAAACTGTCAGCGCGCGAAGGCCCGGGTGCCAGATCATGTACCAGCCGGTTTGCAGCGCGCCGCAGGTAACCACCCAGTTGTCACCCGAGGTCAGGACCACCGTTTCGCCGGCCGTGCTCCCCCCGGGAATAGGGCCAAGAGCGCTATGGCACACCGACGGCTGGTGAGCGTGCCCCCTGAAAAGCACAACGCCCTGATACCGACGGTCTATCCGGCGACAGTCCGCGGCGGTGATTTCCCCCATCAGGCACGATACCCCCAACCGATCGGGAAACGGCCGGTTGTGGACAAAAATGTGTCCCTCTGTCTCAATCTGCAGCGGCAAGGTGGCCATGAATGCCCGAACCCTGACGTCGATCTCGAATTGTGTCCCAGCGCGTTGAAGCACGGCGTGCTCGTTGTTGCCCATCACCGTCAGCACCGAGGCGTCCATCAGTGGCCGCGTGGCAGCGTTGGCCGTAGCCGGTGATTCGGAGTCACAGATATCACCCAGATGGACCACCCGGCGGCATCCATTGGCGGCAAATATCGCCAGGGCGGCGGCAATGGCCGCGGCACTGCCATGACTGTCAGCCATGACACCCACGGGTTCGCCAAGAAAGCACCCCACATGTTTGACCCGTTTTGAACGCATATCACTTGCCATCCAGCGCGGCCCCCCATTAGCACATTCGTTTCATAAACACAAAAAAAGTCGCCGCCCCCCTCCCCCCGGAACGCTCAAGTATTCCTGAAAAGGGACAATAGTATAAATGGAACCCTGCATGGTTTTCGCTTGACATTACCGATGGCATTGATGATATCAACATTTTTCTACCGAATGGCCGCACGCGCACCTCGCCACGTTCAGAGGCTCAGAGCCCTGCGCGGTCAATGACGATCCAACCATAGTGCGCATATTCGATGAGACAGCGGCCATCGACTGCAACCCTTAAGGAGTTAAAATGAACGACTTTCTGCAAAGTCTGCGAAACGGAACGCTCAAACGCCAGGATCGCAATCGCAAAAACTTCGACAAACCCCAGTATCGCAACGGTGAGCGCGGCGGCAATCGCGACAAGCGAAACGGAAACCTGAACAAACCGGTCGCTTCTCCTGAACTGGGCGAAATCAAAACGCTGCTCCAGTCCTTGAACGACAATACGGAACTGGCCCGTATCGCCCAGGAGCGTGCAGCCGAAGCCCTGGAGCGGATCGCGCGAAGCCTGCAAGCGATGGCGCCGGACGCAAAAGACCTCATGGCGACGGCACCTGCCACCCCGCCGTCACTGAAAAACGAAACAGCACCTGAACCATTGATCACGGCAGATACTTGTCTTGAAGATGTCTCAGACGGCCCGGAAGGCGATGACGCGCGGGCCGGAACCGTTGCGACCATCCGCAACATGCGAAACGACGGCAGCAGTTTTGAAGCCATCGCCCAGTATCTGAACGCGCGGGCGGTGCCCACATTCTCCGGTAAAGGGGGATGGCGCGCCCAGAATGTGAGCCGCGCTTACAACGCTGCCTGCAACGGGGACTGAAAAAACCGGGTTATCCTCCGCTCACAGCAAGCTGCAGCAGGTAATACACCAGCGGCAAAAAAATGGCCGGCAGGATGTTGGCGACACGCACCTTTTGGATCTCCAACAGATTGATGCCGATGCCCATGATGAGCAACCCCCCCACGGCCGTCATCTGATCCACCACGACAGGCGTCAGATAGGGCTTAACAAAGGCCGCGGCCAATGTGATGCCCCCCTGGTAACAGAAAACAGCACCCGCCGACAGAATGACCCCCGCACCGAAGGTGGCGGTAAAAATGATGGCCGTGATGCCATCGAGAACCGATTTGGCGTACAGTGTCTGATGATGCCCGGAAAGCCCGCTCTCCAGGGACCCCACAATGGCCATGGACCCTACGCAGAACACCAGGCTGGCGGTCACAAACCCTTTGGCGACATCTTCGCCTCCACCGGAAAGGCGGCTTTGAAACCACCGGCCGAGAGCGTCCAGCCGGTCTTCGATCCGCAAGCATTCGCCAATGACCGCACCAACAGCCATGCTGATGATGACCACCAGCAGAGCGTCTGAGCGCAGGGCACCGCGCAGGCCTACCAGCAGCACCGCCAATCCGATGGCCTGAATGACGGTTTTTTTATAAGCATCCGGAATGCCCCGACGAAAGATCAGGCCGATCAGGCTGCCGATGATGATGGCCACAGTATTGACGATGGTTCCCTGCACTTGGGCGTCTCCAGATGGTGAAGGATGTCAGAAAAACGGCACCATAGTTAAAAGACCAGCAAACTGCAATCCTAAATAGTGTCCGCCCATAAATACCCCTCCCATCAAGGGAGAGCGCGAAAGAAGCCTCACATGAACGGACACTAATTAACGGGTGGCCTGCGACGCAGCGCGCTGCCGGCAGTTTGACATCATCCGGCATTTGTGAAAATGCTACCGGCACTTTTTGCATCGCTCTGTATTTGCGGAGAAAACCCTCATGCCCGCTATCACCGCCATTTATGGGAGTCCCCGCCGCAGCGGCAATACGGCCACATTGCTCAAACACGCCGTGGTCGGCGCCGAGTCCGCCGGCGCCGTCGTTGAAGAAATCGTGTTGCGCGATCAACGCATCTCGCCCTGCATGGAGATTTACGCCTGTAAAAAAGGCGGCAACTGCGCCATCAACGATGATTTTCCGAAAGTACGCGATTCCCTGCTGCGCGCCGATGCCATCATGATCGCCTCGCCGATCTTCTTTTATTCGGTCAGCGCCCACACAAAAACGCTCATGGACCGCTGCCAGTCGCTGTGGGTGAAAAAATACTGGGGAGCCGCGGATACCGCGCCTCCGGCGCCCCCGCCCAAAAATGCGTTGTTCATCAGCGCGGGGGCCACCAAGGGAAAGAAACTCTTTGACGGCGCCCTGCTGACGATACGATATTTTCTGGATGTCTTGGACGCCCGGTTGTGGAAGGCCCTTCTAGTGCGCGGTGTGGACCACCACGGCGACATCTTCAAGCACCCCGAACACCTCTCGGCAGCTTACCTGGCAGGCCGCGATCTTGTGACCGCTGCTACCCCTTCGCGGCGGCCATAACCGCGCAATCCGACCGGCAAAATCGACTCCTGATTGAGACGATCAACCTTGATAAAAAACAAAAAGTCCGCGGCACACGCGCCGCGGACTTTTTCCAGATAGATATCTGCGAAGCAGATATCTATTTCTTATCGTCTTTGACTTCCTCGAAATCGGCGTCGACGACGTCGTCGTCAGCCGGTCCGGTGCCGCCGGGCTGCGCACCACCACCAGCGGCCTGGTCGCTGGCCTGGTTCGCCTGCTTGTACATGGCTTCGGCCAGTTTATGAGCGGCCTGGGTGAGTTCCTCGCTGAGCCGCTGGATTTCATCGGCGTCTTCGCCGTCCATGGCTTTCTTGAGCGGAATGATTGCGGCTTCCACCTTGCTGCGGGTTTCCGCATCCACCTTATCACCCAGTTCCTTCATCGATTTTTCCGTGGAATAGATCAGGGCGTCCGCGGAATTACGGGCCTCGACCAGGGCACGTTTCTTCTTATCTTCGTCAGCGTGGGCCTCTGCCTCTCTCACCAAACGGTCGATCTCGTCCTTGGACAATCCGGAGGAGGCCGTAATCTGAATCGACTGCTCCTTTGAGGTGGCTTTGTCCTTGGCTGACACTTTCACGATGCCGTTGGCATCGATATCGAAGGTGACCTCGATCTGCGGAACGCCGCGGGGGGCCGGCGGGAGCCCCACCAGTTCGAACCGTCCCAGGGTTTTGTTGCTGGCGGCCATTTCCCGTTCGCCTTGGAGCACGTGGATGGACACCGCCGGCTGGCTGTCTGCCGCCGTTGAAAAAACCTGACTTTTGCGCGTCGGGATGGTGGTGTTCTTCTCGATCAGCCGTGTCATCACGCCACCCAGAGTTTCAATACCCAGCGAGAGCGGGGTGACGTCCAGCAGCAGGACGTCCTTGACGTCGCCGCCGAGTACGCCGCCCTGGATCGCTGCGCCGAGGGCGACCACTTCGTCGGGGTTCACGCTGCGGTTGGGTTCCTTTCCGAACAGTTTTTTCACCCGTTCCTGAACGGCGGGCATTCGGGTCATGCCGCCCACGAGAATCACTTCATCGATGGCCTCCGCACTCAGACCGGCATCCTTCATGGCCATCCGGCAGGGGGCCTCCAGTTTGTCAAGAAGGTCAGCGACAAGCCCTTCGAGCTTGGCACGGGAAAGACGCAGATTCAGATGTTTCGGACCGCTGGCGTCTGCGGTGATAAACGGCAGGTTGATATCGGTCTCCATGGAAGAAGACAGCTCCATCTTGGCCTTTTCCGCCGCTTCCTTGAGGCGCTGCAGAGCCATCTTGTCGCTGCGCAGATCAATTCCCTGGTCCTTTCGGAATTCGTTTGCCAGGTAGTCTATGAGGCGCAGGTCGAAATCCTCGCCGCCCAGATGGGTATCGCCGTTGGTGGCCTTGACTTCAAAAACCCCTTCTCCGATTTCGAGAATCGAAATGTCGAAAGTGCCGCCGCCCAGGTCGAACACCGCGATTTTTTCTTCAGTTTTCTTATCCAGCCCGTAAGCCAGGGAGGCCGCCGTGGGTTCGTTAATAATGCGCAGAACATTGAGCCCGGCGATCCGGCCGGCATCTTTGGTCGCCTGGCGCTGGCTGTCGTTGAAATAGGCCGGGACGGTAATGACGGCGTCAGTGATCGGCTCGCCCAGGTAATCTTCTGCGGTCTTTTTGATGTTGGCCAGAATGAAGGAGGATATCTCGGCGGGACTGTACTGTTTCCCTTTCAGACTGATACGCACATCGCCGTTTCCGGCCTCCTCGATTTTGTACGGCAGGATCTTCTTGTCATTTTGGACTTCATTGGAAGTAAATTTGCGCCCGATCAGCCGTTTGACCCCAAAAACAGTGTTTTCGGGGTTGGTGATGGACTGCCGTTTGGCGATCTGCCCAACCAAACGCTCGCCGCTCTCGGAGATTGCCACGACGGACGGGGTCGTTCTGCCCCCTTCGGCATTGGTTATCACCTTGACGTCTCCGGCGTCCATGATGGCAACGCACGAGTTGGTCGTTCCGAGATCGATTCCGATAATCTTACCCATGTTATTCTCCTCCTTGTCACTCTCTACGGCCGATACAATATGGTAAACGAATAAATCATTTCACTGGTCTGCGGGCTGATCTGAGATTGCCGTGGCGACAACCACCATGGCAGGTCTGAGCAATCGGCCATGAAGCGTGTATCCCTTTTGCAGTTCACGAATCACGGTGTTTTCCGGCTGTGTTGCGGAAGGCTCCTGCATGACGGCCTGGTGAACCACCGGATCGAAAGGCTTGCCCATCGCCTCGACCGCTTCAACGGAAAGGCCGTCAAATAACCTTAAGAGGTCCTTGAGCGTCAGTGCCACCCCTTCGCATATGGCGGCGGTGCTCTGGCTGGTAGCGCCTGTTTCAAGTGCCCGCTCCAGGTTGTCGACCACGTGAAGCAAGTCTTTCAGAATCGACTCATTGGCGTATTTTCTGAAATCGCTCATCTCCTTGGCGGACCGCTTTTTATAATTTTCAAATTCAGCAGAAACCCTTAAAAACCGGTCGTAATTCTCCTGGGCCGTCTGCTCGGCGATCGCGACCTTTTCCGTGAGAACAGAAATAGGATCTTCTCCTTCCGCGGGGGAACTCAGCTCAGCTTGCTGATCGTATTCTGGGGAAATTTCCGGTGAGGCCTGTTTTTCATCGTATTCTTCGTTCTCAGCGTCGGCGGAGCTCGTCATGTTGTCATCCATCCTATCGATTTTTCTCCAAAATTTTAATGTGGGATTGAAAATTGTGGACAAAACATAAGACGGGATACCCGGTTGTCAAGACGACTCAAAGCATACGGAGGCAAATGCTTAACCCACTGTAATATAAACTGATATAGGTATAAATGGGATTACTGGAAGGCACCGCAAAACGCGCTTCAGCTCAGGAAAGCCTCGCCGGTGTGGACACTGAGAGCCCGACGGGGTGGACCGGATCTAACCACGACACAAACCGCATTACTTATCGCTGCTTCCTTCCGGATCTGACGAGGTTCGTAACCGTTTGTTGCGTGGCGACCGGTCCATAAGATCGGACCTCCGGGATCGGGTGCCGGCGGCTAAGGCCTCATGAAGGCCCGCCATCGGCTCCGGAAAGCCACATATCCCCGTTCGGATATGACTGCCTCATACCTGCAGTCCCCGGTTTTTACAAGACCTATTTGGTTCCCGCCGGAACGCCTCTGAAAGGATGGACACTAATTATTGACTAACACCGGCACATGCCGTATTCCCGGTACACGGGGAAAAGGCCCCCCCGTGAACCTTTTCAGACAGGAGCGCACTTGAACCGTAACACAATGACAATTCTTCTGAGCCTGATGCTTCTGACAATGGCCGGTTGCGCCGCCGTCATCGCCGGCGCCGGTGCGGGCGCCGGTGTGTACAGTTATGTTTCCGGTGAACTCAAGCGAACCTATCCAGTGGATTTTGCCGCGGCGAACCAGGCCGCCGAAGCGTCCCTGGAAGCGCTGAAAATCCCGGTTACAGACCGTCAGTCCACCGGGATGACAACCACCCTGTCGGGCATGCGCACGGACGAAACATCGGTCACCATTACCATCAAGATGATCGAGCCCAAAATCACCGAAATCGGCGTCCGCTCAGGCCTTGTCGGCTACTGGGATAAATCGGGCTCAGAGCTGATCCATGCCACCATTGCCAAGCGATTGCCCTGAACCTGGAAGTGACCGCGATGCCGTTTCACGCCTCACCGACACCCTGAAACGCCACCGCATGGTTTCTCCGGGAGACAGCCTACTGGTGGCTGTCTCCGGCGGCCCCGATTCGGTGGCCCTGATTTACCTCCTGCATCGGATCGCCCCCCGCTGGCAGCTTTCCTTATCCATTGCCCATGTCGACCACGGACTCAGGCAGGATGCCGCCGAAACGGCCCGTTTCGTCGCCGGGCTGGCCGGGCGTCTCGGTCTGCCGTATCACCACATGGCACGCGACGTGGCCGCGGTCGGCCGTCAGCGCGGCATGTCGATCGAAACCGCCGGCCGCGCGGTGCGCTATGCTTTTTTTTCCGACCTGTGCATCCGCTACGGCTACCGGCGGGTCGCCGTGGGACACCACCGTGACGATTGCGCCGAACAAATCCTGATGAACCTGGCCAGAGGCGCCGGCCCCACGGGCCTGGCCGGCATCGCTCCGGTGCGCGACGAGTGGGTGATTCGTCCCCTGATCGACTTTTCCCGCACCGATATCCTGGGCTACCTGTCGATGGCAGGGCACGATTACACCCAAGACCCGACCAACCAGGACCGCCGCATGACCCGCAACCGGATCCGCCACGACATCCTGCCGGTCATGGCCAGCGCCATCAACCCTCACATTGTCGCGGCGCTGGCGCGCACGGCCGACATCATCGCCGCCGAGAACACGTGGATGGACAAAATGGCAGCGGACCAGTTGATCACTGCCACGCGGGCCCAAGACGGCGAGTCCTGCACGCTGTCGGCGGCGGCGGTGTCCACCTACCCGCTGCCACTTCAGCGCCGCATGCTCAGGCTGACCATCGGCCGGATAAAAGGAGACCTGCAGCGCATCGCCCACAGCCATATCGACGCCATTTTAGCGCTGATTCACCGCGCCGGCGGCAGCGGCACCCTGCACCTGCCCCAGCGCATCCTGGTGACGCGCCAGTACGATCGACTGATCCTTCGACGCTGCCGCACACCGCTCAGACAGCGGCCGTCAGCCGTGGCCGAAAACGGCGCTGCAGCTTACAGCATTCGCGTCGATGCCCCCCGGTTCGATGGTTCGAGCCCCCGGAGATTTCCCGTCGAGGCCATCGGGGCGGTCATCGCGCTGCGTGAGAGTGGACCCAATGACGCCGGCCAACGGCATAGCGCTGGACACTGTGTTGCTTTCTTTGATATGGAAAAGCTCGAATTTCCGCTGATACTGCGCAGCGCAACCCACGGAGACCGGTTTCAACCGCTGGGCGTCTGCGGCACCCAAAAGGTTTACAAGCTGTTGAAAGACTTGAAAATCGCACCTGAACGCCGTCCACTGACCCCGGTGCTGGTCAGCGGCGACATCATTATTTGGGTGCCGGGCGTAAAAATGGGACAGCACGCCGCGGTCTTGGCCGATACGCGAAGCGTCATCCGAGCAGATTTTTTTTGCCCCCGTCAAAAAAATGATTAATACTTAAGTGCAATGCGGTCTGCCACTCTGGCAGCGCCACCAACCGGTAGTCGGGAGGAACACGCTTTTGAATCCATTTTACAAGAACCTGGCCCTGTGGCTGGTCATCACGCTGATGATGATCATGCTCTACAATCTCTTCAATCAACCCCATCTCAATGAAGCAACCATCAGCTACACCGAGTTTTTGAACATGGTGAGCGAAGAGCGTGTCCAGGAAGTGACCATCCAGGGACAAGAGATATACGTCTCCGATATCAACCGGAATCGGTTCAAGGTCTTTTCTCCCGGCGACAAGGATCTCATCACCAATCTGCGCCAGAAGGGAGTGGTCATCAACGCCAAACCCCCTTCGGAGTCACCGTGGTACATGTCCGTGCTGGTTTCCTGGTTTCCCATGATCGTGCTGATCGGGGTCTGGGTATTTTTCATGCGTCAGATGCAGTCCGGGGGCGGCAAGGCAATGTCGTTCGGCAAGAGCCGGGCGCGGTTGCTCACAGAAGGCCATAAAAAGGTAACCTTCGCGGACGTGGCAGGCATCGACGAAGCCAAGGAAGAACTCAATGAGATTGTCGATTTCCTGAAGGACCCCAAAAAGTACACCCGATTAGGGGGCCGTATTCCAAAAGGGGTGCTTCTCATGGGCTCTCCGGGTACCGGGAAAACGCTGCTGGCGCGCGCCATCGCCGGCGAAGCCGGAGTGCCGTTCTTCAGCATCAGCGGTTCAGATTTTGTGGAAATGTTCGTCGGTGTCGGGGCTTCCCGAGTGCGCGATCTTTTCGTTCAAGGCAAAAAGAACGCGCCGTGCATCATCTTTATCGACGAAATCGACGCCGTGGGCCGGCACCGCGGGGCCGGTCTGGGGGGCGGACACGATGAGCGGGAACAGACCCTGAACCAGTTGCTGGTTGAAATGGACGGCTTCGAGTCCAACGAAGGGGTCATTCTGATCTCTGCCACCAACCGACCCGATGTGCTCGATCCGGCGCTGCTGCGGCCCGGGCGCTTTGACCGGCAGGTGGTCGTACCACTGCCCGACATCAAGGGGCGGCAAAAAATTCTTCAGGTGCACTTGAAAAAAAGCCCGGTCGATGTCACCGTCGACCCGTTGGTGCTGGCCAAGGGCACTCCTGGATTCTCGGGCGCCGACCTGGAAAACCTCGTCAATGAAGCCGCCCTGCTGGCTGCAAAACGCGGCAAAGAAAAGGTCGAAATGGTCGATCTTGAGGATGCCAAAGACAAGGTCTACATGGGCCTCGAGCGCAAGTCCAAGGTCAGACGCGAAGAAGACCGAAAAACCACCGCCTATCACGAGGCCGGCCACGCCCTGGTGGCCCGGTGCATGCCGCACACCGATGTGGTCAACAAAATCACCATCATCCCCAGAGGGCGGGCGGCCGGCATCACCTGGTTTCTGCCGGAAGAACGCGATTTCAAGTACAAGGACCAGCTCGAGAGCGAGCTTTCCGTGGCCTTCGGCGGCCGAGCGGCCGAAGAGATCGTTTTCAACCGGATCAGCACCGGCGCCTCCAACGACATCAAGCAGGCCACCGAGTTGGCCCAGCAGATGGTCCGGGCCTGGGGCATGAGCGATCTGGGACCGCTCAGCTACGCCCAGGGAGAAGAGCAGGTTTTTCTGGGCAGGGAAATCGCCCAGCATCGTGATTACTCCGATCAGACCGCGCAGCGCATCGACGCCGAAATCCACCAGTTGATTGCCAGCGCCTATGACCGAGCCGTGAAAGTACTCAAAGAAAACATCGACATCCTCCACCAGCTGGCCGATCTGCTGCTGGACAAGGAAACCGTGCAGGGAAAAGAACTCGACGAGCTGATTTTGTCTCTGCGGCCCGACTTTGAATTCCCCGCGCGGCCGGTGGAGATTATTGAGCCGAAGGCCGCGGCCGAGCCCGCGCGTGAAGAGACCAAGGAGGTACCGTCACCGGAAGCACCGGCGGCTGCAGGGGATTCAACCGACGACCCGGACACGGACCGCGAATGACGCACCGTCAGACAGCGCCCCTGCGGCGTGCCTACACGATGGCCTGGGGCAAGTACCGGCTGGAGCTGGGGGCGCGGACCTGCGTCATGGGCATCGTCAACGTAACGCCGGATTCCTTTTCAGACGGCGGCCGTTTCTTCGATACCACGACGGCCATCGATCACGCACTGGCTTTGGTTAATGCCGGCGCCGACATTCTTGACATCGGTGGTGAATCGACGCGCCCGTTTGCCGAATCCGTGGACACGGCCGAAGAGATCGCCCGTGTCGTCCCCGTCATCAAGGCGCTGGCAGCTCAGGTCAGCGTCCCCATTTCCATCGATACCACCAAAGCGGCCGTTGCCAGGCAAGCACTGGAAGCCGGTGCAAGCATCATCAACGATGTCTCTGCGCTGCGCATGGACGAAGAAATGGCACCCGTTGCCGCAAAATTCGGCGTCCCCGTGATACTGATGCACATGCTGGGCAGCCCGCGCACCATGCAGGTAAAGCCGACATACACCGATGTCGTGGCGGACATCCGCAGCTTTCTTGCGGAGGCAATTCGCCGTGCCGTCGACAGCGGGATCCCTCGCCGTTTGACGGTGGTAGACCCCGGCATCGGTTTCGGAAAAACCACGGCTCACAATCTCTCGTTGATTGGCCGCCTCAGCGATCTTTCCGATCTGGACGTGCCGGTGCTCGTCGGACCATCCCGGAAGGCCTTCATCCGGCAATTATTGAAAACGCCATCGGAGGCTGATATCCAGCCGGACAGCGCCGGTGTGGAAATGGGAACCCAGGCAGCCGTTGCCGCAGCAGTCATGAACGGCGCCCATATCGTACGTGTACACAATGTTGCCAACACCCGGAAAACGGTGACCATCATCGACGCGCTGCGACAGGCAGAGGCCTGAATGGTCACACCCGTTGATGGGAATTCCGGCGGCAAGCGAAATCGCATCGCATGAGAAGACTGCTGAAGTGGTCAACCATTGCATGCCTGTTGCTGGTTCTCACCGGCACGATCATATATTTTCGCATCCGCATGTCTGCCGAAACCCGGCATGTGTTTCTACCCATCGAGGTGTTCAATCTGCCCATCGGATTGGCCTTCGCCACCGCCCCCCTTAAGGGGGTGACGGTGACACTGCGCGGACCGGCAGCCATTGTCAATCGTTTTGAAAACCATCCGCCACCTTACCCCCTGGATCTTTCCGGAGCATCCACCGGCACCCATACCATCGCTGTCAGCGCGGATTTGTTGAATCTGCCGCCGGAGTTGATAAATGAGAAAATGCATCCTCCGGAAATCGTGATCACGCTTGAAACCGCCACCGACAAAGAGGTCCCGGTAGTGGTCAATCTCATGGGCCAGCCAGCCCCCGGTTTCACAGTGGTGGACACACTGGTACAGCCGGCAATGGTCACGGTCAGCGGTCCCACGTCACTGATTGCCCCCATGGAACGCCTCATCACCCAGCCTGTAAACATCGATGGGCTGTCAGAATCGTTTCGCAAAGAGATCGCCTTGGTGCTCCCGGAGGCCATGGTTCTGCGGACTTCGTCCAAAATCGCCACGCTCGACATCCGCATTGCCGAAAGGATCGACACGCGAAAAATGCCGGACATTCGTGTCGCGACGCCCCCATCTGCGTATATCATCAATGTCGCACCGCCGCTCATCGCACTGGAAATCCGGGGTCCGGTGCGCGCGTTGGACCAATTGAATTTTTCTGACGGCAAGGCGGATACCGGCAATGTGGCCATCGACACCAGCAGCCTGAAACCGGGCATCTACCTGCTGCGTGCAGCGATTCAACTGCCGGTGGACACGGCCCTAGTCAGCGCCGCGCCCGACTTTTTCACCGTCACCATCAGCGCGACGGCGGCGACCGACCGGCCGCGCGGCCAATAGGAATGCAAAAACGAAAACGGACCGATAGAAAAAAAAGCGCCATTTCCTAAAGCGTTGGTCGAAGGATAGGGGCTGAGGGTTCGAGCGTCCGAGTGAAAAAACGGCAAGATACATCTACGGAACAGGCCTGTGGGCCGCCCTTCAGTGGGTATGCGTTTTAACCGAGCCTCCAACAGACTGCGCGGATCGGCTGCCAACCGCCAAAGTCCTGCATGACGCCCATTGCCGTCACTTGAACCCTGGACCCCTTGACCCCTCGAACCCTTTCCTTCAAGTAGATAGGACAAGACCCAAAAAGAAAGGTTCATCGCCATGCTACTGGTTATCGATGTGGGCAACACCAATATCGTACTGGGTATCTATGACGGCAAACGGCTGGTCTGCCACTGGCGCATTCACACTGAGCGCAATTCCACGGAAGATGAATTCAACGTGCTGATCATGAATCTCTTTGCCAACGACGGCATCACGCCCGGCGATATCCAGCAGACCATCATTTCCAGCGTTGTGCCACCCATGGTCGGTATTCTCGACGCGTTTAGCCTGAAATACCTGGGCCGCGCTCCCCATTGGGTGGATGCCAAATCGGCAGGCATCATGCCGATCAGATACAGCAACCCGGCGGAGGTCGGCGCTGACCGAATCGTCAATGCCGTGGCCGCCTACGAAAGATACCACAGTGCCCTCATCGTCATCGATTTCGGTACGGCAACCACCTTCGACGCCATCTCTCAGGCCGGGGAATACCTGGGCGGGGCCATCAGCCCAGGCATCATGATTTCGGCAGAAGCTCTGTTTCAAAAGGCCAGCAAGCTTCCGCGTGTGGAAATTTTCCGGAAACCCGCATCGGTTATCGGCACCGATACCATTTCGAGCATGCAGTCGGGGATCATCTGCGGCTATGCCGGGCTGGTGGACGGAATGGTGGAACGCATGAAGAAAGAACTCGGCGGCACGGTAAAAACGGTCGCCACCGGGGGCCTGGCGCCCCTCATTCAACAGGCAGCCACGAGCATCGAAGTGGTGGCGCCGGAGCTGACGCTGGAGGGCCTAAGAATAATCTGGGAAAGAATCGAAAACCGCGACGCTTGACGCCGCCCCCAGGGGTCATGCTTTTCGCCTGGAACCCTGCACGCAGCGCAGGGTTTCTAAAGCAAAGATGCCGTTTAGGTATAGTAGAAAGCGTGCCCGTTCATAAATGGTAGATTTTGACTCCTGGCAAGGCCTGAGCATTTCCGAAACCGCAGGCATAGCAGTGGCTATGTCGAGGATTTCGGAAAGTGCGAAAACGCCGCCAGGGGTCAAAATATGCCGTTTATGAACGGGCACCGGCCAGGTAGCCGCACATTCCCCGGATACTGTTCATAAGAAAACCCGTCTCCCGCTGCCGCACATTCGGCGGCAGCCGTTCCCAGTGCGCCATGAGCGGGTCGACCCGCAAAAGGTGGCCCAGCATATCCCCCATACCGGTGCCCCCGTCAGCGTCACCGGCGTAGGCGGCCAGTATGTCACGCCACAGGCAAAGCTGCCGGCGGTGCTCTGCCAACCGGTTCGATACGGCACCCGCTGCGCCGAAATGGCCGTAGCAGATGCGGCGGCTATCCAGGGCCTCCAGCCGGGCGAGGCTTTCCAAGTGAATGTCCAGATCATATCGGGGCGGTGTGGCCGGCCTGAGGTAGTGTCCGCCCCCGTCAAGGGCCTGGTAGACGCCCCCGGCCTCGCCGGCAAAAAGGTCGCCTTCTCTCCAATAGCTCACGTGGTGGGAAGCGTGCCCCGGTGTGGGCACAGAAACGACGGCGCATGCCTTAAAATCTTCGGCGGCGATCAGGCGCTCTTGCGGCACCGGCGCGATGGGGCCGTAAATGTCGGCAATCTCCGGTAGGGTTTTGCGGCTGCCCTGCCACAGCTTTTCCGGGTCCACCAGGTGGGCCATGGCACGGGTATGACAGACGACCGGCGCGGCGGCAAACGCCGCCGCTACCTCACCGATGCCGCCGCTGTGGTCGATGTGGATATGGGTGAGCAAGATGGCATCCAGCGCGCGGACGCCCGCCGCTTGAAGGCTCCGTATCAACAGCGGCGCGGTGGCCGAAGGCCCCACATCGATGAGCAGCGTGTGCTTTCCAGTCACCAACCAGGCACAAATAAAGGCCTCGAAACCAGGCATCGCCTGGGGCAGCGGGATGAGCCAAAGCTCGGGCGCCACGGGAATCGGGGATATGGCCGCTGTCCGTGTCACGGGCGCTCAGTCCATCCCCATTTCGGTCTCGAGCCGTTCGATGAGCCGGCGGATCCGCTGGCGCTCCGCTTCCGTGAGCACACCCTCGGCCAACTGCCGGTGCAGGCTCAACAAAAGCATCTCTCCGCGATAATCGGTACAGGTGGGACCAGCGGTATCAGGTCTCGTCATCATGTTTTTCAGCAATCGGTAGGTTCTGGTTTCTGGCGCCTGTCCGCCTCGGGCGGGCGCAAATGAGCGGGCACGCCGCCAGGGGCCGGAAGATGCCGCTTTCCTATTCCGTGCCCATCCAGAAGCGGTAGATTTCGGTTCCTGGCAAGGCTCGAGCATTTTTGCACCCACAGGCATAGCTCGCCTATTCCGAGGAGTGCAAAAAGTGCGAGTACGCCGCCAGGGGCCGGAAGATGCCGCTTCTGGATGGGCACGGGTTACACCCGCCCCGTCTTGACCATGGATTCCTTGAACACCCGGTAGAAGTTGTCGTTGTCGGAGATACCGCGTTTTAGGACCTTTTCAACCTCGTCGACGTGGCCCGTGTTGATGACGATATTGACGCTCTTGTTGAAGGCAGCCATGTTATCGGAAGTGCGAAACCGGCTGGTGAGCAAGGCGACAAAGATATCACGACGCGTCGACATGGGCAGGCGTTCGATGTAGCGCAAAACATTGTTGTGATCGGGGTCCGGAGTATCGAACGTCTCATTGATCACAATGATGTCAAATACGTGAAATCGCATCTGCTTCAGGGTGTCTCGGGCCGATGCGGGATGTGTCACATGGTAGTCGAGGTTTCGCAAGGCGGCCACGATTTTCTCCCGGTTCACCGGATCAGCCTCGCAGATCAGCGCCGTCTTGGCCCCTTCTTCGATAAAATCAAAGGGGCGCTCCGCCGAATCGTAGCTGCCGGAAGCCACTTCATCAAAAAGCATGTTGGGCTTAGCCGCTGGCGATTCGCCCTTGGCCGTGGACGCTGCGGGATTGATGGAAATCTTGTTCTTGCATTTGGGACAACTCAGGGAAAACACTTTGCCCTTGGGCACCTTCTCATCGGGCAGCTTGAAGGTTGACTGGCAGCTGTTGCAGGTAATGTCCATGGCATTTCCCTCCGACGGTCCGGGAACCGCTATTTTTTCTTTCCATAGGTAGTGTCGAGACTGAGGTCCGAGATATCGGTGGTGGCCTCGCCGCGGCCGGCTTTCACCATGTCTATGCCGCGCCCCACGATACCTTTCCGGGACGAATAGGCCATGGCGGTTTCCTCGGTGATTAAACCCCGTTCGTAAAGGTTGATAATATACTTGTCAAACGTCACCATGCCGAATGCCTCGCCGACATCGATGATTTCATAGTAGGTCTTGCCTTCACTTTCACCCTGCATGATGGTGTCCTTAACGCGCAGGCTGGTAGCCATGATTTCAAAGGCGGCCACCCGGCCACCGCCGATCTTGGGCAGCAGCCGCTGGCAGACGATCCATCGCACCGTATCGGCAAGGCGGATGCGGATCTGGTTTTCTTCTTCGGTGTTGAACATGCCGAGAATGCGGTTAATGGTCTGGCCGGCATCCACAGTATGCAGGGTGGTCATGACCAAGTGGCCGGTCTCAGCGGCGCTCAGACCGATCTCCACCGTCTCCCGATCCCGCATCTCGCCCACCAGTATCACCTTAGGCGCCTGCCGGAGGGCTGCCCGCAATCCGGAGCCGAAGGTATCGAAATCGTTTCCCATTTCCCGCTGATTAAAGGTCGATTTTTTGTGGGGATGCTGATACTCGACCGGATCTTCGAGGGTGACCACGTGGACGGACTTCTTTTCGTTGATTTCGTTGAGGACGGCCGCCAGGGAGGTTGATTTACCACTGCCGGTGGAACCGGTCACAAAGATGATGCCGTTTTTTTCTTCGGCCATCTTGTAAAACGGCATGGGCAGTTCGCTCTCCTTGATGGTGGGGATCTTGCTTTCCAGCTTACGCAAAACGATGGAAAAATTGCTCAACTGAGAAAAAATATTGACGCGGAAACGGGCTTTTCCGGGCAAATCGTAAGATGAATCGCAGGAGCCTTCATTGAGAAAGGTTTCCGTCAGACGCCGATCCTGGTTAATGAGATTCAGCGCAAACACTTCGGTCTGAAACGGGGTCAATTCGGGAAACGGGGGGTCGATCTCGACGGGGGTCAACTGCCCGGAGGTTTCCACCTGGAACGGTTTTCCCACGGTGATATTGAGATCCGACACATTGTTGTAGGCATCCAGCATCCGGGCCAGGATGTGATCCACTTCCTGTTTTCTCATGTCGTCCTCCTGAAACATGAGGCGGCCACGCCGCCTCCGGTACTCCCGCTCAACGCCGAAATGGATCAGGCATCAGTGAAATCGGTCGGCGGCGTCCGCAGCATGGGGCGGAAACGGGCTTTCTCATTGGCCTTCATGTAGGCCTCGTCCGGGCTGATGTACCCCTTGTTGAGCAGATCCATAATGGAATCGTCAAGCAGTACCATGCCGTATTTTTTTCCTGTCTGGATGGATGAAGAGATCTGGTGGGTCTTAGCTTCACGGATCAGGTTGCGCACGGCAGGCGTGGCGATCATGATCTCCAGCGCCGCACAGCGCCCCTTTTTATCGATGCGCTTGAACAGCACCTGGGCGATGACGGCCCGGATACCGTCGGAAAGGGTCGAGCGGATCTGGGCCTGCTCAGAAGAGGGGAATACCTCAATAATACGATCCACCGTCTTCATGGCGCTGGAGGTGTGCAGGGTACCAAAGACCAAGTGGCCGGTGGAAGCGGCTTCGATGGCCAGCGAGATGGTTTCAAGATCCCGCATTTCGCCCACCAGGATAATGTCCGGGTCCTCGCGCAGCGCCCCCTTCAAGGCTGCGCTGAAGGTTTTGGTATGAAGGCCGACTTCCCGGTGGTTAATGATACATGCCTGGCTTTTGTGGACGAATTCGATGGGATCTTCCACCGTGATGATGTGGTCCTTGCGGTTTCTGTTGGCCTCGTCGATGATGGCGGCCAGTGATGTCGATTTGCCGCTGCCGGTCGGTCCGGTCACCACCACCAGCCCCCTGGGCAGCATGGCCAGTTTTTTGATGACGGGAGGCAATCCGAGCTGGTCGGCCGTCAGGATGGTGCTGGGAATTTCCCGGAAAACGGCCGCCACCCCGTATTTTTGCATGAAAAAATTGGCACGGTAACGCGCGAGCCCGGGGATTTCATAGCCAAAATCCACGTCACCGGTTTCTTCGAAGGTTTTTACTTTATCTTCGGGAGCGATCTCATAGAGCATTCCCTTGAGTTCGTCGTTTTCAAGCACCTTGTATTTGATGCGTTCGATGTCCCCCCGGAGCCGGAGTGCCGGCGGCTGCCCGGATACCATGTGAAGGTCGGATGCACCCTGATCGTTCATGAGCTTGAAGAAAGCATCAATTTTGGCCATATATGCCTCCCTTTCATGGAAGGTTAACCGTGCGATGGATCCGGCCGGGGTATTGTCGCCCGGAGGCTCCGGCTGAGTGAATGGAAACAACTCCGTTGGGGCTAAGTGTAATGGTTTGGCATGGCGCGGTCAATGGAGAAGCCGAGGTGGGATTGGCAGCGAACACACCTTATGTCCGTCCACAGACGGTAGCCCCCGGTCCCCTGCACCTGAACCATGGCCGTGGCAAAGGCCGGAAAATGCCGTTCCCGGATGGACGCCAAATAGTGCCCGTTCAGAAATGGTAGATTTTCCTTGGACACCCTGCGCTGCGCGCTGGGCGTCAGGATTAAACCGTGTGGTTCAGAGCAAGGCTTGAGCATTTTCGAAACCGGAGGAACAGCGGAGCTATTTGTCTTGGAAACCCGGTGCTTCGCACCGGGTTCCAGACGAACAGCCCGAGGACTTGTCCGCCTCCGGCGGATTTCGAAAAGTGCGGGCCGGCGCAGTGAGCATCGCGAGCGAATACAGATGGCTCGATGCCTTACCGGTAAGCCCCGCGATATTTGGGGCTTAAAAACGCTCCTCTGGGCCAAAAGATGCCGTTTCTGTACGGGCACTAACTTGTTTTCCGCAACACCTTCAACTTGGCGTCTGCCGCGTCCATGGCCGCCATCTCCTCTCGCCCCACTTCCAGCAAGCGTGAGTGGGCGGTGACAATGGCCTGAATCTGGGCTTCGATCTGCATCCGCTGGCGCTTGAGCACGGAGAGATCTTCCTGCAGCTGGGCCAGCCGGTTCTGTGCGCCTTGTAGTATTTTCTCCGCCTTGACCTCGGCATCTGCGACAATCAATTCAGCCGATTTTCGGGCATTCTCCTTCATCTGCTCCAAGACCTTCTGCGAATGGATCATGGCACGCTTGAAGGTTTCTTCGCGCTCCCGGTATCCCTGCGACTCCTGCTTCTGACGCTCAAATTCACCTTCCAACCGCCGGTTTTCGGTAATCAGCGACTCGAACGCCGCCGCCATTTCTTCCAGAAATGCATCGACCTCTTGGACATCGAATCCTCGAAATCTTACCGGAAACTGCTGTTGTTGAATGTCCAATGGTGTCAATTTCATTATCGCACCCCCTTTCAGCCCGCTTACATCAATGAGCGTGACAACCCGATCAAGGTGCCCACCAGAAACTTCTGAAGGAAAATGATGGCCATAAACACGACGATGGGCGAAAGATCGATGCCTCCGAAACTCATCGGCAATCGTTTTCTGATTTGAAAGAGTACTGGTTCGGTGATGTTGTGAATGAATCGGACGATCGGATTATAGGGATCCGGACTGACCCAGGACAGTACGGCGCGGGCGATGACAATCCACAGATAAATGGTGAGCGCGTAATCAATGACAACGGCCAGAGCGTATAAAAAATTGCCAATAACAAACATCTAATAAGTACCCCTTTTCGATCCGGATGGAACACTCCCCATGGCAAGACCTGTCGGCGTGCCCACGTCGAGCAGCCGCGTGAAACGTTCGCGCATCGCTGATTCAGAAGGCATTTGTAGAAATATCACGGGATCTGCGGTTGCGCGCCTCCGAAAATAATTATATTCTCCCGTAGAAGTCAAGATAATTGAAGCCTCGCGCAGCTACTGCCGCGGCGATGGTACGCCATCGGGGATCGGAAAAGCCTTTCGATCGGCGAAACTCGGCCACCGCGCACTAGCAGAAAGGAATCCAGGTTGCACGCGATCCAACACACCATCGGCATCATCGGCGGCGGTAACATGGGCGAAGCGTTTATCGGCGCCATCATCAACACCGGACTGGCACCGGCATCGCACATCTGTGTCACCGATATCAGCGACCGGCGGTTGAGCCTGCTATCAGAGACCTACAAGGTGCGCACCGGCACTGACAACAGCGCCTTGTTTGCCGCCAGCGATATTGTCATCATCGCCATCAAACCGCAACAGATGAGCGCACTGCTCAAGGCCCTGGCGCCACCCGCGGGCGCAGCGCCCGCCAAGCGCAAACTGATTATCTCCATTGCCGCCGGCATTCGCCTGCAGACGTTCGAGCATTATCTCTATGCGCATCTGCCGACCGACGCGCAGGCGCAGCTGCCCATTGTCCGGGTCATGCCCAATACCCCCGCTCTGGTACTGACCGGCATGTCCGGCATGAGCCCGAACCGGATGGCCACCGACGACGATCTGGCGCTGACCCGCCGTCTGCTGGAATCCATGGGCACCGTGATCCAATTCGATGAAAGCGACCTGGATGCGGTAACCGCCCTGTCGGGATCAGGGCCGGCTTATGTCTTCTATCTGGCCGAAGCCATGATCCAGGGCGGCGTGCGATCCGGTTTGTCCGCTGAAAACGCAGCCGCGCTGACACTGCAGACATTGAAAGGTGCGGTGCGCCTGATGGAGCACCAGCGGCTGCCTCCGGAAACCCTGAGAGAGCGGGTCACTTCCCCGGGAGGTACAACGGCCGCCGCCGTGGCACACATGGACACCCATCGGGTCAAGGACCGGATCGCGGAAGCCATCATGGCCGCAACCCGCAGGGCGGATGAGCTGAGCCGGGCATCGGCGCCGGACACCAATTAGCAGAAAACAGAGAAGGCATGCATCAAAAATCGCGGATATCCATCCATATCTGCCTGAGAATCTTTCTTGGCGGTATTTTTCTATGGGCCAGCTGGGATAAAATCGTTTCACCGGAAGCATTCGCCCGGATCATCGGCAACTATCAGTTGCTGCCCGAATCACTGGTACCGCTCGTAGCCATCATGCTGCCATGGACGGAAGCCATCTGCGGGATCTGCCTCGTGGCCGGCATCGGCGCCGGCGGCGCAGCACTGATTGTCAACATGCTGGTGGTGGTGTTTATCGCCGCCCTGTCGATGAATCTGTTCAGGGGCATTGACGTCAATTGTGGGTGCTTTAGTGTGGAAGAGACGACCGCGGGCGGCACGCCACTGGAAATTGCGCGGGATGTCGTCATACTCGTCATCGGATTGGTGGTCCTGGCCGGCGAAATCCGAGCACACAACGGGCAGCGGATCGGCGCCCGATGATCACTCCCAACCCACCGGAAGGAAGCGCTTGCCGCCATGATTAAAACCGTCTTTGCCATCTGGCTGTGCCTCACAGCCTTGACCGCCGCTCCGGCCCTTGGCGCTGATGAAACCATCCGCTGGATGGATTATGTTCAGGGCAAGGCACTGGCCCGAAGCCTGAACAAGACGGCCATCGTGTATTTTCACACCGCATGGTGCCCGTCATGCAAGAAAATGGAAGCCGAAACCTTTCCCCACCCCGAAGTGGTTCGAGTGGTCAATGAGCGATTTGTTGCCATCCGCGTCGATGCCGACACGCAGCAGGATATCGCACGCGCATACGGGGTGAACGGCGTGCCGGATCTCTGGCTGATTCATCCGGACGCTACCCCCATTGGTAATGTGACCGGATTTATTCCGGCCAACCGGCTGTTGAAAATTTTGCAGTACCAGCGCCGCTGATCGGAAATAGCGGGCATGAAAATCGACAAACTGGTAAAAAAGCGATTTTCTCGCAAAGACGCTGAGCGCGCCAAGAAAAACTTTATTAATATAATGCGTTAGCTTTGCGATCTTTGCGGCTTTGCGAGAGATCCTGACTTTTTACGGATCCATCAAAATTGATGCGTTCACGGTCACTGAAGGTGTTATCAATCGGAGGAATGTCCCACATGGCGCCGAATCAATCGGGCACTTACCGTAAGGAGCACTATCGCGCTGAGGCTCGCCAAAAGCACGGGAACCCATAGAAACATGGCGGGTGATGGCAGTGACTGGGCAACGCTGACGCCCACAAGGCTGAAAAAAAGCACCAGCAGCAAAAAGACGATGGTGATGGTGCAGGCGGAATCGGCATCATACCATGGGATGATGACTTTTCGAAAAGACAGGCTCTGCTCAAGCTTCACGGGACCTCCTGCTGATCGCGCCTCTGGCAACGCCCGGGCGCAGATGTTGCCCACAACGCATTCAATTTAACGTATTTATGAAATGATGGCTATTGAAATCAAGCGAATAATCGCATGGCTGCTGCCGACCGGCCGTGACCGGCGACCGGCTCAACGACGTCCCAGAACGGTGCTGGCGGCACTCCTGCTGGCCATGGCGTTCTGGGGATGGGGATGCACCGTGACACCAGAAACACGCCAAGATGAAGGCATCCTGTCGTCCTACCCCGTGGGGACCGTGGTATCGTCGGCACTCGGCGGGCCGGTGACGCTGGATGCGCTCACTGCCGATCTTGCCTCGGCATCTGTTGTTTACGTGGGCGAAACCCATACCGATCCGGCACACCACCAGGTGCAGCTGACGGTGATTGAGCGCCTGCTGGAAAGGGGGCGCCCACTGGTGATCGGCATGGAAATGTTCGATCGCTCGTATCAACATGTCCTGGACGGCTGGTCAGCGGGCAGTTTTGACTGGGAGGCTTTTTTGCGCGGCACCCACTGGTACGCCAACTGGCGCTACCCAGACAGCCTCTACGCCCCCGTCCTGGCGGTGGCCAGGGACCGGGGCATTCCGCTCGTGGGTCTCAACATCCCCTTTCACATCCCCGCGAAAATATCCATCGGCGGCGCCGAGAGTCTTACCGATGCCGACCGCATCTGGCTGCCCGAAAAAATCGACACCTCGAATACCGCCCACAGGGCCTATGTCCAAGCGGTGTTTGACAGCCACCACATTGCCGGCCGGGATAACTTCGAGAACTTCTACACGGCCCAGTGCGTGTGGGAAGACACCATGGCGGAAGCCATCGCCCGTTATGCCGGCACCGAAAAGACCATGGTCGTGATCGTCGGCAACGGGCACATCGTCAACAGATACGGCGTTCCCGACAGAGCCTTCCGCCTCACGGGACTGCCCTATCGCACGGTGATTCCCATATCCGCCGGCCGGAAAATCGATTTGTCGGAAGGGGACTATTTCTGGGTCACCGAGCCCCAACCGGAAAGACAGATGGGACGGCCCTAAAAGAAAACCGCCGCAGCGCAAAGCGCTGCGGCG
>JBDRRP010000124.1:0-3282 GCA_043825735.1 Pseudomonadota bacterium | reverse complement strand
TCAATAGGCTTCTTGAAGTTCCAGAGGTTGTGTACAAAATGCTCAATAGTCGCTGGTGGCAATTTAGAGCTACATAGCTGATTTAAATAATATTTTTCGCTGATTGGGGAAAACTATTTTTGAAACATGCGAAATGTAAGTTAAATGGCCAGTTTCACCCCCCAAAGTGGCCTTTTAACTGTCTGCATTTCTTCACAGGGGCCTGATGGTCAGAACCCCATCCGAGTGGGCGATTCTAAAACGCCCCTGGCAGCCTGCATCACGAAGGGCTGTAGCGGCTGCGCGAATTCTTGCTGGAAACCGCGTCCAGTCGTTCAACGAAACTTCGGCTTCAAAATTCTTCTCTGTGGCGGGGCCGATGGTTACTTCGATGTCGCCTTTGTAGCCGCCGCCTTTTGCAAGGTTGATCTCGATTGGGCCAACGCACCCCTTGGCTGTAATTGCCTCGGCGATCGTCAGTGTGAACTGCCCGTCTCTCACAAGGTGTGGAATTTTCAATGAGTCACTCCGCCAGGCTTCTGCGTTTAAAGTCGAAATATTACATGGATTTCAACCAGAGACACCTTGGGCAATCAGTTCATTGAGTCTTTTCATCATATTTCCAATGCCACCGGAGCCTGTCAACGGTGCATGGATCGGCTTGGTTGAAAACACTTCCCTGGCTATCGCCACATAGTTTCGACCACCGAGAACCACCACATTTGAAAACCGATTGAGCTTTCTTCTTCCGGCCTGTTTCTTTAGCGTTTGGATATCGATAGGATGGGTCTTTTTGCTGTTGAAGCTGACATTGTAAGGGCCGGGTATGATATCTCCAGGTTTCAGGAACCCGTATTTAGCCGAGAGGATATACCAGGAATCTGGGTAAAAAAGCTCTGCGTATCCCCTGCATTTTTTGGCAAAAGGGCCGGTGTATACATGCTTTGCCATAGTAGGGCCGGCCTTGGGATATTTGTCCCAAATCTTGGTTTTTCCACAGGGGACAATGCAAAGCGTTCTCATCGTACCAACTCTTTTCGCTCCACGGGGAATACGCTCATCGCCGGTCTCCGTATCGGGAATGCTCATCCATGACGGTCAATTCACGAACCGGTTCACGGACGCTGATTTCTTCGGTTCCATAACCGGCCAGCGTCTCCCGGTGGCTGTCGCAGACCGACTCATGAAGCTCCCACGGCTCCACCACCACTGCCTCCGGCCCCAGGCTCAGCACCCACTGCCTGATTTCGTCCAGACTGGCGACGCGAAAGATGATCTCAATGCCGCCGTCGAATTGTTTTTGAATGCGCTGGCTCTCGTGCCAAGTGCGCTCTTCCACCCAGCGGGCCCAAGCCGGGCTGATACGGATGCGCACGGTGTAAAGATCGTCCTTCATCACCTTGAAGCTGCCGCGGGTGTAAGTGCCGAAGTCGAAATTATCAGGAATTTGGAATCGATCGTCAGTGACCTTGATCATGTTTCCGTCACTTCGAGGGTCTGAGCTGTAAAGGCCTTCTCGAGTGTCAGATAAAACGGGTCGTCTTTTCGCACCCCCAAGAGCGGAAAGACGGTGAGTCTGCCGGAGACCTGCTTTTTGCCCAATCGGCAGCTGTCCAGAAAGTTGGTGATGTGTTCCATGTGCGCCTCCTATGTGATGACTTTTCGTGGAGGCTACCACAGGGGTTTGTCAGATCGTGACAAACAATACTGCTATTTTGGCGCGGATGGACGACCTTCGGCCGACTGTAGCGGCAAAAACAACTTCAAATTAACCGCGGATTACGCAGATAACGCAGATGGTCAAAAAGGCGGCCGGTGGCCGCAACACCGTGTACTGGGCCTCGTGAGCGAGTTCGAAAGTCCGCTTTCAACAAAATTCTGCAAAGGCTAAAAACATTGGAATTATGCGCTCTTAGGCTATGCGCGTCAATAGAAAGTTGAATTAAAAACAGGAGGTTGACTACGTACGTAGTCAAAGGGCGGTGCATGGTATGCGGGAGAGGGAAGATGACGGAAAAAGCAACTGCAACTTCGAAAGACAAAGGCATTCCTCACTGCAGAGAGTTGGGGCGCGCAGGGGAGCCCTGGTTTCGGTTCGGGGAGACCGCCGAACCGAAACCGTTGTGCCTGAAGGGCCGGGAGCCTTTTTGGGATCCCGGCCTTTTACAGGGTCCGGAAAACCATATTTTCTGTGTTCCTAAGTCGTGTAAGCCGTGGCTGTTGAACAGGGATTCCACCGGTGCGGCAAAGAACTCCGCCAGGGGGCTTTACCCGCCCCTGGCGGCTCCGGCCGTCAGGTGGGTACCTTCAATAGGCAGTTTTAATCTACTTCCAGTGAATCACCGGAGCGTTCCTCTCCGGCAACCGGTGATACTTGAACTTGGGATACCCGATCATCATCGGGTAAAACCAGGTGTGCCCTTCGGGCAGGCCCATGGATGCCACCAGCTCGGGCGTGGCCAGCATCGCCGCCCGGAGCAGTCCGGCCCAGCAGGTACCCACACCCAGAGGCAGGGCGGCCAATTCCAGATAAGACAAGGCGATGCTCACGTCCACCAGGCCGTTGGCGTTTGCCTTGGGAGCGCAGAAACTGCTCGGCCTGAGCCCAGGACAGGTCCAGGTCTTTTTCGATCTTCGGACAGTCTTCAATGGCCACCCCGGCCACACTCAAGGCGCCGTGGGGGCAGACGGCAACGCAGTGTCCACAGGTCAGGTAGTTGGCTTCATCGGCCGCTGCAACCTGAGGAAAACTTTTGTCAGCTTCCTGGCTTATAATCCCTCTGGGGCACTCGGCCGCACAGATGCCATCCTTGTCAACTTCCCTGTCGACGCACCCACAGAATCGACAACGATCACCAACGAAAAACGGCGGGAAGCATGATTGCTAACCCGCCGTATTTCTAGCTTTTTTTGGTCGGGGCGAGATTTATCCGCCGGGTTTGTGGCGGAAGATTTGAATGCGCCGGAGGCGCACAAGCTTCCTTAGAAGCTGGCTTTACCCGCCGGATTTGTGGCGGGTTCCGACTTTGTCTCAAATTCGTCTAACCATTTGCGCCCTTGCCCTGATTTTAGAAATTTTTCTCTTGTTCGAGCGTCTTTGTAGTCCTCGAAAGTCTCGGTATGCAAAAGATGAAACTTGCCGATCACCTGGCTTCCCTTCGAGTGCCCTTTGAGGTGTTCACTCAAGCGTCTGTTTAAGTCATTGGTGATGCCAACGTAGCGTTTTCCGGTTTCACCTCTTAAAACATACACGGTCACCATCCACGACCTCCTTCGGATGGCATGGATATAAACAAAAAAGGC
>JBDRRP010000123.1:0-9029 GCA_043825735.1 Pseudomonadota bacterium | reverse complement strand
TCACTCGCACAATTCAATTTCCTGCAGTTCTCTGCGTCTCCGCGCCTCTGCGCGAGATATCGTCTTTTTGGGTTGAAAAAACCCCGCGTGCTCCGTGAACTTCGAGTGATATGGTTTTTTTGATTGCATTGGCATCCGGTTGTGGCTTGAGCTTTCTGGATAAGCGAAAAAGATTTTTTTGAGATAGCTTCTAATAAGTTATCTCTGCTTCCTCTGTGGTGATTTCGAACTTTTTACGGGGCTATCAATCTTCATGGCTCTTGAGAGGGCAGCAAACCGTCTGGCGAGACCGTTGGCATCATCGCGGTCGGCCGGCAGTGGTATCGCCTGACCGGAATGCTCATTTGTACTTGACAAAATGCCCATATGGGTGATACCGGTCAGCATCGAGCACGCATCCGAAAACCCCCTCCCTGGAGACAGCCATGAGATTCAGGCGTTTACAAAAATTCGAGACAATGATGAGATCCGTTGCCGGCCGATTTCTGATTGGCACATTGATCGCCGTGGCGGCAACCACCGCAGTCACCCCTGCGGCCTGCGGAGCGCCCCAATACGGCGGCGCTCTGCGCTCGGCCTTTGAAATCAGGGCCATGGGATTTGACGCCATCAAAACGCGGATGCTTTATAGCGCCGGGCGCGCGACGGCAATGCTGGTCATGGAAAAGCTGTTCGAACGCGGTGAAGACGACACGCTGATTCCGGTGCTGGGCCTGTCCGCCACAGCATCCACCGACGGCACGGTGTGGACCATCGCCCTGCGTCGCGGGGTGTTTTTTCATGACGGCACCCCGCTTACCGCCGATGCCGTGGTGGCGCACTGGCGACGCCTCCTGGACCCCAAAAACCGATTCTCGGAGCGGATCCTGCTCACACCCATCACGGCCGTGGAAAAAGTCGACGATCATACGGTGCGTTTTGTGCTGGCCCACGCATGGCTGCCGTTTACCGGCGTGCTGACCGACCCGGCCAGCTTCACCTCGTTGATACCATCGCCCACCGCCGTGGCAAACGACACCCAGAACCGTCACCCGGTGGGAACCGGACCGTTCATTTTCAAGGAATGGAAGCCCGGGGACCAAATAACGGTGACCAAAAACCCCGACTACTGGCAAAAGGGCCGTCCGTATCTCGATGCCGTGGAGCTGCGTATCATCACCGACCACGAGTCCCGGTATGCCGCCTTAGTTTCCGGACAGGTGGACGTCATGGTCACCGATCGCCCGGCGCATGTGATCAAACTGCGTGAAAACAAGAATTTCACCTGCCACCCGCTCAAATTCCGGGGCGCCGTCGTCCTGGTCTTCAACACCACCAAGCCCCCCTTGGACGATGTCCGGGTTCGCCGCGCGCTGGCTCACGGGTGGGATCAGAAGAAATACATCGCCGCCAGCTTCAAGGACATCGTCCCCTATGTGGAGGACTGGTACGGAGACGCCGTGGACTGCGGCGATGTCGGATACCTCGCGCCCGATCCGGACAAGGCCAGAGCCCTCCTTGCCGAATACGGACAGCCCGTCACCCTGGAATACCTCCACAGCGCCACCAACCGGGGACGCGAAGCCGGGATCATCCTGCAGCAGATGATGAAGGACATCGGCGTAACCGTGACGCCGGTCCCGGCCGATTTTTCCGGCATCGTGAAACGGATGTTCAGCAAACAATTCGATATCTCCTCCTGGGTCGTCCGCGGCGGCTACGACATGGGCCCCATGACCGAGGCGTGGCTGAATTCCAAAAGTCCCTGGAACATGTCCCGCTACAGCAACGAAGCGGTGGACGCGCTGCTCGAAAAACAGCAATCGAGCACCGATCTCCGTGAGCGGGCCGAAGCCCTGTGCACCGTTGCCCGCAAGGTCAACGCAGACGCCCCCTTTCTGTACCTGTTCGGGCGCACCTATTATATGATTATTCGAAACACCGTGCAGGGGGGGGTCGCCCTGCCTGTACTGGGCGAAGAAGGCGTACGGTTGACCGACGCCTGGATCAAACAATGACGCCGCAGGCGACACCGCCGCCGTTTGGCCAACTGGTGGCGGAATTTCTGGGAACGGCGCTTCCCGAACACCTGGCCGCCGCAGTCCCGCTGCCGGAGCTGCCGCCGGATGCCCGGGACTTTATCCGGCGCATGCTGACCCTGATGAAACGGGCCGCCTACCCCACTACCGAGTTCAACACGATTCTCGTGCAGGTGCTGGCCACCATGGTTCCCAACATGCTGCCCTGCGCCTGGGGCGGCCGCATTCCACCCATCACGCATCAGGACCGCCACCGAAAGCTGGACGCATACGTGGCCGGCGAGAACTTGCCCGGCGATGCGCCGCGCCTGTTCGTGGATCTGGGGTGCGGCTTTCCGCCGGTCACCACGGCAGACACCGCCAAACGCTTTCCCACCTGGCGCGTCATGGGCGTTGACCGCTCGTTCGCCCGCTATGTGGTCACCGACAGCGAAGGGCACTATGCCTGTTTCGACGCTGGCGGTGGCTTCCAATACTACCAGGCCATGATGACCCACGGCGGGCGTGCCATGTATCAGCATCCGGCGGCTGCGCGAAAGCACTTTCAGGCGCTCTTTGACGATCTTCGCCCGCTGCTTTCTGAACCCGGCGATGCTGCCAGCGAGACGGTCACTAAAAATGGATGCCGGCTTGTCCGCGACCACATCAGGGACTTTGAAACCGACAATCTCACCTTTTCCGAATCGGAGATCGAGGGACTGGATCTGCCTCCGGTGGACGTGATCCGGTGCATGAACGTTTTGGTCTATGTCGCCGGCGATGCGCGCGGCCGCCTTCAGGAGCGGATCGGTGCGCATCTGCGCGATGGCGGCATTCTTATCACCGGGACCAACGGCCCCGGCATTTACTCCCGCTACGCAGTCCACGAAAAGGGGCCCGAGGGACTGAAACCGAAAGAGTTCGCTTTCAGCCTGGAAAACCTTCGCCCCTTCGGTGTCATGCCATGGTTCACCATCCACGACAACGACCCCGAGGCGATGCTGCTGGCCACCCTGAATGGCGCCATCCGCGCGGACCGGTCCTTCTGGCCTGATTTTGACCATCGGGTGGACGCCCTGCTGGCCCGCCACGAGGTGTGCCGCCGCGAAAACCACGGGTATCTATCATTTCCCGAAGAAATGCCGCCGGTCAGCGAACTCATGGCAAAAATGGCGGCGATCTGGAAGCAGATGATCGAAGAAGGCTATCTTGACGGCGCCGTTGAAGCCCTCCGGCGCGCTGGTCACGATGCCTTGGAAAACCAGGCCGGTGATATCGCCATCAGGCCGGTGCGTCATTTATAGGGTCAAAGCTGATTGCAGGCGCGAGGTAAACGACATGGAAAAAGTGACGCGAAGAGATTTTATTGTGACCACCACCACTGCCGCAGCCGGAGCGTGCCTTTGCGGACTGACGGGTTGCCTGCCACTGAGCCTGTATGGCAATACCCCCGAAATCCAACCGGCAGCATATGGGATCCAAAAATCTGGCAAGAAAACCGAGATCATCATCGACACCCGGAACATACCGGATCTTCTCAATGAGGGTAAGGCATATAAAATCATCGATCCCCAATTAACTGATTCGCTGATCATCGCCAATACCGGTGACGATCATTTTACGGCATTGTCGATCAGCTGCACCCACAATGGTTTTGAAGTCGAGTATCAGCCCGAGAAGAAAAGATTCAGATGCATCAGCATCAATCATGCCGAGTTCTCTCTGGATGGGAAAGTGATCGGGGATGGCCCCACCGCCAAGGCGCTGACGTCATATCCGATCCACCGTCAAGACGACAAACTGATGATTCGCTTTGCCTGAATTGGGACGCGGCCGTTAGCATTGCCGTCGAGACCGCACTGGCGCTTCATAGAGCAACGAATTTATTAGAACCTATCTCAAAAAAGTCTTTTTGCCCCATATCGGCGTTGAAGCCGCGCATCAAGTCCTCAAAATACACCAGTATTCCTGCGGGTTGATGCTTGCCTTCGCCTTGATCTGAACCAAAAATCCATTTTTTGAGATAGGTTCTAAAATGGTTATGCCCACACAGTGGCTCTTCAAAAAGCTGGCCCGACTGGTGGTCGTCCTGTTGTCGGTGTCCGCCCTGACATTTCTGCTGCTCAACGTCCTGCCCGGCGATGTCGCCCATGTCATCGGCGGCGCCGACGCCTCGGCGGAAGACATCGCGGCCATCCGCGCCGACCTGGGTCTCGACCGCAGCCTCCCGGAGCGCTACATCTCGTGGCTGGGCAGCGTCCTTGGCGGCAACCTGGGTAAATCCTATCTTACCGGCCAGCCGGTCCTTGAGGCGATCTGCGCCCGCCTGCCGGTCACCATCGAACTGCTGATCCTGTCCCAGATACTGGCGCTCGCAATGGCGCTGCCCGCCGGCATGATCGCCGCCTATCGAAACGGCACCGCACTGGACCGCCTGATCAACGCGGCCGGCTTTGCCACCCTGTCCATCCCCAGCTTCGTCATGGCGCTGCTGTTTGTCACGGTGTTCTCCATCCACCTTCGGTGGCTGCCGGCAACGGGATACGCGCCCCTGTCCGAAGGACTGGGGGCGAACCTCACCGCGCTGCTGCTGCCTGCGCTGAGCATCGCGCTGATCGAGTGGGTGGTGCTGATGCGGGTCCTTCGCAGCGACATGATCACCACCCTGCAGCAAAATTATATCCTCATGGCCCGGGCAAAGGGCCTGCCGCCCTGGAAAGTGCTGCTGCATCATGCCTTCAGGCCCTCGTCGTTCACCATGGTGACCATTTGCGGCCTCCAGGTCGGCCGACTCCTTGGGGAAGCGGTCATCGTTGAAACCATTTTTGCACTGCCCGGCGTCGGGCGACTGCTGCTGCAGGCGATTAGCACCCGTGACTATTTGATGGTTCAAGGCTGCGTGCTGCTCATTTCAGCGGGATACGTGACCATCAACGCCGTCATCGATATGGCATACCCCCTCATCGACCCGCGGATCAGGACAGGACAGGCCCATGGCCTCACAGCCCCATCTCCCCGGTAACGGCCCGGCAGCTGGCCCGCTAACGGCCCTTCCCAGCGGCCGCATCACAGGGCGCCTGACGCCGGCGTTCTGGATACCGCTGGGCTGGATTCTGGTCGTCCTGGTATCGGCCGCCACGGCCGGGTGGTGGCCCATGCCGGCCCCCGATCACATGAACTGGCGCCATTTTGCCGCCCCGCCCGGCACTGCGGGCGGCCGCGTGGTGCTTCAGGAGGCAGAAAGCGCCGGCAGCTATGTCCACTGGCTGGGCACGGACACCATGGGCCGTGACAACCTCTCCCGCATTGTCTACGGCGCCCGGGTGTCCCTGTCGGTAGGGCTGCTGGCACCGCTCATCGGTCTTGTGGCCGGCGGTCTTCTCGGATGCATCGCCGGCTTTTATCGCGGCCGCCTGGAATCGGTCATCGTCACCGCAATGGATGTGATTCTCGCCTTCCCGGGGCTCGTGCTGCTGGTGGTGGTGTCGTTTTACCTGGGGGCAAGCCTTGGCAAGTTGATCCTGGCACTGGGATTTTTGACCCTGCCGGCCTTCTGCCGCGTTGCCCGCGCCGCCGCCCTGGCTCTGGCGGAGCGTGAATTTGTGGCCGCCGCGCGGCTCAGCGGTGCCGGCAACCTGTCTATCCTGTGCCGGGAAATCATTCCCAACGTGACCATTCCGGTAGCGGGCTACGGTCTCATGGTGGCAGCGTTTTTGATCATGGCGGAAGGCGCGCTGAGCTTTTTGGGCTTGGGAGTGCCCGCCCCTACGCCCAGTTGGGGGGGCATGATCGCAGAGGGAAAAGAGATCCTGGACGCGGCGCCCCACGTGAGCGGCGTTCCCGCCGCGGTCCTGTTTCTCACCGTGTTGTCATTCAACCTCATTGGCGACAGCATCCGCAGCACCATCGAGCGGCAAAAAGGTCAGTTATGACACCCGCCCCGCTGCTTGACGTTGAAAACCTCAGCGCCAGCCTGCCCACCGATCGCGGTCTCGTCCATGCCGTGAGCGGGGTATCCTTCTCCGTGATGCCGGGAAAAACCCTGGCGATCGTGGGCGAGTCGGGCTGCGGCAAGAGCATGCTCGGACGCGCCATCATGGGGCTCCTGCCCAAGGGCGCCGTCATATCCGACGATTGCGTGATCCGGTTCGAGGGGCGCCCCCTGCAACGGCGCGCGCCAAACGCCCCCAGGCCCATCATCGGCAAGGACATCGCGATGGTGTTCCAGGACCCCATGACATCCCTCAACCCTGTCATGACCGTCGGCGGTCAAATCACCGAAGGCATCATCCATCACCTGAGGGCCTCGAAAAAGGACGCACACGTGCGGGCCATGGCGCTTATGACCGAAGTCGGCATCAACATGCCCCGGCGTCGCTTCGACCAGTACCCGCACCAGCTCTCCGGCGGCCTTCGCCAGCGGGTGGCCATCGCCATCGCCCTGGCCTGCCGGCCCGAGCTCATCATCGCCGACGAGCCCACCACCGCCCTGGATGTCACCGTGCAGGCCGACATCCTCGATCTGCTCTCGCGGCTTCAGGCAGAAAAAAACATGACCATGATCCTCATCTCCCATAATCTGGGCGTCGTGGCCGGCCGTGCCCACGACACCGCAGTGATGTACGCGGGAAAGCTGGTGGAAATGGCGCCGACCCCGCTGCTGTTTAGAGAAACACGGATGCCCTATACCCATGCGCTGCTGAGCGCCATCCCGCGCCTCACCGATCCGCCGCACGCCCATCTCAATGCCATCGACGGCATGCCGCCGGACCTGATCGCGCCGCCGGCCGGGTGCGGATTTGCACCGCGCTGCCAGCGCGCAGACCGGCGCTGTCACGAAACCGCCCCCCCGATGGGAGATGACAACGGATCCGGCCATCGCTACGCCTGCTGGCACCCCATCAATAGTGGAAGCGACACCCAATGACCCTAACGGCGCCACTGATTACGGTGCAGGACCTCTGCGTCGAATTTCGTCTGAGCCGCACGGCAGCGGTACACGCCGTCTCGGGCGTGTCCTTTCACATCGATAGCGGTCAGACCCTGGGGCTGGTCGGCGAGTCCGGGTGCGGTAAAACCACCGTTGCGCGGACCATCGTCAATCTCCAGGCGGCGACAGCCGGTCGCATTCTTTTCGATGGCGAGGATCTTCTGGAATGCAGCGCCCGGCGCCTCCGGGAGATCCGGCCCGATATCCAGATGATTTTTCAGGACGCCGCCGGCGCGCTCAACCCCGGCCGCACCGTGGGAAAGACCGTGGCAGAGCCGCTGCGCGTCCTGGGCCGGGCCGATCGGCGCGCCCGCCATGAGGCCGCCCGGTCGCTGATGTATGAAGTGGGCATCGATCCGGATAACGCATTCAACCGCCGGTCCTTTGAATTCTCGCTGGGCCAGTGCCAGCGCATCGGCATCGCCCGGGCACTGATCACCAACCCCCGGCTGCTGATCTGCGATGAGCCGGTGAGCGCGCTGGACGTATCGGTGCAGGCGCAGATCCTCAATCTCCTGCGAAAGATCAAAACATACCGATGTCTGACCATGCTGTTTATCTCCCACGACCTGGCGGTGATCAAAAACATCTGCGACCGGGTGGCGGTGATGTACATGGGCCGCATCTGCGAAACGGCCGATGTGGAAAGCCTCTACCGGTCGCCGCGGCATCCCTACACGTCCGCCCTCCTTGCCGCGGTGCCGTCCCCGGACCCAGACCGCACACTCGCAAAACGATCTGCCGCCACCAACGGGGCCCCCCCCTCCCCCATCGCACCGCCGCCCGGATGCCGGTATCACACGCGGTGTGACCGGGCGCGCGATCGATGCCGCGCGCTCGTACCGTCACTGACGGAACACGAACCACAAAGACAAGTAGCCTGTCACTATCCCCTGTCCTCATGAAGCGCAGCGGCCGCATCATTGGCACCGATGACCACACCCCCATGTCACCCCGGGACCTGTTCTGGCTGTCCGTCTCGGTGGGTGCCACCATGCTGGGGCTGGGGATCATCTGGCCGCTGGTGCCTTAACTCAGAGCAACACTTGTCGACATGATTGCATCCGGTAGCACAGGATGGATCGATCACCACGGGAATGACTCGACTCAAAAGGGGCATCGATGATAAGAATTCAATGGTGACAAAGAAGGAGGCAGAGATTTTGTCGTGAAAGACGATCAATTCAACGAAGTGGATGTGAGCATGATCCGGATGTTTCTGCAAATGACGCCGGAAGCGCGCATTTTGTCAAACGAGCAGGCCGCGCTGACGATTCTGGAATTACGAAATGCCCTTGCAAACCAAAAAGCCGCCGATACTGAACCTGAGCGCCCTGATTAAGGGGCTCAGCCAGGCCGGGGTCGAGTTCATCATTGTCGGTGGCATTGCAGCCGTTGCACAAGGGGCTCCGGTAACGACGTTCGATCTGGATATCGTTCACCGCCGGACTGATGATCATGTCGAAAAACTGGACCGCTTCTTAAAATCCATAGATGCCCATTTTCGTCGACCGGCACCGCTTGCAGATGCTCGAAGAAACGCTGCGGTTGGCGAGGTTGCCTCAAAATTGATAAATGTTTATAATTGCCTGAACTGCCCAAGATCTCGGGCGATGATGCCATCAAGGATTTCAAGGCTCTGAGATTCCAAGACGTCCGCCAAAGAGGCAGCCATAAAATGGAAACAATCGTTAAAACAATTATAGTTGTTATTGAGGCGACTAAATCAACGACGGGGTGAATATGGAAAAAATCATCAATATTCATATCGAAAAACTGCCCGAAGGCGTTTATCTTGCGACCTCCGAAGATGTCCAGGGGCTTGTGGCCCAGGGACGCACAGCATCCGAGGCCCTTGAGATCGCCCGCGATGTCGCCCGAAAATTGATCGAAGCAATTTGCGTCTTGGGGTCGCACCAAGCTATCCCTCTATAATTGCTCAAACTTTATCCCAAAACAGGGTGTTTTCTTGCCCAATATCGCTCTTTTCAGGCCTAAAATGGGGATTATAGGATGTGACCGCCTCCCTCAATTCGAAACTG
>JBDRRP010000122.1:0-2674 GCA_043825735.1 Pseudomonadota bacterium | reverse complement strand
CAGACGTTCGGCCCGCCCCGGGTGGAGTGCCCGGCACCGATCAGCAATCGCACGGCGGCCTTGTTTAGCCGGATCGATCAGTTTTTCCCGACGCTTCTCAAACACTACAACTTTGTGGCCGCAGAGCTTATCATTTTCTCCATAAAGCTCAAAATCTCAGGAATGATCGATCTTTTGATGCAGTGCCGTAAAACCGGGGATTTTATCATCCTCGACTGGAAACAAAACAAAGAGATCACGATGGCTAACCGCTGGGATACGGCCCTGCCGCCGATCGCGGACCTTGATGACTGCGACATTGCAAAATACGCCCTGCAGCTCACCACGTACCGGCATATTTAGCTATTGGAAGGTTACGTGCAGGGCAATGTGCGCCTTGGCCTGGTACATCTTACGCCGGACCGGCCGGCAGCGCCCATCCGTGTGGAACCGCTTGAAAATCACCTGGCCAGGATCCTCGCGCAGCGAAGCACGAAGATGCTGCAAAAACGAAAGCCACAGACCGGCCAGGTGTCGCTCATGAACTTTTAAACTTGATGTTTTTTGTTTTTCCATGTTTTTAAATCTTACTATATGTAAAGGAAATGCCATGCCTAAATCATCAAATCTCGCTTTATGTGATCCAGAAGACGGTCTGACCATGGAAGACGCCTTCGGAACCGTTCCGGACGGGGCGCGGACGTTGTCCACCGAAGACATTTTTGACCAGTTTGAAGCCCCCGTCATCGATCTTACAAAACTGCTCCGGTTTGCGTTTCTTGAAAACGAAAAGGACCGGCTGACCATGGAGCTTGAGAAAATCAAGAAAGAGCGCGCCCGCATGGAGCCGTTTCTCCTGGAGCAGTTTGCGACCGCCACGATCGATCAGATGAAAATCGGTGGGCGCACCATCTATGTCCATGAGCGCGTCGTTGCCAAAAAGCTGGGTGATGACAACGCCATCATCGAAGCCATGAAAAAGGACGACTCAACCAAGCACCTGGTAAAAGAGGGCGTCAATTCCAAAACCTTGACGGCTTTTGTCGCAGAGCTGGTGAAAAACGACATGCCGATGCCGGAAGCCCTTAAAAGCCTTTTGGCAGACGACACGGTGTCAACGCTCAAAAGCATCAAGTCGTAGTGTTCGCTGGGCCTGGCATCGGGCCGGGCTCTCTTTATAAAATCGGTTGACCGACCGATCACGGCTGGAACCAAGACGTATGGGGGTGGCTTATAGGGAATAATGTTGGACACGGTTTTGTATCGCAGTGCCCTGCGGCCTGCGCGTGTAAGGGCGCGCCGGCCATCGCCGAACGGCAAACAACGATCAACGATCAAGGAGACAACGCACAATGGCAAAAGGAAAAGAAGTGATGGTAGTGGGCGGCGATTTCGCCATGATGAAAGGTGATGTGACTGAGGTTCTGGCTATCATCCAGGAGAACCTGGCTGGCGAGGCGCTCAAGCCCACCGATCTGGACCGCATCAAGGTCCCCTCCGGCGGCAGCAAGATCTGGGAAGTTCCCGATCCGATGGCCGAGGACGGCATTGCCGCCGTCAAGGAGCTGGACTGCATCATCATCCACCAGGCCATGACCCGCAGCATGTGGCTCGATGACGACGCCAAGGGAACCCCGCCCAACTGCACGTCCAACGATGCAGTGACCGGCAAGGGCGATCCTGGCGGCGACTGCGAGGCCTGCGCCTACGCACAGTTCGGCACGGACAAAAACGGCCGCGGCCAGAAGTGCAACCTGAAACGGGCCATCTTCTTCGTCACGCCCGACAACCCGATGCCCATGGTTCTTTACGTTCCGGCGATGAGCCTCAAGAACGCAAAGCTCTATATGTACGGCATCGGCCGGATGATGAAGCGCTCGCACCAGGTCATCACCCGCATGAGCCTGGAAACTGCGCAGAATGCGGCCAAGGACGACTACAGCCGCATCCTGTTCAAGACCATCGGCGTGCTGGAAGGCCCGGAGCTGGAGGCCATGGCGGCGTATCACGCCAAGATGGCGCCCATCTTGAGCAAGCTGGACATCGCCGCTCACGATACCAACGACGCCGCCGGCGACGGGGCGGGTGCAGAGGAACAGAAGGCCGCAGCATAATTGCGCCCTGAAATCTCACTGCCAATAAGAAGCGGGCAGGGGCCGAAGCGGTCGCTGCCCGCTTTTTATTTGTGTCAGGGCATTTCTAAAACGCTATATGTTGTGGGGCTATGTTTTCCGTACCAACGGGTTGCACTTTGTTCTTGAAATCTCACTGAGAGTGCGATTTAACACAATACACATCTTCTGAGTTCCCAATATCACACACAGAAAGATTCAACGGAGGCACCCATGGTAGTCCCAATCACAGGAAATCGTTTTGAGGCCGCCGCACGGCTTCTGGCCAGAAGGATGGGCTATGATTTCTTGGCCTTTTTCACCATGCTGCGCGATGAGTATTTCGTAAAAGACTTTGCCCGCGCGGTCCTTGCCGTTGACATTGGCGGCGGCAAAAGGATCCCGCACCCGGTACACCTGCGAGAAGGGATGCAGGTCAGAAATTTTCTGAGAGACACCGAGCTTTTCCCGAAGTGGGACGCCCACGATTATGACAATCGCTGGAGCAGTATCGTCATGCTGGCCCTGGATCTGTGCAGCGGGTGTTCGATGGAAAGCGCAGCGTAAGGGGAGCGTTAAAGCAT